>NZ_JBEYVB010000002.1:0-694373 GCF_040643815.1 Micromonospora sp. NPDC047074
GCGCGTCGGTCAGGTGCCGCTCCTCGTACGGCAGGGGATCGGTCCCGAAGAGCTGGGCGATGCCCTGCCGCCCCTCGACCTCCACCAGGAGGGTGTGCCGCCGGGGCGCCCGCCGCCGGGGTGGCGCCCGCCCAGCGTGCAGCCGCCGGGGTGCCCGTCGGCGCGCCGCCGGCCGCCGCGCCGGTGCCGGTCGGGCCCGCCGTGGACCGGCTCTTCGCCGGCCTCGCCGGGCTCGGCGTGCTGACCTTCGCCCAGCGGGTACGGCTGCTCGTCGCGCACCGGGTGGCCGACCCGACGGGGCTGGCCAGCGCGGAGGCGGCGGTGGCCGCCGTCGACGAGGACCGGGCCGAGCTGAAGCTCTCGGTCAAGGAACGCGACGACTTCTTCACCACCTTCTTCGTCAGCACCTGGTCGCCGTACGTGACGAAGGCGTCGGCGAAGCTCGGGCTCGGCCCGACGGGCGTCACGATGATCTCGGTGGCCTTCGCGGTGGCCGCCGCCGTGCTCTTCGGCGTGGGAGACCGGCCCGCGCTGGTCGCCGGGGCGGTGCTGCTCTACCTCGGCTTCGTGCTGGACTGCGTGGACGGCCAGCTCGCCCGCTACACCCGGCACTTCAGTGCCTGGGGCGGCTGGCTGGACACCATGGCCGACCGGGCGAAGGAGTACGTGGTCTACGCCGGGCTCGGCTACGGGGCGACCCAGGCCGGTTTCCGGTACGGCTGGGCGCTGGCGATCGCCGCGATCACCCTGCAGACCGTCCGGCACATGACGGACACCTGGTACGGCGTGCTGCACGACGAGGCGGCCCGCCGGCCGAAGGCGGTCGGCACCTCCGGCGGCGGCATCGGCGACAAGCTGAACGCCGCCTCGAACCGGGTGCAGGCCGACACGGGTTCGGTGTCGTACTGGCTGAAGCGGACGGTGGTCTTCCCGATCGGGGAGCGGTGGGCGTTGATCGCGCTGACCGTGGCGCTGTTCGGCCCGCTGGTCAGCCTGTACGCGGTGCTGGCCTGGGGGGTGCTGGCGTTCGCGTACACCGGGGCGCTGCGTACCCTGCGGGCCCGCTGGATGCGGGTGCCGGTGCTGGACACGGTCGACGCCACCCTGTACCGCGACGACGGCCCGCTGGCCCGGTTCCTGCCGGTGATCCGCCCGGTGGGGCCGCTGACGCTGGCGGTCGTCGCGGCGCTGGGCCCGGCGGCGCTGCTGGTGGCGGCTTTGTTCGGCGTCGGCGGCACGGGATCGGAGGGCCTGCGGTGGGCGGTGCCGGTCGCGCTGGTCGTGTTGCTGGCCGCCGGGCTCGGTGCCGGGGCGGCGCACGGCGGGCCGCTGGACTGGCTGGTGCCGGCCGCGCTGCGGGCGGGCGAGTTCCTGTTCGCCATCGCGGTCGGCGTGGTCGGCGAGGTGCCGCCGTGGCTCGTCTTCGGGTACGTCTTCGTGCTGACCCTGCACCACTACGACCTGACGGCGCGGCTGGAGAAGCGGCAGTCGGCCCCGCCGCTGCACGGCGGCACGCTGGGCTGGGAGGGGCGGTCGGTGCTGCTGGCGCTGGCCGCGATCGTCGGTTTTGCGGCTATCGGCATGGCTACACTCGGTGCGTACCTTCTCGTGGTTTTCGTGGGGAGTGTCGTCCTCGCCTGGGTCGTCCTGCCCGCCCGCGCCGCGCGGGCGTCGGTGGGCCTGGCCGGAGCGGGAGGTCGCACGCCGGGCTGACGGAGGGGCCGGCCGATGACACTGATCAGCTTCGTCGTGCCGGCCTTCCGGGTGCAGGGCTACCTGCGCGAGTGCCTGGACTCCATCCTCGACCAGCCGGTCGCCGACATCGAGGTGATCGGGGTCGACGACTGCTCGCCGGACGACAGTGGCGAGATCCTCGCCGAGTACGCGGCCCGGGACCGGCGGCTGCACGCCGTCCGGCTGCCGCGGAACGTGGGGCTCGGTCCGGCCCGCAACATCGGGCTGGACCGGGCCGTCGGCGAGTACGTCTGGTTCGTCGACGGCGACGACTGGCTCGCCCCGGACTGCCTCCCGGAGGTGGCCGAGCGGCTCCGCGCCACCCGGCCGGACGTGCTCCTGGTCGACCACGTCCGGACGCACTGGAACAACGCCGCCAGCCCCAGCGCGATGGCCGAGGTCTTCCCGGAGCCGCCCGGCGAGGAGACCTTCCGGCTGCGGGACCGGCCCGAGACCCTCCGGCTGCTGCACACCGCCTGGAACCGGCTGGTCCACCGGCAGTTCCTGCTCGATCAGGGGCTGCGCTTCGCCCCCGGCTGGTACGAGGACGTCTCGTTCAGCTACCCGGTGCTGATGGCGGCCGACCGGATCGGCGTGCTCGACCGCGTCTGCGTCAACTACCGGCAGCGCCGGGCCGGCGCGATCACCAGGACCAGGGGTGACCGGCACTTCGAGGTGTTCGAACAGTGGCACCGGGTGTTCCGGCTGATGGACTCCTGGGGCCCGGCGGTCGACGACCTGCGGCCCGCCGTCTTCGAGCGGATGATCTGGCACTACCTGACCGTGCTCGGCAACGGGGACCGGATCGCCCCCGAGCTGCGGCCGGCCTTCTTCGCCCAGATCACCGCCGACCACGCGCGCTGGCTGCCCCCCGGCGGATACCCGGCGCCGGAGGGCACGGAAGGGCTCAAGCACCGGCTGGTCGCCGCCGGCCGCTGGCGGACCTTCAGCGCGCTGCGTACCGCCTACCGGGCGCGGGACGCGGCCCGGCGTACCGCCCGGGGCGCGAGGCGGCGGGTGGCACCCCGGGCCCGGCGCGCCGCCCGGCTGGCCCGGGACACCCTGTTGCGCGAGTACTACCGGGCCGAGCTGCGCCGGCCGGTCGATCCGGCGCTCGCCGTCTACGCCGCCTACTGGTACCGCGGCTACTCGGACAACCCGGCCGCCGTCTTCGAGGCGGCCCGGCGGCTGGCGCCGGAGGTCCGCGGGGTGTGGATCGTCCGACGGGACCGGGTGCACACCGTGCCCGAGGGCGTCGAGTACGTGGTCGCCGGGACGCCCGCGTACTACCGGGCGCTGGCGCGGGCGCGGTGGCTAATCAACAACGTCAACTTCCCGGACTTCGTCCGCAAGCGTCCGGGCACGGTGCACGTGCAGACCCACCACGGCACACCGGTGAAGGTGATGGGGCTCGACCAGCAGCGCTACCCGATCGGCGCGGTCGGGATGGACTTCGCCGGGCTGCTGCGCAGGGTGGACCGGTGGGACTACAGCGTCAGCGCGAACAGCTTCTCCAGCCAGATGTGGGAGCGGGCGTACCCCGCCGGGTACACCACCCTGGAGGTCGGCTATCCGCGCAACGACCGGCTGGTCACCGCGACCGCCGAGGAGGTGCTCCGGCTGCGCGCCGGCTTCGGCCTCGGCCTCGGCGAGCAGGTCGTCCTGTACGCCCCGACGCACCGGGAGCACCTGCCCGGGTACCGGCCGCCGTTCGACCCGGAGCGGCTGCTCGACGTGCTCGGTCCGGCCGCCCGGCTGCTGATGCGCAGCCACTACTTCCACGACCGGGACCGGCGGACCCGGCGTCCGGCGGAGCGGGAGCGGGTACGCGACGTCAGCGGTCACCCGCGCGTGGAGGACCTCTATCTCGTGGCGGACGCGCTGATCACGGACTATTCCTCGGCGATGTTCGACTACGCCGTGCTCGACCGGCCGATCGTCGTCTACGCCCCCGACTGGGAGGCGTACCGGCTGGCCCGTGGCGTCTACTTCGACGTGACGGCGGAGCCGCCGGGCGCGGTGGCCACCAGCTTCACCGGCCTGCTCGACCTGTTCCGGGCCGGCGAGGTCGACTCGGAGGCGGCGCGGAAGGCCCGGCAGCGGTTCCGGGCCCGGTTCTGCGCGCTCGACGACGGGCACGCCGCCGAGCGGGTCGTCCGCCGGGTCTTCCTCGGCGAACAGCCGTCGATGGACGGCGCGCCCGGCTGCTGATTTGCGGAGTTGCGCGCCTGGTGGGTGTTTACAGGGCCGACACAACTCGAACATGGAACGTTTACCCGATGTGCGAATCGGATGATCCTGGTCACAGTCATTCGGTGTTCGGCCGACGAGCTGGGGGGAGGGCACGGTGACCACCGTCGCGCTCAAGGATGTCACCAAGGTGTTCAGGGACGGCACCCTCGCCGTCGACAGCGTCAATCTCGACGTCAACGACGGCGAGTTCATGGTGCTGTTGGGCCCCTCGGGCTGCGGGAAGTCCACGGTGCTGAGGATGGTCGCCGGGCTGGAGGAACCGACCTCGGGCGCGGTGATGCTCGACGGCGAGCTCGCCAACGACCTGCCCCCGCGCGACCGGAAGATCGCGATGGTCTTCCAGGACTTCGCGCTCTACCCGCACATGACCGTCGGCGACAACATCGCCTTCCCGCTCAAGCTGGCCGGGTTGGAGCCCGAGCCGCGCGGCGAGCGGGTCACCGACGTGGCCAGCGCGCTCGGCATCGGCGACGTGCTCGGCCGCAAGCCCAGCCAGCTCTCCGGCGGGCAGCGCCAGCGGGTCGCGATGGGTCGGGCGATCGTCCGTCGCCCCGGGCTGTTCCTGATGGACGAGCCGCTGTCCAACCTCGACAGCGGCCTCCGGGCCGAGCTGCGTGCGGAGATCTCCGGCCTGACCCGGGAGCTGGGCGTCACCACCATCTACGTGACGCACGACCAGGCCGAGGCGCTGACCATGGCCGACCGGGTCGCCATCATGCGCAAGGGCGTGCTCCAGGACGTCGGCACCCCCACCCAGGTCTACGGCCGACCGGCCACCCTCTACGTGGCGGCGTTCCTCGGCAGCCCGCGGATGAACCTGCTGGAGGCCTCGGTCTACGTCCACCTCGACCGCTACGTCACGCTCACCCTCGGCGACCAGGCGCTCTACCTGCCCTGGGACGACATCCGGAGCCGGGCGGTCGCGCACTACCACGGCGAGCGGATCGTGGTCGGGATGCGGGCCGAGGCGCTCACCCCGGTCTCGCCGGACGCTGAGGGAGCCGTGCTGCACGGCCGGATCCGCTACCTGGAGCACCACGGGCACGAGTCGCTCGCCTACCTCGACATCGGGGCCACGGCGATCGTGGTGGACGAGATGGGCGCCCGGGTCGAGGCGCCCGCCGGCCAGCGTGGCCTGCGGCGCTTCGGGCAGGTCATGCAGCGGCTGACCGGGCGTGCCGCGGAGGAGGAGGCCACCGCCACCCCCACCACCCGCGGTGCCCGGACCAGCGTGCTCAGCGACCCGGGCCGGCACCACCGCCGCCCCGCCGAGCTGGCGGTCCGGCTCGCGCCGTATCCCGCGGTCGCCGCCGGGCACGCGCTGGCGGTCTCCGTACGCATGGACGCGCTGCACTTCTTCGACGAGCGCGGCGACCGCATCGACGTCGGCTGGCGCTGAGTGTAAGGAAGGGCACCTTCCTAACGCATAGCGTTAGGAAGGTGCCCTTCCTTACCGCCGAGAGCGGGCTTGTCGGGGAAGTTACCGGCTAGTAACGTCAGGCCATGACCATCGACTCGCGCCAGGTGGCGGCCGGCATACTGGAGGCCGTGCCGTTCGCCCGTACGCTCGGCATCGAATTCGTCGAGGTGGCCCCCGAGGCGGAGGGCGGGGTACGGGCGACCGTCCGGCTGCCCGACTCGCCGGCCACCCACAACCACGTCGGCGGCCCGCACGCCGGGGCGATGTTCACCCTCGGCGAGACCGCCTCCGGCGCGGTCGTGCTGGCGGCGTTCGGGCAACTGCTCGACCGGGCCGTACCGCTCGCGGTGCGGGCCGACATCGCGTACCGGAAGCTGGCCATGGGCCCGGTGCTGGCCACCGCGCGGCTCGGCCGGCCGGCGGCCGAGGTGGAAGCCGAACTGGAGGCCGGCCAGCGGCCGGAGTTTCCGGTGCTCGTCGAGATCGCCACCGAGGCGGGCAAGCCGACAGGCGAGATGACCGTGGTCTGGACGCTGCGCCCGAACTGATCGGCGCGCCGAGCGGACCGAAAGCGGTTTGCGGGCGTACCGGGCTGGATAGGTTTGTACCGTGCTGGGCCTACCTGCTCACGTGACCGCCTGTCTCTTCGATCTGGACGGTGTGCTGACGCAGACCGCCCGGGTGCACAACGCCGCCTGGGCGGAGACCTTCGACGGCTTCCTGCGCCGCCGCGCCGCGACCTCCGGCGAACCCTTCCGCCCCTTCGACCCGGGGCCGGACTACAACCGCTACGTCGACGGCCGGCCACGCGCCGACGGGGTGCGGACGTTCCTCGCCTCCCGGGGGATCGTGCTGCCCGAGGGGGCACCCGACGACCCGCCGGACGCCGACACCGTCCACGGGGTCGGCAACCGCAAGAACGTGCTCCTGCTGGAACGGCTGCGCACGCAGGGTGTGGACGTCTACCCCGGGTCGGTCGCCTACCTGAAGGCGGCGCACGCCGCCGGGCTGCGCCGCGCGGTGGTCACGGCCAGCGCGAACGGCCGGGAGGTGGTCGCCGCCGCCGGGCTGGAACCGCTGCTGGAGGCCCGGGTGGACGGGCTCGTCGCCCGAGCCGAGGGGCTGCGCGGCAAGCCCGAGCCGGACACCTTCCTCGCGGGCGCGAGGCTGCTCGGGGTCGACCCACGAGACGCCGCCGTCTTCGAGGACGCGCTGGCCGGGGTCGCCGCCGGGCGGGCCGGCGGCTTCGGGTACGTGGTCGGGGTGGACCGGGTCGGCCAGGCCGCCGAGTTGCGCGCCCACGGCGCCGACGTCGTGGTCACCGACCTGGCCGACCTGCTCGACTCCGGGCGACCCGCGTGATCAGGGAACGGGCCTATCCGGTCGAGCCGTGGCACATCCGGGAGACCCGGCTGGACATGGACGTGCTGGCCCAGTCCGAGTCGGTCTTCGCGCTCTCCAACGGGCACGTCGGGCTGCGCGGCAACCTGGACGAGGGCGAGCCGCACGGCCTGCCCGGCACGTACCTCAACTCCTTCTACGAGCTGCGCCCACTGCCGTACGCCGAGGCCGGTTTCGGCTTCCCCGAGTCGGGCCAGACCGTTGTCAACGTCACCAACGGCAAGCTGATCCGGCTGCTGGTCGACGACGAGCCGCTCGACGTCCGGTACGGCGAACTCCTCTCCCACGAGCGGGTCCTGGACATGCGTGCCGGCACCCTGCACCGCGAGCTGCACTGGCGGTCGCCGGCCGGTCGCGAGGTCAAGGTGCGTACCACCCGGCTGGTCTCGTTCACCCAGCGCGCGGTGGCCGCGATCAACTACGAGGTGGAGGCGGTGGACGGCCCGCTGCGGCTGATCCTCCAATCCGAGCTGGTGGCCAACGAGACGCTGCCCGCGCAGAGCCGGGACCCCAGGGTCGCGGCCGTGCTGGAGTCGCCGTTGCAGGCCGAGGAGGAACTCACCACCGACGACGGTGGGCTGCTGATCCACCGGACCAAGGTCTCCGGGCTGCGGGTCGCCGCCGCCATGGAACACGAGGTGTACGCCCCGGCGCGCAAGACCATCGAGTCGGAGGGGTACGAGGACTGGGTCCGTACCACGATCGGCTGCGTGCTCCAGCCCGGCGAGACGCTGCGCGTGGTCAAATACCTCACCTACGGCTGGTCGAGCCGCCGCTCCCTGCCGGCGTTGCGCGACCAGGTCGGCGCGGCCCTGGCGGGGGCGCGGCTGGACGGCTGGGACGGGCTCCGCCGCGAGCAGCGGGAATACCTCGACGAGTTCTGGGACGCCGCCGACGTGGTGGTGGAGGGCGACCCGGAGGTCCAGCAGGCCGTCCGGTTCGGCATGTTCCACGTGCTCCAGGCGGGTGCCAGGGCCGAACGGCGGCCGATCTCCGCGAAGGGGCTGACCGGTCCCGGATACGACGGGCACGCGTTCTGGGACACGGAGATGTTCGTCCTTCCGGTGCTCACCTACACCCACCCGGCCGCCGTGCGGGACGCGTTGCACTGGCGGCACCACACCCTGGCCGCCGCCCAGGAGCGGGCCCGGACGCTCAACCTGGAGGGCGCCGCCTTTCCCTGGCGCACCATCGAGGGACCGGAGTCGTCGGCGTACTGGCCGGCGGGCACGGCGGCCTTCCACATCGCCGCCGACGTCGCCGACGCGCTGCGGCGCTACGTGCAGGTCACCGACGACACCGCGCTGGAACGCGAGATCGGGCTGGAGCTGCTGGTGGAGACCGCCCGGCTGTGGCGGTCGCTGGGCCACCACGACCGGCACGGCCAGTTCCACATCGACGGCGTCACCGGGCCCGACGAGTACACGGCGGTGAAGAACGACAACATCTACACCAACCTGATGGCGCAGCGGAACCTGATCACCGCCGCCGACGCCGTGGCGCGCTACCGCGACGAGGCGTTCCACCTCGGCGTGACCGACGAGGAGGCGGCCGCCTGGCGGGACGCGGCTGCCGCCATGCACATCCCGTACGACGAGGAGGTCGACGTCCACGAGCAGGTGGAGGGCTTCACCCGGCTCCAGGAGTGGGACTTCCTGGGCACGCCACCCGAGAAGTACCCACTGCTGCTGCACTATCCGTACTTCGACCTCTACCGCAAGCAGGTCGTCAAGCAGGCGGACCTGGTCCTGGCCATGCACTGGCGCGGCGACGCGTTCACGCCGGAGGAGAAGCTGCGCAACTTCCTCTACTACGAGCGCCGGACCGTGCGGGACTCGTCGCTGTCGGCGTGCACCCAGTCGGTGCTGGCGGCCGAGGTGGGCCACCCGGAGCTGGCGCACATCTACCTGCGCGAGGCCGCGCTGATGGACCTGCACGACCTCAACGAGAACACCCGCGACGGGGTGCACATGGCCTCGCTCGCCGGGGCGTGGATCGCCCTGGTGGCCGGGTTCGGCGGGCTACGCGACCACGACGGCAACCTGTCGTTCGCGCCACGGCTGTCCAGCCGGCTCGCGCGGCTGGAGTTCTCCCTGCAGTGGCGCGGGATGCGGCTGCGGGTGGAGGTCCGGCCGCACCAGACCACGTACGCGTTGCGGCACGCCGACCCGGAGGACGTGCTGGAGCTGCGCCATCACGGCGAGCCGGTGCGGGTCACCCACGCGGAGCCGGTGACGGTGCCGATCCCCCATGCGGAGGTGTCCGGGCCGGCCCCGGAGCAGGCACCGGGTCGCGCCCCACTGCTCCGCCTGCCCGAGAACGAGCCGTGACGCGCCGCCGGTCGTGGTGGCGGTCCGCCGGCCGTTCGTGACGCGCGTCGCCGGCCGGTCGTGACGCGCGCCGCCGGCCCGTGGTGGCGGGCCGGCGGCGGCGGTCAGCGTGGCCCCGCCGACGAGCGGCGGACGGCGGTTCCGGTCAGAGTGGCCTGCCCTGTGAGGGGCGGCCGGCGGCGTCGCGGGGCGCCATCGCCCGCGGGTCGTCGGCCGTACGTGCCTGGGCCGCGTCGTCCGCCCAGTCCCGGCCGCGTTCGATGTCCTGATCCCGCCGGTCCCGGTCGGCGGCCTGCTGCCGGGACTCTGGCTGCTGCTTCTGCGCCCGCTGCTGCTGCGCCATGGCGATCCTCGCGATCCGTCGGGGCGCGGTTGCGCCGGTACGGTCTGCGGTCGCTGCCGCCTACCCGGGGCCCCTGCAGACAAACGCCGCCCAGGTCGGCGTGGCCGCCCGACGCGACCGGTGCCAGTCAACCCCCTCCCGGCGGCCGCCAACGGCCGACGGCGGGCGTACCTGGGCGGCGGGCCGGGGGCCGCTTGGCGGTCGTCCGGGCGGGTATGCGGGGCGGACCGAGGACGATGGAGGCCGGAATGGACGTACGCAGCGAACCGGACGTACGCAGTGCGGCGGTGACGATCCCGGCGGGGGGCGCCGAACTGCCGGCGGACCTGCTGATCCCGCCGGAGCCGGCCGGTGTGGTGCTCTTCGCACACGGCAGCGGCAGCTCCCGGCACAGTCCGCGCAACACGGCCGTGGCGCACGTGCTCAACGGGGGCGGCCTCGGCACCGTGCTGGTCGACCTGCTGACCCCGGCCGAGGAACAGGTGGACGCCCGGACGGCCGAGCTGCGCTTCGACATCCGCCTGCTCGCCGACCGGCTCGCCGCGATCGTGGACTGGCTGGCGGCGGAGCGGCCTTTCGGCCCGGCGCCGATCGGGCTGTTCGGGGCCAGCACCGGGGCCGCCGCCGCGCTGGTGGCGGCGGCTGCCCGACCGGAGCTGGTCGGCGCGGTGGTCTCCCGGGGCGGCCGTCCCGACCTGGCCGGGCCGGCCCTCGGTCAGGTACGCGCGCCCACGCTGCTGCTGGTCGGCGGCCTGGACGACCAGGTGATCACGCTGAACGAGCAGGCGCAGGCGGCGCTGCCCGGCACAGCCGAGCTGACGGTGATCCCCGGCGCCACCCACCTCTTCGAGGAGCCCGGCACCCTGGACCAGGTCGCGACCCGCACCACCACCTGGTTCACCACCCACCTCCCCAGGTAGTCCCCGGCCAGTCCCCGTTGATCATGGCGTTGGCGGCAGCGATGGAGGTCAATTCCGCCGCTAACGCCATGATCAACGGGGCGGTGCCTGAGGAACGCGATGATCAACGGGGCGGTGCCTGAGGAACGCGATGATCAACGGGGCGGTGCCTGAGGGGCGGGGGTGGCGGGGTGGCGGTGTTGTTGGACGGTGTCGATGATCCGCCAGACGACGGCGGTGATCGGTACCGAGACGAAGGCGCCGGCGATACCGGCGATCAGGGTGCCGGCGGTGACCGCCACCAGGATCACCGCCGGGTGCAGGCGCACCTGCCGCTTCATGATCAGCGGCTCCAGGATGTTGCCCTCCGCCTGCTGTACGGCGATCACGGCGGCCAGGACCAGCAGGGCGATCACGGGTCCCTTCGCCGCGAGCGCGACCAGCACCGCCACGGCACCGGCCACGGTCGCCCCGATGATCGGAACGAATCCGCCGAAGAAGGTGATCAGCGCGAGCGGGAAGGCCAGCGGCACCCGGAGCACCACCAGCGCCAGGCCGATGCCGATCGCGTCGATCGCGGCGATCATCATCGTGCCCCGGCTGTACGCGCCGAGCGTCCGCCAGCCCACCCGGCCCGCCTCCGCGGTCACCGATCGGTTCGGTCCGGTCATCCGGGACAGCGTCCAGTGCCACATGGAGCGGCCGTCCTTGAGCAGGAAGAACAGCAGCACGAGCGCGAGCAGCACCGAGCCGACCACTTCCGCGGCCGTACGGGCGCTGGACACCGGGTCGAGCGAGCTCTGGCCGAAGCCCTGCCGGGCCTGGTCGAGTAGCCGGTCGAGCTGCTGGTCGCTGACGGGCAGCGTGGAGGTGACGAAGTCCCTGGTCCGGCTCAGGCCCTGTCCCAGTTCCTGGCTCAGCTCGCTGAACTGGTTGGCCGTCAGGTTCCAGACCAGCGCGCCGACACCGAACAGCACGCCGAGCAGCAGCAGCACGGTGAGCAGGGCGGCCGCCGCGGCGGGCAGCCGGAGCCGGCGCAACGCGAGCTGCACCGGGTCGAGCAGCGCGGTGAGGAAGATGGTGACGGCCAGTGCGATGGCCAGCGGCGCGAGCAGCACCGCGATCTTCCCCAACAGGTAGAGCCCGGCGACGACCACCACGAGGCAGGCGCTCCACACCACCGCCGAACGGACCAGCCAGGGCAGCGCGGCCCACGCCTGCCGGGGGCCCTGGGCCCGGTCCGCCGTCCCCTCGGGCGTCCGCCCGGTATCGTCTGCGACCACGTCGGCCCTCCTCGATCTCCGGCGAGTCGGTACCCGGCCGGCGCCCCTTCGACACCCGCGTCCCCTTTCACGCTAGATGGGCCGCCGGTGTCGTGACGGCGGGACGGGCACCGACCAGGGCGTCCGGCCGTACCGCCGGCGGCCTTTCCGGTCGCGTTTGCGCCCCCGGCACCCGGGAAGGCAACGATCGAACCCGGAGCTAGGAGGCCCCGCATGAGCGACTTCATGAACAAGGCCAAGGAGTTCGTCGACAAGCACGAAAAGCAGGTCGACCAGGGTCTGGAGAAGGCCGGCGACATGGTCGACAAGCGCACCGGCGGCAGGTACGGCGAGCAGATCGACAGGGGTGTCGACCAGGCTCAGGCGCGTACCGGTGAAGGCGAGCAGCCTCGTTGACCTCGCGCGGTCCCGGGTCGTCGTCACCGGCGGCCCGGGACCGCGGTTTGTGACAGATCGACGCTGACCGCTAGCGAAGGATCGACCACTCTCGCTACTATCCGCAGTCGGAACATGACTCAACGTCGAGTCTTCCCGGCCGGACCGGCGCCCACCCCTTGGGGCGCCGTGACGAGAGGAAGTCATCCGGTGACCGAGGCACCCGAGACGACCGCCCACCGTTACCCGTTCAGCACCCCCGACCGGCTCAATCTCGATCCGAGCTACGCCCGGCTGCGCCGGGACGAACCCCTCACCCGGATCCGGATGCCGTTCGGTGAGCCGGCCTGGCTCGCCACCCGGCACGCCGACGTCCGGGCCGTGCTCGGCGACTCCCGGTTCAGCCGGGCCGCCGCGGTGGGGCGGGACGAGCCCCGCAGCGCGGAACGGCGCCAGGAGGGCGGGATCCTGTCCATGGATCCGCCGGAGCACACCCGGCTGCGCAGGCTCGTGGCGAAGGCGTTCACGGCCCGGCGGGTCGAGGAACTGCGGCCCCGCACCAGGCAGGTGGCGGACGAGTTGGTCGACGGCATGCTCGCCGCCGGTCCACCGGCCGACCTGGTGGAGCACCTGGCCACCCCACTGCCGATCCGGGTCATCTGCGACCTGCTCGGCGTTCCCGTGGCCGACCAGCACCGCTTCCACACCTGGTCCGAGGCGATCGTGTCGACGACCTCGCTCAGCCCGGAGCAGGCCCAGGAGTACATCGACAACCTGTTCGCGTACATGGGTGACCTGATCGAGCTGCGGCGGGAGCGACCCACCGACGACCTGCTGGGCGCGATGGTCCGGGCCCGGGACGCCGACGACCGGCTCGCGGAGGACGAGGTCGTGCGGCTGGCCGCCGGGCTGCTCGCGGCCGGGCACGAGACCACCGTGACCCAGATCCCCAACTTCCTCTACACGCTGCTCACCAACCCCGACGAGTGGGCCCGGCTGAGGGGCCGGCCGGACCTGGTGCCGGTCGCCGTCGAGGAGCTGATGCGGTTCATCCCGCTCGGCGCGTCCTCGGCCTTCGCCCGGTACGCCCTGGAGGACGTCGAACTCGGCGGCGTACTGGTGCGGGCCGGCGAGCCGGTGGTGGTGTCGATCGCCTCGGCCAACCGCGACGAGACGGTGTTCGCCGAGCCGGACCGGCTCGACGTGGCCCGGCAGGCCAACCCCCATCTCGGCTTCGGGCACGGGGTGCACCACTGTGTCGGCGCGCAGCTCGCCCGGATGGAACTCCAGGTTGTCCTGGAGACCCTGATCGCACGCGTGCCCGGCCTGCGGCTGGCCGTGCCGGAATCCGAGCTGACCTGGAAGAGCGGCCTGCTGGTCCGGGGGCTGGTCGCCATGCCGGTGAGCTGGTGACCAGATGAGCGCGACGAACGAGCAGTGGCGGGTGCACGTCGATCCCGCCCGGTGTATCGGGGCGGGGATCTGTGCGGGCATCGCGCCGAAGCACTTCGTGCTGGTGAACGGGCTGTCCCGCCCGCTGGCCGAGCGGGTGGCACCGGACGACGCGCTGATGGACGCCGCGGACTCGTGCCCGATGGAGGCGGTCATCGTGTCCGACGCGGGCAGTCTGCGCCGGATCGCGCCGGAGTCCTGAGCCGCCGGGGACGCGCGAGGGCCGGCCCCGCGTGAGGGCCGGCCCTTGTCGGTGATGGATCCGTCGGTGCTGGATCTCGTCGGTGTGCTGGATCAGGAGGAGTAGCCGCGCTCGGCGATCCAGTTGGCGACCTTGTCCAGGGCCATCCAGTACTCGGCCTCGGGGGCAGCCGGATCGGCGATCCGGATCAGCTCGCCACCGTCCCGGTAGCCCACCAGGGTCAGGTAGTGCCCGCCCTCGTACGAGTGCGGGTTGCCGGCGGTGTCGACGGCGGTGCCCTTGATGTTGGCCACCACTGGCCGGCCCTCGTCGAGGGCCGCGACGGCGTCCGACCGGAGCCGGTCGACCTGCTCCGGCCTGGCCACCGGGCCTGGGATCTCGGTCGTCCGGTACCGGCCACCGGTCAGCTCGTTGAGTACCCGCGTCGTGTCCAGGGCCGAGTCGGTGCCGGCCTCGGTGGTGCCCAGCCGCTTCGCTACCTCGTCCTGCGAGAGTGCCTTGCCGAGCGCCGACAGGGCGATCCGGGTCGCGGCCGGCCCGCAGTAGTAGAAGTTGGGCTGCGCCTGGTACTCGATGCCCACGGTGCGCTCGGCCCGCCTGCCGGCGCGGGCGCCCTTGTCGGTGCGGCTGTCCTTGTCGGCGCGTACCGAGCCCACCGGAGTGGTCGTCACCGGCGCGGCGTGCGCGGCCACCGTGGGAACCGCGAGGCACCCGCCGGCCACCAGCAGGCCGGCGACGGAGAGGCCGCTCTTTCGAACGATCGGGTTCATGGTCGGGCTCCAATCGGGGGTTGACGCCTCCGGGGGGACCGGAGGCGCTAGCACCGGGAGAGGCGCTCGGCGAGGGACTCCGACAGACCGCGCGGCGGATCGACCCGCGGGGCGTCTCAGGGATGCAACGGCCCTGCTCCGGCGGACATTCCGGCCCCCGGCCTGGTCCGCACGCCCTCCCCGATCCACCGCGATCTTGCACTTGCTGCCCCGACAAAAGCCACACAAGGCTCATTCCGGGGGCAGTAACTGCAAGATCGGCGCGGAGGGGGTGGGGGATGGGGGTGCGCGTCGCGCGGCGGGTCACAGGCGGGTGTGTGGGGTGTCCGGTTTCGGGCGTGCGGGGACGTCGGGTGTGGGTGGCGGTGAAGCGTCGGTCATGGGACGCGGCGGTGGGTCCGGTCGTCGTCGGACGGTACGTCCGGTCGGCCGGCCAGCGGGGTGTGCGCGGCGCGTCGCTGCCGGACCAGCCGGCCGAGGTAGATGAGCGCGCCGGTCAGCACCGCCATGTCGTCCAGGTAGATGGGGTCGGGCAGCAGGTCGATCGGTAGGACGGTGTAGAGCAGGGCGCCGTAGAAGGCGACCTTGCCGTTCACCCCGAGCGTGCCGAGCAGTCGGCGGGTGCGTACCACCCGGACGGCCAGCAGCACCGCGCCGATCAGCGTGGCGACCGCCACGACTCCGACGACGATCCACGCCTCCCTGGACATACCGCCACGCTAGCCCAGCGGAACCACTTCCGCCCGGATCAGTACGCGGGAACGGCCGCCCGGCCCCGCGCCGCCTCCCGGCCGGACACGACCGGGAACTCCCGGGTCTGCTCGGCCGCTCCGGCGCTGTCGAGCAGCGGCAGCAGCGACTGCGACTCCTCCGGGCGACGAGTGGTCGCGGCGAACGCCTCGGCACGCAGGCTGCGCGCCGCCTCGACGGCGGCCTCGGCGGCCCGCCACGCGTCCTGCTCCCGCGCCCGAGCCGTCCGCTGCCGGGCGAGCAGGTTGTCCCGTACCGCCCGGCGCAGCACCAGCTCCTGCTCGACCGGGTGCAGGCGGGGATCCCAGCCGTCGCGGTGCGCGAAGACGTCACTGAGCTGCTCCACCGACAGCTCCTTCCGCCAGTACGCGTCGAGGGCGGCCCGGTGCATGAAGCGCTCTCGCTCGGCGTACTCGGCGGGCGTCCGGACGGTACGCGGCAGGGGCATCGCCTCGGCGTTCGCGAGTCGGCGCACATCCGCCTCGGCGGCCTCGTACGCCTGCCAGGCCGCCTCGACCTCCTCCTGCGCCGTCAGCCACTCGGCACGCAGCCGGGCGGCGGTGGTGGCGGCCCGTTCCGCGGCCACCGCGACCTCTTCCGCGTACCGGGACCGGTCGCGCGCCTCCTCGGCCCGTTCCAGCTCGCTAGGCATGGCGGCACGCCGGATCCGGGCGCCGACGTCGAATCGGAGCCGGCCGGGCCGCAGCACCAGGCCGGCCACGGTGACGGCGACGACGCCGAGCAGGCTCAGCCAGATCACGGCGGCCCGGGGCACGTCGAGCAGGACGGAGGAGAGCACGGTTTGCATGGTCGGCACCTCGCGATCGATCGAGGGGATTCGGCGTGGTCGTGCCCGTGGGACGGGCGGATGGGCGTGGGCGCGTACGGGGCGTACCGCGGTGGCCGGCGAGCTCGGCGTCCGGGTGCCGGTGCTGGACGGCATCGCCGGGGAGAGCCCGGCCGGACCCCCGCCGCGTCACGAACGCACCGGCGCGGCGGCGCTGGCCGACGGGTCAGGCGGTGGGCGGGCCGCGCCGTGCGGGGGCGCCGCGACCGGGCTGGACCGGATGGGCGCTCGGGTGGCCGGTCGCAACGACGGAGACGTCGGTCGGGATGTCGGCCCGAGGGAACTCCGGCAGGGCCGTGGTGCCGGCGACCGGAGGCGCGGTGTCGATGACCTGCTCGGCTGCCGGATCCCGGTGTGGCGGCTGCGCGACGCTCGTGGCGACCGAGCCGAGGGCGTCGGCGGGTGCCGGGGCCGGTGCGGCGGTCGCGCCTCCGAGGCCGACGGCCAGCACCAGTGCGGCGACCGCGAGTCGGGTCAGCTCGCGCAGTGAACGCAGCGTGACCGACCAGAACGGGTCGGACGCTACGGACGGCACCCGTCCAACCTATCGTCCGCGTCCGGCCCATGCAGCGTGGCGACGACCCGGATGGGGTGACCGTCACCACTATGTCCGGAATGGACCGTTAAGCGGATCGTCGGCGGCCATCGGTCCGGCCGGACGGCGGAACCGGCGCCGGACGTGCGACGGCCCTCCAGGCGTGCGGCGGCCCTCCGGACATGCGAGCCCTCCGGACGTGCGACGGCCCACGGGCGGGCGAGCCGCCGGGTGGGCCGTCGTCGTGCGAGGGGTGTCAGCCGTCGGTGCCGAGCACGGGCGGAGCCGCGTCCGCGTCGTTACCCCAGACCATCTCGTCCTCCGTCAACCAGGTCAGCCGGCTGTCGGCGTCCTCGTCGTGCGGCCCCTGGCCGGCGCCCAGGACACCGAGGCGGTTCGCCCCGGCAGCCGCGCCACGTGCGCCAGGCCGAGCCGCGTCGCGGGCGTTGTCGAAGCGCCGTCCCATTCCCGTGGCCGCCCGGTTGTCGGCCAGCGGGGCGCCGCCGGCGGACCGGACCGGTGCGGTCGACGCGGTGCCGGCCGACCCGGCGAGGACGCCGGTGCCGAGCACGCCGTTGCTCGGCCCGCCCTGGGGGCCGAACTGGAGGCCCGAGCCGGCCGAAGCCGTCGCCGTGCCACCCGGCCCGCCCACACCGGTCACCGGGGAGGTGAGCAGGGTCGCGCCGGCGAGGGCGGTGCCGGCGACCACGGCGGAACTGCCGTTGCCCGACTGCCCACCGCCGACCGTGCCCGGGGTGGTGGTGACCGTGTCGGAGCCGCCACCCCCGCCGCCCGGCCCGGCACTCGGGCGGTCGGGGGCCGCCACGGTGACCCCGCCCGTGCTTCCGCTGAGGCCGCTGGTCTTCGGCGCGGCCGTGGGGGTGCTGACCTGCGGGCCGCCCCGCGGCGTCGTCGAGGGGTCGCGGTTGGGGTCACCCGGGATGTCCGGGTCCGGCGGCGGCGGCGGGACGATCCGCCCGTACGCGGAGAGGTCGTAGCCGGCGGCCAACTCGGCCACCACGTTGACCATGCGCTTGTGCGCCTTCTCCTGCTCGGCCTTGTCCTGCTGGTGGCCCAGCAGACCGCCGATCACCACGCCCGGGACGCCGAACACGGCGCCCTTGAGCGCGCCGGAGGCCGCCTTGTCGTGGTCGTCGGTCTCGTCCGGGCTCTCGGCCTGCGCGCGGGCGGTGCGCAGGTCGGCGGCCATCAGGTTCAGGCCCCGGCTGATGTCCGCCATGCCCTCGCCGAGCTTGTCGGCGTAGTCGGTGACGAGCGTCAGCCGGCGCTGGAACTCCTGCGAGGCCGAGCCCGTCCAGGTGTTGGCGAGCTTGTCGAGGTCGCCGCTGAGCTCGCGGGACAGCCCGTCGAGAATGCCCTTGAGCGCCGTCCACTGCGCGCTGACGCCGTCGATCTGGCCCGGCTGGCCGGCCATCACGCCGTCGTAGAGCTGCTGGTGGCTGACGGGCTCGTAGCGCTGGGTGTACTCAGACACGCGGGTCCTCCTTCCCCTTCAACGCGTCGTCCACCCCGTTCAGCGCCCCGGTGATGTCGGCGGCGTTGGCCGCGTTGCGCGCCTCGGCGGTGCGGTAGTTGGCCAGGATCGTCCCGGTGGCGCTCTGCGCGGCCTTGACCGCGGCGCGCAGCCGGTCGACCTGGTCCACGTAGGACTGGTGGATCTCCGAGTAGCGACGAGCGTTCTGGGTGGCGTCGGCGAACGAGCCCAGCGCCGGCGGCCGGCACTGCATCTCCGTGCTCAGCTTCCGCAACGCCTTCTCCGCCTCGGTCAGCCGGTTGGCCAACTTCTGGTGGAAGTCCTCCAGGGACATCAGGTCGACTGTCGTGCGCCCGGTCATGGCAGCATCCCCGTAGTCATCGTCGATAGCCGTTGGCAGGCATCAGGTTAGTCGACCGGCGCGAGTCGGGCGACCCGCCGTCGGTACCGATCCGGCGGGTGCGAACTCAGCCACCCGCGCTGGCGGTGGGGGAGGACGCGCCGGTTGCGGAGGACGACGCGCGGGGCGAGGACGGGGCGTTCGAGGCCGGCCCGCCGGAGGGCGTCGCCGGCCCACCCGACGGGCTCGTCGTCGGGCTGGCGGTCGGGCTGGCGGTCGGGCTGGCCGGCGGCTTCGTCTGGCGGGCCGACGGCGCCGGGCCGGGCGCGAAGTGGGCGAGCGCCGCGTCCCGCGAGAGAGTCGGCCCGGTCGGCACGAGGGCCAGCAGCGAGGCGGGTACGGCCAGCGGCGTGACCCCCTCGTAGCCGAGCGCCGCCATGGCGCCGACACCGAGCGGGTACCGGACCCCGAGGGCGTTGATCAGGTAGACGGTGGCGCCAGGGGCGGCCGCGCCGCTCTCGCCCGCCCCGGGCATGGCCTGCACGAGCACGCCCTTGCCGCCGGGCAGCAGCACGCCCTCGGCGGTACGCACACCGTCCCGCCCGGTCTGCCGCACGGGGATCGCGCCGGTGGTGGCGGTGGTCAGCTCCTGCGGTACGCGGTCGAAGACCTCCAGCGTGGTGGTGGGCGGCCCGCCGGCGGTGCCCGCCCGGTAGGTCGCGCAGAGCACCGTCCGGCCCTCGCTGACCGGGTGCAGGGCGGGCAGTGCCTGCGGCATGCCGGCCTCCTCCGCCCGCTGGTCGGTCAGCAGCTTGCCGGCCTGTGCCGGCGTGATGTCGGTGACCTGGCCGCCGTCGCGCAGCAGCATCAGCGCGCTGATCTCGCCGAT
Organism: Micromonospora sp. NPDC047074; assembly: GCF_040643815.1. NCBI lineage: Bacteria > Bacillati > Actinomycetota > Actinomycetes > Micromonosporales > Micromonosporaceae > Micromonospora > Micromonospora sp. NPDC047074. Next base: position 19,319 of record NZ_JBEYVB010000002.1, read on the forward strand.
CGCGGAGAGGCCCTCCCGGGTGAGTACGTAGTGCTGGCCCGCGGCCCGGAAGACCTGGCCGACCTTGGCCGGGCGTTCGGTCAGGGTGCTGGCCTCGTCCGCGCCGGCGATGACCGGTTTGCGCATGATCGGCCCGGCCGGCACGGCGTTGAGCAGTTGCTGCCCCACGGGCAGGCGGGGCGCGTTGGCCATCCGCAGCGCGGCGAGCGCGGAGTCGCCGCCCGTCACCTGCAACCGCGCGTTGCCGGTGAGCAGGTGCCGCTGGCCGGCGGCCTCCACCAGCACGGCCCGGTCGCCGAGCGGCACGCCACCGGGCAGCGGACGGTCGATCACCACCCGGGTACGGGAGTTGCCGGGGCCGGCCGGATCCGGGACGTCGCAGACGGACCAGGGCAGCCCGGTCAGCGACTTCCGGTCGGGCAGGGCGTCCGGGGCGCCGACGATGCCGACCGTGCGGCCCCGGGGCCGTTCCCGGATCGACGCCTGGGACATCGTGCGTACCTGCGGGGCCGGCTCGTTGATGATCAGGCGGGCCGAGGCGTAGTTGAGAGTGGGGTAGAGCTGCCCGTCGACGAAGACGTACGTCGCCCCGGTCTCCCGCTCGATGACCAGGGTGTTCGGCTCAAGCGGCGCCGTGTTGCCGGTGAACTGCCCGTACGCGCCGACGCCGCCGAGCACCACGGCCGCGGCGATCACGCTGCCGAAGACCGCCATGCCGAGCCGCCGCATCGGCAGGTTGGTGGTTTCCGGGTCGCCCGACAGCAGCGCCGAAACGATCCGGCGGGTGACGAAGCGGTACGCCTGCACCTGATCGCGGCGGGTCCGCATGACTTACCTCCGGCGGGGGGTGGGTCCGCGACGAGCAGGTCCGAGTCGGTGTCGCGGGCTTCCCTACGATAAGGGGCCGTCGACGGGTCACCGTGACCAGCGCCCGACCCGATCCGGCGAACGCTCAGCCGTCCAGAAAGGACTGTCAGCGATGACGCAGGTTCAGGCGCCACCCGGTCGTCCGGCACCGCAGCCGTCCGGCGTCGCCCAGCGGCCGGTCGTACCGGCCGACCGGCGCGACCGTGGCCGGATCGGGCCGGTGGCCGTGGGGCAGCTCGTCGTGCTGGAACTCTGCGCCCTGGCCGTCTGGGCGGCGCTGGGCGGGCCGGTCGGGCTGGCCGGCGCCGTCGCGGCGCTGTCGCTGCTGGTCGTGGTCGCGGTCTTCGCCCGGCGTGGCGGCCGCTGGTGGTACGAGGACCTGCTGCTGCGCCGGCGGTTGCGGCGGCGTCGGGAGGCGGCCAAGAGCAGTGTCGCGGCCGGCGGCGGGGCCGATCCGAGGCTGGCCGCCCTGGCTCCGGAGCTGACTGTGATAGAACTCACAGATCGTGGCACCCGGCTCGGCATCGGCCAGGACGCGCAGGGCTGGTTCGCGGCGGTGGCGGTGCAGGGCCGCACCGGGGCGCCCGACGGCTCGGCCGAGGCGTCGGTGGTCGACCGGGCCCTGCGGGTCCTCGCCGACTTCACCGGCCCGGTCACCCGGGCCCAGGTGGTCTCACACACCCTGGTCTGGTACCCCGCGCCGGGAGCACCGCCGGCGGCCCACCGGACGGTCTGGGTGGCGCTGCGGCTCTCCGTGCGGGACGCCCGCGTCGAGACGGTCAGCCGTGGCGGTGGGATGCCCGGCGTGCACCGTACGTTGTCCGCCGGGATCGGCCGGCTGGGCAAGGCGCTGACCGCGGCCGGGCTCGCCCACCGGCCGCTCAGCCGCGACGAACTGCGCGCGGCGGTGGTCTCGGCCGCCGGGCTGGACCTGGCGCAGACGCCCTCGGCGGAGACCTGGACCGGGCTGCGTGGCGGCGGTTGGACCCAGCGTTGCCTGACCCTGCGGCCCCGGGCCGACGCGCCGTTCGGCCCGCTGGTGGACGCGGTGACGGCCACGTCCGCCCCGTCGCACACCCTGGCGGCCGTGGTGCTGCCGGGCGGGCGGGTCGCCCCGCCGATGCTCCGCGTGGCGGCGCTTGACGACCACGTGGAGGCGCTGGTCAAGGCAGTGCGGGAGGTGGCCCGCCGGTGCGGCGCCCCGGCCCGCCCGGTGGACGGCCAGCACGGCCCCGGTGTCTACGCGACCGCCCCGGTCGCCACCGTCGTCAGCACCTTGCCGCCGACCGACTGACCCCGACCGACCCGACTGACCGGCCGACACGGGCGGGCGGCGCCACCGGCCCGGGGACGGCGGTTCGGGTCAGGGCCGGAGGTTGACGATCCAGCCGTAGAGGCCGACGACCCAGACGGCCAGCGGGACCAGCGCGATGATCAGCATGATCTCCACGATGTCGAGCAGCCGACCCCAGACCGGGGAGATCCGCTTGCCGGCCACGGTGAGCCCGTAGATCAGGCTCACCACGGCCGCGAACACCAGGCCGCCGAGGATCAGGCCGAGGCGGACGGCCGTCGAGCCGCCGCCGAACGTGGCGGCGGCGGTCAGGCCGAGCCCGCCGGTGCCGGCGAGCAGCACCGGGGTGCGCTGGGCGCGACCGAGGAACGGCCGGGCCCGCAGCAGCGACAGCAGCGACAGTACGAGGCAGAGCAGGATCGCGGGCAGGCTGCCGTCGAGCGCGAGCACCACCTGGGCGCCGAGCACCAGCAGCGACACCGTCCAGAGCAGGCCGGTCAGGAACTCGTCGGCCCGCTCGCTGAGCTGGAGCACCTGCCGGCCGTCCACCGACTCGGTGTCGCTCTTCAGGTCGTCGGGGCCGGTCGGGATGGACGGGACCGGCAGCCGGGCCAGCCGGTACGACGCCATCGGCAGCGCCGGCACCGCGCCGAACGCGACCGCGGCGACGATCGCGGCGGCGGCCGGCGCGTCGATGTCGAACGCCAGGCTGACCAGTGCACCGAAACCGATGGCGGCGGCGACCGCGACCGCGCCGAAGAAGAGCGGAAGCCGGTCACCCACGGCCAGCGCGGCCACCGCCGCACAGACCACCACCGCCGTCGCGCCGATGAGCACGTGCGGTGCGGCCAGCTCGGTCAGCGGGCGGTCACCGGCGAGCAGCAGCAGGCCCCCGACGCCCGCGTACGCCAGGCCGACGACCCCGAGCGCCGACCCGGTCGCGCTGTCGGCGGCGGCCCGGGACAGCACGGCCGCGCTGACCACCAGGGCGACCGCGACGACCAGTGCGGTCAGCGCGCCGGGCAGGTGCGGCGGCCCGGTGAACAGGGCCGCGACCGCGCCGGCGCCGAGCGCCGCCGCGGCGAAGAGCACCGCGAAGGACCGGGTGGTGCCGACCTGCCAGGCGCCCGGGCGCTGGTTGGTGGCGGTGGCCACCGCGTCGACCACGTCGTCGAAGACGATCTCCGGTGCGGTGGCGGAGCGGGGGTTGAAGTAGAGCACCTCGCCGTCGCGGATGCCGAGCTGTGCGGCGGTGCGGCCACCGTCCAGCGGCTGACCGCCGAGCCGGGCCAGGCTCCAGCCGCCGTGCCGGACACCCTCGTCGGCCAGGTCCTCACCCGCGTAGCGGAGCAGGGTCGGCAGCAGGTCGGCGAGCGGCACGTCCGACGGCAGCGCGAGATCCATCCGGGTGCGGGGCGCCACGATGGTGATCCGGCTCAGGCCGCCGGTCGCCGTCTTCGTCGCCACAGTGGCCTCCTCGCGCTCTCTACGATCACCCCTGGCCGGCGGTGCCGGCGCACGGGGTTCCTGACGCCCACGGGAGATTACCTACGATGGCGGGCACGTACGATGCCCACCCGACGACTCCGGTCGCTCACCGAACTTCTACAGGGCCGCTTCTGGGAGGAGACAGCCGTGAGCACGGTGGTGTTCCGCAGGCTCCCGCGTCAACCGGGGCCCGCGCTGCCGCGAGGCGAGGTGCTGCTGGAGTCACCTCCGGAGCTGCCCGAGCCGACCCCACGCGGGATGGGGCAGCTGCTGATGATCCTGCCCATGGTCTGCGGCGTGGGCGCCATGGCGTTCCTCTACGCCGGCCGGGGCGGCGGCACGATGACCTACATCGCCGGTGGCCTCTTCGGCGTCTCGATGCTGGGCATGGCGCTCGGGTCGCTGAGCCACGGCAACAACGACAAGGCCGAGCTGAACGCCGACCGGCGCGACTACATGCGCTACCTGGCCCAGATGCGCAAGCGCACCCGGCGCGCCGCCGAGCAGCAGCGGGCGGCGATGGCCTGGCGGCACCCGGAGCCGGACGCGCTCTGGTCGATCGCCGCCTCCCGCCGGCTGTGGGAGCGGCGGATCACCGAGGACGACTTCGGCGAGACCCGGATCGCCACCGGCCCGCAGCGCCTCGCCGTGGAGATCGTCCCGCCGGAGACCAAGCCGGTCGAGGACCTGGAGCCGATGAGCGCCATCGCGCTGCGTCGCTTCGTCCGCGCCCACTCGACCGTGCCGGACCTGCCGACCGCGCTCTCGGTGCGCGCGTTCAGCCGGGTGGTGCTGCGCGGCGACCGGGAACCGGTGCTCGACCTGACCCGGGCCGCGCTGGGCCAGCTCGTCACCTTCCACGCCCCGGACGACATGGTCGTCGCGATCGTTGCCGCGCCGGACCGGCAGCCGTCCTGGGACTGGGTGAAGTGGCTGCCGCACAACCACCACACCGCCCGCAACGACGCGGCGGGCGCCCGCCGGATGGTCTTCGCCAGTCTCGCCGAGGCCGAGGAGGCGCTCGCCGGCGACCTGGCCGGCCGGCCCCGGTTCGCCCCGGAGGCGAAGCCGCTGACGACGGCGGCGCACCTTGTCGTGGTGATCGACGGCGGCGAGGTCTCGGCGACCTGCCAGCTCATGGGGCCGGGGCTGCTCGGTGCCACCGTGATCGACCTGTCCGGCACCGTGCCCCGCGACGCCGGCCGCTGGCTGCTCTGCCTCGACGTGGGCGACGGCAGCTCCCTGGACCTGGTCCGGGGCACGTCCACGTCCCGGCTCGGCCGGCCGGACCGGCTCACCGGGTCCGCCGCCGAGGGGCTGGCCCGGCAGATCGCCCCGTACCGGCTCTCCCAGCAGCAGACCACCTCCGACGAGCCGCTGGCGCGCAGCATGGAGCTGCCCGACCTGCTCGGCGTCGGGGACGCCGCGACCGTCGACGTGCAGCAGACCTGGCGCCCCCGCAGCCACCGCGACCGGCTGCGCATCCCGCTCGGTCTCGGGCCGGACGGCAACGTGGTGGAGCTGGACTTCAAGGAGTCCGCGCACGAGGGCATGGGCCCGCACGGTCTGGTGATCGGCGCGACCGGCTCCGGCAAGAGCGAGCTGCTGCGGACGATCGTCGGCGCGCTGGCCGTGACGCACTCCTCCGAGGATCTCAACTTCGTCCTTGTCGACTTCAAGGGTGGCGCCACCTTCGCCTCGCTGGACGCGCTGCCGCACACCAGCGCGGTGATCACCAACCTGGCCGACGAGCTGACGCTCGTCGACCGCATGAAGGACGCCCTGGCCGGCGAGATGAACCGCCGCCAGGAGGTGCTGCGGGCCGCCGGCAACTACGTCTCCCGCTACGACTACGAGAAGGCCCGGGCGGCCGGCGAGCCGCTGGACCCGATGCCCAGCCTGCTGATCATCTGTGACGAGTTCAGCGAACTGCTCGCCGCGAAGCCCGACTTCATTGACCTCTTCGTGATGATCGGCCGGCTCGGCCGGTCGCTCGGCGTGCACCTGCTGCTGGCCAGCCAGCGGCTGGAGGAGGGCAAGCTGCGCGGCCTGGACACCCACCTGTCGTACCGGATCGGTCTGCGCACCTTCTCGGCGGTGGAGAGCCGGATCGTGCTCGGCGTGCCGGACGCGTACGAGCTGCCCAGCGCCCCCGGCCACGGGTACCTGAAGACCGACACCAGCACCATGCTGCGGTTCCGGGCCGCGTACGTGTCCGGGCCCTACCGGGCGCCGGGCCAGGCCGCCGCGTCGTCGCGGGCGCTGGTGCAGCGCCGGATCGTCCGCTACGGGGTGGACTTCGTGCCGGTGCAGAACCCGACCCTGCCGGTGCCGGACGCGCCCGAGCCGGAGCAGCCCGCCGACGGCAAGGTCGTGGCGATGCTGGACGTGCTGATCGACCGGCTCAAGGGGCGGGGCCGCCCGGCGCACCAGGTCTGGCTGCCGCCGCTGGCCGAGCCGCCGGGCCTGGGCGAGCTGCTGCCGCCGTTGAGCGTCGACCCGAAGCACGGCCTCTGCACCGCCTCGTGGCGCGGTCGCGGGCGGCTCGCCGCTCCGGTGGGCATCGTCGACCGGCCGTACGAGCAGCGCCGTGACCCGATGCTGGTGGACCTCTCCGGCGCCGGCGGCAATGTGGTGATCGTCGGCGCCTCGCTCAGCGGCAAGAGCACGATGCTGCGCTCGATGCTCGCCTCGCTCGCGCTCACCCACACCCCGCGCGAGGTGCAGTTCTTCTGCCTCGACTTCGGCGGTGGCGCGCTGCGCAGCCTGGACGGGCTGCCGCACACGGCCGGCGTGGCCGGGCGGCGGGACACCGAGGCCGTGCGCCGTACGGTGGCCGAGGTGGTCGCCGTCATCGACGACCGGGAGAACCGGTTCGCCCAGCACGGCATCGACTCGGTGGCCAGCTACCGCCGGCGTCGGGCGGCCGGCGAGTTCGCCGACGACCCGTTCGGCGACGTCTTCCTCGTCGTCGACGGCTGGAACACCCTGCGCCAGGAGTACGAGGAGCTGGAGCAGACCATCACCAACCTGGCCAACCGTGGCCTGGGTTTCGGCGTGCACGTGGTGCTGACCGCCGTGCGGTGGGCGGAGATCCGGATCAACATGCGGGACCTGCTCGGCACGAAGCTGGAGCTGCGGCTCGGCGACCCCAACGAGTCGGAGATCGACCGGCGGGCGGCGGCGAACGTGCCCACCGGCTCGCCGGGGCGCGGCCTCACCCGCGACAAGCTGCACTTCCTGACCGCCATCTCGCGGATCGACGGCCGGCGCGACATCGACGACCTGACGGAGGCGTCCGTCGCACTGTCCCGGCACGTCGCGGAGGCCTGGCCCGGCCGGCCGGCCCCGAAGGTGCGGCTGCTGCCCCGCAAGCTGGCCGTCAGCGAGCTGGCCCGGGTCGTCGACCGGTCGGCGCCGGGCCTGCCGATCGGCGTCAACGAGTCAGCGCTGGCCCCGGTCTACCTCGACCTCGTCAACGAGCCGCACCTGACGGTCTTCGGCGACGCCGAGTGCGGCAAGACCAACGTGCTGCGGCTGATCGCCCGGGGCATCATGGAGCGCTACACGCCGGCGCAGGCCCGACTGGTCATCGCCGACTACCGGCGCGGTCTGCTCGGTGCGGTCGAGGGGGACCACCTCCTCGACTACGCGCCGTCGAACCAGGTCTTCGCGCAGGGGCTCGGGTCGATCCGCAGCGCATTGTCCAACCGGCTGCCCGGCCCGGAGGTCACCACCGCCCAGTTGCGCGACCGCAGCTGGTGGAAGGGGCCCGACCTCTACATCCTCGTCGACGACTACGACCTGGTCGCCTCGGGCGGAAACAACCCGCTCAGCGCGCTGCACGAGCTGCTGCCCCAGGCCCGCGACATCGGCCTGCACCTGATCATCACCCGGCGGGTGGGTGGCGTGGCCCGGGCGCTCTACGAGCCGGTCCTGCAACGCCTGCGCGAGCTGGACCAGCCCGGCCTGCTGATGTCCGGAAACCGGGAGGAGGGCGCGGTCTTCGGCACGTTGCGGCCGAGCCCGCAGCCGCCGGGCCGGGGCACGCTGGTGCGCCGGCGGGACGGCCAGCAGCTCATCCAGACCGCCTGGTCGGAGCCAGGCTGACAGGACCACCGCCGTCGGCGCGGCCTGCGGGGGGACCGCCCGGCGTGACGGCATCCGGTAGCCTGCGGCACGAGCGTCGCAGCCGACGAGAGGACCGTGTTGAGTACATCGTGGACGCCCGGCCCGGGAGCGGCGGCCGGTCTCGAGGGGATCCTGCGGCAGGCGCAGGAGCAGCAGCGCCGCCTGGAGACCTTCCAGCAGCAGCGCGCCGAGCTGCGGGTGACGGGGGAGAGCCCGGACGGCCTGGTCCAGGTCACGGTCGACGGCGACATGAAGGTCGGCGACATCCAGCTCGATCCCCGGGCCATGCGGCTGGACAGCTTCAGCCTGGTCGAGTCGCTCCAGGGCGCGATCGACGCCGCCTACGCCGCGCACGCCGAACGGCAGCGCGAGCTGGTGGAGGAGATGGTCGGCGGCACGGACCTGGTCCGGCGGGCCGAGGCGGGGAAGGTCACCCCGGAGGAGTGGTTCAAGCACTTCGGGGTGGACATCAACGACCCGCTGCGCCGGCTGCGCGGCTGACGAGGAGGCGAGCCAGTGGCGAACAAGGTCGATGTCGGCGCGATTGAGGGCGCCGCGAAGAAGCTGGCGGCCGAGGACGGCCCGAAGGCCTTCCTGCGGAACGCGAAGGAGAAGCTGGACCAGGTCAAGCTGTCCGGCATGTGCATGACGTTGTTGGGCATCGGCACGGTGAACAGGCACAATGCGGTCATCGACGAGCACGTCGACAACCTGACCACCGGCATCGAGCACCTGCAGAAGGCTGCCGACAACCTCAAGAAGACCGCAGCCAACTGGGAGAAGTCGGACCAGCCGTGGGTGGTCAAGTGACCCCGCGGGCGCGGAACGCAGGGAGGCTCTGATGACGGCACCCACGCCGCCGCCGGTTCCGGCGCAGCTGGCGCAACTCCGCACGTTGATCGCCGCGGCCCGGGCGAACTGGGTCTGGCTGGCCGGCAGCGCGGTCCTCCTCGCGGCCATCGTGCACCTTGAGTCCTTCGACAACGAAGAGATCGCCAAGGCCATCAAGAACTGGGACGAGGCGGCCAAGTACCTGGGCGGGGACCAGTTCGGCAAGGCGATGGAGAGCGTGCCGCCGTCCGCCGAGGAGTGGAACTTCGAGGACCGCGAGGCCTTCGACAAGTTCGTGCAGCAGCTCGGCCAGGAGGTCTCGGCCCTCGCCGCGGCGCTGACCACGAACAAGGACTCGTTGCAGGGCCTCATGGATCACTACAACGGCGTGATCGACTCCCTGAACCAGGTGCTGTGGACGGTCCTGATCGCGGTGATCGCGTCCGTGGCCATCCAGTACATCCCCGGGGGCCAGGCGGTGGCGCAGGCGATCGGGGTGGCGGGGCTGACCATCGCCATGGCGGTCATGGCGCTCGTCTTCACCGAGGTCGGGTCGGCGCTCTCCACCATCACGAGCTCGTTCCGGGGCGCCGAAGCGCACCAGTTCACCACCGAGTCCAAGCCGGGCTTCGCGACGGGGCCCGACCCCGACATCAAGGACATCAAGATCGACTGGGTGCAGGATTCGGGGTTCTACACGGCCTGAGCGGCCGAACGGAAGGTGGGCGGCACCGTGTGGCAGACAAAGGCGTTCGTGTACGCACTGGTCGCGATCCCGGTCTTCGTCGTGCTCGGGTTGGTCGCGCAGGTGACCCACTCGAAGCTGGCCCGGCGGTTGGCGGAGATCGTCCTGCTCAGTTGCCTGGCCGCGTTCGCGGCGGCTCTCGGCAGCCTGGCGGACGACGCGACGCAGTGGGTGCTGACATCGATCCTGGGCGTTCTGTTGCTGGTGGGCCTGGTGCTGCACGTCCGCTCGTACTTCCGTTCCTCGTGACAGGTACGGCCCGGTAAAGCGGGTTGTGGCGCCATGTGGGGCAGGGCTGCGCGGACTGGACAGCGTCCGCTACGGTCTTGACTGAGTGTCCGTCGGTGGGGTGTTCGCCTTGCCGCGGGGGAGGGACGCGGCAACTGCGCCGCCACAAGATGACGGAAGGGTGTGAAGCATGGCGTTCGAGGTCGAAGCAGGGACTCTACATACCGCCGCGAGTGACGTGCGCTCCACGCGCAGCGAGGTCGACGGCGAGCTGAAGAAGCTGTGGAACGTGGTCGACGACCTGGCCATCGCCTGGAAGGGGCAGGCGTCCACCGGTTTCCAGTCGCTGATGCAGCGCTGGAACGAGGACACGGGCAAGCTGCTGACGGCGATGGACAACATCGCCGACCTGCTCGACAAGTCGGGTACGACGCACCAGGTCAACGACGAAGAGCAGCAGCAGATGCTGGACAAGTTCCACTCTGCACTCAACCCGTGATCTGCCGACACGAGCAGGGGAGGAATTCATGAGCATCAAGGTTGATTACGCGGTTCTCGAGAGCAGCAACCAGCAGATGACTGCTATCTCGCGGACCATCGACGAGAAGCTCGACACGCTGCGGTCGATGCTGTCGAAGCTCCAGTGGGACGGTGAGGACCGTGCCGCCTACGAGCAGCACCAGGCGCAGTGGGACGCCGCCGTCCGGGACATCAACAAGATCCTGAACGACATCGGTGGCGCCGTGGGCATCGCCCGCGAGAACTACGTCAGCACCGAGATGAGCAACGCCAAGGCGTGGAACTGACACGATCGCCGACGCGGCTCCGGTCCGGTTCGACCGGGCCGGAGCCGCATCGCATTGTGCGCCGATAGCTCCCGGGAGAATCATGCGTGCGAGGAAGCCTTCGCGGCCGAAGCTCAGGCTGGCCGTCGCCGTGCTGGCGTTGGCCGTCGGCGCCGGCTCCGGTCCACTGGCCGCGCCGGCTCCGGCCCGCGCCGACACGGTGCGCGGCCTCCAGTGGTATCTCGACACGCTGAAGATTCCCGACGCCCACAAGATCACCAAGGGTAAGGGCGTCACCGTCGCCGTCATCGACACCGGCGTCAACGCGAACCTGCCCGACCTGCGCGGCCAGGTGCTGCCGGGCAAGGGAGTGGCGGCCGGCACGGCGGCTGACGGTCGCCGTGACGACGACACCAAGGCGGCCCACGGTTCGGCGATGGCGGGGATCATCGCGTCCCGGGGCGGGGGTGCCATGCGTCATCTGGGCATCGCCCCGGAAGCGAAGATCCTGCCTGTCGCGATGGGTAACTCCTTCGACTCGGGCGACCTCGCGTCCGGCATCCGCTGGGCGGCCGACGCCGGCGCGGGCGTGATCAGCATGTCCGTCGGAACGGGCACGGCGGCGACGCCCGAGGAGGTCGCGGCCGTCCGGTACGCCCTGGACAAGGACGTCGTGCTGGTCGCCTCCGCCGGTAACCGCAAGCAGAACGACCGCGTCGTCACCAGCCCCGCGAACATCCCCGGTGTCATCGCGGTGACCGGGCTGGCGAAGAACGGCAACTTCTTCGCGGAGAGCGTCACCGGCCGGGAGGCCGTGCTCGCCGCGCCGATGGAGAAGATCATCTCTCCCCGGTCCGCGTCGGTCTCGTCGAACGGCTACGGCATCGGCAGCGGCACGAGCGACGCCGCCGCCATCGTGTCCGGGGTGGCGGCGCTGGTCCGCGCGAAGCACCCGGATCTCGACGCGGCCAACGTGGTGAACCGGCTCGTCCGCACCGCCCGCGACAAGGGCCCGACCGGCCGTGACGCCCAGTACGGCTTCGGCGCGGTCGACCCGATCGCCGCGTTGACCCGGTCCGTGCCGGCGGTGGACAAGCACCCGCTGCTCGGCGCCGCGACCGGTGCCGATCCGTCGGCGGGCGCGGCGACGCCGTCGGCGGACGACGGGCCGGCGGTGTCGATCAGCATGAAGAAGGACAGCGGCGCGCTGGTCCAGGGGGCGCTCTGCCTCCTCGTGCCCATCGCGCTGGTGATCCTCGTGATCGTCCTGGTACGGCGGTCCCGGCGGAAGGTGACTGCCGGCCCGCCCGGATTCCCGCCGCCCGGCGGCCCGCAAACGGGCCCGCCCGGCTACCCGCCGCCCGGCGGCCCGCAGTTCGGTGCGCCCGGCTATCCGCAGTCCCCCGGTTACCCACCGGCCCCCCGGGGAGTGCCGGGGAACCCGCAGTTCGGCGTGCCCGGTTATCCGCCGCCCGGCGGAACGCCGCCGGGCACGCCCGCTCCGCCCCAGGCGGGACCCCCGCCCGGGTACGGCCCGACGCCCACCGGCGGACCCAGCCCGTACGGCGTGCCGCCAGCGCCCCAGGCCGGCGCCTGGCCGTCGCCCGGCGCCACGCCGACGGCACCCCCACCCCCGCCGGCACCCGGCGGACACCAGCAGTAAGCCAGATTGTCAGTCGGCGACGGGGAGGAACCGATGACGGACGAAACGCGCCCACGGGTGGACAGGACGGAGCAGCCGGAAGAGATCCGGGTGGACACTCCGTACATGCCCCTCAGCCCGGCGGTGCCCACGGTGCACATCAGCGGCATCACGATGGACAACGTCAACCGGGCGGAGACCCCCTCCGGCCTGGTGCCGGGGGCGAGCGAGAGCGGCGACAACACGGAGTGGGACGCGTCCAGCCTGGACAGCGCCATCGAGTGGCTCGAGTCGCACGCCTCCTTCCTGAACAAGCAGTCATACACGATGGTGGAAATCCAGGACAAGATGGGCGGCACGGCCGCGGCGAGTGGCATGAACGGTGTGGGCGGGGCGTCGAGCCCGCTGGGCGCCTTCGACCGGGCCGGTGACCTGGCCCGGAAGCACGGCAGTCTCTTCACCAGCACGCAGCAGAGCGTCCGTAAGCTCGCCGACGATCTCTACGCGGCAGCCAACGCTCTTCGTGAGGTCAAGGAGAACTACGAGACGGCCGAGAAGGCCAACGCCATGTCGGCCGCCGAGATGGAGCGCGCCTTCACTCAGGCCGCCAGCGGATCCAACGGCTGAACGGGAGGGTGACAGGATGCCTAGCTGGGAAGAGATGTGCCAGCAGATCGTCGTCGCGGGCAGGCCGGGCGACGTCACCAGCGCCGCCTTGGGCTGGGAGCAGCTGCTGAAGAACGTGACCGCCGTCAAGGACAGCCTGGAGAAGAACGTCACCGATCTCGGTGAGGTGTGGAAGGGCCCGGCGTACGAGTCCTTCAAGACCCACGTCAAGCAGATCGCCACGGACGCCGGCCGGGTCGTCGACGACGCCGAGAAGCACAACGGCATCGTCCAGTCGCTGAAGACCGCGGCGGACAAGCTGAGTGCCGCGCAGGCTGAGTTCCCCATCCCCGCGAGCTGCGTCAACGACGTGCTGGAGGCGCGCAACGGCCGGCTCGTGATCGACACCGGCCTGTTCGAGATGAAGGTCAAGCCCGACTTCCTGGGCCTTCTCGACCCGCTCACCTCGCTCGCCGACTGGCTCAACGACAAGTCCGGCGAAGCGGAGAAGGTCTACAACCAGGTCAGCGGCGAATACACCACGATCGACTCCGGCACGCCCGGCCAGACCACGCCCGGCACCACCAAGACCCCGGAGGTGGAGACGCCCGACCTGGGCGGTGGCCCCGGTGCCGGGCCCCTCGGCGGCGCGCCGAAGATGGGTGGGATGCCCAACACCGGCAGCCCCGATCTCGGCGGCCCGCCGTCGATCGGCAAGCCCGACATGCCCACCACGACCCCCATCGGGCCCGGTACCCACCCCGACCTCGACAACGGCGGCTACAACCCGGGCGACGGCTACAAGCCGCCGGGCACCGGCAGCCTCGCCGACGACTACGGCAGCGGCCTTGCTGGTGCCGGGCCCTCGACCGTTCCCGGCCTCGGCGGTGGCGGTGGCGGCGGCCTGCCGGGCACCTCGTCGCTCGGCGGCGGCGGGCTCGGCGGCGGTGGCGGCGGGCTGGGCGGGGGCATGATCCCCGGCGGCGGTTCGCTCGGCCGTCCCGTGAGCCCCAACATGGGCCCGATGATGGGCGGCGCCGGGGCCGGCGGTAACCGCGGTGGCGGCCGGGCCGGCAAGCTCGGCGCGGGCGGAATGGGCCCGATGATGGGTGGCGCCGGGGCCGGCGCGGGCGGTCGTGGCGGCGGGCGCGCGGGCGCTGCTGCCGGCGCGGGTGCCAAGGGCGCACGCGGCATCGGTGGCATGGCCGGCATGGGCGGTGGCGCCGGCTACGGCGAGGACGAGTCGGCTCGCAACACCTGGCTCGAGGAGGACGAAGACGTCTGGGGCGCGGACGGCGGCGGCACGCCCGGCATCCTGCGCTGACGACCTCGCCTGAGCGCCGTCCACCTCGTCGGTGGGCGGCGCTCAGCGCTGTTGCGACCCGGCCCGACGACTTGCGTCCGCGTGCCCGGGACAGGGGCCGGCGGGCCACGGCCGACCGGGCGGCGTGCGAATCGCCAGGCGCCGTGGCGGGCGTCAGCCCGCCGTGGCGGTGTCGGTGCCGGACGGGCGGCGACCCGGGCGCCAGCCCCGGCGCCGGCCGAGAAGCACGATCGGTTTGACGGAGAGCAGCAGGCCGGCGATGAGCGCGCCGACGGCGGCGGTCCAGAGCGCGACGGTCTGCTGCCAGGCCAGCGGGTCGGCCGTGGAGGGCGGTGGCGGCATCGCGCCGGCCGGCGGGTCGGTACGGGTGCCGAGCAGGCTCGTCACGGCCCGGTACGGGTTCACCACCCCGTAGCCGACCTCGGCGTTCTTTCCCTCGGGCGGGCTGTCCGCCGTCCGGATCAGCCGGTCGGCCACCTGCTCGGGGTCGAGGTCGGGATGGGCGGCCCGGACCAGCGCCGCCGCGCCCGAGACGTACGCGGCGGCGAAGCTGGTGCCACCCTGCGGCTCGGCTAGCCAGCCCTGCCCGCCGGGGGCCGGGCCGAGGATGTTCAGCCCGGGCGCCGCGATGTCGACGTAGTCCCCGACCACCGAGCTGCCCACGTGGCCGCCCTCCTGGTCCACCCCGGCGACCGCGATCACCCCGTCGTACGCGGCCGGGTAGGCGGCCAGGTCCCGCTGGTTCTCCTGCCGGTTCCCGGCGGCGGCCACCAGGACCACGCCCTTGTCGAGGGCGTAGCGGACGGCAGCTTCGAGATCCGACTGGTTCAGGGTCACCAGCGACAGGTTGATGACGTCGGCGCCGTTCTCCACCGACCAGCGGATCGCTGCGGCGATCTGCCCGGGCAGGCCCTCGTCGGAGGTGGCCTTGGTGTCGGGCAGTACGCGTACCGGAAGGATCCTGGCCTGCGGGGCGATGCCGCTGAACGACCCGGCTACCTCCTTGCCGGCGATGATGCCGGCGACGATCGTGCCGTGCCCGGCCAGGTCGCAGCGGCCCTGCTGTTGGGGCAGGCCGTTGAAGTCCCGGCCCTCGGCGACCTGCCCCCTCATCACGGGGTGGCTGGCCGAGACGCCGGAGTCGATGACGGCCACCGTGACCCCGGCGCCGCGGGAGATCCGCCAGGCCGCGGACGGTTCGAGTCGTTGCAGCGGCCACGGCGTCCCGGCGGGGGCGGGCGTGCCGGCGGGACCGCAGCGGGGAACTGCCGCCGAGGCGGGCGCCGGAGCGACGACGGTGGTGCCGAGCAGGAGGGCGGCCGCTCCACAGAGGACCGCGCGGGCGCCGCGCCCGGGTTGGCGGGCCGGCTCGGTCCCGCCCGGTCGGAAACTCTCGCGCACGCGGTGAGATTACCGCCGTGGACCGGGACGCCGCCCGCCGCACCTCGGCAGGCGGTGGCCGTCAGCCGTCCCCGGCTGGCGCCGGCGACTCCTCGGCGAACAGCGCGAGCAGGTCGCCGACCTGTCGGTCCGCCTCCGCCGGGTGCCGGAACCGCCCGGCCGGGTTGAGCGTGTACTCGTTGCGCCGCCCCACCCGGGTGCGTTGCAGGTAGCCCTCGGCCTCCAGGTCGGCGACGATCGCCTGGGCGGCCCGCTCGGTGACGCCCACCTCGTCGGCGACGTCCCGGAGCCGGGCGGTGGGGTTGCGGGCGATGGCGAGCAGCACGTGCCCGTGGTTGGTGAGGAACGTCCAGTTGCGGGTGCTCCCGTGCTCCCCTGTCGTCGCCATGCCCGCCATCGTATGGTGCGCGTTTCGGGCCCGCCGGGTGCCCTCGCGGGAAGCTTGGGTGGTCCGCTTGTGCGGGCCCGACCAACATATGAAATGCATATCACGCATCCCTTGACGTACCTTGCGCTGCGTGTGACGGTGGTGGCAGCCCGCGTCCAGGGTCGGCCCCGGGTGACCAGGTCGTGCACGTCAGGGAGCGAGGTGGCGGGATGAGCCGTCCCGGATCGCCAGGCACTCAACCGGGCCCGGAGCGGTCGCTCCCCGTGCCGGACACCAGCGGTGACCCGTTCGCCGTGCCCGTGACGCGTGAGCAGGCACTCGCCGAGCTGCACGCCGGGAACCGGCGGTTCGTCACCGGCGCCCCGCGCCATCCCAACCAGGACGCCGGTCACCGCGCGGCGGTCGCCGACGGGCAGCACCCCTTCGCCGTGATCGTCGGCTGTTCCGACTCCCGCCTCGCCGCCGAGATCATCTTCGACCGCGGCCTTGGCGACCTCTTCGTGGTCCGCACCGCCGGGCACACCATCGGCCCCGAGGTGCTGGGCAGCGTGGAGTACGCCGTGACGGTGCTGCGTACGCCGCTGGTGGTGGTGCTCGGGCACGACTCCTGCGGTGCCGTCCAGGCGGCGCGTGCGGCGGACGCGACCGGCAACCCGCCGGGCGGGCACCTGCGCGCCGTGGTGGAGGCCGTGGTGCCCAGCCTGCGCCGGGCCGCCGCCGAGGGGGTGGACGAGATCGACCGGATCGTCGACATCCACATCGCGTACACCGTCGAGGCGATGGTGGACAGCTCCGCCGTGCTCGCCGCCGAGGTGGCCGCCGGGCGGTGCGCGGTGGTCGGCATGTCGTACCGCCTGGCCGCCGGTGAGGTGCGGACGGTGGCCGGGGTGCCCGCTGACGCGGTCGACGTGGCCGAGCCGGCCGCCAGCGCCGCGCTCGCCTGACTCCATCCGTCGAACCCGGCCCCGCACGCTCCCCGGCCGGCCGCTCGCCTGGCGACGCCCCCCCACGACACAGCAGGGCCGCCCCGGACGGATCGGGGCGGCCCTGCTGTGTCGCAGAGGCTAGAGCAGTGACACGTGGACGTGGTCCGTGTGGTTCGACGGGCCGCTGTAGGAACTCCAGCCGGTCGTCGGGAACCAGATCTGCCGGTTCCAGATCACGTAGTAGATGCCGAGCCGGTCGGCGTTGCGGACCAGGAACGCGGTCAGGTTGTTGCCGTACATGTAGGTGTCGTCGTTGTGCCAGGGGGAGAAGCCGCTCCTCTGCAACGACCAGTCACAGGCCCGGCCCTTCGGATGTTCGTACGGCCCACCGGAGCGGTAGCAACCGACGAACCGGTTGAAGCCGGCCCGCTTGACCTCCTTGTACATGTGCAGCGTGCGTGCCGTGATGCAGCCGGAGGTGGTGGGGTCGTTCTCGGTGCAGCCCAGCGGCTTCCAGTCGCCGTCGGCGGTGCGCCCCGGGGCCATCCTGGCCACCGGCGAGGTGGCGACCACCTTGCCCTTGGTCAGCCCTCTGCCGCCCACCAGGGCCAGGGCCTTCTCCGCCTCGCGCTTGCCGCGGTTCAACTCGTTCGCGAGCTTCGCCTGCTCGCGGACCTCGGCGTCGAGCGCCAGCTTGGCCTGCTCGGCGCGGGTCTTGACCGCGTTCACCTCGGCGAGCTTCTTGGAGTTGACCATGTTCAGCTCGTCGAGGGCGGCGGCGCGCTGGACGAACGAGTCGGGGTCGGTGGTGCCCAGCAGCATCGACACCGCGCCGATCCGCCCGGTCCGGTAGGACTGGGCGGCGATCTGGCTCACCTGCGGGGCCAGCGCGTCCAGTTGGGCCTGCGACCGGTCGACCTCCAGGGCCAGTTCGAGCTGGCGCTTCTTCGACTTCGCCAGCTTCGCCTTGGCCTGCACGTACGACCGGGTCCGGGCCTCGATCAGGTCGTCGAGCAGCTTGGGCTCGTCGTCCCCGTGCCCCGAGGGTTTGGGTGGGGTGGGCGCCGCCACCGCCGGAAGGGGTCCGGCGAAGACCGCCAGGGCGGCGAACACGGCCACCACGGGCGTCAACCAGCGGCGTAGGGGTGCCGTCACAGTTTTCCCTTCCGTCGACCGCCGACCGGGTTAGCTGACGGGTTCGGGGCGGAAGTGGCCCCTACCGCTGTCGCGGATTCACCCCACGTGCCTGGGTCCCCGGCTCGCCTTGCGGCGATTGGGCGGTGGCACCGCAGGCGCCGCTGCGCGCCTTCGGCGGTGACCGGCAGCGAGATTACCCGAGAGGCCTTCCTGGGATCTACGTCCCTAAGCCGACTAAATGCGTCATTTCGTGACGGCGGAGGGTGACCAGTGACGCGTTTATCAGGATCGAAGTCCCGACCCGTCACACTGCGTGGTGTCACCATGCGGTCTCCGTACTCCTGCCCCCGTCGGGCCATCCGCTGCGGGCGGTGGCAGTCGGGTCCGTGGCGCGTGCCCCGCCGAGCGCCTCCAGCGCCTCGGACCGGTCGGCCGCCGGTCGGGGAGCCGGCGTGGTCGGGGGTTCGGCTTGCTCGGAAACTTCACCGCCGCGCCGCCCGGCGGTGGTCACCACGGCCGCCAGCCCGGTGGTCAGCGGCACGGCGGCGATCAGGCCCAGGGTGGCGACCGCGCTGCGGACGATCTCCTGGGCCAGGAACTCGCTGGTCAGAATCTGGGTCACCGCCCGGGAATCGGCGGTCAGCAGGAGCAGCACCGGCAGGGAGGCGCCGGCGTACGCCAGCACGATGGTGTTCACCGTCGAGGCGATGTGGGCGCGGCCGACCCGGGTCGCCGCGCGGTAGAGCTGCATCCGGGACAGCCCCGGGTTGGCGTGCGCCAACTCCGTGACCGTGGCGGCCTGGGTCACCGTGACGTCGTCGAGTACGCCGAGAGATCCGATGATGATCCCGGCCAGCAGCAGGCCGTGCAGGTCCACGTCGACCTGGAGCACGGACAACGTGGTGGCGTCCTCGGAGCCGAACCCGGTCAGGTGGGTCGCGGCGGTGGCGATGGTGCCCAGCACGCCGGTCAACACCAGGCTGCCCAGCGTGCCGAGCACGGCTACCGAGGTCTGTGCGGTCACGCCGTGGGTCAGGTAGAGCACCACGAACATGATCAGGGCGGCACCGACGACCGCGACCAGCAGCGGGGGGCTCCCGGCGCTGATGCCGGGCAGCACGAAGGTCAGCAGGATGGCGAAGCTCGCCGCCAGGCCGGCCAGCGCGGCCAGCCCGCGCCACCGCCCGAACGCGACGATCGCGGCCGCGAAGAGCACCACCAGCCAGACCAGCGGCTTGCCGCGCTGGTGCTCCGCGATGTTGTAGGTGCTGATCGAGGGGTCGGCGGGGTCGGTGAGCTGGACCAGGATGATCTCGTCGCCCACGGCGACGGCCGGCGCGCCGGGACCGGCCGGCACCGGCGTCTCCACCTGCTGACCGGCGGCGGGGCCGTCGTCCACCCGTACGGTGACCGTCCCGCAGGGGCCCTGCGCCCCGTCCGGGCCTCCCTCCGGGGTTTCCGGGGCCGGTGGGCACGGCTCCGTCACCACCCGCGTCACCGTGCCGTGCTGCCGGGGCGGTTCGGTGCCGGCCGCGGGGTCGGGCGCGTCCCACGGCCACAGCACCAGGGCGGCGATCAGCGTGGCGACGAAGAGGGGCACCACCGTCGCCACGAGGATCCGTCGCACCCCGGGCGGGGCGGATGGAGCAGGCCGGGTGTGGTCGGCGCCCATCGAGTCTCTCTCCCAACGATTCCGGGCGGGGGCGTGCGGGCGGGCCGGTTCAGCCCCGTCGCGTTGCCGGGGCGTGGACCGTACCCGTGCGGCGGTGCGGTGACGTGCCGCGGTCGTCGTCCCCCGCCCGGTCGGGGGCGCGCGGCGGGCGGTACGAAATCCGGAGGGTCACCGGCCGAATGGTAGCCACCCCGGCGTCCCGGCGCAGTTCGTGCGGGCGGTGTCGGGGTGTGGGTCCGGCCGGAACCGTTGTGATTCCGGTCCCGGTCGGGTGTCGTGCCCGCGTGGTGGCCCGCGGCGGCCGGGCCGACCCGCTAGCGTCCCAGGTGTGCGGACGACGGTGACGGCGGCGTGGTGGGCCCGGGTCCCGCTGCTCGTCTGCACGCTGCTCGGTCTGGCCGCGATGCACACCATCGGCCACGACTCGCACCCGACGGGACACTCCGGCACCCCGCCGGCACACGCCGCCGGGCCGGCACACGCCGCCGGGCCGGGTTCGCACGGCGACGGGGTGGGCGCGCCGGTGGTGGCCCGGCCCGACACCCTTCTCCCGTACGCCGCCGGATCGGTTCTCCGGTCCGGCGCGGGCTGCCCCGGTGACTGCGGGTCCGACCGGCTCCTGCCGTCCAGTGGCCCGGGCGGAGGGCTGCCCGGTTGGGGCGTGTGCCTGGCGGTGCTGGGTGCGTTCGCGGTCACCCTGCTGTTCGCCGCGCTGCTGTCGGCCGTCGTACGCGCTGCCGGCCCGCCGGGGGGTGGCTCGGGCGGCTCCGCTCCCTCGTCCCGGGCCCCGCCACCCCGGCCGGTGGGCCTGCGGCTCGCCACGGTCTCGGTGCTGCGCAGATAGGACGCGTCCGGTGCGGTCCGGCGGTACGCCGTTCCGCGCCCTCGTCGTGCTGCGTACGTTCCGACATCGAAAGGCCCAAGACATGACTATTCGTACCCTTGTGCGCCGTGCCGCCCTGGCCGGCGTCGCCCTCACCGCCGTCCTCGCCGTGACCGCCTGTGGTGACGACGACCACTCGTCGCCAGGCACGGGGCACGGCACGCCCGGCAGCGGCGGGCCGTCGGCCACCGCCACCGGCGCGGCCGCCTTCGGCGACGCCGACGTGATGTTCGCCCAGATGATGATTCCGCACCACCAGCAGGCGGTGGAGATGGCGGACCTGGCCGCGACGCGCGCGGCGGACCCGGAGGTCAAGCGGCTCGCCGCGGAGATCAAGGCGGCGCAGGCGCCCGAGATCGCCACGATGAGCGGCTGGTTGACGGCCTGGGGGAGGCCCGCGCAGTCGCCGGGAGCCGAGATGCCGCACATGGACCACGGCATGCCCGGCATGATGTCCGACGCCGACATGACGAAGCTGGCGGCGGCCTCGGGCCGGGAGTTCGACCGGCAGTTCCTGACCATGATGATCGCCCACCACGAGGGCGCGATCACCATGGCTCGGGACGAACTGGCCCGGGGCATGAACGCTGAGGCCAAGGCCCTGGCCGAGCAGATCGTCAGCAGCCAGCAGGCCGAGATCGACACGATGAGGAAGATCCTCGGTCGGTTGTGATCCGGTGGCCCCGGCGCCTCTTTCGGGGGGCGCCGGGCCCATGCGCGCCGCGCTGGCCCCCGGGCCCCGGGCCCATGCGCGCCGCGCTGGCCCCCGAGACCGCGGACCCCGCCGCGCCACCCAAACCGCCCCGAACGAGACATCACTCCGCCCTGCCCCTTGCCGGCCCCTCGGCGATCTTGCACTTCATGCCCGGACAAAGCCGACATTTCAACCCAGAGTGGGGGCTGGAAGTGCAAGATCGCGAGCCAAAGGCGGGTGCGGGAGTCCCGCCGTCGGGGGGCCGCGGACTCAGCCGCGCTTCATCAGGCGCCCGACGGCGGCCATCATCTCGGTGGCCATCTCGTCGGCGCGGCCCTCGGCGGCGCCCTCGCGCATGCAGTGCCGCGAGTGCCCGTCGAGCAGGCCGAGCGCGACCTTGTCCAGAGCGGCCTGGATCGCGGAGATCTGGGTGAGCACGTCGATGCAGTAGCGGTCCTCGTCGACCATCTTCTCGATGCCTCGGACCTGCCCCTCGACGCGGCGCAGCCGCGCGAGCAGCTGGTCCTTGGTGGCGGTGTAGCCCCGGGTCGGGGCGGGCGTCGGTGTGGTCATGGGGTCGAGGATACCGTACCCCTCGGGGGTATGGTACGGTGCTCGGTGTCCGATACCCCCACCCGGTAGGGGTACATGATCTAGGCAGCGTTCCGCCTCCGATTTACCCCCTGGGGGTATAGGCTTGGCGGAGTCGAGAGGAGAGTTCGATGGTCACCACGACGTACCAGGTGCAGGGCATGACCTGCGGGCACTGCGCCACCTCGGTCAGCGCCGAGGTCGGCGCGATCACGGGCGTCAACGACGTACAGGTCGACGTCGCCGCCGGCAAGGTCACCGTCACCAGTGCAGGTCCGTTGGACACCGACACCGTGCGCGCCGCCGTCGACGAGGCCGGCTACGAGCTCGTCGGCGCCTGACGGCCACGGAGAAAACGAGGCACACCATGAACACGGCGACGAAGCTGAGCGGTTTCGCCCTCGGCATCGCGGCGGTGTTCGGCGCGACGTACGGGGTCGGCCGCGTGGCCGGCCCCGTGACCCCGCCCGCCGAGACCCGTCACGACCCCAGCGGCGACCACGGGGCCACCGGCGAGGGCGACCACGGAGGCGAGCAGGGGGGCGCGGCCCACCTGCCCGGCGGGCTGCTCGTCTCCGACCGCGGCTACACCCTCCGCCCGGTCGACGCCGCGGCCGGGCAGTTCGCCTTCCAGGTCACCGGCCCCGACGGCCGGGCGGTCACCGCGTACGACGTGGCGCACGACAAGCGCATGCATTTGATCGTCGCCCGCCGCGACCTCTCCGGCTTCCGGCACGTACACCCCGAGATGGGGGCGGACGGCACCTGGCGGGTCGACTCGCCGCTCGGCGGACCCGGCGTCTGGCGGGCGTTCGCCGACTTCACCCCGACCGGTGGCGAGGCGTTGACGCTCGGCGTCGACGTGACCGTACCCGGCGCGCTGACCGGGCGGCCCCTGCCCGCCCCGGCGACCAGCACCACGGTCGACGGCTACACGGTCACCCTCGCCGGCACGCCCCAGCCCGGCCGCACCGCCGACCTGACCCTGACCGTGAGCCGCGACGGCGCGCCGGTCACCGATCTTGAGCCCTACCTGGGGGCCTACGGCCACCTGGTGGCGCTGCGTCAGGGCGACCTGGCGTACCTGCACGTGCACCCGCACGGCGAGCCGGGCGACGGGTCGACCAGGCCCGGCCCCGACGTGAGCTTCTCGGCGGAGATGCCGTCGGCCGGTGCCTACCGGCTCTACCTGGACTTCAAGCACGGCGGCGTCGTGCGTACCGCCGAGTTCACCGTCGTCGCCGGCAGCCCGGCAGGGCCGGTCGCCCCGGCCCCGACGGGCGTCCCGACGGCGAGCAGTACGCCCGCCGCCACGAGCTCCCCGACCGCCGACGCCGGCCACGGCGTCCCCGGTCACGGGCACGACTGACGGGATCCGTGATGACGACCAGCAGCAAGCCCTTGCCGTACGCGCCGAACCAGATCGAGTTGGCGATCGGCGGGATGACCTGCGCCTCCTGCGCGGCCCGGATCGAGAAGAAGCTGAACCGGATGGACGGGGTGACCGCCACGGTCAACTACGCCACCGAGAAGGCCACCGTCCGGTACGCCGACGAGGTGACCCCGGACGACCTGATCGCCACGGTCGAGAAGACCGGCTACACCGCCGCCCTGCCGCCCCCGCCCGCACCCGCCGGCGCGGAGCCGGCCGCCGCGCGGGTGGACGAACTACACGCCCTGCGTACCCGCCTGTGGGTCTCGGCCGTGCTCACAGTGCCGGTGATCGTCCTGGCGATGGTCCCCGCCTGGCAGTTCGACTACTGGCAGTGGCTGTCGCTGACCCTGGCCGCCCCGGTCGTGGTCTACGGCGGCCTGCCCTTCCACCGGGCGGCCTGGATCAACCTCCGGCACGGCGCGGCGACGATGGACACCCTGGTCTCCCTCGGCACGCTGGCCGCGTTCGGCTGGTCGATCTGGGCGCTCTTCCTCGGCACCGCGGGTACGCCGGGGATGACCCACCCGTTCACCCTCGCGATCAACCGCAGTGACGGCGCCGGCAACATCTACCTGGAGGCGGCGGCCGGGGTGACGGTGTTCATCCTCGCCGGCCGCTACTTCGAGGCGCGGGCGAAGCGGACGGCCGGTGCGGCCCTGCGCGCCCTGCTGGAGCTGGGCGCCAAGGAGGTCGCCGTGCTGCGCGACGGCACGGAGACCCGGATCCCGGTGGACCAGCTCGTCGTGGGGGACCGGTTCGTGGTCCGGCCCGGCGAGAAGATCGCCACGGACGGGGTGGTCGACGAGGGCACCTCGGCGGTCGACGCGAGCATGCTCACCGGCGAGTCGGTCCCGGTCGAGGTCGGCCCGGGCGACTCCGTGGTCGGCGCGACCGTCAACGCCGGCGGCCGGCTGGTGGTCACCGCGACCCGGATCGGCGGCGACACCCAGCTGGCCCAGATGGCCCGGCTGGTCGAGCAGGCGCAGAGCGGCAAGGCGGCGGTGCAGCGGCTGGCCGACCGGATCTCCGGCGTCTTCGTGCCGATCGTGATCGCCCTCGCGGCGGGCACCCTCGGCTGGTGGCTCGGCACCGGAGGGGGCGCCACCGCGGCGTTCACCGCCGCCGTGGCGGTGTTGATCATCGCCTGCCCGTGCGCCCTCGGGCTCGCGACGCCGACCGCCCTGCTGGTCGGCACCGGCCGGGGCGCGCAGCTCGGCATCCTGATCAAGGGGCCGGAGGTGCTGGAGTCCACCAAGCAGGTGCACACCGTGGTGCTGGACAAGACCGGCACCGTCACCACCGGCCGGATGACCCTGGTGGACGTGCTCCCGGCCGACGGCGAGGACCGCGCCGAGCTGCTCCGGCTCGCCGGCGCGCTGGAGTCCGCGTCCGAGCACCCGATCGCCCAGGCGGTGGCGGCCGGCGCGGCCGAGGCGGGCACGTTGCCGCCGGTGACCGGCTTCGCCAACGCCGAGGGGCTCGGCGTGAGCGGGACGGTCGAGGGCCGGGAGGTGCTGGTCGGCCGGGCCCGGCTGCTGCGCGAGCACGGCCTCGACGTACCGGAGGAGGTCGAACGGGCGGCGAGCACGGCGGAGGCCGAGGGGCGGACGGCGGTGCTGGTCGGCTGGGACGGCCGGGCGCGGGGGGTCCTCGCGGTGGCGGACGTGGTCAGGCCGACGAGCCGGGCGGCGATCGCGCGGCTGCGCGCGCTCGGCCTCTCCCCGGTGCTGCTGACCGGTGACAACACCACCGTCGCCAACGCGGTCGCCGCCGAGCTGGGCATCGACGAGGTGATCGCCGAGGTGCTGCCCGCCGACAAGGTCGCCGTGGTGCGGCGGCTCCAGGACGAGGGGCGGACGGTGGCGATGGTCGGCGACGGGGTCAACGACGCCGCCGCGCTGGCCCAGGCCGACCTCGGCCTGTCCATGGGCACCGGCACGGACGTGGCGATCGAGGCGTCCGACCTGACCCTGGTCCGGGGCGATCTGATGGCCGCCGTGGACGCCATCCGGCTCTCCCGGCGCACTCTCGGCATCATCAAGGGCAACCTGTTCTGGGCCTTCGCCTACAACGTGGCGGCCCTGCCGCTGGCCGCCGCCGGCCTGCTGAACCCGATGATCGCGGGCGCCGCGATGGCGTTCTCCTCGGTCTTCGTGGTCGCCAACAGCCTCCGGCTGCGTGGCTTCCGACCGGTCGCCTGATCCCACCGTGCCGCGCCGCCGACCCGTCACCGGGCCGGCGGCGCGGCGCTGTCAGCCCGAGGTCGCCGCGGTGCCGCGATCGGGAGGCGCCGACGCCGGGGCGTTCGGGTGGTTGGGTGGCGGCCGGGCGGGGTACACCGAGGGCGTACCGGCTCAGGACGGCCGACGTGTCCCCCGGGTGTGGCCACTCGTTGGCAGGACGACGTCGCGCCGCCCGGCGTCGGCTGAGATCCGTGCCCCGTCAGACGGCTGAGACCCGAACGGGAGGCATCGTGTCCCGATCCGTCGTGTATGCGCGGCGCGCCGCCGCGATGGTGGCGCTCTGGGTGCTGGTGGTGGGATGCCGGGACGCGGCGCGGGAGCAGGCCGCCGCCCCGGCCGGCGTCACCCCACCGAGCCCGACGGCCCCCGCCGTGCCCTGACCGAGGGGACCGCCGACCGGATCCACGTTGGCTCCCGGGCCTCCCGCCCGGCCGCCTGGACGGACTCCGCCCGGCCGCCGTCAGTCGGGGGCGTCCGCCCGCCGGATCCGGCCGTGCAGGTCGGTGCCCCGGATCACCTGTACGCGCCACGGCCTGAGCCGCAGAACGTGCCCACTCCCCGCCTCAGGCCGCAGCCGTGACGGACACGGGCGTGGGCGCCGCGGAGGTGGCGGACCCGCGACGGACACCGAACGCGGTGACGATCGCGGCGACGACCGCGAACACCACCGGCACGACGAGCCCGTGCCGGACAGCCGCCATCCCGATCCCGCTGCCCGGTGCGCCGTCGGCCGCGGCGGCGCTGACGGCGGTCACCGCCGAGACGCCGAGCGCCGTACCGAGCTGCATCGACGTGTAGAGCAGGCCGCCGGCCAGCCCGTGCTCGCGCTCGTCGACCCCGTCGGTGGCGGCCATGGTCAGGGGACCGTAGGCGAACGAGAACGCCAGGCCGAGCAGGAGCATGCCGGGCAGCATCGCCGCGTACGTCCAGTCGGGCGCGACCGGCAGGAACAGCGCGTACGCGAGGACGGCCGACAGCATGCCGCCGAGCAGGACCCGGACGTGGCCGAAGCGGTCGACGAGCCGGGGAGTGAGCGTGGGGGACAGGATCATGTCGATCGCGACGACGAGCATCGCCAGGCCGGTCTGTAGCGGAGTCCAACCCCGCAGTTCCTGAAGGTAGAGCGTGATCATGAACTGGAAGCCTGCGAAGGAACCCAGGAACAGCAGCGCCCCGACGTTGGTGCGCACGAGCGGCCCGGAGCGGAGGATGCCCAGCCGCACCAGCGGGTTGGCCGAGCGCCGTTCGATCACGACGAAGGCCGCCACGAGGGCCAGGCCGGCGGCGAACACCCCGACGGTGAGCCCCGTGCCCTCGCCGGCGTGTTCCAGGCGCACCACGCCGTAGGCGAGCAGCAGCATCGCGCCCGTGACGCTCAGCGCGCCAGCGAGGTCGAACCCACCCGTCGGCCTGACCTTCTCCGTCGTGTCCCTGAGCAGGACGACCGCGGCCACGAGGATGACCGTGGCGAGGATGACCGGGGCGAAGAACACCCAGCGCCAGCCGACGGAGGCCAGCAGGCCGCCGGCGACCAGGCCCAGCGAGAAGCCGCCGGCGCCGATGCCGGCGTACACGCCCAGCGCCCTGGTGCGTTGCGGTCCCACGGGAAAGGCGTTGGTGGCCAGGGCCAGTCCGGCGGGGGTCATGAACGCGGCGGCGACGCCGGTGACGAAGCGCGCCACCAGCAGCAGCCAGCCCTCGCTGGCGAGACCGCCGAGACCGGAGAACGCCAGGAAGACGACGAGCCCCAGCAGGAACATCCGGCGGCGGCCGAGCAGGTCCGCCGCCCGCCCGCCCAGGAGCATGAAGCCGCCGTAGCCGAGGACGTACGCGCTCACCACGCCGCTGAGCATCCCGGTCGACAGGCCGAGGTCCGCCCGGATCGCCGGCAGCGCCACGTTCAGCATCGCGACGTCGATCCCCTCCAGGAAGATCGCCCCGCACAACACGAGCAGCACGCCCCACGCCCGTCGGTCCGTGCGACCGGCTGATGTAGCCATGGTTGATCGGCTCCTTCCGCTGGACCGGCTGCCCTCGGTTCTCCCCGTGCATGCCGGTTCCTTCTTGTAACCAGGAGGATCGTCAGGCACCATCAACGGCCATGGAAGACGGAACTTCGCGGTCCCTCGGTAACTGCGGGGATACCGACGCCGACTACGACGTGTTCCAGTGGGACACCAGGGAGGACTGCGAGGTCCGCCAGATCCTCGACCGGGTGGCCGACAAGTGGTCCCTGCTCGTGATCGCGCTGCTCGACAAGCGCAGCCTGCGCTTCACCGAGCTGCGTCGGCAGATCGACGGGATCAGCCAGCGGATGCTCGCGCGTACGCTCCGGCACCTCGAACGCGACGGCCTGGTGAGCCGCACGGTGTTCCCGACGGTGCCGCCCCGGGTCGACTACGCCCTCACCCCGCTCGGGGCGACCCTGCACGAGACGATCCGGGCCCTGGTGACCTGGACGGAGACGCACCAGCGCGAGATCGCCGCCGCCCGCGCCGCCTACGACGTACGGGCGGCCGAGGAACGGGAAACGGCCGAACGGGACGCGGCCGAACGGGAGCGGATCGCCCGGCAGGCGCTCACGGGATCCCCGGGGCGGGCGGTCTGAGGCGTCGGTCGACCGCTACCCCACGTCGCTCGACGTGCCCGCCCGGGGCAGCCGCTGCCCGGCCGTCCCGGCGCCCGGAGCCAGGCGCGCGGCCCGCAACTCCAGGTAGCGCTGCTCCGGCAGGCTCGTCGTCCCCCGGGCCGCCGCCAGGTACGCCGCCCGCGCCGGTTCCGGCTCGCCGGCCAGCTCCAGCAGGTGGGCGCGGACGGCGGCGAGCCGGTGGTGCCCGGCGGTGCGGTCGTCGGCGTCGAGCGGGGCGAGCATGGCGAGGCCGGCCCGGGGCCCCTCGACCATGGAGACGGCCACCGCCTGGTTGAGGGTGACCACGGGGCTCGGGGAGACCCGGGCGAGCAGCCGGTAGAGCGCGACGATCTGCCGCCAGTCGGTCCGCTCGGCGGACGGGGCCTCGGCGTGCACGGCGGCGATCGCGGCCTGGAGCTGGTACAGGCCCGGCGGCGACCAGGTCAGCGCTTCGGTGATCAGGGCGATCCCCTCGGCGATGGCGGCGTGGTCCCAGCGGGCGCGGTCCTGCTCGGCGAGCGGGACCAGCTCACCGGCCGGCCCGGTCCGGGCCGCCCGGTGGGCGTCGGTGAGCAGCATCAACGCCAGCAGCCCGGCCACCTCGCCGTCGTCCGGCAACAGCCGGTGCAGCAGACGGGCCAGCCGGATCGCCTCGGCGGTGAGGTCGACCCGGTGCAGGTCCGGCCCGCCGGACGAGGTGTGGCCCTCGTTGAAGACCAGGTAGAGCACCTGGAGCACGGCCCGCAGCCGCTCGTCCCGTTCCCCGGGCCCGGGCAGGGTGAACCGGGCCCCGGTGGCCCCGATCCGCTGCTTGGCCCGGCGGATGCGCTGGCTCATGGTCGCCTCGGGCACCAGGTACGCCCGGGCGATCTGCGCGGTGGTGAGGCCGCCGACCGCGCGCAGCGTCAGCGCGACCTGCGCCGACCGGGCCAGCGCCGGGTGGCAGCAGAGGAACAGCAGCATCAGGGTGTCGTCCCGGTCGGGGGGTTGCTCGTCCGCCGCGGGGGCGACACCCGCGTACGCCGGCTCGCGGGCGGCCAGCGCGGCCTCCCGGTCCCGGCGGGCCCGCTCGCTGCGCCACTCGTCGGTCAGCCGGCGGGTGGCGACGGTGAGCAACCAGGCCCGGGGGTTGTCCGGAGTTCCCTGCGCCGGCCACTGCGTCGCGGCGGCCAGCAGCGCCTCCTGCACCGCGTCCTCGGCGGCGTCGAACTGGCCGTGCCGGCGCACGAGCAGCCCGAGGACCTGCGGCGCCAGGACGCGCAGCAGGTCCTCGATCCGCGCTCCGCTCACTCCTCGGTCCCGGCCTCGCCCATGAGCGCCCGCACCTCCAGCGCGCCGAAGCCCAGCCGCACGTCGGGCCAGCTGGCGGCGATCTCGGCGGCCCGCTCGGGGCTGTCGCAGTCGACCATCAGGTAGCCGGCGAACTGCTCCTTGCTCTCCATGAACGGCCCGTCGGTCACCTCCGGCCGGTCACCGACCAGCCGCGCCGTACGCGCCTGCGACGGGTCCGCCAGGGCCTCGCCGCCGACGAGCTCGCCCGACTCGGTCAGTTCCCGCATGATGTCGTCGACCTCGCCGAAGAGCGCGGCACGCTCCTGCTCCGACAGTTCCTCAACGAATCCCGGGCGGTTCCAGATCAGCAGCATGTACTTCATCGCCTGCTCCTCGTGTCGTCGATCGCGCCCATGGTGGCGCGTTCCGGGGAGAGGTCGGAGCCGACCCGCCGTTTCCGACAACCCGACGGGAGGGATTTCAGCGTCGGCCACGTACCTGGCGCTTCGGGCCCGGGCCGGGACCGAGCGAGGCGCGGTCGGCGGCGGACGTGCCCGACGACCAGCCGTCGGCGTCGCGGACGCTCAGTCGGGACCGGGTGACGCCGGGAAAGAGCGAGTCGACGCGCTCGCGTACCGCCTCGGCGCGGGTGGCGAGCACCGGCAGCAGCCGCTCCGGCCCGGTGCGCGCCGCCGCCTGCCGGTCCGCGTCCTCCGTGGCCGCCCGCAGCCGCTCACCGATCCGCAGCGCGAAGGCGTTGAGGAAGGACTCGTCGTAGTCCCTGGTCCGCCGGCCGCCGCCCCTGGTCCGCCGCTCGTCCCTGCCGCGCAGCATCGCGGCGGTGGCCTGCACGAGCAGCGAGGTGTAGAGCAGCTCGACCGCCTCCAGGTCGGCCGGCCAGCCCAGCACCGTGGTGAAGCCGAGGTCGTCCGACCAGACGGCCTCGCAGCGGTTCGCCGCCGCCACCTCCTGGGCCAGCAGCGCCTTCGCGCCCGCGTACGGGGGCTCGGTGCCGAGGCGTACCCCGCCGGGCTGGTCGGCGGGCTCGGCGACCCCGGCCAGCAGCGCCTGGTCGATGCTGTGCCGGGCGATCAGCTCCTGGGCCTTGCCGGTCAGCGCCTCCGCCTCCGCCGGGTAGGTGGTCGACTCGGCCTTGGCCAGCAGTGCCCGCACCCGGTCGAGCATCCGGGAGCCGCCGGCCGCCCCGCCGCGTGCGGTGCCCGCCCCGGTGGCGCCGGGCGGCGGCCGCAGCACGGCGATCGGCGGCAGCCCCTCGACCAGGGCCAGCACGTCGACCGCCGTCCGCAGGGCGGTGAACCGGTCGCAGCCGGTGCGGGCCGACCAGCCGACCAGGTGGGTCTCGTCGGCGTCCCACCACACCGCCGCGCCCAGGTCGCGTAGCTGGTCGTCCCACCACGGCGGCACCGGCCCGGTCAGCCCGCGGCGCTGCGCGGCGAGCGCGTCGGTGACCAGCCCGACGGCGCGGGTGTCGAGCCGGCGGGCGGCGAGCCGGGTCAGGTCGACCGGCTGCCAGCCGTGCCGCGCCAGCCGTCCGACGCCCCGGGCCAGGCGCCGCAGGAGCGCGGCGTCCACCGCCGCCGCGCCGTCCGCGGCGCCGGTGCCGATCATGAGTCGGTCCAGCTGCCGCTCCGCGAGGCGTACGTCGGTGCCCCGCACCGCCGCGAGGGCGTCGCTGATCAGTTCCTCGGCGTCCGGCACGGCACGTCCTCCTGCGGTCTGCTTCGGCGCGCCCGGGGAACGATCGTCGCCTGCCCGCCGAAGGTACCGCCGGGCCCGCCCCCCGTCCGCCCGTCGTGACCGCTGCCACCGGAACCGTTCGGTCCCACCGTTGCGTCGGCGGGGAACTTCCGCATGGTGCGGCCGGTCCCGGGTAGTTCGGGACGACGCGAGTGATGCGAGGTTCCCGAGATGGCGAGATCGTGGTTGCCGGACAACGGCCCTGACACACCGGATCCTCGCCGGTCCGTCCTGGCCGCCGCGGTGATCGGCGTGGCGGTGATGGCGGCCGTCGACGAGATCGTCTTCCACCAGATTCTCGGCTGGCACCACTTCTACGACCGCTCCACCCGCGCTGTCGGGCTGTTCTCCGACGGGCTGCTGCATTCGGCCGAGCTGCTCGCCCTGGTCGGCGGCTTCTTCTGGTACGCCGACCTGCGCCGTCGGGGTGTCCTGGTGCCCCGGGCCGCCTGGGGCGGGTTCCTGCTCGGCGCGGGGGCGTTCCAGCTCTTCGACGGCATCGTCGACCACAAGGTGCTGCGGCTGCACCAGATCCGCTACGGGGTGCACCTGCTCCCGTACGACGTGGTGTGGAACGCGGCGGCGGTGGTGTTGTTGCTGCTCGGTGCGTGGGTGACCTGGCGGGTGCGGTCCCGCCCGGGCCGAGCTGCCCGGTGACGGCGTTCGCGCACACCGGTGCCGCCGCCGGGCCGGACCCGCTGCCGCTCGCGGCGGTCGCGTTGCTCGCCGCCGGCTACCTGCTCGCCGTGTCCCGGGCCCGGCGTGGCTGGCGGCGTCGGCGTACCGTCGCCTGGCTGGCCGGCTGCGCGGTGCTCGCGGTGGCCCTCGGTCCGCTGGCGGGCGGGCCCGGCGACCCGCGTGTGCACATGGCCCAGCACCTGCTGTTGGGCATGGTCGCGCCGCTCGCGCTGGCCCTCGGCGCTCCGGTGACCCTGCTGCTGCGGGTCGTGCCGCCGCCGGTCGGCCGCAGGGTGGGGCGGTTCCTGCGGGCCGGGCCGGTGCACGTGCTCGCCCATCCGGTGACGGCAGCACTGCTCACCACGGGCGGGCTGGCGTTGGTGCTGCTCACCCCGCTGTATGCGGAGGCCGAACGGAACCCCGTGCTGCACCACGCCCTGCACGTGCACTACGTCGCCGCCGGTTACCTGCTCGCCTGGTCGGTGGCCGGCCCGGATCCGGCCCCGCGTCGGCCGGGCCCGGCGGTGCGGATCGCCGCGCTGATCGGCGCGGGGGCCGGGCACGCCGTGCTGGCCAAGTACCTCAACGCGCACGCCGCCACCCTGCCGCCCGGACTACCGCACCGCGACATCGAGGCGTTGCGCGCGGCGGCCCGGCTCATGTACTACGGCGGCGACGTCGCCGAACTGCTGCTCGCCACAGCCCTCTTCGCCGCCTGGTACCGCCGGGGCCGGCCGCGCCGTCCGGCACCCTCGGGCGGCGCGGGATCGCCCGGACCCGCGCCGAGGTGCGCAGCCGACCGGGTCGGCCCGGTCAGCCGGTGTACGGGTTCCCGGCCGTCAGCCGGAGCGTGAAGCCGGCGTCGTCGCGTTGCCAGGTCACGTGGTTGCAGGACTGGTAGGTGATCCAGACACCGAGCCCGCCCGGTCCGCCGTCGGACGCGGGAAGCAGCCCGCAGTACGGGTCTTCCGGCCCGTCGCCGCCGTCGCTGACCGCCGTCACGATGCGGTCGTCACCGGCCCAGACGCGCAGCCGGACCGGGGGACGGCCGTGGCGCAGCGCGTTGGTGACGATCTCGCTGACCGCGACCACGAGATCCTCCACGTCGTCGACCGGCACCTGCCCCTGGTCGGCCTTGCGCACGGCGGCGCGCGCCTCGGCGGCCGTCGGGTCGGTCAGCTCGACGGCCGGCGGCTGCGTCTCGACGGGGTCGGGCACGATCGGGCGGTTCTCCCGCAGGTACTCCGTCGGCGGGGTCCAGGTCGGGCTGGGCAGGTGCCGGCCGTCGGGGGTGGCGAACCGTGGATGCGTCCGGGCCACGTCCGCCAGCACCGACGCCGGGGTGATCCGGGTGTCGTACGCGCACAGGCTCCACAGCGGGAAGTCGTCGTACGCGTGGTTGATCGCCGACTCGTAGCGTGCCCACCAGTCCCAGGTAGCGCCGAAGGAGACCGGCGGCACCTCGCCGATGATGCGGATCTGGCCGGCTCCGGCGGCAACCTGCTCGGCGAGGAGCTGACGATAGGACCGGATGGCGGCGGTGGGCCGGGCGTAGACGTCGCCACCGGGCAGGAACTCGACCGCGGCCCCGGCCGGCAGTGCCGAGCGGACCAGCCCGCCCGTGCGCTCGCCCAGGGCCACGAAGGTGGGCTCACCCGCCTCGACGCCGCCGAGCAGGAACGGCACCGCGACGGCGAGCAACTCCTCGTCGGAGGCGTAGCGGACAGCCTCGTGGTAGTAGCCGTGGTGCTGGGCGGCGGCGCCGGTCCTCATGCCGCGGCCTCCACCCGGATCCCGGGCAGGTTCAGCAGGTCGACCAGGCGGGCCGTGGCCCTGTGCGGGGTGCGCAGCACGGCGGTCGCGCGGCGGCGCTGCGCGTACTCGCCGAGGTGGGCCAGGGCGCGATGGTCCAGGAAGCGCAGCCCGGACGCGGACAGCACCAGCTCACCGTCGGTGGGCCGCAGGTCGGCGCGGTCCAGCGCGGTGCGGAACAGCTCGTGGTTCGACATGTCCAGCTCGCCGGTCAGCGCGGCGTGCCCGTCGGCGGGTGCCACGGCGTACAACCGGAACAGCAGGCCCTCGACGTTGGTCTGCGGGTGCATGCAGGCCAGCTCGACGACCGCCCGGTCGCCCAGCCTCGGCCGGTGGTAGGCGCACACGGCCGAGAACGCCCCGGTGCGCATGTAGCGGTCGATGAGGTGCTCGTAGCGGGTGAAGACGTCGAGCTGGGCCGGGGTGCGGACCAGTTCGGTGGCCTCCGCGACCACGCTCAGGCCGGTGTGACCGGCGGCCAGCGCCTCCTCCGTGGCGGCCGCGTAGGCGGCGACCTGCGCCGCCGGGTCGACGACGTGGTCGGGCGAGTAGGTCGAGGCCAGGGAGACCACCGCGGCGGCGCCCCGGCGCTCGGCGGCGGCGAAGTGGGGCAGCGCGCGCAGCCGCTCGGCCACCAAATCCGTGGGCTGCGGGGTGATGTACCAGAAGCGCTCGCCGCGGGCGAGGCTCGCGGCCAGGTGGCGAGCCGTCCGGTCGGCGAGAAACTCCGGGTCGTCGTACGCCCAGCAGACGTGATCGTGTGGCGTGGTGTGTCGTTCACCGTCGATCACGCTTGATGCCTCACGACAAGCAGTGTAGGCCGCCGGGAGGCGCGTGCCACCCCCGTGACCTGCCGGACCCGCTCCGGCCCACTCGGCCTCGGGGTCAGGCGTGTCTGGCCCCGGTCAGGCGCGTGCTGCGGGGGAAGGACGCCCAGATGTTCTTGGTGGTGCCCGTGGCGTACCAGCCGACGTCGAGGGACAGCGCGCGGGCGAGTTGCAGGCCGCGCCCGCCGGTGTGCAGGGCCTCGGGGTCGGCGAGTTCCGGCTGGGAGGCCAGGTCGTGGTCGGCGACGTCGAGGATGAGGTGGTCGTCGGTGGCGAGCAGCCGGACGATGGTCGGCGGGATCCCGTGCCGCAGGGCGTTCGTGGCGAGCTCGGTGGCGATCAGCGCCACCGACTCGGGCACCTCCTCCAGGGACTCGTCCGCGCCGAGCACGTCGCCGGTCAGCTCCTCGTGCAGGGACGCCCGCAGTGCCCGCAGGTCCGCCGGTTCGGACAACGTCCACCGCCGCAGCTCGGTGGCCTGCGGGGGTGGCGAACCGCTCAGTCGACCCATGGCCCCTGTTGTACCCGATCTCGGGTCCCCACACTCCCGACGGGGCGGGTCAGCGTACGGGATCGTGGGTGCCACGGGGCACCCCCGGGCGGCAGCGCCGCACCCGCTCGGCGGCCATCCGGCCGCCCACCGCCAGGCCGTGCCGCTCGACCGCCGTCAACCCGTAGGCGCCGCAGGTCGGGGTGAACCGGCACTGCCCCGGCCAGTGCGGCGACAGCCACCGGCGGTAGCCGCGGATCGCCGCCACCCCCGCCCGGTCCAGCACCGGTGCGCGGGTGGCCGCGGCCGTCGCCGAGCCCAGCATCAGCAGGGTGGAGAACAGGCCGAGATCGCAGCAGTCGCAGCAGCCGTCGGGGTTCTTCGATTTCGACATGTACCGCTGCTGCCTGCGGTTTTCGCGGGCTGTCTCCCGGATGCGCCTGAACATGGACCGATCATCGGCCAGCGCGGGCAGCGGCGTGCCGCCGCCCCCGGAATTCGCCGCCGGGTGGGACCGGACGTTCGTCGCGGGACCTGTCTCTCCGGATCCGCATGGTGCGCGACCGTCGCGGGTAGTGCACAGGCAATGACCGAGAGGAGACCATCGTGCCCAGCACCACGAAGGCCATGCTCGACACGTACCCCGAATCGATCAACCTGGACCGGGCCGCACTGGCCGCCGTCATCGAGGCCCTGAACACCTGCGCCCAGGCCTGCACCGCGTGCGCCGACGCCTGCCTCAGCGAGGACATGGTCGCCGAACTGGCGAAGTGCGTACGCACGAACCTGGACTGCGCGGACATCTGCACGACGACCTCCCGGGTGCTGTCCCGGCACACCGGCTACGACGCCAACATCAGCCGGAGCCTGCTGGAGGCGTGCGCCGCCGCCTGCCGGGCCTGCGGTGACGAGTGCGCCAGGCACGCGGCCATGCACGAGCACTGCCGGGTCTGCGCCGACGCCTGCCGCGCGTGCGAACGGGCCTGCCGCGACCTGCTCGCCACCATGAGCTGACCGTCCGGAGGCGGGGTGAGGAAGGGCCCCTTCCTAACGCTATGCGTTAGGAAGGGGCCCTTCCTTACACCGCAGGAGCCGGCCCGGCCGGTGTCAGATCAACCGGACCGGTCCCGCGTCGATCCGGACCCGGAACAGGGCGTACGGCTTGCGTCGCAGGTCCCGCCCGCCCTGGTACGTGGCCTGCCGGTGCAACTGGTTGGCGGTGACGTACAGGTGCCCGTCGGCCGCCACGGACATCGTGTCGGGCCACAGCAGCCGTGGGTCGTGGACCACCGTCTCGTACGTGCCGTCGGGGTGGCGACGTAGCACCGCGTTCTGCTCGTATGACGTCAGGTAGAGCCGGCCGGCGTCGTCGGTCTCCAGGCCGTCGGAGCCGCCGCCCTTGTCGCCCTCGTCGACGACCGACGCGGCGACCCGGTCGTCGGCGACCGAACGGTCGGCGAGCGAGTCGGTGGCGACGCTGTACCAGCGGCGCGACGCGAGCGGGCAGTAGTGGAGCCGGGCGCCGTCGGCGGAGATGGCGATCCCGTCGGAGCCCATCGCCACCGGCTTCGGTGGCCCGTCGGCGGGGCGTTGCAGGAACGGCCGCCCCTCGACGACGGGCCGGAACGTCTCCAGCGGCTCGGCCCTGGTGGACGGGTGGTCGTGCAGCCGCCGCCAGGACGCGCCGCTGGCCAGGTCGACCACGATGATCCCGTTCGGGCCGGAGTCGGAGGAATCGGTGATGTAGGCGATGCCCGCCTCGCCGCGGCGCAGGTCGAAGCGCACGTCGTTGAGGTAGGTGCTGGGCAGCGCCACGTCGGCCGGAAAGGTGATCACCTGGGCGACGGTGTCGGTGTCCAGGTCGACCCGGACCAGCTTCGGGCCGCCGGGTGCGGTGGGCCGGAACATCGGGCTGCCGGTGTCGAGCACCCAGAGCCGGTCGGCGGGGTCGACGACGACGCTCTGCACCGACACGAACGCGTCCGCGTCGTCGTCGCCCGAGGGGCTGTTCCACCGCTCGTCGGGGAACGGCACCTCGCGGCCGTCGCGCAGCTCGACCACCGTGGCGGGCACCTCGTCGCCCCACTTCGGGAAGTTGACGAAGATCCGGCCGGTGTGCGAGACGCTCACGCCGGTGGGCATCGGGCCGGTGAAGGAGTGGACGAGTTCCAGCTCGCCGACCGGCTCGTCGGTCACCGGCCCGGTCACGGCGCGCTCCGGGGGCGCACGCTCGGCGTCCGGCCAGTCGAACCCGGCACCGTGCCGGCGGGCACGCGGCAGTCCGCGGTCTGCATGAGCGCCTCCACTCCTCGGGCTGGGCGTGGACCTTCCCGGCGCGCTGCGTCGCAAACCGTCCCGCTCCGCATCGCCGGCCGACCGTCATCACGCCTTCCGTGAGCGGCCGAGCCGCGCCGCGATACCCGCCGGGGGTATATGGTGATCGCGAGGAGGTGGAGATGTCCCACGACTCGCACCACCACGGCGACCGCCCGTCCCACGCGACGGCGGATGCGTCACCCCCACCCGACGAGGGAGAACACGCCCACGGCGCGGGCGGGCACGGCGGCCATGACAAGCACGCCGGGCACGATCCGGAGGTGTTCCGCCGGAAGTTCTGGCTGAGCCTGGCGCTGACCGTGCCGATCGTGCTGACCAGCGAGATGGTGATGGAGTGGTTCGGCTACCGGCTGGACTTCCCGGGTGTCTCGTGGGTCGGCCCGGTCCTCGGCACGGTCGTCTTCTGCTACGGCGGCTGGCCGTTCCTGGTCGGTGCGGTACGGGAGGTGCGCGACCGGGCGCCCGGCATGATGCTGCTGATCGCGATGGCCATCACGGTGGCGTACGTAGCCTCGGCGGCGACCGCGCTCGGCGCCTTCGACCTGGACTTCTGGTGGGAGCTCGCCGCCCTGGTCACGATCATGCTGCTCGGGCACTGGCAGGAGATGAAGGCCATCGGCCAGGCGCGGGGCGCCCTGTCCGCCCTGGCGGCGCTGCTGCCCGACGACGCCGAGCGGGTGTCCGCCGGCGGTGAGGTCGAGCGGGTGTCCGTGGCGGAGCTGCGGGTCGACGACCTCGTGCTGGTCCGCCCCGGCGCGCGGGTGCCCGCCGACGGGCGGATCACCGAGGGCGCCGCCGAACTGGACGAGTCGATGGTCACCGGTGAGTCCCGGCCGGTCTCCCGCGACGTGGGGGACCGGGTGGTCGCCGGCACGGTGGCCACCGACGCGGCGATCCGGGTACGCGTCGAGGCGGTCGGCGAGGATACCGCGCTGGCCGGCATCCAGCGCCTGGTCGCCCAGGCCCAGCAGTCCAGCGGGCGCGCGCAGGTGCTCGCCGACCGGTTCGCCGCCTGGCTGTTCTACGTGGCGACCGTGGTGGCCGTGGCGACCCTGGTGGCCTGGGCCGTGTTCGGCGACCTCGGCGAGGCCGTGGTGCGTACCGTCACCGTCCTGGTGATCGCCTGCCCGCACGCGCTGGGCCTGGCCATCCCGCTGGTGATCGCGCTGTCGACGGCCGTGGCGGCCAAGGGCGGGATCCTGGTCAAGGACCGGCTGGCGCTGGAGCGGATGCGCACGGTCGACGCGGTGCTGTTCGACAAGACCGGCACGCTGACCCGGGGCGAGCACGTCGTTTCGGGGGTGGCGGCGAGCGGAGGCGGCAGCGAGGACGACGTGCTCGCCCTCGCGGCGGCGGTGGAGGCGGACAGCGAACACCCGCTCGCCCGGGCCATCGTCTCCGCCGGGGCCGAGCGCGGCGGGGCCCGGCGGGCGACGGGGTTCCGCTCGCTGACCGGGCGCGGCGTCCGCGCCGAGGTCGACGGCACGGCGTACGCCGTCGGCGGCCCCGCACTGCTCCGCGAGCTGGGCGCCGAGGTGCCGGACGACCTGGCCGACCGGCAGGCCGACTGGTCGCGTCGGGGCGCGGCGGTGCTGCACCTGCTGCGTCTCGACGGTGACACCGCCACCGTCCTCGGCGCCCTCGCGCTGGAGGACCAGGTCCGCCCCGAGGCCCGGGCGGCGATCGCCGAGCTGCGGGAGCAGGGCGTCGGCAAGATCGTGATGATCACCGGGGACGCCCGGCCGGTCGCCGACGCGGTCGCCGCCGACCTCGGCTTCCGGCCCGGCGTCGACGAGGTCTTCGCCGAGGTGCTGCCCGCCGACAAGGACGACGCCGTGGCCGACCTGCAACGGCGCGGGCTGCGGGTGGCGATGGTCGGCGACGGGGTGAACGACGCCCCCGCCCTGGCCCGGGCCGACGTGGGCATCGCCATCGGCGCCGGCACCGACGTGGCGATCGAGTCCGCCGGGGTGGTGCTCGCCTCGTCCGACCCGCGCGGTGTCACCGGCGTGATCCGGCTGTCCCGGGCCTCGTACCGCAAGATGATCCAGAACCTGGCCTGGGCCGCCGGCTACAACGTGGTTGCCCTGCCGCTGGCCGCTGGCGTGCTGGCCTGGGCCGGGGTGACGCTCAGCCCGGCGGTCGGCGCGGTGCTCATGTCGGCCTCGACGATCGTGGTGGCGCTCAACGCCCAACTGCTGCGCCGGGTGCGCCTGCGGCCGTCGGAATGACGAGCGGCGCCAGTGCCGGTGACAGCCATGCCTGTCCGAGCCCGACGATCTTGCACTTCCTGCCCGGTCAAAACCGGGCATAGGCCCCATGCTAGGGGCGGGAAGTGCAAGATCGCGAGCTGAGGGCGGCCCCGGCGCGTCCCGAACCGACCAATCAGGTTTTCTTGACAGTAAAATCTGTCGGTGGAAGGGTGGGGGCATGTTCGAAGTCGCAGTGATCGAGGATCCGGCAGCGGCCGAGGTGTCGCTGGACCCGATGCGGGTCCGGCTGCTGGCCGCGCTCGCCGAGCCGGCCTCGGCGACGATGCTCGCCGCCCGGGTCGGCCTGCCGCGGCAGAAGGTCAACTACCACCTGCGGGCACTGGAGCAGCACGGCCTGATCGAGCTGGTGGAGGAGCGCCGGAAGGGCAACGTCACCGAGCGGATCATGCGGGCCACCGCGGCGTCGTACGTGATCTCGCCGGCGGCCCTCTCCGCGGTGCGGCCCGACCCGGCGCAGTCGCCGGACCGGCTGTCGGCGCGGTGGCTGCTGGCCCTCGCCGCCCGGCTCGTGCAGGACGTCGGCGCGCTCATCACCGGCGCGGAGCGGGCGAAACAGCGGGTGGCGACGTTCGCCGTCGACGGCACCGTCCGGTTCGCCTCGGCGCGCGACCGGGCCGCCTTCGCCGAGGAGTTGGC
The DNA here is from genome assembly GCF_040643815.1 of Micromonospora sp. NPDC047074. NCBI lineage: Bacteria > Bacillati > Actinomycetota > Actinomycetes > Micromonosporales > Micromonosporaceae > Micromonospora > Micromonospora sp. NPDC047074. The sequence goes on from NZ_JBEYVB010000002.1 coordinate 59,342, forward strand.
GGCCACGGTCACCGCACTGGTCGGCAGGTACCACGACGAGAACGCCCCCGGCGGCCGTGAACACCGGGTGGTGGTCGCCCTGCATCCCAGCGCCGACCAGGACGACACGAAACAGAGTGAGGGGCACTGACATGGGACACGACTTCGAGCTGCGCAAGGAAGTCGAGCTGGCCGCCACGCCCGAGCAGGTCTGGGAGGCCATCGCCACCGGTCCGGGCATCGACTCCTGGTTCATGGGCCACACCGAGGTCGAGCCGGGCGAGGGCGGCCGGACCCGCCTGACGATGGCCGGCCACGTCGAGGAGTCGACGATCACGGCGTGGGAGCCCGGGAAGCGGCTCGCCGACCGCACCGAGCCGGGGGCGGACGGCACCTTCATGGCCGTGGAATACCTCATCGAGGGCCGCGAGCGGGGCAGCACGACACTGCGGCTCGTGCAGAGCGGCGTGCTCGGGGACGACTGGGAGGCCGAGTACGAGGCGATGGCGGTCGGCTGGGACATGTACCTCGGGACGCTGGCCGCGTACCTCGCCCACTTCCCCGGCCGGACCGCGGCCCCGGTCGCGGCGTTCCGTCCCGGCTGCGGTGGAGCGGACCGGGTGTGGGCGGCGGTGGCCGACGCCATCGGTGTCGCCGGCCCGATCGCCGAGGGACAGCGGGTCCGGTTCACCGTCGACGGACTGCCGCCGATCGAGGGCGTCGTGGACCTGGCCGGTCTCCCGACCTACGTCGGAGTCCGCACCGCCGACGCGCTCTACCGGTTCCTCCACTCCGGCGCGGAGCGGGGTGACGCCCTGGTCCTCGGCCACCACGTCTTCGACACCGGGCAGGACCCGGCCCACGTCCAGCGAGCCTGGCGGGACTGGCTGATCGCCCTCCCCATCGGCTGACCCGCCGACCCGGACGCCCGGCAGGCCGGGCCCGACCCGGACGCCCGGCGGACGGGGGTCGATCCGGCCACCCGGCAGGCTCTGCCGGGTGGCAGCCGGGTCGGTCCCGCCGGGCGTCCGGGTGTGGTCGGGGCGTGCGGCGACGGCGGTCCGGCCGGTGTGGTTCCCGCGACACTGGCCGGCGGGCTTGTTGCGTAATCGTGGCAACTGCGTGATGCTGGCGACAGCGGGGCGGGTGCCGTGGCGATGATCCAGACCATCTCCACGGTGCCCGCCCCGCTCGTGACCGCTAACAGGCGCGGCGCGGTCGGTCCACCGCACCACGCCGGTCCGGTGCGTACGCCGGCCGGTCGTGCGGGGAACAGACCGGGAGCATGTGATGGGTACGTCCGTGTCCAAGCGCGCGACGGCAATGGCCGTCGCCGGTGTCCTCGCCCTGGCCGGCTGCTCGTCCCCGACGACCACCTCGACGGCCGCGGGCGGCGCCGGCCCCCTCGTGGTGGCGACGGCGGGCGAGCCCGACACGTTGAACCCGGTGCTCAACTACGGGGTCGACGGCGGCTCCCTGATCTTCGACGGGCTGGTCGCCCGCGACGCCCGCAACCAGCTCGTGCCGGCGCTGGCCCGCGAGCTGCCGACCGTCTCGCCCGACGGCAGGACGGTCACCGTGAAGCTGCGCGACGGCGTGCTGTTCCACGACGGCAGCCCGTTCACCGCGCAGGACGTGGTCTTCACCTACCAGGCGGTGCTGGACCCGAAGGTCGACTCCACGCTCCGCTCCGACCTGGACATGCTCGCCTCGGTCACCGCCCCCGACCCGTCGACCGTGGTGTTCTCCCTGAAGTACGCCTACGCCCCGTTCCCGCAGCGCCTGGCCCTCGGGATCGTGCCGGCGAAGGCCCTGGCCGGGCAGGACGTCAACAAGGCCGAGTTCAACCGCAAGCCGGTGGGCACCGGCCCGTACCGGGTGACGTCGTGGACCCCCGGCGACCGGCTCGTGCTCGCGGCCAACGAGAAGTACTGGGACGGCAGGCCCGCCAACAGCGGGGTGGTCGTGGCGTTCGTCCCCGACGACAACGTGCGCGCCCAGCGGATGCGGGCGGGGGAGTTCGACGTGGCGGAGCTGGCCCCGAAGCTCACCACCGGGTTCGACGGGCAGGCCGGCTACCGGGTGGAGCGGGTGCCCACCGCCGACTACCGGGGCGTGATGCTGCCGGCGGGCAACCCGGTCACCGCCGACCTCGCGGTGCGCCGGGCGCTGAACGCGGCGGTGGACCGCGCGGCCATGGTCACCGGCCTGCTCGGCGGTGCCGGAGAGCCGGCGTACGGGCCGGTCCCGCCGACGTCGGAGTTCGCCGAGCCGTCGATCGTCGGCAAGCCCGCCGCCGACCCGGCCGCGGCGACCGCCGCGCTCGACGCCGCCGGCTGGCGGCCGGGCCCGGACGGCATCCGCGTCAAGGACGGCCGGCAGGCGGCGTTCTCGCTGATGTACCCGGCCCCCGACAGCCTGCGCAAGGAACTGGCCCTCGCGGTGACCGCCGACGCGAAGAAGGTCGGCATCAAGATCACCCCAGAGGGCCTGACCTGGGACGCGATCACCCCCCGGATGAAGAGCGACGCGCTGGTCATGGGCTACGGCACGCCGTACGACCCGGACTTCGTCTCCTACAAGCTGTTCGGCTCCGCCTTCGCCGGCCAGGGCTTCTTCAACCCCGGCTCGTACCGTTCCGCCGTGGTGGACAAGGCGTTGCAGGACGGCCGCGCCAACGCCGACCCGGCCACCCGCAAGGCCGCGTACGCCACGTTCCAGAAGCAGCTCGGCACCGACATGCCGTGGGTGTTCCTCACCTACCTGCAGCACACCTACGTGGTGAAGGACGCGGTCGCCGGGGTGACGCCGCGGGTCGAGCCGCACGAGCACGACGTGGCCAACAGCCTCTGGTGGAACATCCACACCTGGACGAGGAAGTCGTGACCACACCCGCCCCGGTCACCGCGCCGTCCCCGGCCAAGGCTCCCGCCCGCCGGTCCCGCCGGCTCGCGGGCGCCGGCGCCGTGGTGCGCCGCCGGCTGCTGGTGGCCGTGCCGATCCTCGCCGCCACCAGCGTCGGCATGTTCGCCCTCGGCGCGGCCTCGCCGATCGACCCCGCCCAGCAGTACGCGGGCGCGGCGGCGTTCACCGCCAGCGAGGAGAACCTGGCGCAGATCCGCGCCAACTGGGGCGTCGACGACCCGCTGCCGGTGCAGTACCTCCGCTGGGTGGGCAACCTGCTCCAGGGCGACCTGGGCTGGTCCACCAGCCGGCACGAACCGGTCACCGCCGTGCTCGCCGCCCGCGCCGGCTGGACCCTGCTGCTGGTCGGCGCCGCACTCGCCCTCGTCCTCGTCGCCAGCTTGCTGTTGGGCACCCTGGCCGCGTACCGGCGCGGCGGCTGGTTCGACCGGGCGTTGCGCACGACGGCGTACACGGTGCAGTCGATGCCGGTGTTCTGGCTCGCGCTGGCCGCGATCGCCCTGTTCGCCCTCACCCTCGGGTGGCTGCCGGCCGGCGGGCTCACCGACATCACCGCCACCAGCACCGAGCCCGCCGACGTGGCCCGGCACCTGATCCTGCCGGTGACCGTGCTGGCGGTCGCCCAGGCGCCGTGGTTCGTGCTGTTCGTCCGCGACGCGGTCGCCGACAGCCTCCGCGACGACCACGTCCTCGCCGCCCGGGCGAGAGGGCTGCCCGGCCGCACCGTCCTGTTCGGCCACGCCCTGCGTACCGCGCTGCTGCCGTTCCTCACCCTCGTCGGCACCCACCTGCCGGAACTCATCGGCGGCGCTGTCCTGGTGGAGACCGTGTTCTCCCTGCCCGGTCTCGGCGCGGTCACCGTCCACGCCGCGCTGGGCAGCGACTTCCCGCTGCTGGCCGCCACGACCCTGGCCACCACCGTCGTGGTGCTGGCCGCGAACCTGGCCACCGACCTCGCCTACGCCGCCGCCGACCCCCGGGTACGCCTCGATGACTGACCTCGCCCTGCCCGCGCGGCTCCGGCGGGCGAAGCCCCGTACGGGCCGGGCCGGTGCCGCCGTCGCCTGGACCGTGCTCGTCGGCGCGGGCCTGGCCTGCCTCCTCGCCCCCGTCCTCTGGCCGCTCGACGAGAGCGCGGTGGACCTGGCCCGCACCCGGCTCGCCCCCTCCTGGGCGCACCCGGCGGGGACTGACGACCTGGGCCGTGACGTGGCCCACCGCAGCCTCTACGGCCTGCGCGTCTCGCTGCTCGTGGGAGTCGTCGCCGCGCTCGTCGCCACCGTGATCGGCGGCCTGGTCGGCGCGGTGGCCGGCACGGTCGGCGGCTGGGTCGACCGGGTGCTGATGCGGGTGGTCGACACCATCGCGGCGCTGCCGCACCTGCTGCTGGGCATCTTCATCGTCGCGATGCTGCGCCCGAGCCTCAACGCGGTGATCCTCTCGATCGGGCTGACGCACTGGCTCTCCACCGCCCGCATCGTCCGATCGGAACTGCTCAGCCTGCGCAACCGCCCGTTCGTCGACGCCGCGATCTCCGGCGGGGCCAGCCGTGCCCGGGTGCTCACCCGGCACCTGCTCCCGCACGTGCTGCCCCGGTTGGCGCTGGCCACCACGCTGATGGTGCCGCACGCGGTCTGGCACGAGACCGCGCTGTCCTTCCTCGGTCTCGGCCTGCCTCCGCACCTGGCCTCGGTCGGCAACATGATCAGCGACGGGCAGCGGTCCCTGCTCACCGGCGCCTGGTGGGCCAGCATCGTGCCCGGCCTGCTCCTCGTCGTCGTCACCCTCGCCCTGGCCACCCTCACCGGCCGGTGGCGCGACCGCCTCGACCCGCGCGTACGAGCGGAGCTGAACCTGTGACCGCCACCCGCGAGCCCCGCGCCACCTCCGCCGCCGCAACGGCCGACACCGCAGCCGACGGCCGGCCCGGCCTGCTGGAGGTCGACGGCCTTACCGTCCGCTTCCAGCTCCGCGACGCCGTCGTGCAGGCCGTCACCGACCTGCACCTGACCGTCCGTCCGGGCGAGCTCCTGGCGGTGGTGGGGGAGTCCGGCTGTGGCAAGTCGGTGCTCGCGCACGCCCTGCTCGGCCTGCTGCCCCGCAACGCGGCCGTCACCGGTCACGCCCTCCTGCGCCCACCCGCCGGGGAACGGATCGACCTGATCGGCGCGTCCGAGCGCCGCCTCGCCCGCGCGGTCCGGGGACGCGCGGTCGGGCTGGTGCCGCAGAGCCCCGCCACCGCGCTGACCCCGGTGCGGACGGGCCGGCGGCTGCTGGAGGAGACCCTGCGCGCCCACGGCCACCCCCGGCGCGAGGCACCCACGGCGGCCGACCGGATCGCCGCCGAGGTCGGTCTCGACCCCGCCGATCTCGACAGCTATCCCCACGAGCTGTCCGGCGGCATGGCCCAGCGCCTGGCCACCGCCCTCGCCCTCGCCCCGGACCCGCCGCTGCTGCTCGCCGACGAACCCACCACGGGGCTCGACCGGCCCCTGGTCGACCACACGCTCGACCTGCTGCGGCGCCGCTGCGACGCCGGCGGTGCCGTCCTGCTCATCACCCACGACCTGGCCGCCGCCCGCCGCGTCGCCGACACCGTCGCCGTCATGTACGCCAGCCGGATCGTCGAGCGCCGGCCCACCGAGGAGCTGTTCGCCGCGCCCGCCCACCCCTACTCGGCCGGCCTGCTCGACGCCCTGCCCGAGCGGGCCTTCCGGCCGGTCCCCGGGCACCCGCCGATGCTCACCGACCTGCCCACCGGCTGCGCCTTCGCCCCGCGCTGCGACCGCGCCACCGACGTCTGCCGGACCCCGCCCGCGCCTCCCGCGGACGGGCCGGGCCAGGTCGCCTGCCACCACCCCCTGACCGTCGTCGGAGCCCCGGCATGACCAGCAGCTCGCTCGCCGCCCACCAGGTCGCCGTCTCCTACGGCCGCCGGCGCGTCCTCGACGGCGTCGACCTGCACGTCGCCCCCGGCGAGACGGTCGGGCTGCGCGGGCCCTCGGGTAGCGGCAAGTCCACCCTCGCCCGGGTGCTCGCCCTGCTGCACGCACCGAACGGCGGGCACGTCAGCCTGGACGGCCAGCGGGTGCCGGGAGCCCGCCACCGGGTGCCCGCGGCCGTCCGTACCCGGGTCGCGATCCTCTTCCAGAGCCCCCGCGCCGCCACCGACCCCCGGCTGGGCCTCGCCGACATCATCGCCGAACCGCTGCGCGCCACCGGCGTCGCCGAGGAGCAGGCGCGGGCCCGGGCGGCGGAACTGGCCGATCTCGTCGGTCTCACGCCGGACCTGCTCGCCCGCCGGCCGCACGCCGTCAGCGACGGGCAACTGCAACGCGCCTGTCTCGCCCGGGCCCTCGTGCACCGGCCGGACTACCTGCTCTGCGACGAGGCCACCGCCATGCTCGACGCCTCGACCCAGGCGCACCTCGCGGCCGTCGTCACCGACTACCAGCGACAGCACGCGGCCGGGGTCCTGCTCATCACCCACGACCCGGCGCTGATGACCCGCTGGGCCACCCGCGTGGTCGACCTGCCCGCCCCGCCGCCGTCCTGACCGCCGCCGGGCGGAAGGTGTAAGGAAGGGCACCTTCCTAACGCATAGTGTTAGGAAGGTGCCCTTCCTTACACCACAATCCCGCGTCGGCGCCGGGGGTCAGGCCGCGCGGCGGTCGGAGGCGCGGGCGGAGCCGGGATACGGCGACGGGAGCAGCCGCAGCCCGGGCGACTCCGCCGGCTCGTCGGTGGGAAGGTGCCAGCGGGGACCGTCCGGGCGGTCGCGCCGGGCCGCCGGGCCGCCGGGGCGCAGCCCGGGACGGGACAGGGCGACCACGACGACGTAGCCCGCGAGCAGGAAGCCGTGGCTGACCAGCCGGGCGGTGTCCACCTGGCCGGTCAGCAGGTCGTTGACCGACAGCAGGGCCAGCATCCCGACGAAGGCGCTCAACATCGGCACCAGCCCCGTCGGGGGCGTACGCCGGGCGGCGACGAACAGGAAGCCCGCGCCCACGGCGACGTTCCACGCCGCCGACTCGTGCCACAGGTGCCCCGTCGCCAGACCGCCCGCCGGGTGCACGTGGGGGGCGGAGCTGCCGCGCCCGACCTGTGCGAGGCCCAGCACGAGTTGCAGCGCCCCGATCAGACCCAGCGCCGCCCGCAGGGTGAGCACGACCCGCCGCCACCGGCGGGGCGACGGTGTGGGCAGCGCGCCGAGGATGACATCGGTGCGGTCGTCGTCGACGACGGCGACCGACAACCGGACCCGCCGGGTCACCGCCGCGGCCCGGTCGTACCACGCCCGGCAGCCGTCGCAGCCAGCCAGGTGGCCGGCCGCCGCTGTCCGCTCCGCGGCGGTCTCCTCCCCGTCCAACTGCGCCGACAGCACCTCACGCCACTGCTCGCAACCCATGTACGGTAGTCGCCCCGGGCGGGCCGTTGGTTCCCGCGCACTTCGGCGGATCATGGCCTTCGCGCAGGTCGACAGGGGTGTGCGGGCGCCTCAGCCAATGGCGTCGCCGAGCCGGCGGGAGCCCGGCCGGCCGTCCATGGCGGCGACCAGATCCTCCCGGGCGCGGGCCACCCGCGAGCGGATGGTGCCCACCGGGCAGCCGCACACCTCCGCCGCCTCGGCGTAGGACAGGCCGAGGACCTGGGTCGCCACGAACGCCTCCCGCCGCTCCACCGGCAACGCCGCGATGAGGCGTTCCAGCACCACCTGCCGGTCGAAACCGCTGTGCGCCGGGTCGGGGGCGTCGTAGCGGTCCGCTATCGACACCGTCCGGGGCCGTGACGTCATGGCGCGGACGTGGTCCGCGGCGACCCGCCGGGCGATGGTGAGCAGCCACGTCCGCGTAGAGGAGCGTCCGGCGTACGACGGTAACGACCGCATCGCCCGCAGAAAGGTCTCCTGCGCCAGGTCGTCCGCCTCGCCGGGGGAGACCAGCGCGGCGAGGAAGCGTCGGACCTGCTGCTGCGTCGCGCGGACGAAGGAGGCGGCGGCAGCCCGGTCACCCCGGCCGGCGGCGAGCGCCCACGCTGTCAACTCCGCGTCGTCAGCCATCCGGCACCTCCGTGCCGGGCCGGCGGAGGACGGGCCGCCCGACGACAGTCACGTCAGATCTATCTGGTGACTCTGCACGGTACCGCAGTTGGCGCGGTGCGCTCTGCCCCGCGCATGCGTTTCTGCGGCACCCCCTAGCATGGTTGGTCCCCACCCCACCGTCGAATCAGGCGACCCCATGACCGGTACGGTTTTCGAGAACGCCCGGATCCACACGCTCGACCCCGTCCGCCCGTACGCGGAGGCGATGCTGGTGCGCGGCGAGCGGATCGTCGCCGTCGGGGACCTGGACGAGTGCCGGGACCGTGCCGGCGGTGCGGTGCGCCGGGTCGACCTCGACGGGATGACCGTCCTGCCCGGGATGATCGACAGCCATCTGCACTCGGCGCTCTACGTGCGGGGCCTGGAGCAGGTGGACCTGCGCGGCACCACCAGCCTCGACGAGGCGCTGACCCGGATCGGGCGGCACGCCGCCACCCTGTCGCCCGGGGCGTGGCTCTTCGGCGGCCGCTGGGACAGCCACAAGTGGGAGCGGCCGGTGCAACCGAACCGGGCCGACCTGGACCGCGTCTGCCCCGACCGCCCCGCCGTGCTGCCCAGCATCGACGGGCACACCACCTGGGTCAACACCGCCGCCCTCCGGCACCTCGGCATCGACGCCGGGACCCCCGACCCGATCGGTGGGCAGATCGTCCGCGACGAACGCGGCGAGCCGACGGGGATCCTGCGGGAGTCGGCCGGGGACGCGGCCTACGACCTGATGCGCACCTCGCTCAGCGGTGACCTGGTCACCCAGCTGCGTACCCACCTGCCCCGGCTGCTCGCCGTCGGCCTCACCAGCATCCACGACATCGACGGGCAGGACTGCCGGGCCGCCTACGAGACCCTGTACGCCCAGGGTGAGCTGCCGCTGCGGGTGCACAAGTCGATCCCGGTGACGGCGCTGGACGAGGTGATCGACCTGGGCTGGGCGACCGGCGCCGGCGACCGCTGGCTGAGCACCGGACCGGTCAAGATCTTCACCGACGGGGCGCTCGGTTCGCACACCTGCCTGATGACCGAGCCGTACGACGGCGAGCCCGACAACCACGGCATCGCGGTCACCCCCGTGGAGGAGTTCGAGCGGCTGGTGGCGAAGGCGGCCGGCGCGGGCATCGCCGTCGCGGCGCACGCCATCGGCGACGCGGCGAACGAGATGGTGCTGCGCGCGTACGCCCGCTGGCAGGAGTCGGCGCGCACCAACCCGACGGCGGTACGGCGGCTGCGGCACCGGATCGAGCACACCCAGCACCTGCGGCCGGCGGACGTGCCGCTGCTCGCCCGGCTGGGCGTGGTCGCCTCGATGCAGCCGACCCACTGCACCAGCGACATCCCCCTTACCACCCGGATGCTGGCCGGCCGGGACCTCGCCTCGTACGCCTGGCGCAGCCTCCTGGACGCCGGTGCGACCGTGGCGTTCGGCTCGGACGCCCCGGTCGAGGACCCGGATCCGTTCTACGGCGTGCACGCCGCGGTGACCCGGCAGCAGCCCGACGGCACCCCGCCCGGCGGCGTGCAGCCGCACGAGCGGCTCGATCTCGACACGGCGCTGCGCTGCTTCACCGAGGCGGGCGCGTACGCCTCCTACGAGGAGCACCTGAAGGGGCGGCTGACCCCCGGGATGCTCGCGGACTTCATCGCGCTGCCCGTCGACCCGTACCAGGTCGAGCCGGCCGCCCTACGTGACCTCGCGGTGGCGCTCACCGTGGTGGGTGGGGTGGTGCGCTGGCAGCGCTGACCACCGACACGCTCCGGCCCAGATCACAGCCTCCAGCCCTCCGGCCGCGTATCGCCTATAGGCGGATGCGGTCCTTACCGGATAGGGTGGGCTAACCGGCTGTCCGACTCTGGGGAGGGTATGTGCTGGTTCTGGTGGCGATCCATGCGCTCGCAGCCGTGATCGCCCCGGGACTGATACGTATCTGGGGGCGTCGCGCCCTCTACCTGGTGGCCCTGGCCCCCGCCGCGACCCTGGCCTGGGCGTTGACCCGCACCGGAACGGTCCGTTCCGGCACCCCGGTCGTCGAGACGGTCACCTGGGTTCCCCAGCTCGACCTGGAGATCGCCCTGCGGATGGGCACCCTGGCCTGGCTGATGGTGGTGCTCGTCGGCGGGGTCGGTGCGCTGGTGCTCGCCTACAGCGCCCGCTACTTCCGCTCCGACGACCCCGGCCTGGGCCGGTTCGCGGCGGTCTTCGTCGCCTTCGCCGGGGCGATGCTCGGCCTGGTGGTCTCCGACGACCTGCTGCTGCTGTACGTGTTCTGGGAGCTGACGACCGTCTTCTCCTACCTGCTGATCGGCAGCGACCCGACCCGGCGCTCCAGCCGGCGGGCCGCCATGCAGGCGCTGCTGGTGACCACCCTGGGCGGCCTGGCGATGCTCGCCGGGTTCGTCATGCTCGGGCAGCACGCCGGCAGCTACCGCTGGTCGGAGATCGCCGCCGACCTGCCCGGCGGCGGCTACCTGGCCGTGGCGCTGCTGCTGATCCTGCTCGGCGCGCTGAGCAAGTCGGCGATCTTCCCCTTCAGCTTCTGGCTGCCCGGTGCCATGGCCGCGCCCACCCCGGTCAGCGCCTACCTGCACGCGGCGGCGATGGTCAAGGCCGGTGTGTTCCTCGTCGCGCTGATGGGGCCGGCCGTGGCCGGGGTCACGCCGTGGCGGCCGGTGCTGCTCGTCGGCGGGCTGCTCACCATGTTGCTCGGCGGCTGGGCGGCGCTGCGGCAGGTCGACCTGAAGCTGCTGCTGGCCTACGGCACGGTCAGCCAACTCGGCCTGCTCATGGTGGTGCTCGGCGCGGGCACCCGCGACACCGCACTGGCCGGCGTGGCGATGGTGCTGGCCCACGCCCTCTTCAAGTCCACCCTGTTTCTCGTGGTCGGCCTCGTCGACCACGCCGCCGGCACCCGTGACCTGCGCGAACTCGGCGGCCTGGGGCGGCAGGCCCCGGCGCTCGCGGTGGTGGCCTGCCTCGCGGCGGCCTCCATGGCCGGTCTTCCGCCGCTGGCCGGCTTCGTCGCCAAGGAAGCCGCCGTCGAGGCGTTCCTGCACGGCGGCGGCACCGATCTGGCGGTACTCGTCGGCCTGGTGCTCGGCTCGGCGCTGACCGTGGCGTACACGCTGCGCTTCGTCTGGGGTGCGTTCGCCGCCAAGCCCGGAGTGCCCACCACCCAGGTCCGGCCGGTCCGGTGGCCCTTTCTCGCGCCGGCCGCCGTGCTCGCGGCCGCCGGCCTGGCGGCGGGCCTCTTCGCGCCGTTCGTCGACGGCGTCCTCGCCCCGTACGCGGACCTGTACCCGAGCACCGGGCCCGGCTACCACCTCGCGCTGTGGCACGGAGCGACTCCCGCGCTGGGCCTGTCGGCGCTGGCGGTGGCCGCCGGGGCCGGGCTGTTCCTGCTGGGGCACCGGGGGCGGCTGCGCCCCGGGGCGGCCCGCCTGCCCTTCGACGGGGCCTCGGTCTACGACCGGCTCATCGGCGGGGTGGACCGGCTGGCGGTGGAGCTGACCGGCGCCACCCAGCGCGGCTCGCTCCCGTTCTACCTGGGCGTCATCCTGTTGGTGCTGATCACCTTGCCGGGTGGGGCGCTGCTGGCCGGGTTCCCCTGGCCGCAGCGGTTCGAGCTGTGGGACACCCCGTTGCAGGCCGTGGCCGCCGCCGTGGTGGTGGTCGCCGCCGTGGCCGCCGCCCGCGCCCTGCGACGGTTGACCGCGATGATCCTCGTCGGCGTCGCCGGCTACGGCACCGCGTTGCTGTTCATCCTGCACGGCGCCCCGGACCTGGCCCTGACCCAGTTCCTGGTGGAGACCGTCACGATCGTCATGTTCGTGCTGGTCCTGCGCCACCTGCCGGCCAAGTTCTCCGAGCGCCCCATCCGGTCCAGCCGGCGCGGTCGCGTGGCGCTCGGCGTCGCCGTGGGCGTGGTCACCGCCGGCATGGCGTACGTCGCGGCGGGGGCGCGGGTGGCCACCCCGATCTCCGTCGACTTCCCCGACGAGGCCGTCTCCTACGGCGGCGGCAAGAACATCGTCAACGTGACCCTGGTCGACATCCGGGCCTGGGACACCATGGGCGAGATCGCCGTCCTGGTGGTGGCCGCCACGGGCGTGGCCAGCCTCATCTTCCGCCGGTCCCGGGACCTGGGCCGACGCAGCGTCATCCCCGGCGCCGGGCGCAGCGAGTCGTCGCGCCCGCGCTGGCTCACCACCGGCGCCACGGCCCGCCAGCAGTCGGTCATCCTCCAGGTCGTCACCCGGCTGCTGTTCCACGTCATCCTGGTCTTCTCGATCTACCTGCTCTTCTCCGGGCACAACGCCCCCGGCGGCGGCTTCGCCGCCGGACTGGTCGCCGGGCTCGCACTGGCCGTGCGTTACCTGGCGGGCGGGCGTACCGAGCTCAACGGGGCCGCCCCGGTCGACGCCGGCGCGGTGCTCGGCGCCGGGCTGTTCGTCGCCGTCGGCACGGGCCTAGCCGCGATGCTGCTCGGCGGGGAGTTCCTGCAGAGCGCCCTGCTCGACATCCACCTGCCGGTCCTCGGCCACGTCCACTTCGTCACGTCGGTGTTCTTCGACGTCGGGGTCTACCTCATCGTGGTCGGCCTGGTCCTGGACATCCTGCGCAGCCTGGGCGCCGAGATGGACCGCCAGCAGGAGACCGACCAGCACGAGACCGAACAGGCCGACGACGACCGGACGAAGGAGCTGGTGTGAACCCGAACCTGACCTACGTCCTCGTGGTGGGCGTGCTCTTCGCGACCGGGGTGACGCTGCTGCTGGAACGCAGCCTCACCCGGGTGCTGATGGGCGTCATCCTGCTCGGCAACGGTGCCAACCTCCTCCTGCTCACCGGCGGGCAGGCCGGCGGGCCACCGATCGTCGGCACCACCGCCGAGGGGGACATGAGCGACCCGCTGCCCCAGGCGATGGTGCTGACCGCGATCGTCATCACCCTCGGCATGACCGCGTTCCTGCTCGCCCTGGCGTACCGCAGCTGGCACCTCAACGGGCACGACGAGGTGCAGGACGACGTCGAGGACCGCCGCATCATGGAGCTGGCCGACCGGGACGAGGGGCCGGGCACCGCCGACACCGACACCGGGGACGGCGACCCGAACGCCGTACCCGCCGACGACCGGGCGGCGAGCCTGGCCGGTGACGCGGGGAGGGCCGGATGACCTGGCTCGTACCCCTGCCGGTGGTGATGCCGCTGCTCGGCGCGGCCCTGACGCTGCTGCTCCTGCGCCGGCCGCGCGCCCAGCGGTGGGTCAGCCTCACCGTGCTCACCGCCACCGTCGCCGTGGCGGCGCTGCTGCTGTTCCGCTCCACCGTCGACGGGCCACTGGTCGTCGAGGTCGGCGGCTGGGTCGCGCCCCTGGGCATCGTTTTGGTAGCCGACCAGCTCGCCGCGCTGATGCTCGTCGTCTCCGCCGCCGTCACCCTGTGCGTGTTGGTCTACTCCATCGGGCAGGGCATGGCCGACGGCGACGAGGAGACCCCGCTGTCGGTCTACCACCCGACCTACCTCGTGCTGACCGCCGGAGTGTGCAACGCGTTCCTCTCCGGCGACCTGTTCAACCTCTACGTCGGCTTCGAGATCCTGCTGGTCGCTAGCTACGTGCTGTTGACCCTGGGCAGCACGGAGACCCGGATCCGGGCCGGCACCACGTACGTCGTGGTCAGCCTGCTGTCGTCGCTGATCTTCCTGGTCGCGATCGGTCTGGTCTACGCGTCGACCGGCACGCTCAACCTGGCCCAGCTCGTCGACCGGCTCGACGCGCTGCCGGACGACCTGCGGCTGGTCCTGCAGGGGATGCTGCTGCTCGCCTTCGGCATCAAGGCAGCCGTGTTCCCGCTGTCGGCCTGGCTGCCCGACAGCTACCCGACCGCCCCGGCCCCGGTCACCGCCGTCTTCGCCGGCCTGCTCACCAAGGTCGGCGTGTACGCGATCATCCGCACCGAGACGCTGCTGTTCCCCGGCGGGCGCACCGCCGACCTGCTGCTGGTGCTGGCGGCGCTGACCATGGTGGTGGGCATCCTCGGCGCGGTCGCCCAGTCCGACGTCAAACGGCTGCTGTCGTTCACCCTCATCAGCCACATCGGCTACATGCTCTTCGGCGTAGGCCTGACCACCTCGCTCGGGCTGTCGGCGGCGATCTTCTACGTGGTGCACCACATCACCATCCAGACGACCCTGTTCCTCGCCGCCGGCCTGGTCGAACGCCGGGGCGGCAGCACCGCGCTGGACCGGCTCGGCGGGTTGGCCCGGCTCTCGCCGCTGCTGGCCGTGCTGTTCTTCGTACCGGCGCTCAACCTCGCCGGCATCCCGCCGTTCTCCGGGTTCCTCGGCAAGCTCGGCCTCGTCCAGGCCGGCGTGGACGACGGTGGCCCGCTGGCCTGGACGCTCGTGGCCGGTGGGCTGATCACCAGCCTGCTCACCCTCTACGCCATCGCCCGCGTGTGGAACCTGGCGTTCTGGCGGGCACCGCATCCGGACATGCCCGACGTCGGCGGCAGCACCCGCGTCGACACCGGCCGCGTCGACACGACCCGCGCCGACACCGCCCGCGCCGACACCGCCCGCGCCGGCACCGGCCGGGTCACCGGGCCCGGGGTCACCGCCACGGCCGAGGCCGCCGGTCAGACCGCCGGCGCCGCCCGGGTCGCCGTCGCCGAACGCCCGGACCGGGGATCGGAGCCCGAGGCGTCGGGCCCGGTGCTGCCCCGGCTGATGATCGCGCCGACCGTCGCCCTGGTGGTGCTCGGGCTGGCGCTGACGGTGGTCGCCGGGCCGCTGTTCGACCTCAGCACCGACGCGGCCGACGACCTGCTGCGCCGGACCCCGTACGTCGAGGCCGTGTTCCCGGACGGTGCACCGTGACCAGTGACCCGACGACCACCCCGACCGCGCCCGCGAAGCCTGCCCGGCCGGCCAACCCGCCGTTGACCCGGCTGGCGCGGCGCCGTAACCGGATCGTCGCCGCGACCGGGCTGACGGGTGTCTGGATGCTGCTCTGGGGCACCCTCAGCTGGGCCAACCTGATCGGTGGGCTGGTGCTCTCCGTCGTGCTGCTGGCCGTGTTCCCGCTGCCGCCGGTGACCTTCGCCGGGCGGATCCGCCCCGTGCCGCTCGCCCGGTTCTGGCTGCGCTTCCTGTGGGACCTCGTGGTCGCCTCCGCCCAGATCGCCTGGCTGGCGGTGCGGTTCGGGCATCCCCCGCTCAGCGCGATCATCGCCGTGCCGTTGCGGGTCAACACCGACCTCAACCTCACGCTCACCGCCGAGGCGCTCTCCCTGGTGCCCGGCAGCCTCATCCTGGAGGCCGACCGGGCGACCGGGACCCTCTACGTGCACGTCATCGGCGTACGCAGCCGCGACGAGGTGGAGCGGTTCCGGCAGGGCGTACTGGACCTGGAAGCGCGCATCGTCGCGGCCATCGGCTCGCCGGACGAGCTGCGCCGCGTGACGCATCCCGACCCCGCCGGCCTGCCGAAGCCGGCCCACCCGGAAGGGGCATCGACATGACAGTCGTCGCCGTGACCGTCGGCGTGCTGCTCGCCGTGGCCGTCGGACTGACCCTCACCCGCATCATCCGTGGACCGTCCATCCTCGACCGCGCCGTCGCCACCGACGTGCTGCTCGCCGTCGTCGTCGCCGCCATCGCCACCGAGGCCGCCTACAGCCGCGACGCCACCGCGCTGCCCGTGCTGGTCGTGCTCGCCATCCTCGGGTTCGTCGGTTCGGTGAGCGTGGCCCGCTTCGCGGCCAGGAGAAACGTCAAGTGACGCTCGACGCCGTCCTCGACGCCACCGCCGCGGTCTGCCTGATCGCCGGCGCGCTGCTCTGCGTCGCCGCCGGGGTGGCGCTGGTGCGCTTTCCCGACCTGCTCGCCCGCATGCACGCGGCGGCCAAGCCCCAGGTGCTCGGCCTGCTGCTCGTCCTGCTCGGCTGCGCGCTGCGTCTGCGCACCGGGGTGGACATCACCACCCTCGTGCTCGTCGGCGTCTTCCAGCTCGCCACCGCGCCGGTCGCGGCGCACATGGTGGGCCGAGCCGGTTACCCGCACGACGAGATCCGCGGCGACCTGCTGATCACCGACGAACTAGCGCCCCACCTGGACCGGATCAGCGCCGGCCGGCCGTCCTGACCCGGTGCGTCCGGCACGACGGCCCGAAGGCGGACTGCCGGAGACCCGGCGGTGGCGCATGGCGTCGCCGGTACCTTCCGAGGTACGGACCCAGAGGGCGTAGGACCTGAACGGGAAACCGCCCCTCTGGTCGCTGACCAGAGGAGCGGCTCCGCCACCCTCGCCGGCCAGGGTGCCCCGCGGACGCAGCCGGTCACATGTCACGTACCGTGCCTGCTGGTCCGTTGCTGGACCGTGACGACGATCTTCTTCCCGGCGTGGAGCCCCTTCTCGAGGCGGCGGTGTGCCTCAACGGCGTCGTCGAGGGCGAACACCCGGTCGATGGCGGGCCGCAGTGCACCGAGGCGTACACCGGCGTTCAGGAAGGCCGCCATGCGCTTCACCACGACGGCGTCGACGGTGTGCTCGAAGCTCCGGTAGCTGAAGATCGTGAGCGGCGCGTTTCCCGGGAAGGATGTGGGCCGAGGGTCCAGGAAGCCCGCGGCGACCAGGGTTCCGCCGGGGCGGGCCGCCTTCACGAGATCCTGCTGGCCGGGACCCATGACGACGTCGAGGACGATGTCGGCGCCGATCCCGCCGGTGTGGTGGCGGACGGCTTCGACGACGTCCACATGGTCGGTGGCGATGACCGCGGCGGCGCCGGCGGCGAGCAGGTCGTCCTTCTTCGCCGTGTGCCGGGTGATGGCGATGGGCACGGCGCCGATCTGCTACTTCTGCTCGGGCTCGCACGGCGGGTTGATCACCGACGCCATCGCCCGCATCGAGGCGCTGCGCCGCCTTACGGTGCCGCGAGAGCCTGGGCCAGCAGCGTGGCGAGTTTGGCTGCGCGTGTCGGGTGGTGATGGCCGACCCAGAGAACTCGTCCGACCAGATATTGGACGAAGTCGGGATGGCCGGTCCGGTTCTGTGTGGCGAGGCCGGTGCGGGCGGCGTTGTGCAGGATGGCGCGGAGCCGGTCGTACTCCTCGCGTGGTGTGGCGGGGTGTTGGTTGACGACGAGTCCGGCGAGGAGTTGCTGGTCGGCGCGGCCGCGGACGAGGGTCTTGCCCGGGTGGATCCGAAAGCCCTCGTCAACGGCGATGTCGGTGACGGCGGCGAGCAGCTCGTTGACGCGGCGGGTGGTGAGGTCGCCGGAGAAGGCGAGGTCGTCGGCGTACCGGGTGTAGGTGATCTCGAAGGCGTCGGCGAGGCCGGTGAGGCGGCGGTCGAGTCGGTAGGCGCACAGGTTCGCGAGCGCGGGTGAGGTGGGCGCGCCTTGAGGAAGGTGCCCGGTGCGGAGAACTGCGAGCCGCGCTGCCCGGTACGGCAGGTCGGTGGGTGCCCGGCGGAGGACGGGATGTGGGGTGCGGGTGGTGCAGAGTCCGGTGAGGGTGTGGGCGACGGGTTCGGGGTAGCCGGCGGTGCGGAACAGACCGTAGACGCGGGTGGCGGGGATGCTGGCGAAGAAGGCGAGCAGGTCGACTCGCACCACGACGGGTCGTCCGGTGTGCGCGGCGGCGAAGCTGTGCGCGGAGCGGCCCGGCACGAAGCCGTGCGCGGCTGAGTGGATCGGGATCGGGCCGAGAACCTCGGCGAGGAGCCGTCGTTGTAGGGCGCGGAGCCGGGATTTCGGTGCCTCGATCAGCCGGCCGCGGTCGGCCCATCGGTAGTGGTAGTGGTGCAGCCGTTGGTCCGTGGCGCGACGGTTCATGGCGCGTCGATCGGCGTACCAGTCGAGGTGCTCGACGCTCAGGTCGAGCATCGCGGCCAAGGTTCCGACGGTGTCGATGAGCGGGATGTGCCAGGGGCTGCGGACGGTGCGGGTCGGTGCCACGGGCCGGGTGCGGATGACGATCGGTCGGCCGTGCTGGCGGGCGGCGATGACTGCTGCGCGTAGCGGATCCAGAGTGGTGAGGAAGGCAGCCAGCTCACGGGGCCGGTCGCGTGGTGGGTGGGGATAGGCGACCAGTGCCGCGTCGACGACCGGCCACAGCCACCGCCGCCGGACGCCGAGGACGAGCCCACCCCGATCTACGAGATCGGTGCGGTGCCAGCCGTGGCCGACGAGGAACGCGTCAGCGAGCGCGGTGGCGAGGGCGTGGATGGTGGTCACGGGCAGGCCGGCGGTGGTGGTGGCAGCGTGTCCCGACGATGCCCGGTCGTGCGGGTGCACAGGCTCGCGGAGCGTGCCGACGCACCTGTGGTGTAGTGCCGAGGTGAGTGTGACGTCCCCGGGGTTGCCCCGGAGAGACCGTGACCGCGCCCCGCCTGGGGGAGCGGCCTGGTCAGCTCGGGACACGCTGCCATCCGTGCAGCGTAGCTGCCGTTGCCGCCGGCGTCGTTCATGCCCGAAGGGGCCGCCGTCCCGAACTCTCCGTCCTCCCCGCCCCGGCAGTCTTCAGAACAGCGGTGGCGATGTCGTCAAGATCATCAGGTTGCGCAGTTCGGGAACCCGCACCCGGCGGCTTCCAGCGTGCCGCCGACATCCTGCTGAAGCCCTTCTCGCCGTGCCCGCCCTATTGCAGGTGGAACCTCTCGTTCACGGCGAGGGCCGCCAGCTGCTGCATCGTGAACGGCAACGTCGTCAGGCTCGGCCGCCCGTCGCCGAGGTTCGCGCCCTGCGCCGCGAACACCACCACACCGTCCGGGTGCCGGTAGGCCGCCCACTGGTCGAACCGGTCGTCGCCGCCGGGCCGGAACACCACACCGACCTGCGCCGATGCGACGGTCACCACCTGGCACTCGCCCCCCATGCCCCAGAACTGGCGGGCCAGCGCGCACGGCTCGGCCGGTAGCTGGTTGCCCGCGGTGTGCACCTCGACGAGCAGACGCCCCATCCGCTCACCCTGGGCCAGGGCGGCCGAGGACGAGTAACTCCACACGTCGACGCCGTTCACCTTGTCCTCGAACTGCGCCTGGTACGTCCGCAGCGGCATCCGGTGCGTTGGGTCTTCCGGTGCGGTGTAACCGGCGGGCACGACGGAGATGATCTCGTCGAGCAGCCGCTTTCCCTGGTCGTGCTTGGCACCCGCCCGCGCGGTCCGGTCCTCCTGCGGGCGGCCGTCCGGTCCGGTCGGCCACGGCTGGGCAGACTTGCTCGACGACGGCTGTGGGGCGGCCTGTGGGGCGGGACCTGCCGGGCTGTGGCCGCCGGCACCGGGTGGGACCGCCGTCGCGACGCCGGCGACCGCCAGCACCACCGCCGCCGTACCGGCGCAGGCCCACATCGTCCGGCGGCGGGCGTGCGCGCGCCGGGCGGTGCTCAACATGTCGGTCGCACTCAGCGGCGGCGGCGGGCTCGTGGCCGCCATCTCGCTGCGCAGCGTCTCGCGCAACTCTTCTCCGTTCATCGTCGCCCCTTCTCGCTTCCGCTGTATGTCGGTGACAGGAGACCCCGCAGCGTGTCCAGGCCACGGGAGGCCTGGCTCTTCACCGTCCCCGGCGAGCAACCCAGCAGGGCCGCGGTCTCCTCGACCGACTGGTCCTCCCAGTACCGGAGAACCAGGACCGCCCGCTGACGTGGCGGCACGGCGGCCAGCGCCTGGAGCATCAGCAACCGGTTCTCCGGCGCGTCGGGCGGTGCCGGACGCTCGGCGTCGTCGCCGCCCACCCGCTCCCGCCGCCACCAGCCGCGGCGTCGCTCGTCGAGGAAGGCCCGGACCAGGATCTGGCGTACGTAGGCGTCCAGCACCTCGTGTCGGGAGACCCGGTTCCAGACCAGGTAGAGCTTGGTGAACGCGGTCTGGACCAGGTCCTCCGCCCGATGCCAGTCGCCGCAGAGCAGGTACGCGGTGCCACGCATCGCGTCCGACCTCGCCACGAAGTACTCCGCGAACGCCGTGTCGCGATCGCCCATCCATGCCTCCGATCCCCGTTTCGAGATAGTCACGTCGGGTCCAACTTCCGGGGTTGCTTCCGGGAGCGGAGTTCCTCGTGCCACGACTTGGGGACGGACGCGGAAGCCGGAGCGATGCCAGGTACGGCACCCTGAGCGAGGTGCCGCGCATCGGCTCGCCCACCTCGCGATCTCACTGCGCCGGGCGCCCCACCGAACGCTGGCCCGGCGTCCGCGTCGTGACCTGAGTCGGCGTTCGCCGGTCGCGAGCCGGTGTTCGGTGCTCTAGGCGGGTCCTGGGCTGGGCGAACGGGGGTCAGGGGACGTGGGTGAACGTGGGCCGCTCCCTGCCACCCCAGGTGAACCCGCAGGTCGCTAGACTAGGCCCTCGCGCCCTCGTAGCTCAGGGGATAGAGCATCGGTTTCCTAAACCGTGTGTCGCAGGTTCGAATCCTGCCGGGGGCACCTCGAAGATCAACCAAAACGCTTCCTGAGCAGCGGATACGTCATCGCGTCGATCGGTCGGCCTGTGCAGCCGGCTGCCACCCGTAGCCGCCGTTCGCGGCCCTCCGTGCAGATGCGTGCAATGATCTTGAACGCTCGAACGGCCCTGTTCGTGCAGGTCAGCACCCCCGGCAGGGGCAAGTAGTCGCAGGCCCGCCAGAGATGGTTCGCTCGCCCTCGTGATCATCAGCGACCCGCCAGAAGCCGGAGTTGCGGGGCTTCCCGGCTCACCATGACCGGCGCCGCGCAGTGTCGACAGGACCCGGACGAAGGCCGGACGACGTTGGTCTGGGTGTGAAGCTCGCCCGACTTCTCCGTCTCGGGGCAGTAGTAGCCCAGGTGGTGCCGGATCCAGGGTGCTCGGGCGAGGGCAGCGCCAGGCTCATTTCGCTTGGCGTCGTGGAACGGCGCCCACCAGTAGTCGACCACCGCGCGCAGACTGGTCTGGTCACGTTCTTCGCTGTGGTCCAAGGCCGCGATGCGGCCGGCGGAGTAGTGCTGATCGAACTTGTCATCACCTGAGCAGACTGCTCGATCCGCTCCCACCTCGAAAGTCGTGGTGCGGCCGGTGCGTTGGCAGATGAAGCAGTCCAGGCTCAGCTCAAGTCGGCCGCGCCAGTGGAGGTTATGAGAGGACGTCAGAAGGACGAGGACGGTCGTGACTTCAACGGATCGGAGCACGTCGCGATCCTGGCACGGGCCGCGGGAGTACATCAGCTCAGCGCCGCGTCAATGCGTTCGGTCATCCGGCTGCGGCCGCCGTCGAGGCATTTCGCGTACACCTTGAGCAGCACGTCGACCGAGTGCCCGGCGCGTTGCGCGACCTCGGGCGCCGGCAACCCGGCGTTGAGCCAGAGCGACACCCCGGCGTCCCCGGCCCGAAGGCCGAGGGCGGTAATTCGTACGCCGCCGGACAGCCGCGTATGCATCGGCACCGTGCCAGCCACGGGCCAGTAGCCGATGTCCCAGGCGGTCCCCATCGGTCATGGTCGGACACCACGGCTCCACCGCTGACCAGGCGTTCCGGACGGATCAGGTCAGCCGGCAGCGATCTCCAAACCGGCGGTGTAGCGCTGCTATGGTGCGGCCGTGCCGGATCCCGTGACCGTTGCTGTTCTACTTCGCCCGCTTCTGGGCCGACGACTGCATGCGGTTACCGAGGCGCGGCATTGGTACGACCACCGACCAGTGGCGGGAACTGCTGGTCTGCTGGTCTTCTGGCTGCACTTCGAGGGAGCGCCAGTCATCATGGCCCACGGCTGCGGTGAGCTGCTGAAGCTCACAGAGGAAATGCCCTACTCGTCGTACGACATGCAGGAGTGCGGGCGGACGGTGGTCGGACCGGTCCAACCCGCAGACCTGCTCGGCGAGGTGGTTGGGCAACGCCTCGTCGACGTGGGACTCATCCAGGGATACAGCACGGTGCCGGCTGTCGGTGGGCTCCTGCTGCGCTTCGATCGGACCGAGCTGCTCGTCGCGACCCTGGCGGACGAATGGGTCTGCCAGCCGGGGCCGATCCCGGACGGACTCCGGCAGTACCTGTCGATCATCGGTTGGCTGAGCAGCCCCGCGCCTACTGCCGAGGGCAGTGACGTCGGAAGCCTGCTGTAGGGCAGTGCCGATGGCTGGAACGCTGTACGGTCCGACCGTGGCAAACCCAGCGCTGAGTGCCCCTACCGCGCCTTCACTGGCAGCCGCTTTCCCCGCCTACCTCCAGCGGGACGTACAGGCCGTCTTGAAGCTTCTGCCCCCGTCCGGCCTGGAACCGGCGTTGCCGTTCCGTGTCACCGTCGACGGGCACCCGGTCATTATCCCGTACCGCATGTACCACCCTGAACCTCAAGCCCGTGTGGAGGGTGTCCTGTCGCCGACCCAGTCGGCGATCCTCAACTGCCTCTATACGCGTCACCACGACGGTCGGGTGCGGCAGCGACGGCTTGGGCACGTGCTGAGGTTGAACGAGCCGTGGGTGGTCCCGTTTGTGGTCCGGCTGGTCGGAGAGTATGTCCTGGAGATCGTGCTCGACATCCGCCGTGAGCTTGTCGAGATCCATGATCCCTGGACTTCGCAGCACGCCGTCTACGGCCAGGTCCTCGCCGCGAACCCGTCGTTCGTCGCCAACACAGCTCAGCGCGTGGCAAGCTACTGGGCCTGCTACCGGCATCTGTACTCCGACCGCCGCTACTACCCCGGATCCACACTCATCGAGTCCATGCGAGCCGCGGCCAGGTACTACAGCATCCCCACGAGGACGCGGCATCCTTATATATCTAGACAACCCACCCCCTAGTCCACCTCCCACCCACCCCTCGTGGTGAGGGCAGGTGCGGTTGAGGTTGTCTACCGGGCGTTCGAGGGGTGCGACGCGGCGTCGTCGAGGTGGCGAACCAAAGCCGTCACTCGTATCCCATGGCCGGGATGACCTTGCCGAGTGCCTCTGCGATGTGCTCGCGGGTTTCGTCGTCGAGTTGGTCGTTGCGGTTCGTCAACTTGTGCGACTGGAACGTCGAACGGGTTTCGAAGTCGTCGACGTCGAGCCGTTCGAACAGGGCGCGGCGCTGCCCGGGCCAGTCGGCTGCGAGATCTTCTGCTTTCACCTCGATGTATCGCCTGCCCGTCAGGTCGACCGTGTTCTTCCAGGTGAGCCATCGGTGGTAGATCGGCTTGAGGTAGGCGAGCGCGCCGTCGACGGTGGGCGGTGCCCATGGCTGGGCCAGGTGGGATGCGAGCACTGAGACCGGGTGACGCTTGATGTGCACGATGGTCGCTTCGGGGACCAGTTCCCAGAGGAACTCCATGCACAGCAGGTTGAACGGTGTCTTCTCGCACCAGGTCGGCTTGCCCGCGTCGGCGGCTGCTCCGCCGAACAGTGTGTCGACCAGGCCCCGCAGGATTTCGAGCAGTCCGCCCCGGTCGCTGAAATACCTGGGAAGTACCCGCCGGCGGCTCAGCGGCTCGAATGGCCCGGCCGGCCGGTCGGCGTTTCCGAAGCCTTCCGCGGGCGCAGGTTCGTCGTATGTGTACGCGATCAACTGCGGCCAGAGTTGTTGCACCGCGTCCCGGTACCGCCGCTCGCCGACCAGCTCGGGAACGGTCTTGCCGCGATCGTCGCGCCGGCCGGGCACTCGTACGGTGAGGAAGTCGCTCAGCCGGTGCAGGGCGTCCTCACCGACGGTGGGGTCGTATCGATCGGTGAGCGCGTCCGCCAGGTCCCGCAGGCCACCCGGGTCGATGAGGAACCGGGTCTCCATGGGGATCCGATGGATCAGGGGATGTTCACCGATGATGTCGGCGATCCGTGACGTTCCTGAACGACCCGTACCCGCAACGAAGATCGGTGAGGGGGAAGACATGGCGAGCAGTCAAACCCGCAGCCCGGCGCCTGTGCAAGGCATTTATCCCCTTCACCTGCTGCTACGGGCCGGACCCGCGCGCCGCCGCGTCGAGTGCGCGCGTGCGTGCCGGACGTCTCCTCCGACACGCGAGCATCGAATTGTCGAAGCTCGTCATCGCAGTGCGCTTGACGGGTTCTGCTGCAGCGGAGTCCTGGTGTGCCACGATCGCCTCCACCACGTATCGACGTCGGGACAGGTCGGTCATCGGAGATCAACGAGCGCCCGGTGGCGACGTCGTCTGTTGCCTGAGTGCACAGTCAACGAGTGCGGAGGCGAGAAGTAGTTGTCCACAGACATGGGGGACCGCGACGACGATGCGTTCCTCGCCTGGCGTGATGCGATGTGTCAGCTCACCTCGGGCCAGGAGGCAGCGAGATCGTGGCGGCGGAGCAGGTACAAGTTCGCACATCGGCTCGGTGCGGCACTGGTCGGTGCCACCGGGGCCGGTGCCGCGATCAATGGGCCAGTGGTCTACGGCGTCTGGCTCCGGTGGGGCCTGCTCTACGTGGGCCAGACCCGCGAGGCGGAGCGACGGTTACGCGATCTTCCAGTGGGGGAGAGCCACCATCTCGCCAACACCTTCCCGCCCGAAATCTGGCACAGGGTTGTCGTAGTCGCTTGGCCGAGGCTCCCGGAGGCCCAGCCCCTGGCCGCGAGACTCGGGGTCGACGTCGTGGGCTTGGCGCTTGAGCACGCCCTGCAGGGCCAACTGCGCCCACTCATGAACTCAGAGCGGCGGACCCCGGGCGGCGGATGGCGGGACGTCATGTGGGAAGGCAGCAGGTCGCGCGGCGCACGTAAGGCTCACGAGGTCGTTGAGCTCGTCCAGGCGGTGCGCAGGGTCTGGGACGCTGCGGCCTGTCAGCCTGGCGGAAAGATCGCGACATCGCCTGCATGCCGAGTGGTCTTTCCCGAGGAGTTTCTGCCTGTGGAGGGGTGATTATCGCTGGCAGCTCCGGCGCCATCGAATCTCGCCTTCGTGCCATTCGTCGGTGGGCGTCAGCCCGGCAGCGGCGGCGACGGCAGCGGATGCCCGATGGTCGGGGTGGATATGGGCGATGATGGTGGGGATCGGCTGCTGGCTGAGCCAGTCGACGAGTCCTCGGGCAGCTTCGGTGGCGATGCCCCTTCCCTGCCAGGCGGTTCCGACCACCCAGGCGATCTCGGCGATAGGGCCGTGCGCGGAGGGGCTGATCGTTGCCTGGACCGTGCCTGTCAGGCAGGCCTCGTCCCGGAGCCGGATCACCCAGTTCAGCCAGGAGACGGCCGGATCGGGAGAGCCAGCGGTCATGCGCTGGTAGCGCGAGCGCAGGGCTTGCGGGGTGTCCGGAGTGCCACCGGTGAAGGTGTGCAGTGCTGGATCGGACAGCACTGCGGCCATCTCCTCGGCGTGCTCGACGAGAAGCGGCAGCAGGTCAAGCCGCTCTGTGGTGATGCTCTGGGCCGCGATGGCGGTCACGCGGGGACCGCCTCGGGGCGATCGACCAGGTGGCCACGTTCGGAGCGGGTGCCGGAGCGGACCGGCCGCGGGTCGGGCGAAGCCGTCACGCACCGACAGGCGGCGGCTCTGGGCGTGGACTTGGTCGGTGTGCGCGGCGATGTGGGCGGCGACCTCGGCGTCCATCGCGGCGGCGAGCAGCCGCAGCGCCCCGTCACGCAGGATTCCGCCGATCAACGAGGCTCCGACCGCAGTGGGGACCGGCGAGGCTGATGGGCAGGGTTCCTCTGATCTGCCTACGGTGAGCGCGGGCGTACCCTCTGACGCGCGTTCGCGCGCGGGCCTTGCTCGATACCTGCCACGGGCCATCCCTGGAAGGTACGCCCTCCCAAGGTCACCGCAGGGACTGCTCTGCTCGACGTCACGTCGTCACGAACGGAAGCCCGCATCACCTCGCGGCGCCTTCGAAGGATGGCACCCGCAGAGCCGCCGATGATCGTTGGCCCGGTCTCCGACTCCGACCGCCGGAATCGGACGCGCACCCGAACGCGCACATTCGTCGCAACCAATTGGATAGAGTGACCCACCACAGTGGAGTGGAGGCGACGATGCCAGACGGTTCCGAGCCCGCCGAGGCCCGCTTGCCGGTGCGCGTGGTGACGATCCTCGGCCTGTTCTCGGTGGCCGTACTCCTGGTCGCAGGCGCCGCTCTCGTCGTGACCTGGCCGACCGCGCCGCATCGCTCTTCGTACCTGCCGATCCGGCTGCACGCATACGATCCGGCAACCGCGCGGGTCGAGGTCGCCCCGCAGGTGACTTTCCGGCAGGGGCAGATTCCGGCCGCCGCGATAGCTGAGCCGGTGACCGGATCGCTGATGTCGGAGCGGGTGCGGGCGACTTGGTACGACAAGGTCGGCTACCAGACCAACAGTGTCGACCTTGCAGAAATCAATACATTGCGGACCAGTCCGGTGCCGTTGAGCACCACCTCGGCGGTGCCCGCCGGGACGTACCAGTTCGTGCTGGCCACTATCCGGGGCGACCGGGTGGAGGAGGTGCTCGCCTGGGTGCACGTGGAGATCGAGCGATGACCGGACAGGCGCCCCCGACGAGCGGCCCGGGTCGGGAGGAGTCCGAACCGGCCGGCGCGTCGCCGCCCGCGGCGGAGACGGCGGAACCGCAGCCGGTGGAGGTGCCGCAGCCTCGTCCGGCCCCGCCGTCGGCACCTCGCCCGGTCGTGCCCGCGCGGCCCGGCCCGACGGTGCCGGCGGATCCGACGGCGTACCGGATCGACCGGCTCGCCGCCGCTCTCACCATCGGCGAGGCGTTGCTGGTGTTGATCGCCATGGCGTCACTGGTGGGGGTGATCCGCAACGACAGCCCCGAGGTTCGTGTCCTCGGCATCGTCAACATCGTGGTCATCGGCATCATGATGCTCGCCGCGGTCGTCGCCGCTGTCGTCATCGTCGCGGTCTCCGTCAGGGGCGGCTCTCCACGTGCCCGCTTCGTGACCTGGGCGGTCAGTGGCGCACTGGTGTTCGCCGTACCTGGCGTGCTGCTCCTGCTCCTCACCCTCCTGCAGGCCGGCATCGCCTGGCGGGGCGCGCTGCTGAGCATTCCGACGACCATCTTCGCGCTGTGGACGTTCCGCCGGATGCAGCGGAACCGTAAGCCGCCGTGGTGGCTGCTTCTGGTCGCCTTCGCCTGGGGTCTGCTGGTCGCCGCGTACTTCGCCCAGATCGTCGAGGGGGTGCTGCACGTCGTCATCACGGCGGAGGTGCTGCCGGGCATCGCGGCGATCATCGGCCACTCGGCAGCCGCCGCGTTTCCCGAGGAGTTGGGCAAAGGGGCCGGCGTGATCGTGATCGTGCTGCTGTTCTGGCGGCGGATCGACGGGATGCTCGGCGGCATCGTCGTCGGCGCCTGTGTCGGTATCGGCTTCCAGTTCGCCGAGTCGATGACCTACATGATCGGCAGCTTCGACACGGTTCTCTATCAGCACTGGTACCGGCAGGTGACCGGGCTGTTGATCAGCCACGCCACGTACACGGGGATCATCGGCGCCGGGGTCGGCCTGGCCATGCAGTTCGTCGACTGGCCGCGTCGGGTGCTCTTCACCGGTGCCGGCTTCGCCGTCGCCATCGCGGCACACCTGGTCTGGGACGTTTTCGCCTTCGGTCACCTCTACTGGGAGTCCGACGACTCCACGCTTCAACTGTTCGTCGTGCAGCCGCTGAACCTTCTCGTCCTCAAGGGCCCGGCCTTCGCCGTCCTTCTCTTTCTCGTCGTCGTCGCGCTGCGGCAGGAGACCAGGTTGCTGCACCGGCACCTCCAGGCGGAGGCGGGCACCACCTTCGGTGCGGTCACCCCGGCCGAGGTGCCGGTGTTGGTGAACGCGCCGCTGCGCTTCCGGATGCGGCTACGGGCGCTGTGGCGGGGCGACCATCAGGCGTACGCCCGGGTGAAGAGACTGCACGCCGCGCAGCTTGACCTGGCGTTCGTCCGATGGCGGCGCGAACGGGGCGATCCGCAGCCGCCGGGAGCCGAGGAGTCGCTGCGACACCGGATCGGCCGACTCAGGAGCGAGCCCGCCGCGCATCAGGATGAGCGGCTGTAGGCCGATGCCGCGGCCCAGCTGACCGGCTGCCGGAACACCACGGGCGCCGGATCCGACCGCGACGGATGTGGGGGATCGCGCGCCGACCTGCTGCGCCGGTCACTCGGGGGCGGTCGGCGTGGGTCGCTCGCGCTCGCCCTGCTGGCGGCCTCCGCCGGCATCGGCTGGAACTTCGGGCCGGAGCGGCATCGGTGGCTCGGGCAGGTCTGCGATGACAGGCCGAATCCCGAGCAGTGCCATCCTGGTGCCATGTCTGAGCCAACATGGCTTGCCGATGGTGCCACCGTGTGCCATCATGGTGCCATGGACTTGACCTCGTATGTGAACAACCTCGGACGCGAGTTCGCCACCCTCGCCGAAGCCGGCGGGGATGAGGCGCGTGCGCTGGTCGAGCGCCTGACCGGGTCGCTCGAGTCGGCGATCCGGATGACCCTGCTGGACGCGTTGTCGGCCGCCGCCGACGAGATCACCCGGGACCTGGCCCCGGGCTCGGTGGAGCTGCGCCTGCGCGGTCGCGACCCGAACTTCGTCGTGACCGCGCCACCCGTCGAGCCGCTCGGTCCCACCGCCCAGGAGGCCACGGCGGCCGTCGGCGGCGCGCCGGACAGCGAGCTGCTGATCGCCGAGGACGGCCCCGCCGCCCGGATCAACGTACGCCTGCCCGAGCAGCTCAAGGCGGCGGTCGAGGAGGCCGCGGCCAGGGAGGGGCGATCGGTCAACGCCTGGCTGGTCCGGGCCGCGGCCGTCGCCTTGCAGCGGGCCGACCGCGATCAGCGTCACGAGCCGCGCGTCGGCGGGAAGCGTGCCCAGCAACGCTTCACCGGCTGGGTGCGTTAGCCGCACCGCGCCCTCTCCTCACTCTCACCCTCACGTCCCCGACCTGCGGGGACGACTCACCCACCCATGATGCGGGGACAACCATGCCAATTTTCGAAACGCCCGAACCGATTTCCGTCACGCTCGAACTCGGCGTCGGCAGCGTCCGAATCGCCGCGAGCGACCGGACCGACACCGTCGTCGAGGTCCGCCCCAGCGACGAGACCGACGAGTCCGACCTGAAGGCCGCTCAGCAGGTCCGGGTCGACTACACCAACGGCACCCTCCGGGTCACCGGTCCGAAGGCGCGCGCTTTCGACTTCTCCCGCAAGACCAGATCGGTCGACGTGTCCATCGAACTGCCCAGCGGATCCGCGGTGTCGGCCGAGCTGCAGGTGGGCGGCTTCCGCGGCGCCGGCCGGCTCGGGGAGTGCCGGCTCAAGACCTCCGCCGGCAACGTCTGGCTCGAACGCACGGGCCCGCTGCGCCTGGACACGTCGGCCGGTCACGTCACGGTCGACGGCATCGCGGGCAACGCCGAGATCCACACCGGCTCCGGCAAGGTCGAGATCGGCGAGGTCGAGGGCACCGCGGTGGTCAAGAACTCCAACGGCGACACCACGATCGACGCGGTCACCGGCGACCTGCGGGTACGTGCGGCCAACGGCGCCATCCGCGTCGAGCGGGCCGGCTCCGGTGTCGACGCGAAGACGTCCAACGGCGATATCCGCCTCGGCCAGGTGGCCCGTGGCGCGGTCGTGCTCGGGACCGCCATGGGCGACCTGGAGATCGGCATCGCCGAGGGCACCGCCGCCTGGCTCGAGGTGGACACCGCATTCGGTCAGTTGCGCAACCTGCTGGAGAACGCCGTCCGGCCCGAGGAGGCCGACGAGACCGTCGAGGTGCGCGGCCGCACCTCCTACGGCGACATCACCATCCACCGATCCTGACCCGCTTGCGGCCCTGAGAAAGGCAACCAATGACCCGTACGCAATCCCGGCCGGCCATCGCCGCGACCGGGCTACGGAAAGCTTTCGGCGACCATGTCGTGCTCGACGGTCTCGATCTGAACGTGCCACCGGGAACGGTCTTCTCGCTGCTCGGCGCGAACGGTGCCGGGAAGACCACCACCGTCAAGATCCTGTCCACCCTGCTCGGCGCCGACGCCGGCGACGTCCGGGTCGCCGGGCACGACGTCGCCCGCGAACCGGACGCGGTGCGCGCCGCGATCGGCGTCACCGGTCAGTTCTCCGCGGTGGACAAGCTGCTCACCGGCGACGAGAACCTGCGGCTGATGGCGGATCTGCACCATCTCACCCGGGGCGAGGGCCGTCGGCGCGCCGCCCAACTGCTCGAACAGTTCGACCTGACCGAGGCGGCGGGAAAGCCGGCATCGGCCTATTCCGGGGGAATGCTGCGGCGGCTCGACCTGGCGATGACCCTGGTCGGCAGACCGCAAGTGATCTTCCTCGACGAGCCGACCACGGGACTCGACCCGCGCAGCCGCCGGGACATGTGGCAGATCGTCCGGGATCTGGTGGCCGGTGGCGTCACCATCTTCCTGACCACGCAGTACCTGGAGGAGGCCGACGAGCTGGCGGACCGGATCGCGGTCCTCGACCGCGGCCGGGTGGTCGCCGAGGGAACCGCGGAGGAGCTGAAACGCCGCATCCCCGGTGGGCACGTCCGCCTGCGGTTCGCCGACCCGCAGAGCCTCGACGCGGCCATGAGCCTGCTCGACGAGGCCTCACGCGAGAACGACTCCCTCGCCCTGCGGGTGCCCAGCGACGGCAGCCTGCGCTCGCTGAAGACCCTGATCGGTCGGCTCGACGACCGGGCCGTCGAGGTCGACGAGCTGTCCGTGCACACCCCCGATCTCGACGACGTCTTCCTCGCCCTCACCGGCAACTCCACCCACGAGAAGGTGACCACCCGATGAGCACTCCCGCCCTCACCGGCCCGGCTCCGGCAGGCCTCCGTTTCCATCCGCTACGCGACTCGGCGACGATGCTGCGCCGCAACCTCACCCGCATGCTGCGGTACCCGTCGATGACCGTGACGATCGTCGGGATGCCCGTCGTCTTCCTGCTGCTGTTCGTCTACGTGCTGGGCGGCACGCTGGGTGCCGGGCTCGGCGGGACGGTCGGCGCAGCCGGCGGGCGCGCCGCGTACGCCAACTACGTGGCGCCCGCGATCATCCTGATGACCGTGACGGCCACGGTCCAGGGAACCGCGATCTCCATCGCCATGGACATGACCGAAGGCATCATCACCCGGTTCCGCACCATGCACATCGCCCGCGTATCGGTGCTGACCGGACACGTCCTGGGCAGCATGATCCAGACGATGATCAGCCTGGCGATCGTGATCGGCGTGGCGCTGCTGGTCGGCTTCCGGCCCACCGCCGGGCCTGGCGCCTGGCTGGCCACGGCCGGTTTCCTGATGGCGGTGACCTTCGCGCTCGTCTGGTTGTGCGTCGCGCTCGGCCAGGTGAGCAAGAGCGTCGAGACCGCGAGCAACCTGCCCATGCCGCTCGTGCTGCTGCCCTTCCTCGGCAGCGGGTTCGTTCCCACCGACTCCATGCCGGCCGGTCTGCGCTGGTTCGCCGAGTACCAGCCGTTCACGCCGATCATCGAGACCCTGCGCGGCCTGCTGATGGACAAGCCGATCGGCAACAACGCGTGGATCGCGCTCGCCTGGTGCGCCGTGATCGCGCTGGGCGGGTACCTCTGGTCGAAGCGACTGTTCGACCGCGAGTCCTGACCGCCGGCGGAGCCGCTGGTCAGGACTCAGGGGCGGTCGTGCAGGAACCACGCGTCGCTTCGGGTCACGGCAAGCGCGAGCTGCCACGGGGCCATCTGCAGATTGCCGCCGACGGCCAGGAGCTGCTTGGCGAGCTGCCACGCCTGTTCGCCGGGCTCCGGCTGTCGGGTGACGACGAACTGCAGCATGGTCGACCAGCAGGCCACCAGCTCGGCCCCCCACTGCCGTTCCCACTGCCGGATGGCCGCGGCGAGTCCTTCCGTTCCCTGCGGGCGGGTGGCTCCGAAGTAGCTGATCCAGGCAGGTGCCAGCCACTGCGTGGACGTCGGCAGCAGTACGAGTTGCACCTCTCGTGGCGTGTACCAGGTTCGGGTGCCGACGAAGCTTGCGGCGATCCGGTGGCCGCGCTCCGCGAGTGCCGGATCGGTCAGTAACAGCTCCCAGATCCATCGTTCGATCGCTGTACGGGTCGTCGGCAGTGTCAACTCACGTCGAGCCAGTGGACCGAGGTCGACGTTCAGCGAACTGGTCAGGTGCCTGTCCAGTGCCTCCTCGGAGATCGGCTCGTCGTCGTGCCAGCGTCGATAGACGGACCACGGGTCCAGAGTGCGGGCGGCGTGGGCCAGCGCAGCGACCTCCTCGGCCGTCGGCTCGTGACAGAGCTCGCCGGGACCGGTCAGGATCGGCCAGCGGCCGGTCTCCGGCAACGCCGAGCGCGCCGCTCGCCACGCGTCGAGGAGCTGTTCCGGCACTACGCCGGTGATCAGGAAGGTGTTTCCGATGCCCTCCTCCACCGGATGCCCGTCCAGAGCCGTTCCTCGTAGGGCCGCGGCGATCTCGTCAGGGTCGTCCATC
Organism: Micromonospora sp. NPDC047074; assembly: GCF_040643815.1. Lineage (NCBI taxonomy): Bacteria > Bacillati > Actinomycetota > Actinomycetes > Micromonosporales > Micromonosporaceae > Micromonospora > Micromonospora sp. NPDC047074. The sequence goes on from NZ_JBEYVB010000002.1 coordinate 91,683, forward strand.
ACCGGCGTCATGTGCGCGACCGTAGCCCGCACGTCCGACACGCAGGTGCTGCCTCGCTGCCTGCGAGGGCCGCGCTGCCGCGGCGGAATCCGCCGCCTGCGCCGGTCAGTGGCGGTGCAGGCGGCGGCAGCGCGGCCGCACCGCGTACGTCGCCTCGGCCTTGGAACGCCGGCAGCGGGCCGCGGGCGCCTTCTTATTGTTCACACGCAGGACATTGCCCCGTAATCCGGACGTGCCCTTGCCAGGCCAATAGACAGCTCCCTATCCTCGCTGTGGAAAGCGCTTTCCAGAACGCACCCGGATCGTCCAGGTGGACGGCGGACCTCGCCCCCACCTGCAGCGACTTGCGCCCTGAGCCGCTACCGATCCGTCGCGGGGGGCTCCACCCAGGACGTCGACGCGCCACGGAACGAAGGGTGTACGCCATGACGAAATCGCGTCTCGGTGACCTTCGAGGGCGACGCTGACGAGTCGTCCGCCCAGGTCGCGGCAGCGAGCGCCGACCGGATCGGCAGCGGGACAGAGCGTCCCCGGGCAGGCAACGAGCGGCCCGGCCGCAGGCGACAGGTCGGCGGGCCCGACGGCCGCCGGACCGACCACGGGACTTGGCAGCAACACCAGCATTCGAGGACGAAGGTGAGGCAAGGATGAGACGACCAGTCGCACTGCGACTCCAGGCGGCGCTGGCCACGACGGCCATCGGGGCCGCGATCGGTGTGGCGCTGCTGCCGACGCACCAGGCGTCGGCGGCGGCCGGAAGCGCCACCGGCTACGCGACCCAGAACGGCGGGACCACCGGCGGCGCGGGCGGGCAGACCGTACGGGTCAGCACGGGGACCGGGATCCACACGGCCCTGTGCACCCGGGCGAGCAGCAGCACCCCGATCATCATCGAGGTCCAGGGCACCATCAACCACGGCAACACCAGCAAGGTGTCGGGCGACAGCTGCAACACCGCCGACGGCGTGATCGAGCTCAAGCAGATCAGCAACGTCACGATCATCGGGGTCGGCAGCGGTGCCGTCTTCGACCAGTTGGGCATCCACATCCGCGATTCCAGCAACATCATCATCCGGAACGTGACCGTCCGGAACGTCAAGAAGTCGGGCTCGCCCACGTCCAACGGTGGTGACGCCATCGGCATGGAGAGCACCGTCCGCAACGTCTGGGTCGACCACGCCACCCTGGAGGCCTCGGGCGGGGAGTCGGAGGGCTACGACGGTCTCTTCGACATGAAGGACAACGTCCAGTACGTGACCCTGTCGTACAGCATCCTGCGCAACTCCGGCCGGGGTGGCCTCATCGGGTCCAGCGAGAGCGACCGCTCGAACGGCTTCGTCACGTTCCACCACAACCTGTACGAGAACATCGACTCCCGTACGCCGCTGCTGCGCGGCGGCATCGCCCACATCTACAACAACCACTACGTGAGCCTGCACGAGTCCGGCATCAACTCCCGGGCCGGCGGCAGGGCCAAGGTGGACAACAACTACTTCCGGAACTCGAAGGACGTCCTGGGCACGTTCTACACCAGCGAGGCCGGCTACTGGCAGGTCAGCGGCAACATCTTCGACAACGTGACCTGGTCCGCCCGCAGCGGCGACAACAACCCCGCCGGCCCGAACCCGGTGTCCAACACCACCGTCAGCATCCCGTACTCCTACCGCCTCGACGGGGCGAACTGCGTGCCGGACATCGTCCGCCAGACGGCCGGCGCCAACACGGGCCTGCGGGAGTCGGACGGCAACTGCACGCCGCAGTCGCCGTCGCCGTCGCCGACCACCCCCACGCCGGGCCCGACCAGTCCGACGCCCGGGCCGACCAACAGCCCCACCCCCGGGCCGACGACCCCGCCGCCGAGCGGGAACAACCTCAGCATCGGCGCCGGCTCCGACGGTTCCAGCAAGGCCGACGGTACGAGCTACGGCAACGTGCGGGACGGCAGCCTGAGCACCTACTGGTCCCCGTCGGGCGCGACCGGGGACATCTCGATCAAGTGGGGCTCCGCGACCGCGGTGTCCCGGATCATCATCCGTGAGCCGTCGGGCACCCAGGGCAGCATCGGGTCCTGGCAGGTCGTCAACCACGGCACCGGCGCCGTGCTGGCCTCCGGCAGCGGGGCGGGCACCATCACCTTCGCCCGGACCTCGCTGACCAAGATCACCTTCAGGATCACCAGCTCGGGCGGCGCGCCGAAGGTCGCCGAGTTCGAGACCTACGCCGGGTAACGCTCCAGATCTACGCCGGGTGGCAGTACCCGGACCGGGGCGGGGGTCGTCAGCCGACGGCTCCCGCCCCCGCCGTCCCGGACGGCGTGCCGCCCCGGCCGGAACCGCGTTCCCGGTGCGACGACAGGCGGGCCGGACGCGACCGCGAGTGGCGAATGACGTACCGGTGCCGTGACCACGAGCGTTTACGGTGTTGGTTGACACGCCGTCGGCCGGCGTTGCGGCGGTCAGGCTGTGACGGTGGCGGGTCCCGTACGCGTGCGGCATCCGGTCGAGGTCACAGCACTAGCGCAGATGCCGGGCGAAGAACCTGGCTGCGTCGTCCCCTGCGGACTGCGGGACGCCCGTGTGTCCGCCCATGTTGGCGTGCAGCGTCTTTTCTCTGGACCCGAAGGCGTCGAACAGGTCCAGGGCTGCTTGCCGGTCGTTTCCTTCGTCGTCCCACTGCAGCAAGACGTGCAGCGGAATGGTGACCTGGCGAGCCTCCTCGAACATGCTGCGAGGCACGAAACTCCCGGCGAACAGCCCGGCGGCCACGATGCGCGGCTCGACCAGCGCCAGCCGGATGCCGACGGAGATCACTCCCCCCGAGTACCCGACCGGGCCGCCGATTTCCGGCAGCGACAGCAGGGCATCCAGGGCGGCCTGCCATTCCGGGACCGCCCTGTCGACGAGCGGGAGGACGAGGGCGTCGATGATCTCGTCGCTGACCGGCTCGCCGGCCGCCAGGGCCCGGCGCAAGTCGGCGCGGGCCTGCTCGGCGGCGGCCCATCGAGGCCGGTCACCGCTGCCGGGAAGCTCGATGGTGGCCGCGGCGAAGCCCTCCGCCGCGGAGTGCCGGGCCCGAGCCACCAGGCGGGGATACATCTTGCGCAGTCCGAGCGGGGGGTGACCGAGCAGGATCAGCGGGACCGCTGCGGACGCGGATCCCGGCGTCCACAGGATGCCGGGGATCTCGCCGAGGGTGAATTCGCGTTCGACGACCCCGTCATCGAGGCGCTGTTCAGCAGTGAATCGCATGGTCGTGCCTTTCGGGAGTGCTCACGAACGGCGCTCCCGGACGACCTATCGCCCGACCGTGACCCCAGAGGGGAGCACCCATGTCGAAACGTTCACGGGTACCACCTCCTCGGTCTCTCGCACGGTCCCCGAGAAACTAGCAGCGGCCACCGTGATCCGCCGAACGCTTTTTCGGCGCAGGCTCCCATCCTGCCGACCACGGAGCGCGGGGTCGACGGCGCCGCCACGGAGCGGGAGCAGCGAGAAGACGGCGCCGCCACGGAGCGGGAGCGGCGAGAAGACGTACGGCGTCCCGCTACCGCCGGGCGGGGGGCGGCGGCAGGGGTGGGAGGTCGTCGGCGCCGTCCCCGGTGTGGATCCTCGCGGCGGCGCGACCCGGCGTGCAGCCGTACTCCCGGGCGAAGGCGGCGATGAAGGCGGACGGGCTGGCGTACCCGATGCGGTGGGCGACCTCGCCGACCGGCCGGGTCTCCAGCAGTGCCAGTGACGCTCGCAGGCGCAGCCTGGTCCGCCACTGCGAGTACGACATGCCGAACTCGCGGGCGAAGTCGCGTTGCAGCGTCTTGACGCTGACGTGCAGGCGGTCGGCCCACTCGTCGAGGCGGGTCGGGTCGCCCGGGTCGTGTGCCAGTGCCATGGCGACCGTCACCGCGACGCCCTGGCCGCCGGCCGGCCGGTCGCCGACCGGCGGTGACGACGGGCCGAGCCCGGCCATGATGCGGCGGCGGTCCACGGGCGCGTCGCGCTCGTCGTACTCCCGGTCGGTGAGGGCGAGGACGAGCCGGGCCGCCTCGGCGTCGATGGCGACGGCGCCGGCGCGCAGCCCGTCGAGGGCGGCGGGCACCTCGCGCAGGCAGATCCGGTAGACGGTCTGCCGGTCCGCCGCCCGTACCTCGTGGGTCACCGCCCGGTGGGACCAGAAGGCCTCGTCGGGGCCGATGAAGCTGGTGTGCCGGCCGTGCTGGGCGGAGAGCAGGCCGTCCGGCGACCAGTAGACCTGGTGCAGGAAGTCCTGCCGGCTCTCGCCGAGCGCCAGCCGGGTCACCGAGCGGTAGCGCAGGACGAGGATGCCGTCGGGCCGGCCGAGGCCGTAGCCGAACTCCTCGCAGCTGACCGGATCCGCCGTGAGGGGATCCGTGACGGTCACACTCTGACCTCTCCCCGACATGGGTTGACCTCTCCTCGACATCCCGGAAGCGCAAGTAAGGCTAGCCTAAGCTTCGCAGCCCAGCGGGGTTGCCACCCCCCTGAAGCCGTTCGAAGGATCAGTAGATGTCCGTACGACAGCACTGGCGTCTGACCGTCGCCGCCGCCGTGGCGCTCGCCGCGCTGGCCGGCTGCGGGTCGGACGGCGCCGAATCCGCCGCGACGTCCGACGGTGGCTCCGGCACCCGCGTCTTCGCCGCCGACAACGGCGAGATCAGCATCCCGGCCGACCCCAAGCGCGTCGTCGCCACCGGCTACGCGGTGCCGGCCCTCATCGAGGCGGACGCCGCCCTGGTGGGGATCTCGACCTGGAAGCGCGGCCTGGCGATGATGTCGGAGCAGGACCGGGCCACCTACGACGGGCTGCCCAAGGTGGCCGGCGAGGCGGCTGCGGAGACCAACTACGAGGCCGTCGCCGCCGCCAAGCCGGACCTCATCGTGATCGGCGTGCCGCAGCCGGCCCTCGTCGACATCGACATGAAGCGGCTGGAGAGCATCGCGCCCGTCGTCGCGATCGGCCCGACGGTGCCCGACGCCTGGCGCGAGCTGTCCCGCCGCCAGGCCGACGCCGCCGGCCGCACGGCGCACTTCCAGGCGGCCAAGGAGGCGTACGAGAAGAAGGCGGGCGAGCTGAAGGCCAAGTACGGAGACGCGCTCGCCGGCCTGAAGTTCGGGCACCTGGGCGGCTACGGCGACGCGGCCAAGGGCACGTTCCAGCGCGAGTTCGCCAAGGCGTGGGGCACGAACATCGCCCAGGACGTCGGCGTGACCTACTACGGCGAGGTCAAGGAGAAGGGCGGCGGCGGGCGCGACGTGAGCGAGTACCCCGCGATCGAGGAGCTGCCGGAGAGCCTCGGCGAGGCGGACGCCATCACGTACACGGTCCAGCCCGACGGCACCCCCGGCGAGTCGGTGAAGCAGGTGCTCGACTCCGCGCTGTGGAAGAACCTGCCCGCCGTGAAGGCCGGCCGGGTGTTCCCGCTCCAGTACACGGAGGCGGCGACGTACGAGTCGGCCCTCAAGGCCCTCGACTCCGTCGACAAGGCGCTCGCGCCGCTGCTCGCCCGATGACCATCGATCGTCACGACCCGGCCGGGCGGGTCGCCGCCCATCACCGCGCCGGCAGCGGCGTGGCCCGGATCGGCTACCCGGTCGGGGTGCGGAGCGTCCGGATCGTCGCCCGGCGGCAGTTGACCCCGCGCATGCTGCGCCTGACGCTCGGCGGCCCGGGCCTCGCCGGCTTCCACACCTACCAGGCCGACGACCACATCAAGATCGTTTTCCCCGATCCGGACGGCACCCGGCGCGACCCCGTCCAGAACCGGGAGGGGACGCTCGACTGGCCCAGGCCCTCGCCCACCTCCCGCAAGTACACCGTGCGCCGGTACGACGCAACCGCCCAGGAGATCGACCTGGACTTCGTGCTGCACGACGGCGGCGTCGCCTCGACCTGGGCCGCGTCGGCGGCGGTCGGCGAGGAGGTGACGATCGCCGGGCCGCCCGGGGCGAAGGCGTTCCCGCACAGCTACGACCACTACGTCTTCGCGGTCGACGGCACCGCGCTGCCGGCCGTCGGCCGGTGGCTGGAGGAATCCCCGGCCGACGTGTCGGCCCACGTCGTGATCGAAATCGACGACGCCGCCGAACGGGACTACCCGCTGGCGTCGCGCGACCGGGTGGCGGTGACCTGGCTGGTGCGCGAGGGCACCCGCTCGACGCTCGCGGAGCAGGTGCGGTCGCTGCGCCTGCCGGCGGTCGGGCGGACCTTCCTCTTCGCGGCCGGCGAGGCGACCGAGATCAGGCCGCTGCGCGCCTGGAGCCGGGACCGCCTGGACTCCCTGATCACCGGTTACTGGAAACGCGGGATCGCCGGGCTTGAAGACTGACCTGTCCCGGCGGGCGCCCCTCCTGCTCGTGTCCGCCGCGCTGCTCGTCGTCGCGGCGGGCGCGAGCCTGGCCGTGGGTGCCCGCGCCGTCGCGGTGGCCGAGGTCTGGCGGGCGCTCACCGACTTCGCGGGCACCGCCGACCACCTCGTCGTACGCGACATCCGGCTGCCCCGCACGATCCTCGGCGTCTGCGTCGGCGCCGCCCTCGGCGCGGCGGGGGTGCTGATCCAGGCGCTGACCCGCAACCCGCTGGCCGAGCCCGGCATCCTCGGGGTGACCGCCGGGGCCGGGTTCGCCATCAACCTGGGAGTCCTGGCCGGCGTCGCCGGGTCGCAGTCCGGGCAGGTGGCGCTCGCGGTCGCCGGCTCCGCCGTCGCCGCGGTCGCCGTCTACGCGGTCGGGCGGGCCTCGCCGCTGCGTCTGGTCCTCGCCGGCGTCGCGCTGAGCTGGGTCCTGATGGGCGTCTCCCTCGGGCTGCGGCTGACCTTCCCCGACGTCTTCGACAGGTACCGGTTCTGGTCGGTCGGCGCGCTGGCCGGCACCGAGCAGACGCCGCTGCTGCTGCCCGTGCTGGTGACCGTGGCCGCCCTGGTCGCCGCGCTGGCCGCGACCCGGCCGCTGAACGCGCTGGCCCTCGGCGAGGACGTCGCCCACGCGTTGGGCGCCCACGTGACGCGCATCCGGGTCGCCGTGCTGGTGCTGGTCACCCTGCTCACCGGCGTCGCGACCGCCGTCGCCGGGCCGATCGCGTTCGTCGGCCTCATGGTCCCGCACCTGGCGCGGCGGATGGCGGTCGACTCGATTCCGTGGATCATGGCGTACTCGGTGCTGCTCGGGCCGGTCCTGCTGCTCGTCGCCGACGTCGGCGCGCGGGTGCTGCTGCCCACGGGCGAGGTCCCGGTGTCGATCGTCACGGCGTTCCTGGGCGGGCCGGTGCTGATCTGGGCCGTCCGTCGCTACGGGGCGGCGGCGCTGTGAGCACGCTGACCCTGCGGGCGGGGCCGGTCCTGGTCGAGGTCGAACGGCGTACGGCCGTCGTGTCGTCGGGGCTCGTCGCGGTCGCGGCGGCGCTCGCCCTGCTGGGCCTCTGCCACGGCCAGGACTGGGCCACCCCGGCGGAGGTGGTCACGGCCCTGTTCTCCGGCGGCGAGTCGGCCTTCGTGATCCGCGAGTGGCGGCTGCCGCGGGTGGCCGCGGCGCTGGTCTTCGGCGCCTCGCTCGGGCTCGCCGGAGCGGTCTTCCAGAACCTGACCCGCAACGCGCTGGGCAGCCCCGACGTCATCGGCCTCGACGCCGGCGCGTACACCGGTGCGCTGGTGGCGATCACGCTGCTGAACGGCACCGCCGGGCAGCTCGCGGCGGGCTCGGTGGCGGGCGGGCTGCTGGCCGCCGCGGTCATCTACCTGCTCTCCCTGGACTCCGGGCTCAGCGGCCTGCGGCTGGTCGTCGTCGGGATCGCCGTCAACGCGATGCTCACCGCGTTCAACTCCTGGGTGGTGCTGCGGGCCGAGATCGACGTGGCGCTCGCCGCGACCGGGTGGAACGCCGGCTCGCTCAACGGCGTCGACTGGGCCGAGGTGCGGCTCCCGTTCGCCGTCATCGGCCTGTTCGCGCTGCTGCTCGTCGTCGTCTCGCACGCCATGCACCAGGCCGCGCTGGGCGACGAGGTCGCCCGCACCACCGGCGTACGCCTGGGTCGGCTCCGGCTGCTGATGGTCCTGGCCGGCGTGGGGTGCACCGCGACCGTGACCGCCGTCGCCGGGCCGGTCGTGTTCATCGCCCTCGCCGCGCCCCAGATCGGCCGTCGGCTCGCCCGGGCCGTGGGCGTGCCCCTGGTGCCGGCGGCGCTGACCGGCGCGGTGCTGCTGCTGGCCGCCGACCTCGTCGCGCAACTGCTGCTGGCGCCGGTCGCGCTGCCGGTCGGCGTGGTCACCACGGCGATCGGCGGCTGCTATCTCATCTGGCTGCTCGGCATGGAGGTGAAACGACGGTGAAGAGCCGCCTGACCGCGGAAGACGTCACGCTCGGCTACGGCGAGCGGGTGGTGTCGACGCGGGTGAGCCTGGCCGTCCCGGACGGCGCGTTCACGGCGATCGTCGGGCCCAACGCGTGCGGGAAGTCGACGCTGCTCAAGGCGTTCGTCCGGCTGCTCACGCCCTCGTCGGGCACGGTACGCCTCGACGGCCGGGACGTCGCCGCCCACCGGCCGAAGCCGTTCGCGCGGCAGGTCGGGTTCCTGCCCCAGGGCCTGGTCGCGCCGGAGAACATCGTCGTCCGGCGGCTCGTCGCCCGGGGCCGCTACCCCCACCAGTCCCTGCTCGGCACCGGCTCGGCGGCCGACGAGGAGGCCGTCCGGTCGGCCATGGCGGTGGCCGGCGTCGCGGACCTGGCCGAGCGGCCCGTCGAGGAACTCTCCGGCGGCCAGCGGCAGCGGGTCTGGATCGCGATGGTGCTGGCGCAGGAGACGCCGTACCTGCTGCTCGACGAGCCCACCACGTTCCTCGACATCACCCACCAGTACGAGCTGCTCGCGCTCTTCGCGCGGCTGCGGGACGAGGGCCGCACGATCGTCGCGGTCCTGCACGACATCAACCAGGCGTGCCGGTTCGCCGATCACGTCGTGGCGATGAAGGACGGTCGGGTCGTCGCCCAGGGGCCGCCGGCCGACGTGGTGGACGCGGACCTCATGCGGGAGGTGTTCGGCCTGCCGAGCATGGTGATGCCGAACCCCGCGACCGGCACCCCGATGGTGGTGCCGACCGTGTAGCCCGCCCGCGGCCCGTCCCGAGTGGTCGCCCTCAGTCCTGACCCCAGACCAGGCAGAACGGATGCCCCGCCGGGTCGGCGTAGACCCGGTAGCCGCGGGAGTGGCGGCCGCCGCCCCGGAGCAGGGTCGCGCCCAGCCGGAGCACCGCCTGCTCGGCCTCCTCGATGTCGTCCACCTCCACGTCGAGGTGGACCTGTTGCGGGAAGGTCGGATCCGGCCACTGCGGCGGCTGGTAGTCGGCGACGCTCTGGAAGCAGAGGCGGGGATGGCTGTCCGGGCCCCGCAGCGTCACCCAGTCCCCGTCGCTGTCCGCCCACTCGAGGCCGGTCAGCTCGACGTAGAACTCCGCCAGCTTCTCGGCGTCCGGACAGTCCAGGACCACCGAGTGCAGTCGACCGATCATCTGACTCCCCCGTCATCGTCGTGACACGGTGACCGGCGTGGCAGTTCACCGTGTCAGTGAAGGTACTCGCCGAACGTGGCGGAGTAGCGACGGCGCGCACGGGCCCGTCAGCTCGCCGGAAGCTGCTCGGCTGTCGTGATCACCCGATCGATGAGGCCGTACTCGCGGGCCTCCTCGGCGGTGAACCAGCGGTCCCGGTCCCAGTCCTGCTGGATCTGCTCCAGGGGACGCCCGCTGTGCTGGGCGATCAGCTCCTGCATGGTCCGCTTCACGTGCAGCATGTTCTCCGCCTGGATCGTGATGTCCGCGACGGTGCCGCCGAAACCGCCGGACGGCTGGTGCATCATGATCCGCGAGTGGGGCAGCGCGTAACGCTTACCGGCCGTCCCCGCGCAGAGCAGGAACTGCCCCATCGAGCCGGCGAAGCCGAGCGCCACCGTGGCCACGTCGCTGCCGACGTAGCGCATCGTGTCGTAGACGGCCATCCCCGCGCTCACCGAGCCGCCCGGCGAGTTGATGTAGAGGACGATGTCCCGCTGCGGGTCCTCGGCGGCGAGCAGCAGCATCTGGGCGCAGATCTGGTTCGCCGAGGCGTCGGTCACCTCGGTGCCGAGGAAGATGATCCGTTCCTTCAACAACCGCTCGTACACCTGGTCGCCGAAGGACGGCTGCCCAGCGTCCAACATCCGCACGTCGAGACCGATCATCGCGTCCGCCCTCCTGGCCGTGCCGGCGGGCGGCCGGCGGGCGCCCGGGGGACCGGCCTCTCCAGCCTGCGCGGGACGGCGCGCGGCAGCCCAACCGTTCTGCCGGGGGCAGATCTGCCGCCGGCAGAACCGGCCGGGCTAGACGGCGGTCAGCCGCCGCCCGCCCGACCGCGACCGCGCACAACCGAGTGCGAGGCGGGTACGCGGGCCGGAGCGACCGCCCTGGTCGGAGGCGGGACGCCTGACCCGGAGCGTCGGACCGCCCGCCCGAGGCCCCAGGTGGAGCAGTGGGCCACCGGTCCGGGGACCGACCCGGGGGGCCGCAGGGGCGGCGGCATCGGGGCGGCCGGCCTCCGCCAGCTCCAGGCGGGCCTGGCTGTGCCGGGGGGCCGCCGGAATGCGCGGCTCGACCCGGCGCAGGTCGTCACGCGCCTCCTCCAACAGGTCGGACAGGTGGATGCCGAGGGACCGGCAGATCGCCGCGAGCACCTCCGAGGAGGCCTCCTTGCGACCGCGTTCGACCTCGGACAGGTAGGGGACCGACACCCCGGCGGTCTCGGCCACCTCGCGTAGCGTGCGGCCCTGGCGCAGCCGGAGCCGGCGCAGCACCTCGCCGATCACTCGTCGCAGCAACGACATGCCGGCCTCACTCTCGGGCTCGTCGTCCGGGGAACAACCCCATCATGCCCCCAACCGGCGTTCGGGGAGGCCCCGCCGGCTCCGCGTCGTGCCGGATGCGGTCCCCGTTCCGGTCTGTGCGACCCCGCCGTGCGAGATCCGTGCCGGCCGCTATGTTGTGGTCGTGCAGGCGACGACGGAGCCGGGGCAGGCTCTCACGTGATCCATTTTCCCGCGCAGCGACGTGGCCCCCTGAGCGCGCTCAGCCTCCGGCTGGCCGCCGCTGTCGGCCTGGTCTTCGCCACGGTCGCCGTGGTCTACCTCGACCGGGACGGCTACCGCGACGTCAACGAGGACGCGCTGACCCTGCTCGACTGCTTCTACTACGCGGTGGTCACCCTCTCGACCACCGGATACGGCGACATCACCCCGGTCAGCCAGGCCGCCCGGCTGGTCAACGTCGTCTACATCACGCCGGCCCGGGTGATCTTCCTGATCATCCTGGTCGGCACCACCCTGGAAGTGCTGACCGAGCAGTACCGCACCGGGCGTCGCCTGTCGCGGTGGAGGAGAGCCGTGAAGGACCACGTCATCATCTGCGGCTACGGCACGAAGGGCCGCAGCGCGGTCTCCGCCCTGCTCGAGAACGGGCTGGACAAGTCCCGGATCGTGGTCGTGGAACGCAGCGGGCCGGCCCTGCGGCAGGCCACCTCGGCCGGCCTGGTGGCGATCGAGGGCTCGGCGACCCGCTCGTCGGTGCTCAACGAGGCGCACGTACGCAACGCCAAGGCGGTGATCATCGCGACCGACAGCGACGACGCCTCCGTCCTGGTGGCGCTGACCGTGCGGCAGCTCACCGCCGGGCAGGTGCGGATCATCGCCGCCGCGCGGGAGGCGGAGAACGCCCCCTTGCTCAAGCAGAGCGGCGCCCACCACGTGATCGTCTCCTCGGCCACCGCCGGCCGGCTGCTGGGTCTGTCCACGTCGGCCCCGCCGCTGATCGACGTGGTGGAGGATTTGCTCACCCCCGGCCAGGGCATGGCGCTGGCGATGCGCTCCGCCGAGCGGGCCGAGGTCGGCCGCTCGCCCCGTGAGCTGGAATCGCTGGTCATCGCCCTGGTGCGGCGGGGCAAGGTGGTGACCCTGGCCGACAAGGCCGGCGCGGTCATCGAGACCGGCGACATGCTGGTGCACGTACGCGACGACCGTCCTCAGGCGACGGCAGCCCCCTGACCGGACCGTCCTGACCAGCCGGGTGCCGCTGGCGCGTTGGCCCCGGTGCCTGCCCTGGTGCTCATCGGGCCGCTGATCGTCGCGCTAAGTAGTCAGTTCCTGGCCCCCGTCCCATTGCCCTCCGGACGCTTTGCTCTGCAGCCACATACGCAACAGGCACTCAGGGTTACTGGTGCGCATGTGGCTGCAGAGCAAAGGGCGGGCGGGGCGTGGTCGGTCCTGGGCTCGGCCCGCAATGAATGCACTGGTCACGGGGCTGGTGGTGGCGGCGGTGGCGGGCGCTCGCCGTTCGGCTTCGCGACGGCCGTCACTCGTCGTAGTGAATGGCGGAAATTTGGTCCTGTTCACGCAGCGTGACCTGATGGGCGTGCCCCGACTCGGCAGAGGAGGCCCACCATCAGCGAGCAGGGCCCGCAACCCGGATCGGGTTGCGGGCCCCTACTGTCGTTCCGGCGCTGCGGCGGGCAGCCGCACCGGCCCCTGTCGGTGGCGGCCGGCCGCCCCGGTCAGAGGATGGTCCAGGTGTCCCCGCTGGCGAGGAGACCGGCGAGCTGCTGCTCCGGGGTCTCGGTGACCTTCGCCTTGGCCGCGTCGAGCTGCGCCTGCACCACGCTGTCGTAGGACGGCCGGGCCACCGAGCGGAACACGCCGATCGGGGTGTTCCGCAGGTCCAGGTCGGGCAGGCGGGAAAGCGCGAAGGCGTACGCCGGGTCGGTGACCGTGGTGTCGTGCACGACGATCTCCCCGGGGTCGACGGAGGCGGTCTCGCGGACCTCCAGGCCGAACCCGCCGGGCGGGTGGACGACGCAGAACTGCCCGTCCTTGCCGAACGTGATGGGCTGCCCGTGCTCCAGCCGGATCAGGAAGTCGTCCCGCGTGGCCGGCTCCTTGAGCTGGTCGAAGGCGCCGTCGTTGAAGATGTTGCAGTTCTGGTAGATCTCCACGAACGCCGAGCCCTGGTGCTCCGCGGCGGCCCGTAGCACCGACTGGAGGTGCTTGCGGTCGGAGTCGATGGTGCGGCCCACGAAGGTGGCCTCGGCGCCGAGGGCGAGCGACAGCGGGTTGAACGGCGCGTCGGCCGAGCCGGCCGGCGTCGACTTCGTGACCTTGCCGACCTCGGAGGTCGGCGAGTACTGCCCCTTGGTCAGGCCGTAGATCCGGTTGTTGAACAGCAGGATCTTCAGGTTGACGTTGCGGCGCAGGGCGTGGATCAGGTGGTTGCCACCGATGGAGAGGGCGTCACCGTCGCCGGTGACCACCCAGACCGACAGGTCGGGGCGGCTGGCCGACAGGCCGGTGGCGATCGCCGGGGCGCGGCCGTGGATCGAGTGCATCCCGTAGGTGTTCATGTAGTACGGGAAACGGGACGAGCAGCCGATGCCGGAGACGAAGACGATCCGCTCACGCGGGATGTTCAGCTCCGGCATGAACTGCTGGATCGCGGCGAGGATCGCGTAGTCGCCGCAGCCGGGGCACCAGCGCACCTCCTGGTCGGACTTGAAGTCCTTGGCGGTGAGCTTGAGGGCGACGGGCTCAGACATTCTTCAGGACCTCTTCCAGCATCGTCTCCAGCTCGTTGGCCGTGAACGGCAGACCGCGGACCTGGTTGTAGCCGATCGCGTCGACCAGGTACTTGGCCCGGATCACGTGGGCGAGCTGGCCGAGGTTCATCTCGGGGATGACCACCCGGTCGTAGGAGCGCAGCACCTCGCCGAGATTGGCGGGCATCGGGGCGAGGTGGCGCAGGTGTGCCTGGGCGATGGCGTGGCCGCGCTGGCGCAGCCCCCGGCACGCCGCGCCGATCGGCCCGTACGTCGAGCCCCAGCCGAGCACCAGCACCCGGGCGTCGCCGTCCGGGTCCTCGACCTCGACGTCCGGCACCGGGATCGTCTCGATCCGGGCCGCCCGGGTGCGCACCATGAAGTCGTGGTTCGCCGGGTCGTACGAGATGTCGCCGGTCTTGTCGGCCTTCTCCAGGCCGCCGATGCGGTGCTCCAGCCCGGCGGTGCCCGGGACGGCCCACGGCCGGGCCAGGGTCTCCGGGTCGCGCAGGTAGGGCAGGAAGGTCGTGCCGTCCTCACCGTTGGGCTTAGTGGCGAACTCGACCCGCAAATCGGGCAGCGACTCGACGTCGGGCAGCAGCCACGGCTCGGAGCCGTTGGCGACGTAGTTGTCGGAGAGCAGGATGACCGGGGTGCGGTAGGTCAGCGCGATCCGGGCCGCCTCGATGGCCGCGTGGAAGCAGTCCGACGGCGACTTCGGCGCGATCACCGCGATCGGGGCCTCGCCGTGGCGACCGTAGAGCGCCATGTTGAGGTCGGCCTGCTCGGTCTTGGTGGGCATGCCCGTGGAGGGGCCGGCCCGCTGCACGTCGACGATGACCAGCGGCAGTTCCAACGCCACCGCGAGGGAGATCGTCTCGCTCTTGAGCGCCACGCCCGGACCGCTGGTGGTGGTTACGCCGAGCGCGCCGCCGTACGAGGCGCCCAGCGCCGCGCCGACCGCGGCGATCTCGTCCTCGGCCTGCATGGTGAGCACGCCGAAGCGCTTGTGCTTGCTCAGCTCGTGCAGGATGTCCGACGCCGGGGTGATCGGGTAGGCGCCCAGGAAGACCGGCAGCCCGGAGCGGACGCCGGCGGCCACCAGGCCGAGCGAGAGGGCCGCGTTACCGGTGATGTTGCGGTAGGTGCCCGGCTGCATCTTCGCCGGCTTGACCTCGTAGCGGACCCCGAAGTCCTCGGTGGTCTCGCCGAAGTTCCAGCCGGCGCGGAACGCCGCGACGTTGGCCGCGACCAGCACCGGGCGGGCGGCGAACTTGCGCTCCAGGAAGCGCAGGGTCGACTCGTAGGGCCGGCTGTACATCCAGGAGAGCAGGCCGAGGGCGAACATGTTCTTGGCCCGCTCGGCGTCCTTCTTGGAGACGTCGTGCTCGGCGAGCGCGCCGACCGTCATCGACGTCAGCGCCACCGGGTGCACCACGTAGCCGGAGAGGGAGTCGTCGTCGAGCGGGTTCGCCTGGTAGCCGACCTTGGCCAGGTTGCGCTTGGTGAACTCGTCGGTGTTGACGATGATGTCCGCCCCGCGCGGCAGGTCGGCGAGGTTGGCCTTGAGTGCCGCCGGGTTCATCGCCACCAGCACGTTCGGCGCGTCGCCCGGGGTCAGGATGTCGTAGTCGGCGAAGTGCACCTGGAAGCTCGACACGCCCGGCAGGGTGCCGGCGGGGGCCCGGATCTCCGCCGGGAAGTTCGGCAACGTGGAGATGTCGTTGCCCAACTGCGCGGTCTCGGAGGTGAACCGGTCACCGGTGAGTTGCATGCCGTCGCCGGAGTCGCCGGCGAACCGGATGACCACCCGGTCCAGTTGACGGATCTGCTTGGTCACGCCTGCACCTCGCTTCGCTGGGCGCGGTCGCGCGGGCGGCTGAACATGATGGTGACCTCGCCTTGCCCGGCCACGGGACCTCCTTGACGCACCGCCGCACCAGACCCGCGACGACGGGCCCGGTCCGCTGTAGTTACCTCACCTGAGAGCCTACGTCGGATCGCTGCCCCAACCTTCTCGGAGGCCGCCCAATGGGATGGGAACCAGCGAGATTCCACCCCGGTTTGAGGTGTTTCCAGCCGCTCGCCGTAATCCAGATCACCGGGCCGCCGGGCCACCGGGCACGCCGGCGCGATCGGGACGGCCATCCGGCGGCTCGTCCGGTCACGGCTTCGGGCTCGCCGGCGGCCCGGCCGACGGGACGGCCAGCCGCCGCCGCAGCGAGATGGTCGCCAACGCGAGGGCGAACACCACCAGCAGCGTGGAGACCGCGATCAGGAGGATCGCCGTCCGCCGGGCCGAGCCGCCCCGCCCGTCGCCGACGGACGGGGTGCCGGCCGCCAGCACGCCCTGCGACCCCGTCGGCGCGGGCGGCGAGACCATCGGGGTCGCCAGGGCCGCCGCCGCGGTGATCCGGAAGCTCATCCGCAGCTGGCGTGCCCTGCCGCCGCGCGGGTCGAGCTGCCCGAGCACCGCGCCGGACAGCGGGGCCCGCAGCTGGGCCTCGGGCGTCGCGGACACCGGCAGCCGCAGCTCCGCCGTCCGGCCGGCGGCGACGGTGCCGAGCGAGCAGCGGGTACGGTCCGTGCCGGCCGGGGCACAGCCGGGCGGGGGCGCCGGCACGGTCACCCCGGCAGGCAGCACCACCTCGATCCGGCCCTCGGCGTCCACCCGGCCGCTGTTGCCCAGCCGTACGGCGAGCCCGCTCGACCCGCCGCCGATGTCGAAGGAGACCTCCTCGGCATCGAGGGTGATTCCGGGCACCGGCGGACCCGGCGGGAAGAGCACGGCGAAGCCCTCGTCGTCGGTCGCCGGACCGGGGGCACCGGGGGCGGTCGCGGTGACCCGGACGGAGCCGCTGAGCGGCATCCGCCGCCAGGCGTCACCGCTGACCCGTACGCGGAGCAGGGTGCTGAACCGGGCGCCCGGAGCGCTCGTCCACTCGCCGCAGCGATGCTCCCCTCCGCCGGCGCCGGCGCAGCCCCCGGTGCCGGCGTCGGTCAACCCGGCCGGGAGCGTGTAGGCCAGCCGGATCCGGGCGGGTGTGGCGCCGGTGTTCGTGACGGTCACCCGGAGCGTGGCCACCGTGCTCGGGGCGTTCCAGTAGGCGGCGGTCAGGGTGACGTCGTCGGTCGTGACGTGGACCCCGGCCGGGGGCGCCGGCGGGCTCGGGGCGGGTGCGGACGGCCGGACCGGGGGCACCGACGGTGACGGGACCGGTGCGCCGGTGGTCGGCGCGGCGGTGGTGGGTGCCGGTTCCTGCGGGGCGGTCGTCGTCGGCGCCGGCTCGGTCGTCCCGGCGGGCGGCGTCGCCTCCGGCGGCGGCGCCGTGGTGGTCGGCGCCTCGGTGGGCACCGGGCCGGTGTCGGTCGGATCCGCCGTCGGGACACCCCCGCCGGGCTCGCCGACCGGTTCGGTGGCTGACGGGTGGGTGGTGGCGGCGATCCGGGCGGCGGCCGGGTGGGCGGTCGCCCAGACCGGCAGCGCGGCGACCGTCAGGCCGAGCGCGAGCGAGATCGCCAGCGGCACGGCGCGTCGGTCGCGCACCCGCCGGCCGAGCCGTACGTCCACGCGGGCCATCCGTCCTCCGGTGACGATGAGTGAGCCCCAATGGTCGGCAATGGTTGCCGAAGGGCACTAGTCCCAGGGGGAAACAAATCCGTAACGGGTTCGACCCGGCCGGGCGGCCGGGAGGGGCGGTAGGCTCAGCGACCGTGACCGGTTACCTGGGCTCGTACGCGACGCTCGGGCTGCTGTTGCTCGCCAGCGTCCTCTTCTTCGTGGTGGCGTTCTCGGCCAACAGAGTGTTACGCCCTGCCCGCCCGGCGGAGCCCTTCGGCAAGCGCGCCAGCTACGAGTGCGGCCTCGACCCCGTCGGCGCCGACTGGGCGCAGATGCAGATCCGTTACTACGTGTACGCGTACCTCTACGTGTTGTTCGCCGTGGAGTCGGTGTTCCTCTTCCCCTGGGCGGTGGTCTTCGACCGGCCGGGCTTCGGGCTGGTCACGGTCGTCGAGATGGCGGTCTTCGTCGCGGTGCTGGCGCTCGGCATCCTCTACGCCTGGCGGAAGAACATCCTGCGCTGGTCCTGACCGGCTGGTCCTGGCCGGCCGGGGCGGGGCGGTCAGGCGAGGCCACGCCGGGTCAGCGTGGGCGGGCGGTCGCCCCGGATCGAGGCGACCATGTCGAGTACCCGGCGGGTGGGGCGGACCTGGTGCGCGCGGAAGACCCGGGCCCCCAGCCAGGCCGAGACCACGGTGGCCGCGAGAGTCCCCTCCAGCCGCTCGGTCACCGGCAGGTCCAGCGTCTCGCCGATGAAGTCCTTGTTCGACAGGGCGACCAGCAGCGGCCAGCCGGTTCCGGAGAGTTCGTCGAGGCGGCGGGTGATCTCCAGCGAGTGGCGGGTGTTCTTGCCGAAGTCGTGCGCCGGGTCGATCAGGATCCCGTCGGCGCGTACGCCCAGCGCGACCGCGCGTTCGGCGAGCCCGGTCACCGTCGTGACGACGTCGGCGACCACGTCGGCGAAGGCCGCCCGGTGCGGTCGGGTCCGGGGCGTCAGGCCGCCGGCGTGCGAGCACACCAGCCCCGCGCCGGTCTGCGCCGCCACCTGGGCCAGCGCCGGGTCGGCGCCCGACCAGGTGTCGTTGAGCAGGTCGGCGCCGGCCGCCACCGCCTCCACCGCCACCTCGGCCCGCCAGGTGTCGATCGAGATCACCACGTCGGGGAAGGCGGCCCGCACGGCGGCGATCGTCCGCACCGTACGGCGGATCTCCTCGGCCACGTCGACCTCCGCGCCCGGGCCGGCCTTGACCCCGCCGATGTCGATGATCCCGGCGCCCTCCTCGACCGCCCGCTCCACCGCCCGCAGTGCGCTGTCCTGGGCGAACGTCGCGCCCCGGTCGAAGAACGAGTCCGGCGTGCGGTTGACGATCGCCATCACCACCAACTCGTCCGGGCCGAACGTGCGCCCACCGAGCCGAAGCGTCCCGGCCATACCGCCTCCTGAAGGTCGCGCCCGCGGCCCGTTCCCCGCCCGCCGATCACGACGCTAGCCGGTCCGACTCCGGCAGGCCCGATCGGTCCGTCCCCGCCGCCCCAGGTCGGGGGGTGTGCCGGCCGCCCGGACGGTACCGATCCGGAACGCGGGCGGGTGGTGGGGTCGCTCCGGCCCGTTCGACGTGCCACGATCTGTGCATGGGTCAGGTTCTGCTCCTGCTGGTCGTGGCGTTGACCGTCGCGGCGGTCGTGTTCGGCGTGACGGTGCTGGTCACCGGCCGGGATCCCGGCCTGGCGCCGGCCGAGCCGGACGGGCGGGCCGTGCCGTTGCCGGCCGCCCGGCCGCTCCGCGAAGCCGACGTGGGTGAGGTCCGGTTCGACACCGCGCTGCGGGGCTACCGCATGGAGCAGGTCGACCAGGCGATGCGCCGGGCGGCCTACGACGTCGGGTACAAGTCCGAGCTGATCGGGGTGCTGGAGGCGGAGGTCGCCGCGTTGCGTGAGGGCCGGACGGCCGACGCCGACGCCCTGCGCAGCGCCCGGGAACAGGCGGCCGGAGCGGCCGCCGCCGAGCAGTCGCCGCAGGCCGGGGGGACGGTGCCGGTCGACGCCGACCGGGCGGAGCCGCCCGGGGGCAGCGACATCGTGGTCGAGCCGATCCCCGCGTTCGCCGGAGCCGGTTCGGCGGCGGGCGACGAACCGCCGGCCGGCGGCGGAGTCGGCGGGCGCCGTGACGACGCGACCGCCGCCGGGGCGGGCGACGGCGGTGCCGCGGACCGCAGCGCGACGGGTAAGGGCGGTCCCGCCGATCGCGACGGCGGCGACCCCGGCGCAGCGGGCGACGACGGCGCGGCCTCGCCGGCGGGCGACGAGGGGCGGTCCGATCCGGTGGTCCGGTCGGAGTCGAAGTGACTCCGGAGGGCGGCGACGCCCTGCGCGAGGTCTCCCAGCCCGGCGCGGGTGAGGTCACCGCCACGGTGATCGTCGACGCGCCGGCGCCGCGGGTCTTCGCGGCGCTGACCGCCTGGGAGCGGCAGTCGGACTGGATCCCCTTCACCACCGTCCGGGTGGTCGAGGGGGACGGCGGCGAGGGCAGCCTGGTCGAGGCGGTGACCGCGCTCGGCCCCGCCGTGCTGCGCGACGAGATGCGGGTGGTCCGGGTGGACGCGCCGTACGAGGTCGGCGTCGTGCACTGCGGGAAGCTGCTGCGCGGCCCCGGCGTGCTGCGCTGCACCCCGTTGAAGCGGGGCCGCACCCAGGTGGTCTGGCACGAGTGGTTCCACCTGCCCGGCGGTCCGGCCGGCCGGGTGGCCTGGCCGGTGCTCTGGCCCGGCTCGAAGTTCAGCCTGACCCAGGCGCTGCGGAAGTTCGGCCGGATGGTCGAGCGGGGCCTGCTGCCCTGACCTCGCTCTGCACGCGGTGATCGACTCGGTTTCCCCGGCCTCGGGTCGTCGGCACGCCCCGGACGCCCCGATGTCGTCGTCGCCGGGCGGTCCGGGCCTGCCGGCCGGGGCACGTCGAGGGGCCCGAGGCGTCGGGCCTGTCGGCGCGGTGCCCTAGCGTGGACGCGTGACTGACCTGGTGATCGGCGCCGACGGGCTGCCACGCTGCGGCTGGGGGACCAGCACCCCCGACTACGTCGCCTACCACGACACCGAGTGGGGCCGGCCCCTGCGCGGCGACGACGCGCTCTACGAGCGGGTCACGCTGGAGGCGTTCCAGTCGGGGCTGTCCTGGCTGACGATCCTCCGCAAACGCCCCGCGTTCCGGCTGGCCTTCGACGAGTTCCGGATCGGGACCGTGGCCGGCTACGGCGACGCCGACGTCGCCCGGCTGCTCGCCGACGCCGGCATCGTCCGCAACCGGGCCAAGATCGAGGCGGCGATCGCCAACGCCCGGGCGGCTCTGGAACTGCCGGGCGGGCTCTCCGCACTGCTCTGGTCCTTCGCCCCGCCGCCCCGCCCGGCCCGACCCGGGTCGTTCGCGGAGGTGCCGGCGCTGACCGCCGAGTCCACCGCGCTGGCCAAGGCGCTCAAGAAGCGGGGTTTCCGCTTCGTCGGGCCGACCACGGCATACGCGCTGATGCAGGCCACCGGGATGGTCGACGACCACCTCGCGGGCTGCCACGTCGTGGCGGCGGAGGTGGCGTGATGGGATGGAGGCCATGACGACCGAGACCGCGCACCGGGTGGACGGGGCACGCCCCACCGACGGCACGGGCGCCTGGGCGGTGCTGCTGCCCACCGGGCGCTACGAGGCCGAGCGGCTCGTCCACCACGACACACTCGAGCTGACCGGCCTGGCCGACACCACCGGGCCCCGCCCCGGCGACGGGGTGGCCGTGCTGGTCGACGCGCCGCCACGGGTGGTGGCACTGGGCCGGGTCACCGGGGCCGGCAGCCAGGAGCGGGAGGATCCGGACGACCCGGAGTCCGAGCGGGCCGGGGCGTCGCTGGTGGTGGCGTACACCCGGCGGGCCTTCGACGAGCCGGTGCCGGCCGACGTGCTGGCGCTCGACGGGCCGCTGACCGCACTGGACCCGGCGGCCTTCCGGGAGCTGGCCGACCGGCTCGGCCCGCCGCCCCGTCGGCGCAACTGGCTGGTCAGCCTCGACCTGCCGATCGAGGCCGATTCGCCCGCCGAGGCGGTCCGGCTGTTCTGGGCCTACGTGCAGGAGCTGGGGCCGCGCGAGCTGCCCGCCTTCGTCTCGCCCTCCGGGGACGAGCTGGCCATGCAGGCGTTCGTGCTCGGCGCGGAGGCCAACCAGGATCCGGAGGAGGACGACTGACCCGTTCCGGCCCGCTCTCCGACCGTCGCTGTCTCCGCCTTCGGGCGTCGGCTCCGCGCCGGCTGGCAAGCCGTTCCGGGCGTCGGCTCCGGCGGCGTCAGCGGCCCTCGAAGACCGGCTTCTCCTTGTTGACGAAGGCCAGGGTGCCGGCGCGGTGGTCGGCGGTGCCTCCGCAGATCGCCTGCGCCTGCGCCTCGGCGGCCAGGGCGTCGGCCAGCGTGCCCGCGTCGGCGATGGAGAGCTGCCGTTTGATCGCCCCGTAGGCGACGGTGGGGCCGGCGGCCAGCCGGGCGGCCAGCTCCTGCGCGGCCGGCAGCACCTGCTCGTCGTCGTCCACCAGGCGGTTGAGCAGCCCGAGCTGGCAGGCCTCCTCCGCGCGCACCGGCTCGGCCAGCATCAGCAGCTCGATCGCCTTGGCGTGGCCGACCAGCCGGGGCAGCGTCCAGGAGGCGCCGGTGTCGGCGGCCAGCCCGACCTTGGCGAACGCCATCAGGAAGCTGGTCGACGGCCCGCCGATGCGGATGTCGGCCAGGAACGCCAGCGAGGCGCCCGCCCCGGCGGCCATGCCCCGCACCGCCGCGATCACCGGCTTGGGCAGGTTGGCGAGCCGGGCGGCGATCGGGTTGTAGTGCGCCCGGACGGTGTCCAGCGGGTTGCCGTCGGCGGCCTCCAGCGTCTGCACGTGCTCGCGCAGGTCCTGGCCGGCGCTGAACGAGCGGCCCGCACCGGCGAGCACCACCGCGCGGCAGGACCGGTCGGTCTCCAGCTCGGCCAGGGCGTCCCGCAGGGCCTCCTTGAGCCCCAGGTCGAACGCGTTCAGCGCCGCGGGGCGGTTCAGCGTCAGGGTGACGACGGCGTCGGTGCGGTCGACGAGCAGCGGCTCGGTCACGATCTAACGACCCTTCTGTCGGGCGATGCGGTTGCCGGTGTCGATGCACTGCTCGACGTACCGGTCGGCGGCCGGCCGCAGCCGCGCCGCGTGCCGGTCGAAGAAACCGGCCGCGGCGATGCCGGGCCAGCGCTCGGGGAGCAGCGCCGGGGGCAACTGCGGGTCCCGGAACAGGAAGGTACGCCACGCGTGCACGAGCCGGAACCGGGCGGCGTACGCCTCCTCGTCGGGACTGCGCCCGGTGACCCCCGTCAGCAGCGGTCGCTGCTCGGCGACGAACTGCTCGTAGGCCCGGCCGATCTCGGCGAGGTCCCAGGCGCGGCGCACCACGCCCATCGCCCCGGGGGTGCCGGCGGCGTGCGCGGCGGTGAACCGCTCGTAGCGGACCCCCGCCTCGTCGAGCAGCACGTCGACTTCCTCGCCCGGGCGGGTGGCCACCCAGGTGCACTCGTCCAAGGCGCCGTAGCCGAGGAAGGTCAGGTTGGCGCTGAGCCGCTGCCGGTCCCGCCGGGCCACGGGGGACTCCAGCACCAGCAGGTCGAACCGGCCGTCCCAGGAGATCCGGCCGGTCCGGTAGATCCGCGCGGCCGCCTCGTCCAGCCGGCGGGCCGCCTTCGGCGTGATCGAGTATCCGGGACCGGACTCGAGCCGGCACGGATCGAGCCAGCCCTGGCGGACCATCCGGGAGACCGCCGTGCGTACGGCGGGTGGGGCGATCCCGAGGGGCGCCAGCAACCTGACCAGGGCGGCGACGGGTGCCCGGCCGCCCCTCGCCCGGAGGTGGTCGCCGTACAGGTCGAAGAGTGCCGACCGTGCCTGCATGACCGCACATTGTGACAGGCCTTCTCAGGATATGCTAGCTGCTGTTACATCAATGCTGCTTCGGTTTGGGTCCGGCGGTGTTCATCAGGGAAAATCGTTGGTCGACACCCCCACGTAGGTTTTTGGGTGGTCAAGACGAAGTGGTGTGGGGCAACCCACCGACCCTGGCGTAGGTCTGAGGGGAGACAACATGGCGGCGATGAAGCCGCGGACGGGCGACGGTCCGCTGGAAGTCACCAAGGAGGGCCGGGGCATCGTCATGCGCGTCCCGCTGGAGGGTGGTGGCCGGCTCGTCGTCGAGATGACTCCCGACGAGGCCAACGCGCTCGGTGACGCGTTGAAGGCAGCCGCCGGCTGACGGAGGAACGGCCCGCGCGCCCGCGTGGGCCTTTCGTCAATCCCTGAGCCACCGGCCCTGCCGGTGGCTCAGGGTCTTCATTCCCCGCGGAGCCGCGCTCCGCGAGCTTTCCTGGAGGTACGGCTCCGCGTGCTCGCCATCCGTCTGCTCGCCGAGCCGGACCGGCTCGACACTCTCGTTCTGCCCATCTGCCCGGGCCAGGGCGACGACGCCCCGGCCCGACCGGTCCCGACCGGCACGGTGCTGCCCGACGGCGTGGCCGAGGAGGCCATCGCCCTGCCGCCGGTGGCGCGGCTGACCGGCCGGCCCGGCGAGGTCCACGCGCAGTTGCGACCCGGGCGGGACCCGGGCCGGCTGCTGCTGCTCGGGGTGGGCGAGGGCGACGAGGCGGCCTGGCGGACGGCCGGAGCGGCCCTGGCCCGGGCCACGAAGGATGAGACGCGCGTCACGTTGGCGATGCCGGCCGATGCCGCCCCGGCGGCCGTACGCGGGCTGGTCGAGGGGCTGCTGCTGGCGTCGTACCGGTTCCGGATGACCGATGCCGGCCCCACCCCCGCGCTGGCCGGGGTCGACGTGGTGGTGGCCGACCCGGACGCGCACACCGCGGCGATCGAGGTGGCCCGGACGACGGCCCGGATGACCCGGTTCGCCCGCGACCTCACGAACACCCCGTCGTCGGTCAAGAACCCCGAGTGGTTCGCCGGTCAGGTCGCCGCCGCTGCCGTCGACGTGCCGGACCTGCACCTGCGGGTACGCGAGCCGGCGGAGTTGGCGGCGGAGGGCTTCGGCGGGATCCTCGCCGTCGGGGGCGGCTCGGCCAGCACCCCGCGCCTCGTCGAACTGGACTGGCGGCCGGCCGGCGCGCGTACCCACGTGGTGCTGGTCGGCAAGGGGATCACCTTCGACACCGGCGGCATCTCGATCAAGCCGCGGGCGTCGATGAAGCTGATGCGCAAGGACATGGCCGGCGCGGCGGCGGTGGTCGCGACGACCCTCGGCGCGGCGGCGCTGCGCCTGCCGGTCCGGGTCACCGCGCTCGCGCCGCTGGCGGAGAACATGCCCAGCGGCTCGGCGTTCCGCCCTGGCGACGTCATCCGCCACTACGGCGGCACGACCAGCGAGAACACCAACTCCGACGCCGAGGGCCGGCTCGTGCTGGCCGACGCGCTCGCCTACGCCGTCGCCGAGCTCGAACCCGATCTGCTGGTCGACCTCGCCACGCTCACCGGGGCGAACGCGGTCGCCCTGGGCAAGCGCACCGGCGCCCTCTACAGCGAGAACGACGGGCTCGCCACGGACGTGCTGGCCGCGATCGGCGCGGCCGGCGAGGCCGCCTGGCGGATGCCGCTGCCCGACGACTACGTCGAGTACCTGGGCAGCGAGCTGGCCGACCTGCACAGCTCGCCGGACCGGGGCGCGGGATCCGTGACGGCCGCGCTCTTCCTGCGCGAGTTCACCGGCGGGCTGCGCGACCGGTGGCTGCACGTGGACATGTCCGCGCCGTCGTGGGCCGAGGGCGACGACGCCGAGCTGACCAGGGGCGCGACCGGCTGGGGCGTACGCTCGCTGCTGCGCTGGCTGGGCTCGCTGGGTTGACCGCCCGGCGGCGGCTGCCGCCGGCGAGCCCCGCGCTCACCGGCGGGCGGTCAGCACTTGACGGCGGCGAGTAGCCCGTGACCGACCGGCAGCAGCGCCGGGATCCAGTTCTCGGACTCCCGGATCGCCTTGATCGCCTCGCGGACGGTCACCGTCTCGAAGTCCCGCGCGGCGGGGTCGGCGATCCGGCCGCCGGCCAGCATGCCGTTGAGCGCGAGCACGCCGCCCGGCCGCAGCAGGCGCAGCGCGGCGTCCACGCAGGCGGCGAAGCCGGTGGCCTCCGCGTCCACGAAGACCAGGTCGTACGCGCCGTCGGCGAGCCGGGGCAGCACGTCCAGCGCCCGGCCGGTGATGATCCGGGTCCGGCCGGCGGCGAAGCCCGCCTCGGTGAAGATCCGCCGGGCGATCCGCTGGTGCTCCACCTCCAGGTCGATGGTGGTGAGCACGCCGTCGGCGCGCATCCCGCGCAGCAACCAGACGCCGCTGACCCCCGTGCCGGTGCCGATCTCGACCACCGCCCGCGCGCTGCCGGCGGCGGCGAGCAGCCGCAGCGCCGCGCCGGCGCCGGGGGTCACCGCGTCGAGGCCGACCTCGCGGGCCAGGCTGCGGGCGGTGCGCAGGACGAGGTCCTCGGCCACGTAAGACTCGGTGAAGTGCAGGGTCTGGGCCGTCGAATTGCCGGAACCGGCGACCGTGGCGATGGGACACCTCCGGGCGGCGCGCGTGGTGCGGGGGCGGGTGGGCACTGTGAGCCTAGAGGCGGTGCCCGGCGGGCGCAGCCGCGCGTCCGCCACCCGACGATCACGGCACCGGCAACCCGTGACTCGATCCGGGGCATCCGTGTAATCCTGGAAGCGGTATTCCGTCGATCGCGGCCGGGCGACCCTGTCGTCTGGTTCGGTGGAGCGCGGGATCCGGGGACGGACTGGGAGGCACCGACGTGACCGACGGCTGGGACTGGCGCCAGCCCGGAGGGACTCCGGCACCGGCGCGACCGCCGGGGCCCGGGTACCCCCCGGTGGGGTCGCCGCAGGCGCCTCAGGGTGCCGGGGGCGGCCCGACCTCGCCCTGGTGGTCCGACGCGCTGACGGACCCGTGGCGTGACCCGGGTGCGCCGGCCGCCGTGGTGCTGCCGGCCATCCCGACCCCCGGTACCGAGCCGGAGCCGGTCAGCGACCCGGATGCCCCGGGCCGGCCGACGCTGCGGCAACTGCTGCTCATCCCGCTGATCACCGCGCTGCTCGCCGGCAGCCTGGGCGGCGCGCTGGGGTACGCCTTCGCGGTGCGCGGGGGTGGGGCCGGCACGGTGCTCGGTGCGGACCCGCAGGCGCCCGGCCTGGCCCAGCGCCGGCCCGAGTCGCTCGCCGGGGTCGCCGAACGGGTGCTGCCGAGCGTGGTGACCGTCCGGGTGGCGAGCCTCGGCGGCACGAGCGAGGGTTCCGGCTTCATCGCCAGCGCCGACGGGCACGTGATCACCAACGACCATGTGGTGGCGGGGGCGACCGGCAAGGCGTCGGTGATCTTCAACGACGGCAGCTCGGCCCCGGCCACCGTCGTCGGGCAGGATCCGGAGTCCGACATCGCCGTGATCAAGGTCTCCCGGACGGGCCTGCGGCCGGTCGAGTTCGGCGACTCCGACGCGCTCGCCGTGGGCGACCCGGTACTGGCCATGGGGTCGCCGCTCTCGCTGGCCAACACGGTCACCGCCGGCATCGTCAGCGCCCTGGACCGGACGATGCGGGCGGGCGAGCCCGGCGGCCCGACGCGCTACTACGCGGCGATCCAGACCGACGCGGCGGTGAACCACGGCAACTCCGGCGGCCCGCTGGTCGACGGCGCCGGCCGGGTGATCGGGGTCAACTCGACAATCAAGTCGCTGGTCTCGGACGGGCAGGAAGCGGGCAACATCGGCCTGGCCTTCGCCATCCCGATCAACCAGGCCAAGCGGATCACCCAGGACATCATCGGCACCGGCAAGGCCCGCCGTACGGTGATCGGCGCCCAGGTCGGCGGCTCCGGCGCGGGCAACGGCGGGGCCGGCGTACGCCTGGCGGCCGTGGAGCCGTCCGGGCCGGCGGCCGGCGCGGGGCTGCGGGCCGGGGACGTGATCCTGAAGCTCAACGGGCGGCCGATGAACGAGCCGACCGACCTGATCGCCCTGGTGCGGAAGTTCGCGCCCGGCGCGGTGGTGACCGTGGAGTACCGCCGGGGCTCCGACCGGCAGAACGCCTCCGTGACGCTGGCCGCAGACGCCAAGTAACAGCCGGTCACCCTCTCCCCCTGGGGGGTCGACGTGCGTAGTCTTGCTGCTGACGCCGGAAGGAGGCCCGCGCAGTGTTCGAGAACCTGAACTGGTGGGAGATCGGTGCGCTGCTGCTCCTGGCGCTGCTGATCTTCGGTGACCGGCTGCCCGCGGTGATCAGCGACGGCCTGCGGATGGTGCGCAACCTGCGCAACATGGCCCGCAACGCCACCACCGACCTCAGCCGTGAGCTGGGCACCGACATCCAGCTGGAGGATCTGCACCCGAAGGCGTTCATCCGCAAGCACCTGCTCAGCGAGGAGGACGAGCAGGCGATCCGGAAGCCGCTGCAGGGCGTCTACGACAACCTGCGCGCGGACGTGACCGGCGTGCACAACGAGCTGAAGGACGTCGCCGCCGCCGCCGACCTGCGGTCCGGCAGCCGCCCGGCCACCGCCACCGGCGCACCGGCCCCCGCCCCCGCCCCCCGGCCCAGCTACGACGACGCGACCTGACCCGGCCCGCCCGCGTCCGGCCCCGCCGACGGCGACGGGGACGGCGCTCCCCGGAGGGACACGCCGCCCCCGTGCGGGTGACGACAGCGCCGGCCGTGGCCGGCGTACGGTCAGCGACCGGCGGGCTTGAGACCCAGCGGCTTGCCGAGGAGCGACTCCCGCCGCAGGGCGAGCCGGTCGGCGACCTGGCCCAGCGCCTTCGCGGCCGGCGACTCCGGCTCGGCCAGCACGATCGGGGTGCCCTCGTCGCCGGCCTCTCGGACGCGGGTGTCGAGGGGCACCTGCCCGAGCAGCGGCACCTGCGCGCCGATGGTCTTCGTCAGCGACTCGGCCACGGTCTGGCCGCCGCCCGCGCCGAAGACCTCCATCCGCGAGCCGTCCGGCAGCTCCAGCCAGGACATGTTCTCGATGACGCCGACCACGCGCTGGTGGGTCTGGAGCGCGATCGCGCCGGCCCGCTCCGCCACCTCGGCGGCGGCGGCCTGCGGGGTCGTGACGACCAGGATCTCGGCGTTGGGCAGTAGCTGGGCCAGGGAGATGGCGACGTCGCCGGTGCCCGGGGGCAGGTCGAGCAGGAGCACGTCCAGGTCGCCCCAGTAGACGTCGGCGAGGAACTGCTGCAGCGCGCGGTGCAGCATCGGGCCGCGCCACACCACGGCGGCGTTGCCGGCGGTGAACATGCCGATCGAGATGACCTTCACGCCGTGCGACTGCGGCGGCATGATCATGTCCTCGACGCGGGTCGGGCGGCCGTCCGCGCCGAGCATCCGGGGCACCGAGTGGCCGTAGATGTCCGCGTCGACCACGCCGACGGAGAGCCCGCGGGCGGCCAGCGCCGCAGCCAGGTTGACCGTCACGCTGGACTTGCCGACGCCGCCCTTGCCGCTGGCGACCGCGTACACCCGGGTGCGGGAGCCCGGCTGGGCGAACGGGATGACCGGCTCCTGTGACGCGCCGCCGCCGCGCAGCTTCGACTGGAGCTCCTGGCGCTGTTCGGGGCTCATCACGCCGAACTCGATCTCCACGCCGGTCACCCCGGGCACCGCGCCGACCGCGGCCGTGATGTCCGAGCGCAGCTTGTCCTTCAGCGGGCAGCCGGCGACGGTGAGCAGCAGCTCGACCCGTACGACGCCGTCGTCGCCGACCTCGGCGGAGCGGACCATGCCCAGCTCGGTGATGGGCCGGCGGATCTCCGGGTCGTTGACGGTGGCCAGCGCGGCCTGGATCGCGTCGGAGACGGTGCTGACGGGTGCTGACATGTCGGCAATGCTACGTCGGAGGTCACCGGCCACCCCGCCCGTGGGGCCCGGTGTGAGCGAGTCGATGGGCCGCCGTGCGGGTGGCCACGGCGATGGTGAGTCGGGCCTCAGGTCCCCGACTCCCGGCCGTCGCGGACCCAGTCGCCGTCCAGGTCGTCGCGGGGCTCGTCCAGCCCCTCCCCGCGCTGCGCGGGCCGCTCCTGCTGCCGCTGCTCCAGCCGCTGCCGGCGCCGGCCCGCCTCGTCCAGTTCCTCGGCCAGGCGGGCCAGCTCGGAGCGGAGGAAGTCCCGGGTCGCCACCTCGCCCATCGCGTTGCGCAGCGCGGCGATCTCCCGCGCCAGGTACTCCGTGTCTGCCTTCTGCGCCGTCGCCCGCCGGCGGTCCTCCTCCAGGGAGACCCGGTCCCGGTCGGCCTGCCGGTTCTGCGCCAGCAGGATCAGCGGTGCCGCGTAGCTGGCCTGGAGGGACAGCACCAGGGTCAGGAAGGTGAAGGTGTACGGGTCGAAGCGCAGGTGCGCCGGGGCCAGGGTGTTCCAGCCGAACCACAGCGTGATCACGATCGTCATGTAGACGATGAAGTTGGCGGTTCCCATCCCCCGGGCGATCCCCTCGGACCACCGGCCGAAGGCCTCCGGGTCGAACCGGGGCAGCTTGACGCCCCGGGGCTCGCGCGGCTGGTCGAGCCGCCGCGCCCGGCGCTGCTCAGCCATCCGCGCCGTCCAGCGCCGGCTCGACGGCGGCCGGGCTCGCTACGGCGTCCCGGTCCCGCCAGTCCCGGGGCAGGAGGTGGTCCAGCACGTCGTCGACCGTGACCGCGCCGACCAGCCGGTTGTTGCGGTCGATGACCGGCATGGCGACCAGGTCGTACGTGGCCATCCGGCGGGTGATCTCCGGCAGCGGGGTGGTCGCCCGCAGCGGGTCGATGTCGTTGACCACCACCCCGCCGAGCAGGTCGGCCGGCGGCTCGCGCAGCAGCCGCTGGAAGTGCACCATGCCCAGGTAGCGGCCGGTGGGCGTGGTCATCGGCGCCCGGGCAACGAAGACCTGCGCGGCGATCGCGGGCGAGAGCTGCGGCTCCCGGATCCGGGCCAGGGCCTCGGCGACGGTGGCGTCCGGCGGCAGGATGACCGGCTCGGAGGTCATCACGCTGCCCGCCGTCCCGGGCGTGTACTTCAGCAGCTGGCGCACCGGATCGGCCTCGTCCGGCTGCATCAGGTCGAGCAGCACGTCCTGCTCCGGCGGCGGCAGCTCACTGAGCAGGTCGGCCGCGTCGTCCGGGTCCATCTCCTCCAGCACGTCGGCGGCCCGCTCCCGGTCCAGCGCGGCCAGGATCTCCACCTGGTCGTGCTCCGGCAGCTCGCTCAGCACGTCCGCGAGGCGCTCGTCGTCCAGCGCGGCGGCGACCTCGTTGCGCCGGGCGTCGGGGAGGTCCTGGAGGGCGTTGGCGAGGTCGGCCGGGCGCATGTCCTCCAGCACGGCGAGCAGGTTGGCCGTGCCCCTGCTGTCGGCGATCCCGCTGAGCCCGCGTACCCGCTCCCACTCGACCTGGTGCAGGTGGCCCCGGCGGGTCAGCCGGCCGGTCTGCTCGCGTACGGCGACCCGGGTCAGTGACCACTCGCCGCCCCGGCTGCACTCCATCGCCACGTCGACCACCGAGCCGGGCTGCCCGTTGGGGTCGACCTGCACCCGCCGGTCCAGCAGCTCCTGGAGCACGAGCAGCTCGTTCGGGCGCTTCTCGAAGCGGCGCAGGTTGAGCGTGCCGCTGCCGAGCACCACGGCGTCGGCCTCGATGGAGGTGATCCGGTTGAGTGAGAGGAAGATGCGCCGCCGCATCGGCATCTCGGCGACCAGGCCGACCACCTCGGGCGGGCGTTGCGTCGGCCGGAGCCGGGCCACCGCGTCACGGACGCGGCCCACCTGGTCACCGTTGGGGTCGAAGACGGCGACTCCGGCGAGCCGGGCGATGTAGACCCGGGTCGTCGTGCTCACGGGCACCAGCCTAAGCGCCTAGTGTCTAGCAACATGTCGACCTTGGCCTACGAGATCGTGGACGTCTTCACCGACCGCCCGTTCGCCGGTAACCCGCTGGCGGTGGTGTTCGGCGCCGAAGGGCTGGCCGCCGAGCAGATGCAGGCGCTCGCGGTGGAGTTCAACCTCTCCGAGACGGTGTTCGTGCTCCCGCCCACACAGGTCGGCGCCACCTACCGGGCCCGCATCTTCACCCCCGCCGCCGAGCTGCCCTTCGCCGGCCACCCCAGCGTCGGGGCGGCCGTGACGGCCAGCCGCCGTGGCATGTTCGGTGTGGGGCAGGTCACCCAGGAGTGCGGCGCCGGCGTGCTCCCCATCGAGGTGACCGCCACCGGGGCGACGCTGACGGGTGGCGTCGCCACCCTCGGCCCCGAGCTGGACCCGGAGCCGCTGCTGGAGGTGGCCGGGCTCACCGCGGGCGACCACGCCGGACCGGCCCCCCGGGTGGCCGGCTGCGGGTTGGAGTTCCCGTACCTCCCGATCCGTCCGGACGCGCTGGCCCGCGCCCGGGTCAACGCGGCGGCGGCGGAGCGGTACGGAATCGAGCACGTCAGCGTTTTCTCCTGGGACGCCGACGCCCAAACCGCGTACGCCCGGGTCTTCGTGCCCGGGCTCGGCGTGCCGGAGGACCCGGCCACCGGATCGGCGGCCCTGGGCCTCGGGGTGTGGCTGGTCGCCAGCGGCCTGCTGCCCGCCGACGGGCGCGCGGGGTACACGGTGCACCAGGGCGTCGAGATGGGCCGCCCGTCCCTGCTGGCCTGCACGGTGACCGCCGCGGGCGGCCAGGCGGTGGGCGCCACCGTCACCGGTCAGGTGGTGCCGATCGCCCGGGGCGAGATCGCGGTTCCCCCGTTCGTCGGCTGACGCCGGTGCCCGCCCGGCCACTGTGACGGGTGACGCCCTCCGAAGGCGCGGGCCCGGGCGGCGCTGACGGAACCGGGCCGGGTGCGGGAGGATGCCGGTGTGACCGACGCGGAACGGACCAGCACGCCGCTGGTCGACGAGGCGATGAAGAAGGCCGCCGTGGCCTGGGTCAACGTGCCCGGCGGCCCGGCGCTCGCGCTGTGGTGCGTACCCCTGGAAGGGGCGCTGTTCGTGGTCAGCGGCCCCGGGGAGCAGTCCGCGCCGGGCCTGGCCGACGCCACCGACGCGCAGGTCACGCTCCGCGGTGACCACGGCGGGCGGATCGTCACCTGGCCGGCCCGGGTGAGCCGGCTGGCACCGGGCACCGAGGAGTGGGAGACCGCCGCGCCGCTCGTGGCGGCGAAGCGGCTCAACGCCTCCGGCACCACTGCCGAAGTGGTGCAGCGCTGGGCGGCCGACGGCTGCGCGGTGAACCGGCTGACTCCGGCCGGTGAGCCGGTCGCCGGCGCCGGGCTGCCCGCGGACTCGCTGGCCGAGGTGCCCCGCGAGACGCCGGCGGTCCGGGTGACCCGGAAGCCGTTCCGCCTGCACCGGGTCCGCCGCCGCTGAGGCGGGCCCCTGACCGGCGCCGGTCAACGGCAGCCGGTCAGGCCGAGACCGGCAGGGAGCCGCAGGCGGCGGGCAGGGGAGCGGCCACCGCCCGCACCAGGTCGACCACCTCGTCGAGCGCGTGCAGCACCGGCCCGGTCCAGGCGGCGTCGGCGTTGAACACCATGTGGCCGGCCAGGTCCGGTGCGGCCAGCCGCACCGCCGTCATGCCGGCCCGCTCCGCCCCGGTCAGTTCCTGGCTGCCGCCGTCGCCGACGTAGAGGCAGTCCGCGGGTGTCAGGTCGAGCCGCCGGCACGCGGCCTGGTAGAGCGCCGGATCCGGCTTGCAGCGCCCCGCCTGCACGGAGAAGACCCGCACGTCGAGCAGCGGGGCGATCGGCAGCTGCGGCAGGAACGCCGGCAGTTCGTGCGTACAGTCGCTGATCACGCCGGTCCGCAGGCCGAGCTGGCGCAGCGCGGTCAGGGTGGGCACCGCCTCGTCCCGCAGCCGGGTGTCGGCGCGGATCGCCCGGTGCCGGGAGGCGACCGCCGCGCGGACCGCGTCGTCCGACGGGTGTACGCCGGCCTGCTCGCAGACCCAGCGCAGCGTCGCCTCGGCGTTGCCGAGCCGCCCGCAGGCCCGTTCGTAGAAGGTGCGGTCGAGCACGTCGACGAGTGTGCTCGGCGGGCAGCCGAGCAGCTCGGCGGTCGACCGGTGGGCCGCGCCCCGCTGCACGGAACGGCTCAGCGTGCCGAAGAAGTCGAACAGCACCGCCTGGTACGTGGGCATGGGGGAGCGACTCCGGGCGAGAGGGGAACGCCGGCGCGGACAGGCATGATCGTAACGGAGCGCTGACGGTACGTGGTGGCCCGTGGCGTGTGAGGATTGCTCCCCGTGTCCACCGCACCGCACCGCCCGCCGTTCCACCCGGTGACCACCGGGGCACTCGTTCTGGCCGTCGTCGCCGTCTCGTCGTCCGCGCCGCTGGTGGCCTTCGCGGCGGCGCCCGCGCTGGCCGTCGCGTTCTGGCGCAACCTGCTCTCCGTCGCCGTGCTCGGCCCGTTCTCGGTGGCCCGGCGGCGCGCCGAGTTCCGGTCGCTGCTGGTCGGCGCCGGTCGCCGTGAGGGCCTCTACTGCGTGCTGTCCGGGGTCGCGCTCGCGGCGCACTTCGCCACCTGGATGCCCAGCACCAAGCTCACCTCGGTCGCCGCGGCGACGGCGCTGTGCGCCACCCAGCCGATCTGGCAGGGGCTGATCGCCCGTGTCCAGGGCCGCCGGCTGCCGGGTGTCGTCTGGGCCGGCATCGGGGTGGCGGTCGTGGGGGTGGCCGTGGCGACCGGTGCCGACTTCGCGGTCTCCGGCCGGGCCGTCGCCGGCGACCTGCTCGCGGTGGCCGGCGGCATGTTCGTGGCGGTCTACACCGCGCTCGGCGAGCGGGCCCGTACGACGATCAGCACGACCACCTACACCACCATCTGCTACGGGGTCTGCGCCCTGCTCCTGCTGGTGGTCTGCCTGGTCGGCGGGGTGCCGCTGGCCGGTTTCGACGCCGGCACCTGGGCCGTCGTGCTGGCCCTGGTGGCCGGCGCCCAACTGCTCGGGCACTCGATGTTCAACTACGCGCTCCGGCGGGTCTCGGCGACCACGGTCAGCGTGCTGGCCCTGTTGGAGGCCCCGGGTGCCGCCCTGATCGGCTGGGCCTGGCTGGGGCAGTTGCCCGGGGCGACGGCCCTGCTAGGCCTGGCGCTGCTGCTGGCCGGTGTCGCCGTGGTGGTGCTCGGCGGCGCCCGCCACCCCCGCCACCCCCGCGCCCCGCGATCTTGCACTTCTTGCCCGGATAAATAGGGCATTGCGCTCAACTTGAGGGCTGGAAGTGCAAGATCGCGGGAGGTCGGCGGCGCGGGAACGGCCGTTTCGCCCGCCCGGGTCGGCCGTGTCCACGAGAGTGCGAGGGAGGGCGGCGCGGGGGACGGGACGGCGGATGGCGGAGCGGGGCGGGGCGGAGAGCGGGCGCGGCACGGCGGTCACCCCGTCGGCCGAGTTCCCGCCGCTGGACCCCGACGAGCTGGGTGCGCTGCGCCGGATCGGCGACCGGTGGCGGGCCGCCCGCCGGGTGCGCCCGCCCGGCGCCGACACGCTGCCGGTGGACCCGACGCTGCGCCGTCATCGCGGCCCGCCCGCGCCGACCCGGTTCGGCCGGTTCGCTCCGATCGCGATGTTCCGGGTGGAGGAGCCCGACGAGCTGGTCGCCACCGAGCCGGCCAACCTGCCCGGCACCCGCCTCGGTCGGGCGGCCACCCGGCTGCGGCGGGCGCTGTTCGGACCGCCGCTGAGCAGCGCCGCCGTGCTCTACGAGCGGATGCGGAAGCTGGTCGCCCTGCCCGTGCTCTCCTCCGACCTGCTCAGCTCGGTGGCGTACGGGCCGGAGGCGATGCTCGCCGTGCTGCTGCTCGCCGGAAGCGGGGCACTCGGGCTGTCCCTGCCGCTGGCCGCCGGGCTGGCACTGCTCATGGTCGCGGTCGGCCTCTCCTACCGGCAGACCGTGGCCGCGTACCCGCACGGGGCCGGCTCGTACATCGTGGCGGGTGACAACCTGGGCGCAGGAGCGGGCCTGGCCGCGGCGGCGGGGCTGATGACGGACTACGTGCTGACCGTGGCGGTGTCGGTCTCCGCCGGGGTCCGGGCGGTCACCTCGGCGATCCCGGAGCTGACCGGCTGGACGGTGCCCCTGGGACTGGCCGTGATCGGCGTGCTGCTGGCCGGCAACCTCCGTGGCGTACGCACCGCGGGCAACCTGTTCGTGCTGCCCACGTACGCCTTCGTGGTCGCGCTGCTGGCCCTGCTCGCGGTCGGCTGGTTCCGCGCGGCCGGTCGGGGTTTCGTCCCCGCCGACCCGCCGTCGGTGCCGGCCGTCGAGGGGCTGGGGCTGCTGCTGGTGCTCCGGGCGTTCTCCTCGGGTGCGGTCTCGATGACCGGCATCGAGGCGGTCTCGAACGCGGTGCCCGCGTTCCGGGCACCCGAGTGGCGCAACGCGCGCACCACGCTCACCTGGATGGTCGCGATGCTGGTGCTGTTCTTCGCCGGGCTCGTCGGGCTGATCCACCTGTCCGGGGTGGTGCCCACCGCCGGGCAGTCGGTGCTCTCCCAGCTCGCCCGGCTCACCTTCCCCAGCGGCCCCTGGTACGCGCTGATCCAGGCCGCCACGGCGGTGATCCTGCTGCTGGCGGCGAACACCGCCTTCAACGACTTCCCCCGGCTGCTCTTCTTCATGGCCCGCAACGGTCACGCGCCGCGCCGGTTCCTGCACATGGGTGACCGGCTCGCCTTCAGCAACGGGCTGGTCGCGCTCACCGCGGCGGCGGCGGCGATCTTCGTGGCGTTCCGTGGCCACACCGAGGCGCTGATCCCGCTCTACGCGGTCGGGGTGTTCCTCGCCTTCACCCTGTCCCAAACCGGCATGGTGGTGCACTGGCGCCGGCGGCGTGGCGGCGGCTGGCGTCGCCGGGCCGTGGTCAACGCGGTGGGCGGCACGGTCTCCGGCCTGGTGCTGGTCACCGCGGCGGTGACCAAGTTCACCGAGGGCGCGTGGGTGGTGGTGGTC
Organism: Micromonospora sp. NPDC047074; assembly: GCF_040643815.1. NCBI lineage: Bacteria > Bacillati > Actinomycetota > Actinomycetes > Micromonosporales > Micromonosporaceae > Micromonospora > Micromonospora sp. NPDC047074. Next base: position 127,840 of record NZ_JBEYVB010000002.1, read on the forward strand.
GCCGTGCCGCTGCTTGTCCTGCTCTGCCGGGCCATCCACCGGCACTACCGGACGCTGCACCGGTCCCTGGCGCTGCATCCGCCGCCGCCGGGCCCGGCCCCCGGGCCGCCGGTCGTGCCGGCGCCGCCGCCGGCCGCCGGGTCCGCCGAGGACGAGGAACTGCCCGAGCAGGTACGCCACCTCGTGGTGGTGCCGGTCGCCAGGCTGAACCGGGCCTCGCTGCGGGCCCTGGCGTACGCGGCCTCGCTCGGGCAGCCGACGCTGGCCGTGCACATCGCCCCCGAGGAACCGGAGGCGGACCGGTTCCGGGAGCAGTGGCGGGCGTGGGGCGACCACCTGCGGCTGGAGACGATCGTCTCCCCGTACCGGGCGGTGATCGGGCCGCTCGCGCACTACCTGGAGGCGCTGCACGCCTCCCGGGCCGACCTGGTGCTGACCGTGGTCGTGCCCGAGGTGGTGGTGCGCAGCCGCTGGCACCGGCCACTGCACAGCCGCACCGAGCAGCGGCTGCGCGCGGCGCTGCACCGGCTGCCGGGGGTGGTAGTCACCAGCCTCCCGGTCCACCCCGGCGGGTAGCTCCTCAGCATCGGGTACGCGCTGCGCCCCCAGCGCGTTGATCATGAGGTTAGCGGCGAAGTGGATCTCCGTTACTGCCGCTAACGTCATGATCAACGCCGCAGTTAGCGTTGCGCGAGGACCGCGACCCTGGGCAGCGCCTCCGGGTCCGGCACCGGGGTGAGCAGGTCGTCGATGGCGGCGACGTGGCTCGGCTGCCAGCCGGCGTCCGTCAGGGCGGCGAGCACGTCGGCGACGGGGTGGGCGGTGTTGGTGATCGTCGTGGTGAAGGGGGCCGTCCGGCCGTCGTCGGTGCGTAGCTCACCGGTGATGTGCAGCGGGCGGCGGTCGCCGTCGAGCGGGCCGCGCGCCACCTCGACCGAGACGGTGCCGTCCTGCCGGGCGACCGGGGGGACGTCGGCGTGCAGTCCCCTGACCGTGGACATGTCGAAGCCGAACCAGCCGCCCGGCACCACCGCCTGGTGGACGCGGCGCAGGTAGGCGCGGACGCGGTCGAGGTCGCCGACGTGGTTGAGGATGTCGTAGGTGGAGACCGCGAACGCGCAGGGGCGCGGCACCTCGAAGTCCGCGGCGTCCGCGGCGATGAGCAGCGCGTCGGTGCCGGCCAGCCGTTTCCTGGCGCGGGCGATCATCGCCTCGGAGACGTCGACCCCGACGACGCGGTAGCCGGCGGCGGCGAACCGGGCGGCCACGATGCCGGTGCCGCAGCCGACGTCGAGCAGGCTGCGTTCGGCTCCGGGCGCGAGGTGCGCGTGCAGCCGCAGCCACGCGTCGCCCATCCGCTCGGGATACGGCGCCCAGAAACGGTCGTACGCCGTGGCGAAGGCGTCAACGTACTCGGCCATCGGGTTGCCTTTCGTAGTGCCGGACGGAGGCGCTCGCCAACGGGACGAGTGCGGCAATGAAGATCACCGAGGCCAGGCCGAGCAGGGTCGTCCGCACGCCGATCTCGGGTACGACCAGGCCGGCGGCGATCATGACGGGAGGCCCGAGACCCACCGAGCCCAGCCACTCGTACGCGCTCACGCGGGACATCGCCTCCGTCGGCACCTCCGACTGGACGGTCGTCTCCCACAGCACCCCGAAGACGTCGAAGGCCACCCCGGCCAGCAGCGCGGCGAGGATCACCAACGGCAGCGGGGCGCCGGATCCGAGCAGCAGCGCCGGCAGTCCCAGCACCGACGCGGCGAGCACGGCCACGCGCAGCGGACGGGCCGTCCGGATGCGCATCGCGACCAGCACACCGGCGAACATGCCCACCGCGTACCCGGCGAGGACACCGGACCAGGCGCCCGCGCCACCCAGGTGCGCCCGGGCGAGCAACGGCCCCGCGAGCCCGAAGGTGACCCCGACGGCGGCGTTGATCACGGCCGCCGACAGCACGATCCGCCACAGCCAGGTCCGCCGGACGAACTCCCGCCAACCGTCGCGGAGTTCGGCCGGCAGGTCCCGGCGGGCCGTGCGGGTCGACGTGGCGAGGCGCAGCCGGGCGAGCAGGCCGGCGGCCACGGCGAACGTCGCGGCGTCGAGGGCCAGTGCCCAACCCGGCCCCAGCCAGGTGATCAGCGCGCCGCCCACGGTGAAGCCCGCCACCGTGGCGGTGTTCGTGCCCAGCCGCAGCAGGGCGTTGCCGCGCTGCCGTGCCTCGGGCGCGACCAGTTCGGCGGTCAGCCCGGTCAGGGAGGGCAGCAGCAACGCCGAGGCGGTGCCGGCGACGGCCGCGCAGGCGGCGAGGGCGGCGACGCCCGCCCGTCCGGTCAGCACGAGGACGGTCATGCCGCCGTACGCCGCGCCGCACATCAGCTCCGCGGCCACCAGCACGCGGTGGCGCGGCAGCCGGTCGCCGATGACGCCGCCGAGCAGCATCAGCGCGATCCTGGGCACCGTGATCGCGGCGAGCACGAGCGACAGCGCGGGCGGCGATCCGTCGGGCAGGTCGAGCACGGCGAAGGTCAGCGCGAGCGGGCCCATCGCGTTGCCGAAGACGGAGATCGTCCTGGCCGTGGCGAACAGGACGAAGCCGCGTTGGCGCAGCGGGTCCGCCGGACGGTCCACCAGGGCGACGGTGCCGGTCATGCCCGATCCGGACGGACCAGCGCCTGCCACCGCGCCACCGGCCCGCCCGAGTCGAGCACGTGCAGCAGCGGCTGGCGGGCCACCACCGGGCACACGTGCCCGGGCAGCACCCGCACCTCGTCGCCCACGGACACCGCGCCCGCGGTGACGGGCGCGCCGTCGATCCCGGTCATCACGACACCGGGCATCCAGGTCTGGTCGGCGCCCGCGAGCAGCGCGTCGGCGTCGGTGCGCGGCACCTGCCCGTCGGTGCCGGTCACGGTGGTGGTTACGGCGATCGCGACCGCCTCGGGGGCGCACTCGCCCAGCCGGGCCATCCCGCCGTCGAGCAGCGCGTACGCCCCGGTGCAGACCTCGGTCACGCCGGCCACGTCCAGCGCGCCGAGGATGCTCGGGGTGCCGCCGACGCTCACCACCGGGCAGGGTGCCCCGCCCGCGCGGATCCGCTCCGCGACCGCCACCAGCAGGCGCGCCTGCCGGCGGCCCAGGTCGACCCGGTCGCGGGCGGCGGCGCCGTCGGTGAGACCCACGTACCCGGTCACGCCCGCCAGGCGCAGCCCCCGGGTCCGCGCGACCGCGGTGGCCAACTCCCCGGCGGCGTCCGGGTCGGCGCCGACCCGGTGCAGGCCGGTGTCGACCTCGATCCGTACGTCGACCTCGACGCCGTGGGCCAGAGCCGCAGCCCCCAGCCCGGTCACCGTGTCCGGGTGGTCCACGTGCACCGTCACCGCGCAGTGCCGGGCTAGCTGGGCGAACCTGGACCAGCGCCACGGATCGCGCCACGGCCACGCCACCGTCACGTCCGTCACGCCCACCTCCAGGTAGGCCATGGCCTCGGCCGCCGAGTGGACCGCCACCCCCACGGCGCCCGCGGCCACCTGCCGGGCGGCGATGTCGGGACTCCGGTGCCCCTTGACGTGCGCGCGCAGGGCCACCCCGGCTTCGCGCGCGAGGCTGCCGTACCGGGAGATGTTCGCGTCGAGCCTGGCCAGGTCGACGGTCACCGTCGGCGTCATTCGCCGCGCCCGTGCCAGGCGTCCGGGGGCCCGTTCACCGTCGGGGTCATTCGCCGCGTCCGTGCCAGGCGTCCGGGGGGAACGAGAACGCGGCCTCGCCGCCGTCGAGCATCGCCGCCTGGCGTTCCCGCTCGGCGGGATGCGGCACGCCGACGCCGGAGACGCCGAGGAAGATCTCGTCCGGCCAGGACAGGCCGAGGGCGTCCTCGACGGGCGCGTCGCGGGTGGCGGCGGTGAAGAACGTCCCGAGCCCGAGCGCCGTCGCGGTGAGGTAGACGGTCTGGCTCAGGTGACCGACGTCGAGCAGGAGGGCGCGGTACGCGCGGGCGGCCGGGTACTTCCACACGGTCCGGCCGAGCACTGCCGCGTACATCAGGAGGAAGCCCGCCTGGGCGGCGTGCGGCTGCCCGCCGCACCACTCGCGCAGCCGCTCCTCGCCGCTCGCGGGGGCGAGCCACACCAACTCGTGGCGGCGCACCGAGTAGTGGTAGACGCCGGGTTCCAGCCCCTCCACGTCGCGGACCACCGGATAGACCTCGACCGGATGCCGGGCGCCGCCCGACGGCACGGTCTTGAGCAACGCCGTCCCGACTCCCGAGACGTCCACCTCGCGCCGGACCCCGGCCGTCCACCGCAGCAGGGCGGCGAACGCCGGCAGCGGCACCGGGCGATCCGGGTCGAACCACCGCGTCGACCGTCGGGCCCGCAGGACGCTTGTGAAGTCGATCGCGGGCGGGTCGGCGGGAGGCAGGGCGATCCTGGGGCCGTCGTGTTCCTTGACCGGATCCGGCTGGTCGGTCTTGGCGCGGAGCACCGCGGCGTCCTCGGCCGCCGAGCGGAAGACGTCGCGACCGAGCGTGCGGCTGGCCAGGTGGTAGTAGGTGGCCGCCGGCCCGAGCTCGCGCCACGCGCCGAGGCGTTCCTCCTGGGCGTGCTCCGGCGAGCCCTCGGCGACGAGGACGTGGGCGTCGAGAAGCTGCTGCGCGAGCCGGCCGTCGAGCTCAGCCCACTCGGCGTAGTCGCGCAGCAGCCGCTCCGCCTCGACGGTCAGCGCGAATTGCCGGTGCCGCAGCGGGTCGTCGCAGACCAGCTGACCGTCACGCCACAGGAGGACGACCAGCCGTGACACACGGACGCGCATGACTACTCAGATCTCAACCGGTGGCTCCAGGCACGTCAGCTCCTGGTCGTAGTCGTCGGACGCCACCGGCTCGAAGGCCTCAACCTGCTCGGTCACGCGAGTCTCCCCTCACTAATTGGCGTTGATCACTGCAACGCACCGTATCAGCAAGTCCACAGTGGGCATACCCCTGTGGTCGGGTCGGCCGCTTTACGCCTCAGGCCTCGTGGACCTCCAGCACCCGGGTCGTCGGCGCGGCGTCGCCCAGCTCGCCCCGCAACGCCATCCGCTCCGGGTCGGCCATGAACCCGTGGTAGCCGTCGCGGCTGTCGAACCGGATCAGGTGCACCTCGGTACGCCCGTCGCCGGTGCGCTGCCGGCGCTCCAGCCGCCCGCCGTGCCGCCCGAGCAGGTTGAGCACGGCGTCCTCGTACCGCCGGCCGGCCTCGACCGCGTCGGCGGCCATCTCCACCACCGCCACCAGCCGGATCGCGGCGGCCGGGTCGGTGACCAGCGACTTGCGGAAGTGGTGGTCGACGTGGCCGCCGGGGATGCCCTCCCGGAGCCCCGTGTCGAGGTAGCCGTGCCGGCGGTAGAACTCCGGCGCCTGGAACGAGAACGAGGAGACCGAGGCCTCCGTGCAGCCGCGCCGGCGGGCCTCCTCCTCGAAGGCGCGCAGCAGCCGGCCGCCCCAGCCCTCGGCGCGGCGGTCCGCGCGTACCCACACCATGTTGATCCCGGCGCAGCCGCCCCACGTCCATCCGGCGAGGCCGGCCACCAACTCACCGTCGGCGTCGTCGACCCGGACGGAGAGGGTGGCCTCGTCGTCCGCGCCGGTGGCCTGGTTGTTGAAGGCGGTCAGCTCGGCGTCGAGCCGGGCCTGGAGCTCCCGGTCCTCGCCGAGTACGCGCAGGGTGGCGCCGGTGTCGTTCCCCGTGGTCGTCATGCGCGGCAGTATCGCAGCGCCCCGGCCTCCGGTGACATCGAGAATCCGCCCGCACCGCTACCGGGCCGGCCCCCCCCGGCTATCCGGCGATGCCGACCGCGTCGGCGCTGGCCGTCCAGAGCCGGGCGGCGAGCTGCGGGTCGGCCGCCTTGCGCAGCGGCCGGCGGGGTCGCCGGTCGGCGTAGTAGCCGCCGGTCACCAGCCGGGCCGGGTCCTGGTTGGCCAGCCAGACCAGCGTCTCGGCGCCCTTCTCGGGGCTGCGCAGCGGCAGGATCCGCATGCCCAGCTCGACCAGCCGGCTGTCGTTGCCGAACCGGCTGCGCACCACCCCGGGGTGGAACGAGTACGCCGGGATCTCCGGCCAGCGCCGGGCCGCCTCGGCGGTGAACAGGATGTTCGCCTGCTTGCTGGTGCCGTACGCCTGGATCGGCCGGTAGCGGCGCAGCGAGGCGTTCAGGTCGGCCGGGTCGAGCACGCCGCTGCGGTGCGCGCCCGAGGCGGTCACCACCATCCGCCCGATCCGGTCCCGCAGCAGGTTGCTGAGCAGGAACGGGGCCAGGTGGTTGGCCTGGATCGACAGCTCGAAGCCGTCGACCGTGGTGAGCGGCTGGAGCACGATCGCCCCGGCGTTGTTGGCGAGCACGTCGATCCGGTCGTACGCCTCCCGCAGCTCCCCGGCCAGCCGGCGCACGTCGTCCAGCACGGCGAAGTCGGCCCGGAACAGCGCCGGCCGTTCGCCGGCCGCCTCCCGGACCTGTTCCGCCGCGGACTGGAGCCGGGCCGGGTCCCGGCCGACCAGTACCACCTGGTCACCGCGACGCGCCAGGTCGACGGCGGCCGCCAGGCCGATGCCCGAACTGGCCCCGGTCACCACCACGAGTCGACGCCCAGTGAGATCTTCCACAGGTTCATTCACCCCGGTCACGGCACGAGGTTACCGTGGCGTCACAAAGACCTTTGGGATCGTTAAGTCCCCGCATCTCGTCAGGTGACGTCGGCGTGCCCGCCGCACGCTGGAAGGAGCGCATCCATGGCCGCAGTCGGTCGTCCCCGCCGGTCCTGCCTCGCGGTACCCGGCTCCAGCGTCAAGATGCTCGGCAAGGCCCAGGGGCTCCCGGCCGACCAGGTCTTCCTCGACCTGGAGGACGCGGTCGCGCCGCTGGCCAAGCCCGACGCCCGGAAGAACATCGTCGCGGCGCTCAACGAGGGCGACTGGTCGGGCAAGACGCGCGTCGTCCGGGTCAACGACCTGACCACCCCGTGGACCTACCGGGACGTCATCGACGTGGTGGAGGGCGCCGGCGCCAACCTCGACTGCGTGATGCTGCCGAAGGTGCAGAACGCGGCCCAGGTGCAGTGGCTCGACCTGACGCTGACCCAGCTCGAGAAGACCCTCGGCCTGGAGGTCGGCCGGATCGGCATCGAGGCACAGATCGAGAACGCCGCCGGCCTGGTCAACGTGGATGCCATCGCGGCCGCCTCGCCCCGGGTCGAGACCATCATCTTCGGGCCCGCCGACTTCATGGCCTCGATCAACATGAAGTCGCTGGTGGTCGGCGCGCTCATCCCGGACTACCCGGGCGACCCCTACCACTACATCCTGATGCGCATCCTGATGGCCGCCCGGATGCACGACAAGCAGGCCATCGACGGGCCGTTCCTGCAGATCCGCGACGTGGACGCGTTCCGCGAGGTGGCCAGGCGCTCGGCGGCGCTCGGCTTCGACGGCAAGTGGGTGCTGCACCCGGGCCAGATCGACGCCGCGAACGAGGTCTACTCGCCGGCCCAGGCCGACTACGACCACGCGGAGCTGATCCTCGACGCGTACGAGCACTACACGTCGGAGGCGGGCGGCAGGCTCGGCGCCGTGATGCTCGGTGACGAGATGATCGACGAGGCCTCCCGCAAGATGGCGCTCGTGGTCGCGGCGAAGGGCCGGGCCGCGGGGATGACCCGCACCTCGTCCTTCACCCCGCCGGCGGAGTAGGCCCCACCGCGAACACCCGTGCCGCCCCGGCGCGCGCCGGGGCGGCACGAACGGGTCAGTAGCTGGAGCTGCTCGTATCGGACTGGGTGATCGCGAAGATGATGGCCCCCACGTAGCAGATCATCACCAGCGCGTACAGGCCGGTGACGATCCAGCCGACGATGATGCCGGCCTTCGCCATGCCCTCGCCGCCCTCGCCGGTCTCCCGGATCTGCTTCTGCGCGACGTGGCCGAGGATCGCGCCGATCGGCGCGGTGATGCAGGATCCGATGCCGACCAGGGCGAGCACCAGGGCGGCGATGGCCATGCCGTTGGTCTTCTGCACGGGCGGGTAGCCGTATCCCGGGTAGGCCTGCGGCGGGTAGCCGACGGGCTGGCCGGGCGGTTGTTTCATCCCGGCGTACGGGTCGGCGACCGCGTACGGGTCCGGTACCGCGTACGGGTCGGCAGGCGCGTACGGGTCGGCGCCGGCGGGCTGGGTGGGGATGGGCTGACCACTCACCGGGAGGGCGGGGTCGGCGGGTGGGCTCGACTGCTGGCCCGACCACGCGGGGTCGTTCCAGCCGCCGGAGGGCGGGGGATACGTCATGTCGTCTACTCCACTACGTGCGGGGTGCGCCCGTCAGGGTAGTCAGCCCTGCGCAAACCCCGGGGGGCCGCCACCGGGTGTGCCGCGTTGCCCGGGCCCCGGGAAGCGGGCAGGATCCTGGCATGGTGATTGACGCGCGAGCCGCGGACCGCTCCGGCAGTCGACCGAGACGGGACGCGAGCCGCCCCGGCCTGGCCCGGCGCACCCGCGTCGCCGCACCGGCGGGTGCCGCCGGCATCGACGAGCCGGCGCCGCTGCCGGACCCGGTGACCATGCGCCTCGACGGAAAGGTCGCCCTGGTCACAGGGGCGGGCAGCCCGGACGGCATCGGGTACGCGACGGCCCGCCGGCTGGCCGACCTCGGCGCCCGGGTGGCCATCGTCTCCACCACCCGGCGCATCCACGAGCGGGCCGGCGAGCTGGGCGTGACCGGATTCGTCGCCGACCTCACCGACGAGGCGGAGGTCGGCGCGCTCGCCGACGCGGTCGCCGAGCAACTCGGCGACGTGGAGGTGCTGGTCAACAACGCCGGGCTGACCAGCCGGGCCAACCCGGAGGTGCTGCGCCCGGTCGCCCAGCTCACCTACGACGAGTGGCGCGGCGAGATCGACCGGAACCTCACCACCGCGTTCCTGTGCAGCCGGGCCTTCATCGGCGGCATGGCCGAGCGGGGCTGGGGCCGGATCGTCAACCTGGCGGCCACCGCCGGCCCGGTGAACGCCCTGCCGACCGAGGCCGCCTACGCGGCGGCCAAGGCGGGCGTGGTCGGGCTGACCCGGGCACTGGCGATGGAGATGATCGCCGACGGGGTGACCGTCAACGCGGTCGCGCCGGGCACCATCCACACCGCGGCCTCCACGGTGGCGGAGATCAGGCAGGGCCTGGGCACCCCGGTGGGTCGCCCCGGCACGCCGGACGAGGTGGCCGCCGCCATCACCTTTCTCTGCTCGCCGGCCGCCTCGTACATCACCGGGCAAATGCTGGTGGTCGACGGCGGCAACAGCGTCCGCGAGGCGCAGTTCCGGTGACGCCGGGGCGGGGCGGTCAGTAGCTGGGGCCGCTGTTGCCGGCGATGGCGACCAGCGCGATCCAGCCGCAGCAGGCGAGCACGCCGAGCCCGGTGAACACGTAGCTGAGGATGAGGCCCCAGGTGGCGAGCTGGTCGCCCTCCTCGCCCGAGGTGCGGAGCTGCCGCTTGGCCAGGTGTCCCAGGACGATGCCGGCCGGGGCGAAGACGAACGCGAAGACCAGCGAGAGGATGGCCAGCACGTTCGTCCCGCCGGGGCGGTGCCCGGACGGCGGGCCGTACTGCCCGTAGGGCACCTGCGGGGTGTACGGCGGCTGGTGCCCCCACTGCTGCCCGGGTGACGGCTCCCCGGGCCGCTCGTAACTGGGCTGCTCGTAACTGGGCTGCTCGTAAGACGGCTCGTAGTGGGGCGGGCCGTACGACGGCTGCTCCTGGGCGGGCTGTCCGTACGACGGCTGCTCGTGACCGGGCTGCCCGTACGACGGCGGCTCCGGTGGCGGCTCGGGCCGCGACGGGTCGTGGCCCGGCGGGGGCTCCCAGGGCGACGGCGACCGGTCCGGATCGGGCGGGCCCGGCGACGGTGGCTGGCTCACGGTCTCCTCCTGCCGGTGACGGCTCACGTCCCTCTTGCCGGACGCTACCCGCAGCGGTGAACCTTTTCACAGCGGTTGTGTGGACTGGTCACCTTGGCCTCGACCGCGCTGCGGCCAATACTGACGAAGCGTTCAGTTACCCATGAGTAAGGCGCCGACGACCCGGAGGCTGAGATGGCCAGACTCGCCCAGACGCCCGGCCTGACCGATGTGCAGCGGTCGATCCTGGAAACCGTCCGGGAGTTCGCCGACAAGGAGATCATTCCGCACGCGCAGCGGCTGGAGCACGCCGACGAGTACCCGAGCGACATCCTCGACGGGATGCGCGAGATGGGCCTCTTCGGCCTCACCATCGACGAGCAGTACGGCGGCCTCGGCGAGTCCCTGCTGACCTACGCGCTGGTCGTCGAGGAGCTGTCCCGGGGCTGGATGTCGATCTCGGGGATCGTCAACACCCACTTCATCGTGGCCTATCTCGTCTCCCAGCACGGCTCCGCCGAGCAGAAAACCCGGCTGCTGCCGAGAATGGCCACCGGCGAGGTGCGCGGCGCCTTCTCAATGTCCGAGCCCGAGTGCGGCTCCGACGTCTCGGCGATCAAGTCGAGGGCCGTCCGCGACGGCGACCGGTTCGTGCTCAACGGCCAGAAGATGTGGCTGACCAACGGGGCGTACTCCTCGGTGGTGGCGACCCTGGTCAAGACCGACACCGGCGCCGACTCCGTCTACGGCAACATGAGCACCTTCCTGCTCGAGAAGGAGCCCGGCTTCGGCGAGACCGCGCCCGGCCTGACCATCCCCGGCAAGATCGACAAGATGGGCTACAAGGGCGTCGAGACCACCGAGATGGTGCTCGACGGGGTCACCGTCGACGAGTCCGCCGTCCTCGGCGGCGCGGAGAAGGTCGGGCGTGGCTTCTACCAGATGATGGACGGCATCGAGGTCGGCCGGGTCAACGTGGCCGCCCGCGCCTGCGGCATCTCCATCCGCGCGTTCGAGCTTGCCGTCGCGTACGCCCAGCAGCGCCGCACCTTCGGCCAACCGCTCGCCAAGCACCAGGCCATCGCCTTCAAGCTCGCCGAGATGGGCACCAAGATCGAGGCCGCCCACTCGCTCATGGTCAACGCCGCCCGCCTCAAGGACGCCGGCCAGCGCAACGACGTCGAGGCCGGCATGGCCAAGCTGCTCGCCTCCGAGTACTGCGCCGAGGTCGTCCAGGAGTCGTTCCGCATCCACGGCGGCTACGGCTACTCCAAGGAGTACGAGATCGAGCGGCTGATGCGCGAGGCCCCGTTCCTGCTCATCGGCGAGGGCACCTCGGAGATCCAGAAGACGATCATCTCCCGCGGCCTCCTCAAGCAGTACAAGCTCTGACGTTAGGAAGGGCACCTTCCTGACGCCTCAGGTAGAGGAAGGGGCCCTTCCTAACTCCGTCGGGTCGGCGCCGGCGGCGGGTTCCGGTGCGGTCACCGGCCCCACCGCCAGCGCCTGCGGCCGTTCCCGGTACGCCTCGATCGCGGCGGCCAGGCGCTGCTCCGGCACCGCCACGTCCCGGCCGCCGACCACCGGCGCAGGCTCCAGCGACCGCCGCACCCGCAGCCGCAGCCGCACCCCGGCGAGCCGGCCGTCCTCCCGGTGCGGGCTCACCCGGTCGATGTTGGACCAGTCGTACCGCCGGCGGCCGTGCCGGATCCCGCTCGCCGTCAGCGCCAACCGCCCGGTGAACCGCACGCCGGAATAGACCACGAGGCCGCCCGCCGCCGCCAACCCGACCAGGAGCGCCAGCCGTACGAGCCGGGCCCACTGCGGGTCGGCGGGCAGCAGCATCGTCGCCACCAGCGTCACCACCGCCGCCCACGCCAGCTTGACGACGAGGTCGACCCAACCGGCCAGGGACCGCCGAGCGACCAGACCTGGCTCCGCCCCGTCCACGCCGGCCACCCGTTCCCGCCAGACCAGCCGGGCGTCCTGCCGTGGGCGCCACCGTCGCAGCAGCACGGTCAGACCGACGAAGAGCCAGAAGACACAGACGTCGGGCTCGAACCGGGGAACCCGGGCCAGTGCCGCGGCCATCAGCACCGTCACCACCGCGGCCACCGTCGCGGCCAGCAGCCGGCGGGACCAGAGCCCGTCGTCGCGCTTCGGCAGCCGGCCGGACAGGCGGAAAGACACGACCGCAGGGTACGAGCCGTCAACAACTGCGGGCCCGACCAACCGCCCGGCCGACTCGTGCACCGGGCGGGACTGACCGCCGTGCCGGGACGTCCCTGAGTCCGGTCAGCCCAGTCGGGTCAGGCCGGCGGCGGCGCGTTCGACGATCAGGCAACGGTCCTCGACGTAGTCGACGCCCGCCTCCGTGGCGATCCGCCGCGCCTCGGGCGAGACGATGCCGAGCTGCAACCAGACCGCCGGAGCGCCGATCGCCACCGCCTCGCGTACCACCTCGACCGCGTCCTGCGCCGGCCGGAACACGTCGACCAGGTCGACCGGGTGCGGGATGTCGGCCAGCGACCGGTAGACCCGTTCGCCGAAGAGTTCGTCGGCGGTCGGGTTGACCGGGATGATCCGCCAGCCGTACCGCTGCATCTGCAACGGCACGCTGTGCGCGGCCTTGCGCGGGTCGCGGGACGCGCCCACGACGGCGATCACGGCGGAGTCGGCGAGGATCTGCTGAGCGGAGCGCACCCGCCGACTCTAACCCCGCCGCTCAGCCGCCGCCCGCGAGCACGTGACGCAGCCGGGCGTGCTCCTCGGGCGTGCCGATCGCCGCGCGGTGCTCCGGGTGGCCGGCGTAGTGCGCGATCGCCCCGGCCAGCAGCTCCGGCGCGACATCCAGCTCGCCGGTCTCGACGCCGACATGGCGGCGCGAGGCAAGCCCTCGTTGCCGGACCAGGTCACGGCTGCGCACCGGCAGCCGCAGGAAGCTTGACTGCCGGGACGGCCCGTCCGCCGCCGCCGGGTCCAGGGCCTCCCACGGTACGGAGGTGTGCAGCAGCGGGTCGCCGGCGGTGATTCCGGCCGGGGTCAGCGCGACTGTCGGCACCCGGCGCCACAGGGCGACCGACAGCAGAACGGCGAGCGGGCCGGTGAGACTCGGGTAGAGCCACCACATCCCGTCCTGTCCCGAGCTGAGCTGGTAGGCCGTCGTGTAGGCGAGGAAGGCGAGCAGGATCCAGCGGTAGCTCACCCGGCCCTGGGGCGGGCCGAAGAAGGCCTGCGCCCGCTCGTCCACCCGCAACTCGGCGGCACCGGGCCGCCCGAAGACACGCATCAGGCTCCACAGCAGCGCGACCAGCGGCAACAGCATGAGCAGGGCGGCCGGACCGTCCGTGCGTCGCGTCCAGCCGGTCGCGACGCCCCAGAGCACTCCGGCGGCCAGCGCGACCGCCACCGCCACCCGCTGTCGGCGCAGCGCCCGATCGATCGTCTCGCGCACGCCAGCAGCGTATCGGCAGCCGTCTACAAGAGAGTGAGCTGCTCGGCGGGCGGAGTGGGGTCCGGGCCGGGTGGGCGGTGCGTGTCGCCGCGCCCGTCCCGGGGCAGCCCGTGCCGGCGGGCCGCGATGCGTACCCGCGCCGTCAGCTCCCGCTGGTAGGACTGCGGGACGTAGGCGCCGGAGCGGTAGAGCTCGCGGTAGCGGGGGACCAGGTGCGGAAACTCGCGGCCGAGCCAGCGCGCGTACCACTCCCGGGCACCGGGCCGCAGGTGCAGCGCCAGTGGCGTCACGCTGGTCGCGCCGGCGTCGGCGATCGCCGCCACGGTGGCCTCGATCGACTCCTCGTCGTCGCTGAGGCCGGGCAGGATCGGCGCCATCAGCACGCTCACGTCGAAGCCGGCGTCGGTCAGCGTCCGTACGGCCTCCAGCCGGCGGCGCGGGCTGGGGGTGCCCGGCTCGACGGCACGCCAGAGCCGCTCGTCGACGAAGCCCACCGAGAAGGCGAGGCCGACCCGGGTGACCTCGGCGGCCTGGCGCAGCAGCGGCAGGTCCCGCAGGATGAGTGTGCCCTTGGTGAGGATCGAGAACGGGTTGGCGAAGTCGCGCAGCGCCGCGATGATCTGCGGCATGAGCTGGTAGCGCCCCTCGGCGCGCTGGTAGCAGTCGACGTTGGTGCCCATCGCGACGGGCGCGCCCCGCCAGCGCGGCGCGGCCAGCTCCCGCCGCACCAGCTCACTGGCGTTGACCTTGACGATCACCTTCCGGTCGAAGTCCGCCCCGGCGTCGAGGTCGAGATAGGTGTGCGTGTTCCTCGCAAAGCAATATTTACAGGCGTGACTGCATCCCCGGTAGGGGTTGATCGTCCACTCGAACGGGACCCGGGACGCGCCGGGCACCTTGTTGATGATCGACTTGGCGTGCACCTCGTAGAACGTCATGCCGGCGAAGCCCGGCGTGTCGAAGGTGCGGGCGACCGCTCCGGGCAGCGCCAGCGGCAGGGGTGGTGTCGCCGGCGCTGCCCGGTCGGGGACACCCTCGTCCGGGGGAGCGGCGAGGTTGTCCCAGCGCATGGCCCTCATTCGAACATGCGTACGAGAAGAATGCAAGCGACCCGCCGTGTTCCCGCCCACCTCGTCGTCCGGAGCCGGATCTGCGGGTGCAGGATGGAGGCATGGAGAGGTCGACGTTCGTCTACGACGGGGACTGTGCGTTCTGCACCCGGTGCGCCGAGTTCATCGACCGGCGCATCCCGACGGCCGTGCGGGTGGTGCCGTGGCAGTTCACCGACCTCGACGCGCTCGGCCTGACCGAGACCGAGTGCGAGGAGGCGGTGCAGTGGGTTGGCGCGGACGGTTCCCGCGCCGCCGGCCCGGACGCGATCGCCAGGCTGCTCCGCGGCAGCGGTCCGCTCTGGCGGGTCGCGGGCACCGGCCTCGCGTTCCCGCCGGTACGCGCCGCCGCCTGGCCCGCGTACCGCTGGGTGGCCCGCAACCGGCACCGGCTTCCCGGCGGTACGGCCGCCTGCTCGCTGCCGCAGGAGGCGCGGGAACGCCTCTACGGGCCGTCCGGTCGCCCGGCCGCCGACGCCTGACCGGCGAGTGCCGGCGCGACGCCGGTGGTCGGCCCGGCGTCCCGCCCCCGACGGGCGAGCCGGCGCGCCCAGACGACCGGTCGCACCCGCTCCAGCGGCAGGAAACTGGTCATCGCGACCAGGTGCGGGGCGAACGAGATCGTGATGGTCGCGATGGTGACCAGGTGGAACGAGTAGAAGAAGCCCACCGTGGCCAGCCGCCAGCGCTCCTTCAGCATGAAGATCACCGGGCTGAGCGCCTCGAAGGCGACGATGCCGAACTGGGCGACGATCAGCAGGTACGGCACCGAGGCGAGCAGGTCGGCCAGCTCGGTGCCGCGCCGGAGGATCGCCCGGGCGAGCACCGAGCCGGTCAGCCAGTCCAGCCCGCCGAAGCGCAGCTTGGCCCAGGCGGCCAGGAAGTACGTGCAGATGACCGCGATCTGGGTGACCCGCAGCGCCCAGCCGCCCGCCTCGGTGCGGGTGGTGTCGCCGTGCCGGGCCCGCCCCGCGGTGGGCAGCACGGCCAGCGCGACGAGCAGGCCGAACCGGTCGTGGTCGACCTTGCCGTAGCTCATCGCGACGATCATCCACTCGAAGTAGAGCGCGAAGACCGCCCAGCCGAGCAGGCGTGGTGCCCGGCCGGTCGCGGCGAGCAGGGCGAGTAGCAGCAGGGCCCAGAAGACGACGGTGACCAGCGTCTGGGTCGGCGTGGGCAGCGGCAGCACCCGGCCGACCAGCAACGGCTGGTAGAGCTCGCCGGGCACCGCCACCCGGGTGCGCACCCAGGGGGTGAAGACGACCAGGTCGGCGGCGACGAAGAGGTAGACCAGCGTCCGGAAGGCGGCCACCCGGCCCCGGGGCACCGCCTCGGTCAACCAGCGGCTCATCGGCCCGCCCGCCAGGCGACCACGGTCTCGTCGGTCCAGCGGCCGGTGGGCCGCCCGTCGCGGATGCCGTGCCAGCGGATGACGATGCGGACCTCGACCAGCTCCGCCGCGCCCGGGTGGCGTTCGGCGTACGCGTCGGCGACCTCGGTGAGCAGTTCGGGGTCGGCGGCGTAGCGGTCCTGCTGGCCCTCGATCTCGGCCCGGCGGATGCCCGTGGCGCGTTCGCCCAGGTCGACGACCGCACCGGTGCTGTCGACGCCCTCGACGCGGGTGTCCGGGGCGGGGGCGTTCGGCGGGTTGGACGTCGAGTACATCCGGAACGGGCCGAACGGGAAGTGGTCGTCGGTGCCCCAGATCGTGCCGGCCAGCAGGACGGCCAGGCCGAGGGCGGTGGCGGCGAGCCGGGCGGCGCGGCCGCGGGTGGTCAAGGTCTCCATCGGGTCGTGACGATACGGGGTGTACCGCCCGTTCCGGGTCCCTCCGACGGCCACACCCTGCTGCCCGGCGGGCCAGCACGGACGCGCGACGACGGCGAGCCCGGGTGTAAGGAAGGGCACCTTCCTAACGCATTGCGTTAGGAAGGTGCCCTTCCTTACACCTGAGCGGGGCGCCAGACGGTCAGCCGCATCGCGACGGTCACCCGGACCGGCTCGGCGAGGGCGGCCACCCGGGCGGCGAGCCCGGCCGGGTCGGTGTGCCAGGCGCTGGGGCCCATCCCGACGAGCGTGGCGACCTCCGGGCCGGTCAGCGCCAGCTCCCGGCGGTGCACCGTGGACGCGGCCGGGGTGAAGTGCCCGCCCAGGCTCTCGGCGACCCGGTCCGCCTTGGCCGGGTCCACCCGCAGCAGGCCGAGGGCGTCGACCAGCTCGGTGAGGTGGTCCTCGGCCGGCGTCACCACCAGCAGGGCCCCGGCCGGGTCGAGGACCCGGTGGAACTCCGCGCCGTTGCGCGGGGCGAAGACGTTCAGCAGCACGGCGGCGGCTCCGTCGGTCAGGGGCAGCCGCTGCCAGGTGTCGGCCAGCGCCGCCGCCGCGCGCGGGTGCGCCCGCGCGGCCCGGCGCAGCGCCGGCTTCGACACGTCCAGGCCGAGCCCCACGGCGTCCGGCAGCGCCGCCAGCACCGCCGCGAGGTGCCGGCCCGTCCCCGCCCCGGCGTCCACCACCAGGGGGTACGCCCCGGCGGCCCGGTCCACGACGGCCGTCGCCGCGGCGGTGAGGGCCGTCGAGATCAGGTCGTAGTGGCCGGCGGCCAGGAAGTCGGCGCGGGCGGCCACCATCTCGGCGGTGTCCCCGGTGTGCGGGGCGCGGCCGGCGAGGAGGTTCACGTAGCCCTGGCGGGCCATGTCGAAGCTGTGCCGGCGCGGGCAACGCAGCGCGCGGGCGCCGCCGGCGTCGACCTCGGTCAGCGGCTGGGCGCACACCGGGCAGCGGAGCCGGTCGACGATGCGGGGGTCCACGTCAGGCGTCCAGGTAGGTCGGCACCGCGCGTACCCGGCGGTGGTCGTCGTCGCGGTCGTGCCCGGGCTTCACCGGCTCATTCTCCGGGTCGGGTCAGGTGGTCGACCACCCGGTGCGTGAACGCGTCGAGCGCGGCGATCTCGTCGGGGGTCAGCAGGTCGATGAGGTTCCGGCGGACCGCCGCCACGTGGCCGGGGGCGGCCCTCTCGATCGCGTGCCGGCCCTCGTCGGTGAGCGTGACGACGGCGCCCCGCCCGTCCGCCGCGCACTCCTCGCGGGCGACCAGGCCGCGCTGCTGCATCCGGGTCAGGTGGTGGGACAGCCGGCTCCGGGACCAGAGCATCCGGTCGGCCAGCTCGCTGAGTCGCAGCCGCTGGTCGGGTGTCTCGGAGAGATCGGAGAGGACGTCGTAGTCGGGCTCGGAGAGCCCCGCGTCCCGCGTCAGCTCGCGGGCCAGCTCCAGGTCGAGCAGGCGGCGCATCCGCCGGTATCCCCGCCAGGCGCTCTGCTCCCGAGCGTCGAGCCAACGTGGCTGTTCCATGCCGTCCATCCTAGGTGTCTGGTTGACATGTCATCAACCTTCGCCCTACGGTAGATGACATGTCAACCAAACTCCCGGGTCGGGTGGTCCGCCTGCTGGCCGGCCTGGCGCTGTTCGGCGTCAGCGTGGCGCTGATGGTCCGCGCCGACCTGGGCCTCGCGTCCTGGGACGTGCTGCACCAGGGCCTCGCCGAGCGGACCGGGCTGCCCCTCGGTCAGGTGGTGAACCTGGTCGCCCTCGCCGTACTGCTGCTTTGGATCCCGCTGCGGCAGCGCCCCGGCCTCGGCACTCTGGCGAACGTGGTGGTGGTCGGCGTCGCGGCCGACGTCACGCTCGCCGTCCTGCCGCCCGTGGCACCGGTCGCTGGTCGGGCCGGGCTGCTGGTCGCCGGCGTCCTGCTCAACGGGCTCGCCACGGCCCTCTACCTCGGGGCGCGCCTCGGGCCCGGGCCGCGCGACGGCCTGATGACCGGGCTGGCCGCCCGCGGCCTGCCGATCGGGCGGGTGCGCACGGCCATCGAGCTGGGCGTCCTCGCCCTGGGCTGGGCGCTCGGCGGCACCGTCGGGCCCGGCACCCTTCTCTTCGCGGTCAGCATCGGCCCGCTGGCCCAGCACCTCATCCCGAAGTTCACCGTGCCGGCCCCGGGCCGGCCCGTCACCACAGGAGCGACACCGCCATGCCCTGCCTGACCGTCATCGTCGCCAGCACCCGGCCCGGCCGGGTGGGCCGCCGGATCGGCGACTGGTTCACCGGGATCGCCACCCGCCACGACACCTTCGACGACGTGCGCCTCGTCGACCTCGCCGAGGTGGGCCTCCCCTTCCACGACGAGCCGCACCACCCGTCCGAGGGGCGCTACCTGCACCGGCACACCCGGGAGTGGAGCGCCACCGTCGCCGCCGGGGATGCCTTCGTCCTCGTCATGCCGGAATACAACTACGGCTTCAGCGCCCCGCTGAAGAACGCCATCGACTACCTCTACACGGAGTGGCAGTACAAGCCGGTCGGGTTCGTCAGCTACGGCATGACCTCCGGCGGCCTGCGTGCGGTCCAGATGATCAAGCAGGTGGTGACCACCCTCAAGATGGCGCCGGCCAACGAGGCGGTGACCGTGTTCCTCCGGGAGTCGCTCGACGGGGCCGGCGAACTGGTGCCGGACCCGGCGCGGGACGCCGCCGCCGAGGTGATGCTCGACGAGCTCGGCCGGCTGGCCGCCGCACTCGCCCCGCTGCGGGTGCCGGCGTGACCGCCCGGCTGTGGGAGCTGTTCGGGGAACGCGGCCGGGGCGTACTGGTCACCCTGCGCCGGGACGGCCGGCCGCAACTGTCCAACCTCGACTTCCTCGCCGAGCCCGGCCTGCTCCGCTTCTCCACCACCGCCGACCGGGCCAAGGTGCGCAACCTGCGCCGCGACCCCCGGGCCAGCCTCCACGTCACCACCGCCGACGGCGGGGCCTACGCGGTCGCGGAGGGGGTGGTCACGCTCACCCCGCCGGCGGCGGCGACCGACGACGCCACCGTGGACGAGCTGGTCGAGGTCTACCGGCGGATCCGTGGCGAGCACCCCGACTGGGCCGACTACCGGGCGGCCATGGTGGCCGACGGCCGGCTGGTGGTCCGGCTCGCCGTCGACCGGGTGTACGGCTGGCGCCCCTGACCGGCGCCACGCCGACCGCCGGCCCCGTCGGCGGACCCGGCGGAGGCGACTAGGGTCTGAGCATGGTCGCGACTATCCGGTACGAGGACATCGTCAAGGTCCCCAAGGCGCTGCTGCACGATCACCTCGACGGCGGGCTGCGTCCGGCGACGATCGTCGAGCTGGCCGCCGAGGTGGGCCACGAGCTGCCGGCCACCGACCCCGAGGCGCTCGGCCGGTGGTTCGTCGAGGCGGCCAACTCCGGTTCCCTGGAGCGCTACCTGGAGACGTTCGCGCACACCGTCGCCGTCATGCAGACCGCGTCGTCGCTGCGGCGGGTGGCCCGTGAGTGTGCCCAGGACCTCGCCGCCGACGGGGTGGTCTACGCCGAGGTGCGGTTCGCCCCCGAGCAGCACCTGGAACGGGACCTGAGCCTGGACGAGGTGGTCGAGGCGGTGCTGGCCGGCTTCGTCGAGGGCAGCGCGCTGGCCGCCGAGGCGGGCCGCCCGATCCGGGTCGGCACCCTGCTCACCGCCATGCGGCACGCCGCCCGGTCGCAGGAGATCGCCGAGCTGGCCGTCCGGCACCGGGACGCCGGGGTGGTCGGCTTCGACATCGCCGGCGCCGAGGCGGGCTTCCCACCCACCCGGCACCTGGACGCCTTCGAGTACCTCCAGCGGGAGAACTTCCACTTCACCATCCACGCCGGCGAGGCGTTCGGCCTGCCGTCGATCTGGCAGGCGATCCAGTGGTGCGGGGCGGACCGCCTCGGTCACGGGGTGCGGATCGTGGACGACATCACCCCCGGCGCGGAGCCGGTCCTCGGCCGGCTGGCGGCGTACGTGCGGGACAAGCGGATCCCGCTGGAGCTCTGCCCGTCCTCGAACGTGCAGACCGGCGCGGCCGCCTCGATCGCCGACCACCCGATCGGGCTGCTGCGGGACCTGCGGTTCCGGGTGACGGTGAACACCGACAACCGGCTGATGAGCGGCACGTCGATGTCCCGGGAGATGACCCTGCTGGTGGACGCCTTCGGCTACGGCTGGAAGGAACTCCAGTGGTTCACGATCAACGCGATGAAGAGCGCCTTCATCCCGTTCGACGAGCGACTGAGGATCATCGACGAGGTGATCAAGCCCGCGTACGGGAAGCTGCTGGGCTGACCGCGGCCTGCGGCCCGGGTCAGGGCCGGTGCGGGTGGCCGGCGAGCAGCCCGGCCACCCGGCGCAACACCTCGCCCGCGCGGGCCGCCTCGGCGCCGAGGCCGGTCTGCCGCCGCAGCACCGCCGGCTCGGCGCGCAGCAGCGCCAGGCCACGGCGCACCAGCACCTGGGGCGCCTTGCGCTGTTCGGCGAGATCGCGGGTCAGGCGGCGGACGAAGGTCGCCCCGCGGGGCCGCCGCAGGGCGTACGCCCCGGCGAGCACCCCCTGTCGGCGGCATTCCTCGACGATCTCAGCGGCAAATATCCCTTCGGCCACGAAAAGTGGCGAACCGGCGACGTCGAATGGCCGGGTGGCCACCTTGCGGTCCTCGCCGATCGCATAAACCGGCACATCGGCCTTGCCCTCTCTGGCCAGCCGGGCAATCGTTTCCACGGCCGCCGCCGCGTCCCAGGAGTGGGGCGACTCCCAGTCCACCGCGCCGTTTTGTCGCGGCAGAGTAGGGTCGTCACCGTCCTTGTAGAAGTCGTCCAGGCAGAGCACCGGGAGACCGGTTCGATGCGCTATGTACGACTTTCCCGAGCCGGAGGGGCCGGCGAGCAGGACAACGCGATGCGGGTGCTTCATTACTCTGAGTG
Source organism: Micromonospora sp. NPDC047074 (assembly GCF_040643815.1). Lineage (NCBI taxonomy): Bacteria > Bacillati > Actinomycetota > Actinomycetes > Micromonosporales > Micromonosporaceae > Micromonospora > Micromonospora sp. NPDC047074. The sequence continues at coordinate 149,095 of NZ_JBEYVB010000002.1, forward strand.
ACTCCGGCCAGACGGAAAGCAATCAAATTACATCAACATCTCATCACACCTTCGGCTGCGGCCAACCTGGGCTTTCTCTTTCCAGGGTGGCGTGATGGAATCTCGGATGGTCCGACCCGCTGGGTCGGCCGCTGGGCCTTGCCCAGAGGCAAGGCGGATTCAGGGATCGCGAGGGCGGTGACGTGAGCAAACGGCCAAAGGCGGAGGATTCCCCCCAGTCGCGTACGCGTCGACCGGGCAGTCGGCTCCGTGACATGCCCATCTGGTCCAAGCTCGGTCTCATCATGATCGTGCCGACCATCGCGACGGTCGTCGTCGGCACCAGCGGCCTCGTCGACCACCTGGAGTCCCTCAACAACGCCAACCGGGCCGGCGACCTGGCCAACCTCGTCGGCTACTCGGGCGACCTGGTCGACAACCTGCAGAACGAGCGGACCAATGCGCTGCGCCTGCTCGGGGTGCCCCGCAACCAGGACAACGCCACCTACAAGCAGGCGTACGAGCAGGCCAACGCCCAGGTCGACAAGGCCAAGGTGCCGTACTCCCGGCAGCGGGCCGAGGTCGAGGACCTCCCGGCCAACTTCGACACGCTGCTGGCCGAGGTCGACCAGACCCTGACCGACCTGCCCGGCACCCGTAGCCAGGTCTTCAACGGCAAGCTCGGGCTCGTCCCGGCCATGCAGGCGTACGACGGCCTGATCGACGACCTGATCAGCATCCGTGACTCGGCCACCCAGCTCGCCGGCGACAACGAGCTGAGCGACAAGATGCGCGCGGCGACCGCGACCGCCCGGAACAAGGAGTTCCTGTCCCGCCGTCGGGACGTGGTGCACCGGGCGTTCATCCAGCAGCGGCTCACCCCGAACCTGCGCAACGAGTACATCGCCACCAGCACCGGCTCCAGCCAGTGGTTGCAGAGCTTCCAGGTGGTGGCCAGCCAGTCCGAGCAGGAGCACTACGCCCAGGTGGTCGCCGGCCCCGACCTGCGCGAGGCGAACACCTACAACAGCTGGCTGAACGGCATCACCACCGCCGACAGCCTCGCCGGCGCCCCGTTCGACGCGAACCAGTGGGACGCGGCCATGGTGGCCAACGCCAAGCTGATCCGTACGGTCGAGACGAAGATCGACCGGGACGTCGTCGCGGTGGCGGAGGACCTGCGGTCGGGCGTGCAGCGGCAGGTGTTCCTGGAGACCGGCCTGCTGCTCAGCATGCTGCTCCTGGCGATCCTCTTCGCCTACCTGGTCGCCCGCTCGATGGCCCGGTCCCTGCGTGAGCTGCGTCAGGGTGCCCTCTCCATCGCCCAGTACGGCCTGCCCCAGGCGGTGGCCCGGCTGCGCGATCCCCAGGTCACCGGCCAGCTCTCCCCGGTGCAGCTCGCCAACCAGATCGCCGAGCCGCTGCCGGTGCGCAGCAAGGACGAGTTCGGCCAGGTGACCGAGGCGTTCAACGCGGTCCACCTGGAGGCCGTCCGCACCGCCGCCGAGCAGGCCGCACTGCGCGCCTCCGTCGCGACGATGTTCGTCAACCTGGCCCGCCGGTCGCAGATTCTGGTCGACCGCCTGATCGGTCACCTCGACCGGTTGGAGCGCGGCGAGGAGGACCCGGACCGGCTGGCCGAGCTGTTCCAGCTCGACCACCTCGCGACCCGGATGCGCCGTAACGACGAGAACCTCCTGGTGCTCGCCGGTGCCGACTCCACCCGCGTGCAGCGGGAGCCGGCCGCGCTGATCGACGTGCTCCGGGCGGCCCAGTCCGAGGTCGAGCACTACACCCGCATCGAGTTCGGGGTGATCGACCGGGACATCGAGGTCGCGGCGCACGCCGTCAACGACCTGGTCCACCTGGTCGCCGAGCTGTTCGACAACGCCACCGCGTTCTCGCCGCCGGACTCGCACGTCATGGTGGAGGCCCGGCGCGTCGGCGACCGCGCGTCGCTCTACGTCGAGGACCGGGGCATCGGGATCAGCGCCGAGCAGCTCGGTGAGCTCAACGAGCGCCTCGCCACGCCGCCCCAGGTGGACGTGGCCGTCTCGCGGATGATGGGCCTGGTCGTGGTGGCCCGGCTGGCGTCCCGGCACGGCGTCAAGGTGGAGCTGCGGCCCGGCACCGACCGGGGGACCGTCGCCGAGGTGGTCATGCCCACCTCGGTGCTCGTGCCCCGGGCGCTCTCCGGCCGTACCCAGATGCCGCCCGCGCTGCCGGCCCCGGGCCCGCAGCCGACCCCTCCGGCCCTCGGCGCGCTGCCGGCGCTCGGCGGCGGCCCCGCCAACCCGATGCCGACGCAGCGCCCCGGCGAGTCCGGCAACCAGGTCACCCTGGGCGGCCGGCCCTTCGACCCGGCGTCGCGCAACGGGGCCGGCACGCCGGCCTCGGCCGGCGCGGCGCGGTCGATGCCGGCCTGGTCCGACCTGACCGGCGCCAGCGGGTTCAACGGCGGGGAGGCGTTCAAGCCGCGCCCGTCGGACGGACAGCCGATCGACCCGCTGCCGCAGCGCCGCTCCGCCGACGACCAGGGCACCGAGGGCCAGCAGCAGGGCATCCCGCGGCAGTTGCCCAGCAGCCCCGAGACCCGGCCGCACTCGGCCCCGCCGGTCTCCGCGCCGCCCGTGTCCTACGCGGGCCCGCCGGTGTCCACCCCGCCGAACCCGTACTCCGCGCCGCCGGTGTCCAGCCCGCCGGTCTCGGTGTCCCCGGTCTCCGGGCACCCGTACTCCGGTCCGCCGGTCTCGGCCGCACCGTATTCAGGTCCGCCGGTCTCGGCCGCGCCGTACGCCAGCCCGCCGGTCTCGGCGCCGCCGACCGGCCCGCTGCCGCAGCGTCAGGGCCCCGCCATGCCGGGCCAGGGCACGTCGGCCCCCGCCACCCCGGCGCCGCCGGCCTGGCCGCCGGTCGCCGGGGCGGAGCGGGAGGCGGCACCGCCGCCGGTGCCCGAGCGGCTGGCCGCCGCGCTGGACATGACCACCGAACTGCCGCGGGTGCCGCGTCCCGGCGGGCCGGCCCCGGCCGCCGCCCAGGCGCCCACGCCGGCCGCCCCGCAGGTGCGGCCGACCACCCCGCAGGCCCAGAACCGGCAGCGGTACGCGGACGAGACGATGGAGCTGCCGATCTTCCGGGAGCTGGAGTCGGCCTGGTTCCGTACCCGCCGCCCTGGCCCGGAGGAGGCGGCAGCGGCCGCCGCGAAGACGCCGACCAGCGGTTCGCCGACCCAGCAGTTCGCGCGGGTCGACGCCGCCGGCCGGCCCGTGCAGCCGACACCACCCGGGACGGCAGGTAACACACCGATGGCAGAAGCTCCGACGGCCGGAGGAACGCCGCGCGAGAACGGATCGGCGGTCAGCGGGGGTGCCCTCCCCGGTATCGCCGACAGCTTCGGTCACCGCCGGCCCACGCAACAGCAAGGCGGTTGGCAGACCGCCGCCGACGACGGCTGGCGTGCCGCCTCGGCGGCGACCGAGGTGCCCGTCGCGGCGACCACCTCGGCGGGCCTGCCCAAGCGCACCCCGATGGCGCAGCTGGTCCCCGGTGCGGTGGAGAAGCCCACCACGTCGGTGCAGCGGCGTACGCCGGAGGGCGTCCGAGGCCTCCTCTCGGCATACCACCGGGGTGTGCAGCGGGGGCGTACGAACCCGTCGGACAGCAACCCGACCACCCCGGAGGGGACTCCGGGAGGGCAGCAATCCTCGCAGTCTGGCTCAGGCCCGGTGGCCGGGAGCAGGCAGAAGGAGCATGAACGATGACAACTACGCAGGATCTCGGTTGGCTGCTGGCCAACTTCGCCGACCGGGTACCCGGTGTCGCGCACGCGGTCGCCGTCTCCGCGGACGGGCTGCTCCTCGCGTCGTCACGGGACCTCCCGCGGGACCGGGCGGACCAGCTGGCCGCGATCGCATCCGGCCTGGTCAGCCTCACCCAGGGGGCGGCACGCTGCTTCGAGGGAGGCGCGGTGCTCCAGACAGTGGTGGAGATGGACAATGGCTTCCTGTTCCTGATGTCCATCTCGGACGGCTCGTCCTTCGCGGTGCTCGCGGCGCGCAGCAGCGACGTGGGACAGGTCGGCTACGAGATGGCCCTGCTGGTCGACCGGGTGGGCGACGCCCTGACCCCGCAGCCCCGTGCGGCTGCGGGAATGCTGGGCTGACGATCTGTTGACCCGTGAGGCTCGCGGGGCGACAACGACAACGACGACGGGCTCCATCTGGAGCCGGTGCCGGGTGCGAAGGAGGTGAGCGGCGACATGGCCGATCGTGACGAACCGACCGGAGCATTGGTCCGTCCATACGCCGTTACCCGTGGTCGTACCCGCCCCCGACTCGACATCGCGCTGGAGGCGCTCGTCGAGACGACGGTGCGCGGCCGGGCCGCTGCCAATGGCAACGGCAGCCAGGGCCGCGAGCACCAGTACATCGCCGCGCTGTGTGACGGACGTGTGCAGTCGCTCGCCGAGATCGCGGCGCGGATGCAGCTCCCGCTCGGTGTGGCCCGGGTGCTCATCGCCGACATGGCGACGGACGGCCTGGTCGCGGTCCACGAGCCGACTATCCTGGACGACTCTGACGACGCGGTGGGCACTGAACTGCTGGAGAGGGTGCTGAGTGGACTTCGCAGGCTCTGACATGTCGCACCGCCCGCCGACCCCGAGTGGGCGCGTGACGTCGGCGAAGATCGTTATCGCCGGGGGATTCGGCGTCGGCAAGACGACGCTGGTCGGCTCGGTCTCGGAGATCACGCCGCTGACGACCGAGGCCATCATGACCTCCGCCGGCGTGGGCGTCGACGACACCCGGCAGGTGCCGGGCAAGACGACGACCACGGTGGCGATGGACTTCGGCCGCATCTCGATCGACCGTGACCTGATCCTGTACCTGTTCGGTACGCCGGGCCAGACCCGGTTCTGGTTCATGTGGGACGAGTTGGTCCGCGGCGCGATCGGCGCGGTCGTGCTGGTGGACACCCGCCGGCTGGCCGACTGCTTCGCGGCGATCGACTTCTTCGAGCACCGGCGGCTGCCGTACCTGGTGGCCATCAACTGCTTCGACGGGATGCAGTACCACGACCCGCAGGACGTCCGGGACGCGCTCGCGATTCCCGTTGACGTGCCGGTCGTGGCCTGCGACGCCCGTAACCGGGAGTCGACGAAGCACGTGCTGATCTCGCTGGTCGAGTACGTGCTCACCATGCGGCGCTCGCGCGCCGTGGCGCCGGCCTGATCGACGCGGCGAGCGCCCGGTGGACGGCTTCGGCCGACACCGGGCTCTCGCCGCTGCCCGCGTCACGGCACCGGGCCGCGCCTGCCGGCGCGGGAGTCAGGACACCCGCGTCCAGGCGCCCGCGTTGACGGTGTAGATGCCCAGCGAGCCCTGGTCCATGCCACCGTGCCGGATGGGCGCGAAGGAGTACATCCCCGCCATCCCCTCGGTGACCTGGTTCTGGAGGAAGGCCCGGAGCCGGCCACGGTCGACGCTCGTGGAGAGCCGCGCGGCGTCGGCGATCAACTGCACCGCGTCCGACGCGTACGGGGCGAAGCCGTTGAATCCGCCGTGCAGTTGCACGTAGCGGTAGACGAACTCCTTGCGATCCAGCGCCGACATGGTGGTGTTGGCGAGCATCGCGCCGCCCAGCGAGGTCGGGTGGACGGCGTACACGCCCTCCATGACGGCCGCGTTCCCGCCCTCCAGGGTCTGCTCGGTGACCGCGCCCGCGTCGAGGAACACCGGCCCGTCGTAGCCGGCCCGCCGCAACGCACCGACGACGGCCGCCGAGTCCGGGGCGGTCGCCCACACCACCACCCCGTCGGGGCGGGAGGCGGTCGCCGTCCGTACCGCCCGACGGGGATCCTCGCCGGTGCGCGGCAGTCGGGCGTTGGCCGCCAGCGTCACCCCGGCCGTACGCAGGGCCCCCGTCATCGCCCGGACGCCGGAGTCCCCGTGCAGGCCGTTCGCGGCCAGCAGCGCCACCCGGGACAGCTGCTGCGAGGCGATCAGCCGGGCGAGCCGCCGGGCCATGTCGCCCGCGTCCGGGGTCAACTTGTACACGTACGTCCGCCGCGCCAACGGCAGCACGATCCCGTCGCCGAAGGCGAGCGAGAGGAACGGCACCCGTTCCGTCTGCGCCACCCCGACCATGGCCATCGAGGTCTCGGCCACGGTTCCGCCGAGCAGGGCGTGCACGCCGGCCTCGCGGGCCAGCTCGGTGGCCTGCCGGGCCGCCAGCGCCGGATCACCCGTGTTGTCCCGCACCTCGAGGCGTACGGGGCGGCGGAGGTTGCCGATCGGTACGCCCCTGGTATTGAGCGACTCGAGGGTGATCTCGAGTGCCCGACGTTGGGGCACCCCGAGCGCGGCACTGGGACCGGTCAGCTCCAGGCTGGCCCCGATCAGCAGGCCCTGGCCCTCCGGCGCGACCGTCCCGCCGGGATCGCCCTCGCCGGCGTCCCCCCGTCCGCAGGCGCTCAGCAGGAGCGTGCCCGCCGCCGCGGCCAGCAGGCCACGGCGGGTGAGTGCGGAGGAGCCGGTTGCCGATGTCGCCATGAGTCGCCTTCCCAGCCGGCGACCCCTGCCGCCGGCTGTCCCGCCGGTATGCTTCCGGCCGCCGCGACCCGACGTCAAATTATCCGGGTGTGGGCAGGAACACGCAGGTGGGAGGCGGTTTGTCGGCGGTCAGGAACGGTAGCCCGCAGAGCGGTACTCGTACTCGCGGTCGTCGTCGCGGTCGCCGGTGTCGCGGCTGAAGTCCCAGCCGCCGGCGGCCTCACGGCCGGGCCGGCCGCCGACCGCGAACCCGCCGATCTCCTGTCCACGGCGCCAGCCGCGGAAGTAGCCGGTGGTGTTCTCGGCGAGGCTCGCCGCGTCGCGGACGATCCGCAGTGGCCGCTCGTCCCGTAGCGGTGAACCGGGAACCAGATTGGCCTGGGGGACCCGCTTTGGCAGCCCGGCCGGGGTCTCGGCGCCCACCGCCGGGCGGGCCGCCTGCTCGGCCGCCTGCCAGCCGGTGTCGGCCGTGCTGGACCATTCGAGGTCGGAGTCGTCGTCGTGCCCCACGAACCAGGCGGACTTGGCCTGGGCGAAGATCAGCAGGTCGCCGTCGCCCTCGTCGGACACGGGCGGCGGCCGCCGCTCCACCGGGGGTGCCGGCCGGTGTTCGGCCACCGGCCGCTCGTCCCGGAGGGCGGGCCGCTCGTCGCGGAGGGCGGGCCGCTCGTCGCGGAGGGCGGGCCGCCCGAGAACGCTGGCGTCCCCGCGGTCGACCAGCCGCAGCGGGGGCGTCTCCGCCTGCGAATCGGTGCCCGGTGCCGGACCGCCGCGCAGCGCGCGGTCGGCCAGCGGCGGCGGCTCGACCAGCCGCAGCACCGGAGGTTCCTGCGGCAGGTCGTCGGCCAGCCAGGGCGGGGTGACCCGACGCTCGCCGCCCGGATCGGTCGGGGCGTCGACGCCCCGACCGCCACGCTCGCTGTAGGAGCCGACGACCGGGTTGTTGGCGGAGCTGTCGGCGGGGTCCTCCGGGTTGTTGACCAGCGGCCAGTTGGCCCGGGAGCCCGGGGCGGCCTCGGCCCGGGGCCCGTGGGCGCCGGGATCCTGGCCGGGGCGCGGCGTGGGCACGGGCACGCTGAGGTCGGTGGCGCTGAAGCCACCCGTGGGCGCGGCCGACCCGCCGTTGGTCTTGGGACGGGGCGGGATCACGGTGCGCTGGCGTTCGGCGCGGGCGCTCTGGATCGCCGCGGTGGTCAGGGTCGGGCGGAACGGCTCGCCCTGCTCGGCCGGCGGCACGGTGCTCCGCTGGGCCGGAGCGATGGGGGTCATGCCCGGCGGCGGAGGCGGCGGCGCGGACACCGGGCGGTTGGTCGGCCCGTCGATCCGGCTCGGCAGCGACCCGGGTTGAGCGGGGGGCGCGGAGACCGGGGGACCGGCCACCGCCGCCGGCAGCACCGGTGCCGGCGCGACCGGAGGCGGAGTGACGGGGGCCGGTGCGACCGGCGGCGGGCCGAGCGGCCGGGGCACCGGGGGCGGAGTCGGCCCGGAGACCGGCTCGGGCAGGCTACGGCGGCCAGCACCGACCGGGGCCGGCTCGGGCAGGCTGCGGCGGCCACCACCGGCGGGGGCCGGCTCGGGCAGGCTGCGGCGGCCACCACCGGCGGGGGCCGGCTCGGGCTCGGCGGGCCGGATGTCACGCAGGCCGGCGCCGGTGGGCGCGAGAGCGGACGGGTCGTCGGCCGGCCCGCCGTGACGGGCGGCGGCGCGACGGGCCGGTGCGGGCGTGCCGATCCGGTCGTTGAGCGCGCCGACCAGAGCCTCGCAGCCGGCGTCGCAGGCCCGGACGGAGGCGACCGCCTGCCGGACGGTCTCCGCCACGGCGGAGGTGAGTGCGCGGTTGACGGCGGCGCGTCGGGGCGTCTCGCTGATGGCCACCCGCAGGGCGGTCACCGCGTCGGCGAGCTCGTCGGCCTCGCCGACGCCGTCAGCGGCGAGGCGCGCCACGACCGCGTCGGCGGCGACCGGGGCCTCGCTACCGCGCCCCACGGTGCCGCTCAGCATGCCGGGCTCGGGCAGCGCGTCCAGCACGGCCAGCGAGACCCGCTCGGCCGGGTCCGGGTACGCGCGGAGCGCGGCCGGGTAGAGCTCGCGGAGCACCTCCCGCAGCGCGACGGCGGCGGAGTGCCGGCCGCTGGCCAGGGCGGCGTGCGCGGCGAGAACCTGCTTGTAGCCGGCGAGATCCCGGGGGGCCGGGATGGTGACGGCGGAGAGGGCGCCGGCCTGGAGGGCACGGGCCAGGCCGACGGCGCGCCGCTCGGCCTGGGGTGACTGCATCTCCTCGATGGAGTCGTCGTCGGCGAAGCGCTCGGCGAAGTCGTCGACCGAGTCGTCGTCGGCGATCGCCAGGGGCCGACCGGCGGCGCTGAGCAGCGAGGTGACCGTGTGGTCGTCGCTGTCGGCGGCGATGGCCGCACCGCTCGGCCCGCCCGACCGCTCCACGAGCAGCGCGACGAGCTGGGCGTAGCCAGCCGGGTCGTCGCCGATCTCGCAGACATTCAGCAGACGGCCTGCGTCGTCGACCACAGCGGACGTCAGCGTCGAACCGGCCGAGGCCGGTCGGTCGGCCGGATCCGCCGAGGCCAGACCGCAGTACACGCGCACGAGCGCCACGGCGTCGTCCTCCTCCCGGGTCACAAGGCTTTCACTGCCAGAGACTGATGCTCCCCGTAAAGGGTCAGTCGCGCCAGTCCACTACCGCAGAGATCTTGCCGACAATGGTGCGCCACCCGAGACTTGCGGTCTGTGCCCCGATTTTCTTCAACCGCCGCCGGCCGAAGAACCCGCCGACGCCGCCGTCGACCGTGGCGCGCAGCGCTTCGTCCAGGTCATCGAGGCTGGAGCCGGCGGAGAGCATGTCCAGCACCGCCGGCAGCCGCAGCGCGTACGCCAGGTCGCGGGCCACCTCGCCGGCCTCGATGAGCAGCGTCGGGTCCCAGGTGTCGTGCCCGCCGCGCAGGTTCTCCACCACCAGGTCGAGCTCGTAGATGTCCTCGTCGAGCGGCGCGATGTCGGCCGGTTCCACCCGTTCGGCCAATTCATTCCAGCTGTCTAGCTGGGCCAGGTCGTTCGGCGCGCCGGAGCGGATGAAGCTGACCAGCGACTCGGGCGTCTTGAAGATCAGCAGCTTCCCGCGGTGGGTCAGGAAGACCGGGACCTCCTCGTCGCCGGCCTCGTCCTCGTCGTCCTCTTCCTCCTTGGCGGCGTCCTCGGAGTCGGCGTCCTTCCCGGTCGCATCGCGGCGGCGGCCCTTGGCCTCATCCTCGTCGCTCTCGGCGAACTCCTGCGCGACGTCCTCGTCGAGGATGACGACGGTCTCGTCGTCGTCCTCGTCCTCCTCCACCACCTGGCGGCGGGCCAGGAACGGGTCGTCCTGGTCGCGCTCGACGACGTCGGTCGGGGTCAGCTCCTTCGCCGGCCGGTACGCCCGCAGCGTGTAGCCGGTGCCGGCGGGCAGCGCGATCTCCACCGGGTCGATCCGCAGCTCGTCCCAGAGGGCGCGGGCGGCCTCGGCCGATACGGTTGCGCTGCCGGGCTCGGCCGGAACGTCGGTGTCGTCGAGCTCGGGCCCGCTCGTGTCGTCGAGCTCGGGCTCGTCGGCGTCGGGCCGTTGGGGCGACTGACGGGCCACGCTGACCTCCGTGTGCTTCGGGTTGCCCACCCGTCGGCACGCACCGCCGACGAGTGACTCTGGGCACATACCCTAGTGGGCGTCTCCGGGAGCCCGTGCCCGCACCCCGGTGGCGTCCCGGGGCGCTGACAAGTAGCCTTGCTACACATGAAGGCCCAGGCGCTGCACGGACACCTCGACGCGCTGCTGCTCGCGGTGCTCGAGCAGGGCTCGCTGCACGGCTACGCGATCATCGAGGCGCTGCGCGCCCGCAGCGACGGCCAGCTCGACCTGCCCACCGGCACCATCTATCCCGCGCTGCGCCGGTTGGAGCGGGCCGGCCACGTCGCCAGCACCTGGAGCACGGTCAACGGACGGGAACGGCGGACGTACCACCTCACCGACGAGGGACGGCGCGCGCTGGCCGGGGAACGGTCCGGATGGCGCGAGTTCAGCTCCACCGTCGGCCGGTTCCTCGGCACCGACGCCCCGCCGACCGCGCCGGCCTGACGCCGCCCGCTGTCCGGACGCCGGCCTGATGCAGACCGGGCAGGCCGGATGGTGGCGGGCGTCCGGACAGCGGGCGGGCACGCGGGGCAGAAGCCCGGTGCGCGGGTCAGCGGGCGGCGAGCAGCCAGGTGCGCGCGGCCCGGCCGAGCCAGAGATGACCGGCGGCGGCCAGCACCATGCCTACGATCATCGGCGGCCAGGTGAGCGCGGCCTCCCACAGGCCGATCGACCACGCGAAGAGGGCCGAGCCGGTCAGCACGGCGAGGGCGAGGACCCCGGTCAGGGCGGTCCCCACGGCCCGACCGGCGGCGGCGCCGCGCGGCGCCCACCGGCCGCCCCCGGCCAGCAGCACCCCGGCCGCGCCGAGCACGAACAGCGTCGCCCAGAGCCAGTCCATCGAAGCCGACAGGAGCAGGTAGGCGCCGGGTGGCCGGCCGCCAGTGCTCCAGCTCGCTCCCTGCCAGGTGAGGTCGCCGGCGACCAGCCCCACCGCGGCCAGCACGACGACCCGCGACGACAGCCCACGCAGCGCACCGACCGCCAGCTCCGCCTGGTAGGCGGGGACGAGCTGGGCCGGCGAACCGAACTCGGCGACCGCCCGGCGCTGCGCCTCCACCGCCGGCAGGCCGCCCTCCTGGTACGCGTCGACGGCGTCCAGCAGCCCGTGCCGCGCCTCGGTCAGCAGGTCCGACTTCAGCCGGCGCGGCCCCCGCAGCCGCACGTCCAGCTCCCGCAGCCGCTCCTCCACCATGGTGGCGTCGTTCGTACCCCGCATGGCCCCCACCCTGTCACGGGCCGCCGCCGGACGTCGTCGGGGAGAACCCTGGCCCGACCCGGAGGTGGCGGGCGGGCGGGGCCGGGCGGCGATCAGGGGTGCAGCGCGAGGTATCCGCGTTCGGCCGCCTCCTGGATCAGCCACTGGTCCCGGTACCAGCCGGGGGTCGCGACCAGCTCGGCGTGCCGGCCGCGCTGGGCCACCCGGCCCGCGTCCAGCACCACGATCTCGTCGAGCTCGGCCAGCCCGCTGAGCCGGTGGCTGATCAGCAGCACGGAGTGTCCGGCCGGGGTGGCCGCCAGCGTGGAGGCGAGCACCGCGTCGGCGGCGGCGGGGTCGAGCCCTTCGGTCGGCTCGTCGAGCACCAGCACGCCCGGGGCCGCGAGCAGCGCCCGGGCCAGCGCGAGCCGCTGCCGCTGGCCGCCGGAGAGCTGGCCGCCCTCCTCGCCGACCACGGTGTCCCAGCCGTCCGGCTGCTCGCGTACCCAGTCCAGCAGCCCGGCAGCAGCGGTCGCCGCCACCAGCTCGTCGTCGTCGGCGCCGGGCCGCCCGAGCAGCAGGTTCTCCCGCACCGAGGCGTGGAAGACGTACGCCTCGGCGAGCAGCCCGCCGACCGCCCGGGGCAACTCCTCGACCCGGTACGCCGACAACTCCCGCCCGTCCAGGCGGACCCGACCGTGTGTGGGGCGCACCGCGCCGGTGAGGACGGCCGCCAGCGTGCTCTTGCCGGCACCGCTGGGCCCGACCACCGCGACCCGGCGGCCGGGCGGCAGGTCCAGGCTGAACCTGTCGAGGGCGGGCGGGGCGCCCTCCCGGTACCGCACGGTCACGTCCTCGAACCGCACGTCGTGCGGCCCGGGGCCGACCTGGGCGCCGTCGGCGGCGGCCGGCGCGGCCGGGGCGTCCAGCAGGGTCGCCACCCGGGACAGGCCCGTCCGGAGCTGGGTCCACTGGCGGGCGGCCCCGACCAGCGCCAGCGCGATCTCCACGGCGGCGATCGTGCCGACCGCCAGGACGCCGACCAGCACCCCGTCCACGTCGTCGGCGAGCGCGGCGAGCACCACCGCGCCGGCGGTCAGCCCGGCCACGAGCACCCCCGCCGCGTCGACCGCGAAGCCGGTGGCGGCGAGCCGCCGCTCCAACCGGGCCAGCCGCCGGGCGCGGGTGTCGGCCGCCGCCAGCGCCTGCCCGGTGGCGCCGAACGCGGCCAGGTCGGCGGCGCCGTGGGTGAGGTCGACCGCGTCGGAGGCGAGCGCGCCGCGCAGCGGCGCCAGCTCGGCGGCGGCGCGCCGGGTCAGCGCGGTGGCCAGGGCAGGTAGCGCGATCCCGGCGACCAGTAGCCCGACGACGAGCACCCCGGCGGCGGCCGGCGACATCAGCGCCGCCCCGCCGATCGCGACCACGCTGACCAGCGCCGCCGCCGAGGCCGGCACCAGCACCCGCAGCAGCAGGTCCTGGACCGCCTCCACGTCGGAGACGAGCCGGCTCAGCGCGTCGCCGGAGCGCTGCCGTGCCGCCGACCGGGCGGCGAGGGTGCCGAAGACCCGGGCCCGGACGTCGGTGATCAGCCGCAGCACGGCGTCGTGCCCGGCGAGCCGTTCGGTGTAGCGGAGCACGCCCCGCCCGATCGCCAGCGCCCGGACCGCGACGATCGCCACCGTGAGGCGATCCAGCGGAGGGCGGCCGGCGGCGCTCATCAGCAGCCAGGTAGCGGTGGCCATCAGGGCGAGGGCGGCGAACTCGGTGGCGGCGGCGAGCAGCCCCGCGCCGAGCAGCCGCTTCAGGTAGGGCCGGGCCAGCCGCAGCACGGCCCGCTCGGGGGAGCCGGTGCGGCCCGGCGCGGGCCGGCTGCCGGACGGCACCCGCTCGTCGCGGGCCTGCTGCACCGCGCCGTCGGGCTGGGCGTCATGCTCGTTCATCGGGGCGCCTTCCCGGCCGTCGCGGGCGTCAGCTCGGTGACCCGGCCGTCCTCGATCCGCAGGATCCGGTCGGCGTCGGCGAGCAGCGCCGGCCGGTGCGCCACCAGCAGCGCCGTCCGCCCGGCCACCAGCCGGCGGGTGGCGTCGAGGACCACCGCCTCGGCGGCGGTGTCGAGCCGGGCGGTCGGCTCGTCGAGCAGCACCACGGGCGCGTCCCGCAGGAACGCGCGGGCCAGCGCGACCCGCTGCCGCTGCCCGCTGGACAGGCCGTGCCCGCGCTCGCCGAGCACGGTGGCGAGCCCGTCGGGCAGCCCGGCGACCACGTCGTCCAGGGCGGCGTCGCGGACCGCCGGGGCGAGCGCGGCGTCCGGCGTGTCGGGCGCGCCGAGCCGGATGTTGTCGGCCAGCGAGGCGGCGAAGAGGTGGGCCCGCTGCGGCACCCAGGCCACCTGGCGGCGCCAGCCCTCCGGGTCGGCGTCGGCCAGGTCCACCCCGCCCACGGTGACCCGGCCGGTGGTCGGGGTGACGAAGCCGAGCAGCAGGCCGAGCAGGGTGCTCTTGCCGGCGCCGCTGGGCCCGATCACGGCGACGCGCTCGCCCGGCCGGATGGTCAGCGTGACGTCGCGCAGGGCGGTGGTGCGTTCGTACGCCACGGTCACCGCCTCGAAGCGGATCTCGCCGCGGCCGTCGGGGGCCGCGGCGGCCCGGTCGCGCGCCGCCGGAGCGGGGGCGCCGGCCGACAGGGTGAGCGCCTCGTCCAACGCGCTGAGGCCCTCCATGCTGGCGTGGAAGCGGGCACCGGCGGCCCGCAGCGGGAGGTAAGCCTCCGGGGTGAGCAGCAGCACCAGCAGCGCGGTCTGGAGGGTCAGCCCGCCGCCGAGCAGCCGGATGCCCACCGGGACGGCGACCAGCGCCACCGAGAGGGTGGCCACCAGCTCCAGCACCAGGGCGGAGAGGAACGCGATCCGCAGGGTCTTCATGGTCGCCACCCGGTGGCCGTCGGCCATCCGGCGGACCACGTCGGTCTGCGCCCGGGCCCGGCCGAACGCGCGCAGCGTGGGCAGCCCGGCGACCATGTCGAGGAAGTGCCCGCCGAGCAGGGAGAGCCGCCGCCACTGCCGCTCCGTGGCGGCCTGCGCCTGCCAGCCGAGCAGCGCGCCGAAGATCGGGATCAGCGGCAGGGTGGCCGCGATGATCAGCGCCGAGCCCCAGTCGGCGACGAAGATCCGGGCCAGTACGGCGACCGGCACGGTGACGCTGAGCACCAGCTGCGGCAGGTAGCCGGTGAAGTAGGCGTCGAGCGCGTCCAGCCCCCGCCCGGTCAGCGTGGCGAGCTGCCCGGCGCGCTGGCCGGCGACCCAGGCCGGGCCGTGCCGGCCGACCGCGGCCAGCAGGTCCGCGCGCAGCGCCGCCTTGACCGTCGCCGCGACCCGCGCCGACACCGTGCCCTGCGCCCAGACCAGCAGCGAGCGGGCGGCCACCGCGGCGGCGAAGCCGGCCAGCGCCGGCCGGTCGAGCCGCCCTTCGAACCCGGTCGCCAGCAGCGCGGCCAGCGCGGTGGCCTGCGCGACGACCAGCCCCGCGGCCAGCACGCCGAGCAGCGCGAGCACGGCGAAATCGCGCCGGGCCCCCGGGACCCGGCGCAGCAGACGCGGGTCGAAGGGACGGCGGTTCACCAGTACACCGGTGCCCTGCCGTCGGTCCGTCCCCGGAACACCCACCAGCACATCGCCTGAAAGCCTAGTAGGGCCGGCAGGAGCGGCAGCGTCAGCCAGCCCAGTAGCCGCAGCGTGGGGGCGCTGGCTGCCGCGTCGGCCACGGTCAGGGACGCGCCCGGATCGACCGTGGAGACCAGCGCGTAGGGCCAGATGGTCGCGCCGACCAGCGCCACCGGCAGCGCCAGGGCCGCGCTGGTGGCGGCGAAGGCCAGCCCCGGGCGCCGCCGGGCAAGCGCCACCCTGGCCCCCAGCAGCGCCGTGACCAGCGCAATCAGCAGCAGTACGGCCGCCAGCGGCTGCCGCGCGGCGGCGCGTACGTCGGCGGAGAGCAGGCCGATGACGGCGGCCGCGCCGACGGTGGTGAGCGCCACCGGGACGAGCCGGCCGGCCAGTTGCCCGACCGGGGCCGCGTCGGCGGCCGGCAGCCGGAGGGTGAGGAATGTCGCACCGTGCGCCGCGACCAGCGCGACGACGGCGAGCCCGGTGGCGGCCACGAACGGGGTGAAGATGTGGGTCACCCCGGCGACGTGCCCGTCGGCGTGCAGCGGTACGCCCTGGAGCAGCCCGGCCAGCACGGCGCCCCAGCCGAGTGCGGCGAGCACGCTGCCGACCACCACCATCCGGTCCCAGCCGGCGCGGGCCCGAGGCCCAACGGGTCGGCTGCGCAACTGCACGCCGGCGGTGACCAGGACCACCCCGGTCAGCGCGCCGAACACCGCCGGATAGAAGCCGGCCAGCAGCTCCCCCTCCAGCAGGGGGAAGGCGCCGAACAGGATGCCGACGGCGGCCACCAGCCAGACCTCGTTGCCGAGGAAGAACGGGCCGACCGCGTTCAGCGCGGCGCGGCGGCGCTCGGGGTCGGCGCCCCGGGCGAGCAGCAGGCCGACGCCGTAGTCGTAGCCGCCGAGCACCAGGTAGGCGGCGAAGAAGAGGCCGAGCAGGGCGTACCAGGCGAGTTCCACGGTCGTCTCCTAGGCGAAGGCGGGCTCGGGGCGGGGGTCGGCCGGCGGTTGTTCCGGGCGGCGGCCCAGGGCCGGGTCGTCCGCGCCCCGGGCGGCGTGCCGGGCCATCAGCGTCCAGTTGGCGACGGCCAGGGTGCCGAGCAGCAGGCTGAAGCCGATCAGCGAGGCGAGCATCAGCCACGGGCTGACCGGCGACACCGCCTTGTCCACGGGCAGCAGCCCGTACGCGGCCCAGGGCTGGCGGCCGACCTCGCGGGCGATCCAGCCGAGGATCACCGCGACGAACGGCAGCGGCAGGGCGAGCAGGACCAGCCAGAGCGGGAAGCGCAGCCGGATCGCCCAGTCCCGCCACAGCAGCGGGAGCAGCAGCCAGAGCATGCCGAGGGTGAATCCGATCAGGATCATGAAGCCGAGGCCGACGTTGGCGAGGGTCGGCGGCGTGTAGTCGCCGGGGCCGAACCGGGCGGTCCATTCGGCGATCAGCGGCGCGGCGGCGGGGTCGTCGCCGAACTTGGTGGGCTGCACGTCGCCGATCGCGAAGAACTGGGCGAAGCCGAAGCCCTGCACGAAGCAGATCGCCACCGCCGAGGTGATCAGGCCGATCCGCAGTCCCTTGCGGTGCAGCGCGAAGTCGGGGGTGCGCCGGATCAGGTGCCAGGCGCTGACCGCCGCCATCAGCATCCCGCCGACCAGCAGCGCCGCCGTGACGACGTGCCCGAACGCCATCCGGAAGGTGGGATTGTCCAGCAGGGCGGAGAAGTCGGTGAGGTGGGCCACCCCGTCGCGGACCTCGTAGCCGACCGGATTCTGCAACCACGAGTTGGCCACCATGATCCAGAACGCCGAGGCGTACGCGGTGATCGCGACGCCCCAGAGCAGGGCGAGGTGGACGCCCCGGCGGAGCCGGTGCCAGCCGAAGATCCACATGCCGAGGAACGTCGACTCCAGGAAGAAGGCGACAAGCGTCTCGATGGCCAGCGGCGCGCCGAAGACGTTGCCGACGTAGCGCGACAGCCCGCTCCAGTTCAGTCCGAACTGGAACTCCATCACGATGCCGGTGGCGATCCCGAGCACGTAGTTGATCACGTAGAGCTGGCCCCAGAACCGGGTCAGCCGCTCGTAGACCGGCTTGTTGGTGAGCACCCAGGCGGTCTGGAGGTAGACCAGCAGGGTGACCAGGCCGAGGGTGACCACCACGAAGAGGAAATGGATGGAGGTGGTGGTGGCGAACTGCAGGCGGGCGAGGAGCAGGGTGTCCATGGCCGGCTCTCCGTACGGTTGGCTCACTTGTCGTAGCGAGCCTACACGTAGATTGCCTACACATATCTACTATGGCCCGTCGTAGAGATACTACGACGGGTTGTAGTAGCTGTGGGGGAGGTCTTCGCCGGGCGGGTCGTGCCCACGCGGCCCGAGCCGGCTCCGTCCAGCATGGCCGTACGCGATCCATGCCGCGGTAACTTCCCGGTGCCTCGTGGGGCACTTGCCCGACCGGGCGCGACCCGGATCGGCGCTGGCCCGGGCTCTGGCGTGACGGGGTGCCCTCGGGGCGGGCGCCGGCCCAGGCCTGGCGCGGGTGGGACGCCTCGCCTCAGCCCGCGTCAGCTCAGGAAGAGCGAGATCGGCAGGGCCGCCACGGTGGTCGCCACGGCCAGCGCGACGGCCCCGAGCAACCGGGGCGGGCGGTCGGCGACCAGCAGCCGCTGCACCCGGACGTCGAGGTCCCCCTCGCCGATGCCGAGCGCACCGGTCGGGGTGATCCGGTTGCCGGCAGCGGCGAACCGGCGCAGCGCGCCGGCCAGCGGGGCGTCGGCGTGGGCCTCCCGGGCCTTGTCGTCGGCCCGCATCTCGACCAGCAGGGCGACCCGCTCGTGCGCCGCCCGGACCCAGGCGAACCAGGGCAGCGCCCGGCAGAGCGCGGTGAACGGCAGCAGCACCAGGTCGTGCCGCTCCTGCGCGTGCGCCCGCTCGTGGGCGAGCACGGCCGCCAGCTCGGCGCTGTCCAGCAGGTCGAGCGTGCCCGCGCTGACCACCACGCGGGGCCTCATCCCGGGCAGGCAGTACGCCGCCGCGCTCGGATGGTCGAGCACCAGCGCGCCGGGCACCGTCGGGTCCCGGCGGGCGACGAGGGTGAGCAGGTCCCGGTGCCGGCGCTGGGCGCGTACGGTGCCGTGGATGCTGCGGATGGTCGTGGTCAGCAGCACCGCGCCGATGCCGAAGCCCACCCCGACGGCGGCCAGCTGCGGCACGCCCAGCCCGACGGGCAGGGTGTCGTGGGTCAGGTCGGTGGCCAGGGCGACCAGCGCGCTGCCGGTCGGCCGGTCGTAGGGGGTCAGCCCCAACGCCATCGGCAGGCCCATGGCGGAGAGGCCGAGAGCCAGCCCGACGGCCTGCCAGCAGACAATGGCGACCCGTGGGCTGCGCCACGGCCAGGTGGACCGCGCCAGCACCTGTGCGGTCAGCCAGCAGGCCAGCATGGACCCGGCGAAGTGCAGGGCGTATGCCACGGCCGTCGCCCTACCGCTCCGCCGCCTCGCCGGCGCCCCGGTCGGCCGCCGGCGCGTCGACCCGGTCGGTCAGCGCGTTGGTGGCGGCCTCGGCGCCGAGGGCGGCGCGCAGCACCTCGGCCTCGGTGCCGGTCACCGAGTGGGCGAAGCGCACCAGCGCGGCGTCCCGGCTGCCGCCGAGATCCAGGGCGTCGAGCATGAGCTGGGCGATGTACGCCTCGCGGCTGGCGGCGGCCCGGTAACGCCAGGCCCGCCCCTCCCGCTCGCGCTGCACCATGCCCTTGCCGGCGAGCCGGTCCAGCACGGTCATCA
The DNA here is from genome assembly GCF_040643815.1 of Micromonospora sp. NPDC047074. Classification (NCBI taxonomy): domain Bacteria; kingdom Bacillati; phylum Actinomycetota; class Actinomycetes; order Micromonosporales; family Micromonosporaceae; genus Micromonospora; species Micromonospora sp. NPDC047074. Next base: position 167,935 of record NZ_JBEYVB010000002.1, read on the forward strand.
CCGTCGTGTAGGCCAGCTCGCGGCCGTCCAGCGCGTCGGCCACCTCGCGCACGGTGATCCCGTCCGACGGGCCCGGGACCGAGTCCCACAGCACGTCCATCACCGCACGTTCGAGGTCACCAAGCCGAGTCACGCCGCAATCCTACCCCCGGTAGTAGACCCCTCACCCGCCCCCTCCGCCGCCTGCACCTCTCGACCGAACCTGCCCCGCCTCCGACCAGGAATCGCCCAAGATCGCACTACAACCAGGAAAGAGTCCCCTCCAAACGCGCCGAGGCCACTACTTCCCGGTTGTAGTGCGATCTTGCGGGACGGGCGAGGCGGGGACGTGGCGTGGCGGGTGTGTCCGGGTGGGGTCCCGGGGTGCCGGAGACCCCACCCGGGGCGCGACTCACACCCCCTTGGGGTGCCAGACCGTCTTCGTCTCCAGCAGGGCGGTCATCCGGGTGAGGCCCGGGTCGGCGGACCAGTCGTGGTCGGCCGGGGCCGGCCGGAGCACCCGCTTGAGGTTCTGTGCCGCCCTGACCTCCAGATCCGTCGCCAGCTCGGCGTCGGCCACCCCGGTCAGGTCGATGGCGTTGACGTCCATGTGGGCGGCCAGCGTCGGCACGGTCTCGGTGATCCGGCCGGTGAGCAGGTTCACCACCCCGCCGGGCAGGTCGGAGGTGGCGAGCACCTCCGCCAGCGTCACCGCCGCCAGGGGCTGCGTCGGCGAGGCCGCCACCACCACGGTGTTGCCGGTGACGATCGCCGGGGCGATCACGCTGACCAGGCCGAGCAGCGCCGGGGACTCCGGGGCCACCACGGCCACCACCCCGGTCGGCTCGGGCGCCGACAGGTTGAAGTACGGCCCGGCGACCGGGTTGGCGCCGCCGTACACCTGGGGGAGCTTGTCGGACCAGCCGGCGTACCAGACCCAGCGGTCCACGGCCGCGTCGACCTCGTCGCCGGGCACGCCGAGGGCGACGAACTGCTCGCGCCGGCCCTCCAGCATCTCGGCGACCCGGTAGAGGATCTGGCCCCGGTTGTACGCCGTCGCGCCGGCCCAGCCCTTGACGGCGGCGCGGGCGGCGACGACGGCGTCCCGCGCGTCCTTACGAGACGCGAGCGACACGTTGGTGTCCTGCACGAGATACGACCGTCCCGACTCGCTGCGCGGGAACTTCCCGCCGATGAAGAGCTTGTACGTCTTGCGTACCGCGACCCGCTCAGACATTGAGGTAGGCCTCCAGCCCGTGCCGGCCGCCCTCGCGACCGTAGCCCGACTCCTTGTAGCCGCCGAAGGGCGAGGTGGGGTCGAACTTGTTGAACGTGTTGGCCCAGACGACGCCCGCGCGCAGCCGGTCGGCCATCCAGAGGATCCGGGAGCCCTTGTCGGTCCAGATTCCGGCCGACAGCCCGTACGGCGTGTTGTTGGCCTTCTCGACGGCCTCGGCCGGCGTGCGGAACGTCAGCACGGACAGCACCGGGCCGAAGATCTCCTCGCGGGCGATCCGGTGTGCCTGGGTGACCCCGGTGAAGATCGTCGGCGCGAACCAGAAGCCGCGCTCCGGCAGCTCGCACGGCGGCGACCAGCGCTCGGCGCCCTCGGCGGCGCCGGCCTCGGACAGCTCACGGATGCGTGCCAGTTGGGCGGCCGAGTTGATCGCGCCGATGTCGGTGTTCTTGTCCAGCGGGTCGCCGACCCGCAGCTGGGCCATCCGCCGCTTCAGCGACTCGAGCACCCGGTCGGCGACCGACTCCTGGACCAGCAGCCGGGAACCGGCGCAGCAGACGTGCCCCTGGTTGAAGAAGATGCCGTTGACGATGCCCTCGACGGCCTGGTCGACCGGGGCGTCGTCGAAGACGATGTTGGCGGCCTTGCCGCCCAGCTCCAGGGTGAGCTTCTTGCGGGTGCCGGCGACCGAGCGGGCGATGGCCCGGCCGACCTCGGTCGAGCCGGTGAAGGCGACCTTGTCCACGCCCGGGTGCTCGACCAGCGCGCGGCCGGTCTCACCGGCGCCGGTGACGATGTTGACCACGCCGGCCGGCAGCTCGGCCTGCTGGCAGATCTCGGCGAAGACCAGCGCGGTCAGCGGGGTGGTCTCGGCCGGCTTCAGCACCACCGTGTTGCCGGCGGCGAGCGCCGGGGCGATCTTCCACGCCAGCATCAGCAGCGGGAAGTTCCACGGGATGACCTGCGCGGCCACGCCCAGCGGCTTCGGGTCCGCACCGAAGCCCGCGTGCGGGAGCTTGTCGGCCCAGCCCGCGTAGTAGAAGAAGTGCGCGGCGACCAGGGGCAGGTCGACGTCGCGGGACTCCTTGATCGGCTTGCCGTTGTCGAGTGACTCCAGCACGGCCAGCTCGCGGGAGCGCTCCTGGATGATCCGGGCGATCCGGAACAGGTACTTGGCCCGGTCCCGGCCCGGCATCGGGCCCCAGACCTTCTCGTACGCCTTCCGGGCGGCCCGGACGGCACGGTCGACGTCCTGCGCGCCGGCCTCGGCGACCTCGGCGAGCACCTCCTCGGAGGCCGGGTTGACCGTCTTGAAGCTGCCGCCGTCGGTGGGGTCGACGAACTTCCCGTCGACGAAGAGCCCGTAGGAGGCTTTCAGGTCCACCACCGAGCGGGACTCGGGGGCGGGTGCGTATTCGAACATCGGCTCTCAGTCCAGGGTGAAGTAGTCGGGACCGGAGTAGGTGCCGGTCGTCAGCTTGGTGCGCTGCATGAGCAGGTCGTTGAGCAGGCTGGAGGCGCCGAACCGGAACCAGTCCGGGTCCAGCCAGTCCGCGCCGACGGTCTCGTTGACCATCACCAGGTACTTGATGGCGTCCTTGGTGGTCTTGATGCCGCCGGCCGGCTTCACGCCGACCTGCCGGCCCGTGGCGGCCCGGAAGTCGCGGACCGCCTCCAGCATCACCAGGGTCACCGGCGGGGTGGCCGCGACCGGGACCTTGCCGGTGGAGGTCTTGATGAAGTCGCCGCCGGCCAGCATCGCCAGCCAGGAGGCCCGGCGCACGTTGTCGTACGTGGCCAGCTCGCCGGTCTCCAGGATTACCTTCAGGTGGGCGTCCCCGCAGGCCTCCTTGGTGGCCACGATCTCGTCGTAGACCTCCTTGTACCGCCCGGCCAGGAACGCGCCCCGGTTGATCACCATGTCGATCTCGTCGGCGCCGGCCGCCACGGCGGCCCGGGTGTCGGCGAGCTTGACCTCCAGCGGGGCCTGGCCCGACGGGAAGGCGGTCGCCACGCTGGCCAGGTGTACGCCGGAGCCGGTGAGCACCTCGGCCACGTACGGGACCATCGCCGGGTAGACGCAGACCGCGCCGACGTGCGGGCAGGACGGGTCGGCCGGGTCGGGGCGCAACGCCTTCGCCGCGAGGGCCCGCACCTTGCCCGGGGTGTCGGCCCCCTCCAGCGTGGTCAGATCGACCATCCGGATCGCCAGGTCGATGGCCTGGGCCTTGGCGGTGGTCTTGATGGAGCGGGTGCCGAGCTGGGCCGCTCGCTGCTCCGCGCCGACCTGGTCCACGCCGGGAAGGCCGTGCAGGAAGGTCCGCAGAGCGGTCTCGGATCGTCCCAACTCGGAGAGCTCCGACCGGGCCGACGTCGCTGTCGCCGTCATGGACGGAAGTCTACGCACCCGGCCAAGGAGTGATCTTGGTCACGGTGGTGTGGGCCGGTCGGTGGTGAGGGAGGTCGCTGGTCCGGCCGCACCCCCGATGCCGGGGCGGGCGGACCGGTAGGTTGAGCGATCGTGGACGTACACGTCATCGACCATCCGCTCGCCCAGTCGCGGCTGACCGCCATGCGGGACGCGCGCACCGACTCCTCCTCGTTCCGGGCGGCCCTGCACGAACTCACCACCATGCTGGTGTACGAGGCCGCGCGGTCGTTCCCCGTCGAGAAGTACCCGGTGCAGACCCCCGTCACCGGCACCGAGGGCACCCGGCTGGCCAACCCGCCGCTGCTCGTGCCGGTGCTGCGGGCCGGCCTGGGCATGGCCGACGCCGCGCTGGGCCTGCTGCCGGAGTCCTCGATGGGCTTCGTCGGGCTGGCCCGCGACGAGGAGACGTACGAGCCGCGCGCCTACATGGAGTCGCTGCCGCGCGACCTGAGCGGCCTGCCGGTGCTGGTGCTCGACCCGATGCTCGCCACCGGCGGCTCGCTGGAGCACTGCTGCCGGCTGCTGGCCGACCGGGGCTGCACCGACATCACCGTGCTCTGCGTGCTCGCCGCGCCCGTCGGCATCGAGCGGCTGGAGCGCTCCGGCCTGCCGCTGCGCCTCGTCACCGCCTCGATCGACGAGGGTCTCAACGACCGGATGTTCATCGTGCCGGGGCTCGGTGACGCCGGCGACCGCCAGTTCGGCGGCATGCCCCGCTTCTGACGTCCGCCGCGCGGCTGCGCGCTAGTCCGTGCGTGGGACGCGCGCAGCCGCTACCGTTCCGGGCCATGACTGGTGTTGCTCTCGCCGAAGAGCTGCTTCTCCTCGCGTACGACGACGAGACCGGCAAGGCGACCATGCCGCGGATCAGCCTCGACCTGGGAATGGCCGCCGCGGTGTTGATCGAACTGGCCCTGGCCGGGCGGATCGTGTACTCCGAGGGGTCCCTGGCGGTGGTCGACCCGACCCCCACCGGCGAGCCGCTCGTCGACGGGGTCCTCGCCCGCATCGCCGCCGACACCCCGCACAGCCCCTCGTCCTGGGTGCAGCGGCTGCGGCACGGCCTGCGCGACAAGATCCTCGAAACCCTGTGCGCCCAGGGTGTGGTGCGGGACGTCGAGGAGACCGAGCTGGGCTTCATCCACGTGCACCGCTACCCGATGGTGGATCCCGCCGTCGAGGCGGACACCCGGCGCCGGCTCGCCGAGGCGCTGGCCGACGGGCAACTGCCCGACGAGCGGACGGCCGCCCTGGCCACCCTGGTCGCGGTGCTGCGGATGGAGCCGGCGCTCGGCCTGACTGGCGACGCGGCCCGGGAGGCCCGGCAGCGGCTGGAGGAGATCGCCGGCGGCGCCGGCTTCTCCGGCAGCGTCAGCCTGGACGACTCCGTCGTCCGCCCCTCGGTCGGCCTCGTCGTCGCCGCCCTGGGCCGCGCAGTGGACGCCGCCCTGGGCCCCCGCCGCTAACCCACCCCCACCCTCCCGCCCCTCCCTCGCTGGCATCCCCCTCTCCCTCGCCGATCTTGCACTTTTGGCCCCGGCAAAGCGCGCAAACTGCGCATCTGGAGGGCCGAAAGTGCAAGATCGCGGGGCGTGGCGGGGGCACGGAGGGCGGGGCGGGGCGGGGGTGGGCCGGTCAGAGGTTGAGGGCGGTGGCTATTTCGGTGCGGAGGGTGGCGATCGCCTTCGTGGCGCGGGCGCGGGCCGCGGCGACGTCGCCGTCCGGCACCGGCTCCACCACCTCCAGGTACGCCTTGAGCTTCGGCTCGGTGCCCGAGGGACGGATCACCACGCGGGCGGCACCGGTGCGCAGGATCACCACGTCCGCCTCGGGGAACAGGTCCTGTGCCTCGGTGACCGGCTGCCCGAGCAGCGCGGTGGGGGTCTCCGCCCGGATCCGGGCCATGGCGTCGGCGATCAGCCGCAGGTCGTCGACCCGCACCGAGAGCTGGTCCGTGTGGTGCACCCCGAACTCGGCGGCCAGCTCGTCCAACCGGTCGGTGAGGGTACGCCCCTGCGTCCGGAGCCCGGCGGCCAACTCGGCCACGGTCAGCGCGGCGGTGATGCCGTCCTTGTCGCGTACGTGCTCCGGGGCGACGCAGTAGCCGAGCGCCTCCTCGTAGCCGAAGACCAGCGGCTCGGACCCGTCGCCGGCCCGGACGATCCACTTGAACCCGGTCAGCGTCTCGCCGTAGGGCAGGCCCCGGGCGGCGCACATCGCCCGCAGCAGGGACGACGACACGATCGTGGTGGCGTAGAGGCCGGTCACGCCGCGCCGCATGAGGTGGTCGGCCAGCAGCACGCCCACCTCGTCGCCGCGCAGCATCCGCCAGCCGGGCGGGTTCCCGTCGGCCGCCGACGCACCGGCCACCGCATCGCGCGCGCTCGCCGCCGGCCCGGTGTCCCGGACGGCCACCGCGCAGCGGTCCGCGTCCGGGTCGTTGGCGATGGCGATGTCCGCGCCGGTCGCCTCCGCGAGCGCTACCAGCCGGTCCACCGCCCCCGGCTCCTCGGGGTTGGGGAAGGAGACGGTCGGGAACGCCGGATCGGGCTCGGCCTGCTCGGGCACCACCCCGGGTACGGGGAAACCCGCCCGGGCGAACGCCGCGGTGAGCACCGCCGCACCCACCCCGTGCAGCGGCGTGTACGCCACGGCCAGGTCACGCGGACCGTCCGGGTCGATCACGGCGGTGGCCCGCTCCACGTAGGAGGCCGCCAGGTCGTCGCCGAGCACCTGCCCGGCCGGGCCGAGCGGCACCTCGACCAGCGGCCCGACCGACCGGATCGCGGCCTCGATGCCCGCGTCGGCCGGCGGCACGATCTGGGCGCCCGCGCCGAGCGCCCCGCCCAGTTCCGCGCCGAGATAGACCTTGTAGCCGTTGTCCTGGGGCGGGTTGTGGCTGGCGGTCACCATCACCCCGGCGACCGCCCCGAGGTGCCGGACCGCGTAGGCGAGCACGGGGGTGGGCAGCGGGCGGGGCAGCAGCAGCGCCGGGCGTCCCGCCCCGGTGGCGACCTGGGCCGTCCGCTCGGCGAACTGGCGGGAGCCGTGCCGGGCGTCGTACCCGATCACCAGCGGGCCGGAGCCGCCCTGGGCGGCGAGCCAACCGACCAGCCCGGCGGCGGCCTGGGTGACCACCGCGAGGTTCATCCCGTTGGGGCCGGCGCGCAGCGGGCCGCGCAGCCCGGCGGTGCCGAAGGTCAGCGGGCCGGCGAACCGGTCGGCCAGCTCCGGGGCGCTCGCGGGCAGCCGGTCGAGGACCGCCCGCAACTCGTCCCGGCTGGCCGGGTCGGGGTCGTCGTCGAGCCAGCGTCGGGCTTGCTCGTGAATGTCGTCGATGTCAGTGGTTTCCGCCGGCATGCCTCTTGATAGCACGCCGGCGATCACCACCGCGCTCCCCGGCGCTCAGCCCGCGTCGGTGAGCTGGAACGACTTCACCATCTCGTCGAAGATCGGCTTGCTCTCGGCGAACTTCGTGTCCGTCGAGGTGAGGTAGAACGAGTAGACCTTGCCCTCGTGGACCACGCCGCGCCAGACGCCGTGCCGCTTGGCCTCGCCCTCGCCGCAGGTGTACTCGAACTCGGCCGCCGCCTTGCCGACCCACTCCACCTCGTTCATGGCGATCTGGGCATAGGGCTTGACGCAGGACTTGGAGCGGGTCTTCAGGCCGTCCTCGGCGACCTGCGCCCAGCGGATCGAGGTGGTGCGGAAGTCCTCCACCAGGATCCGGACCTTGCGGCCGTCGTCTGCCGGGTCGATGTAGTCCACCCAGTTGCCGGCGCTGTTGAGCTCCCAGCCCTGCGGCACCATGACCCGTACGCCCTTGCCTGTGTGCTCCTTCATCTCCGGCACGCCCCCGGGAGCCGCCGAGCTGGGGGCGGCCTGCGGGACGGTCGGCGCCGGGTCGTCGCCGCCGCTGAACAGGACGACCGCCCCGATCAACAGCACCACGGCCAGGCCGCCGGCGGCGGCGAGCTGCACCTTGCGGGGCCAGCCCTTGACCGTGCCGACGACGGCGCCCACCCGTCCGCCGACGCCGCCACCGGAGGCGGCGGGGGCGGTGGCCGGGGTGGCCCAGGGCTGCCCGGTGCCCGGCACCGACCACTGGCCGCCGCCGTACGTCCCGCCGAGGTGCTGGGTCGCCTCCGGCGGCGGTGCGCCGAAGACGGGCGTCCCGGGGCTGACCCGCTGGGTGGCGTCCGGCGGCGGTGCGCCGAAGACGGTTCCGCCCGCGACGATCCGCGGGTTCGCCTCCGTCGGGCTGCTGAACCCGACCAGACCGGCGGCGTTGGTCCGCAACTGCTGGGTGGCCTCGGACGTGCCGGAGGACATCCGCTGGGTCGTCTCCGCACCGCCGTAGGTGCGGGCCGCCAGCTTGGGCGGGGCCGGCATCGCGCCGGTGGGGGTGTGCAGCGGGCCGGCCAGCGCGTCGGCGTTGGTGTCGTCCATGGCGGCGGCACCGGCGGGCTGGGCTGCCTGCGCGGGGCGCTCACCCCGGCGCAGCGCGGCCAGCCGGTCGGTGAGCGACTCGCCGGGGTTCAGCATCGCCCGCCCGCCGATCTGACCACTCGCCTTCGGCTGCTCCGGCTCGGCGGCCGGCAGGGCCGCGACGGGCCGTTGCACCGGGACCACCGAGTAGGGGTCGGTCATCGAGTTCACCGCGGCGGCGGTGCTGGTCAGCGGGCCGGCGAGCAGTTCGCGCAGCATCGCCCGGGCGGTGTGCACGTCGAAGCGGCGGGCCGGGTCCTTCTCCAGCAGCCCCATCAGCACCTGGGTCAGCGGCCCGCTGCGCTGGGGCGGGGCGGGCGGGTCCTCGACCACGGCGTGCATGGTCTCGATCGGGTCACCCTTGTCGAACGGGGGCCGCCCCTCCACCGCCGTGTAGAGCGTGACGCCCAGCGAGAAGAGGTCGCTCGGCGGGCCGAACTCCTGGCCCATCGCCCGCTCTGGCGAGATGAAGTGCGGCGAGCCGAGCACCATCCCCGGGGTGGTGAGCTGCACGTCGGTGGGCATCCGGGCCACCCCGAAGTCGGTCAGCACGCAGCGGCCGTCGGCGCAGATGAGCACGTTCGCCGGCTTGACGTCGCGGTGCAGCACGCCGATCGCGTGTGCCACCTCCAGCGCGCCGAGCAGGGCGATGCCGATCTTGGCGACCACCCGCTGCGCGACCGGCCCGTCCTCGATCACCATGTCGGCGAGGCTGCGGGCGTCGAGCATCTCCATCACGATCCAGGGCCGGCCGCCCTCGGTGACCACGTCGTAGACCTGGACGACGGCCGGGTGCTGGATCGCCGCCGCCGCGCGGGCCTCCCGCAGGGTGCGTTCGTACATGGCGTCGCGGTCGCTGGGCGCGAGGCCGGGGGGCAGGACGACCTCCTTGACGGCCACATCCCGCCGCAGGAGCGTGTCTGTGGCACGCCAGACCGTGCCCATGCCGCCGTTGCCCACCGCGGAACGCAGCGAGTAACGGTCACCGATTGTCGTGCCGGGGGTCGCGCGTGCGTTGGGGGGACTGACTGGTCCGCCGCTCCACGTCGGGATCTGAGTCACAGAAAAGCCACCGGGGGAAATCGAGGGGGGCTGGGACACAACCCCCCTATCTTGCTGGTTCCGACGCCCGATGCGAAACCCGACGCGGCGGACGTTTTGCCGAACTGGACGGTGCGTAGTCGGGCGCTCACCTGTCGTCGATGCCCGTCAGCCCGGTGTGCGCTATCCCTCACCCACCGACGCCGTCGCGCGTCCTACCATCCGCTAATGAGCGAACGGCGGTCAAGCGAGTCCGGCTTCTCGATCAAGGGCGTCTACACGGCGGCGGACCTTCCGGAGGATCTGGACTCCCGGCTCGGCGGCCCGGGGGAGTTCCCCTACACGCGCGGGGTCTACCCCACGATGTACACCTCCCGTCCCTGGACGATGCGCCAGTACGCCGGCTTCGGCACCGCCACCGAGTCCAACGCGCGTTACCACCAGTTGTTGCGGGCCGGGACGATGGGCCTCTCCGTGGCCTTCGACCTGCCGACCCAGATGGGCTACGACTCCGACGACCCGATCGCGGGCGGCGAGGTGGGCAAGGTCGGCGTGGCCATCGACTCGATCGAGGACATGCGGCTGCTCTTCGACGGCATCCCGCTGGACAAGGTCTCCACCTCGATGACCATCAACGCGCCCGGCTCGGTGCTGCTCCTGCTCTACCAACTCGTGGCCGAGGAGAACGGCGTCCCCGGCTCGGCCCTGAACGGCACGATCCAGAACGACATCCTCAAGGAGTACATCGCCCGGGGGACGTACATCTTCCCGCCGAAGCCCTCGCTGCGGCTGGTGGCCGACACCTTCGCCTACTGCCGCAAGGAGGTGCCGAAGTGGAACACCATCTCCATCTCCGGCTACCACATGGCCGAGGCCGGCGCGTCGCCCGCGCAGGAGATCGCGTTCACGCTGGCCAACGGCGTGGAGTACGTCCGGGCCGCGCTGGCGGCCGGGCTGGCCGTGGACGACTTCGCGCCCCGGCTGTCGTTCTTCTTCGTCGCCCGCACCACGCTGCTGGAGGAGGTGGCCAAGTTCCGGGCCGCCCGGCGGATCTGGGCCCGGCTGATGCGTGACGAGTTCGGTGCGAAGAACCCGAAGTCGATGATGCTGCGGTTCCACACCCAGACCGCGGGCGTGCAGCTCACCGCCCAGCAGCCCGAGGTCAACCTGGTCCGGGTGGCGGTGCAGGGCCTCGGCGCGGTGCTGGGCGGCACCCAGTCGCTGCACACCAACAGCTTCGACGAGGCGATCGCGCTGCCCACCGAGAAGGCGGCCCGGCTGGCGCTGCGCACCCAGCAGGTGCTGGCGTACGAGACGGACCTGACCGGCACCGTCGACCCGTTCGCCGGCTCCTACGTGGTGGAGGCGATGACCACCGAGATCGAGGCGGCGGTGGAGGCCCTGATGACCCGGGTCTTCGACCACGGCTCGGCGGTCGACGCCATCGAGGCGGGCTTCCAGAAGCGGGAGATCGAGCAGTCCGCGTACCGGATCGCGCAGGAGATCGACTCCGGCGAGCGGGTGGTGGTGGGTCTCAACCGGTTCACGATCGACGAGGAGGAGCCGTACGAGCCGCTGCGGGTCGACCCGGCGATCGAGGCCGCGCAGGGCGAGCGGCTGGCGCGGTTGCGTGCCGGCCGCGACGCGGGCGTGGTCGAGCGGGCGCTGGCCGAGTTGCGCGCCGCCGCCGAGGGCACGGAGAACGTGCTCTACCCGATGAAGGAGGCGCTGCGGGCCCGCGCCACCGTCGGCGAGGTCTGCGGCACCCTGCGCCAGGTGTGGGGGCTGCACCGTCCGACCGACCGGTTCTGATCACGCCGACCGAAGGCTCCGGTCACGCCGGCCCGACGGCCGTCCGGTCCCCGCTGTGCCGGGGCGGGCGGCCGTCTCTCTGTCGCGCGGGCACCCGCCGGTCCGGCGGTGCCACCCGGTGCTGTAACGGGCCGGACCACGTGCGGGTAATGCCCGGCCCACGGGGCGTTTTCGCTGGTCGCAGGCATCCTGTCGGGGAGCTACAGTCGGAGTAGCTTCCGTCGCCGATCGGCGGCGCGACGCGCTGAGCGACCCCGACGACGCTGCCGGAGGGCTCGGCGGGTGTGGCGGAGCGCCGCGACCCACCGGTCGCGGCGTGTGCCGCACAGGTTCGGGGGTAACGGACCCTGTGCACCGGACGCACAGGGTGTGCGGTCGCTCCGGGCCGGACCGTGTGACCGTCTCCGGGGTCCTGCTCGGCGGGCGGTCGGGTAATTGTCGGAGCGCCGGTTCACCGGACCGACTAATGCGACAATTCGGAACGACGACCCCTGGGATCGGCGTCGATTTTCGGGACCGTCGAGGCGGTTACGCGTTGTAGGAGGTGTGGGGCAGATGACGGCTTTCGACCGCGATCTACCTGCTGTCCCGCAGATCTTCGAGCGCTCCGAGCAGGGCATTCGTGACGCTGCGCGGTCTGACAGCTACCGGAACGAGGTTGCGCAGCGTCACCGTCGGCGGTCTAGGCTGTCGGCTGTTCCTGATGATCCATCCATCTCTAGCGAACGAGAATTCGACGTGACGAGTGCGTTGACGCGACCCATCGGCGACCAGCTGGCGCCGTCCTGGCCGGAGCCGCCCTCCGGCTCCCAGGCCCTGCCGTTCGAGCTGGACCACCTGCTCGCCCTCCGGGTACCGGGGCTGATCGCCACCCGTCGCCACCTCCACTCGCATCCGGAGCTCTCCGGCGAGGAGTTCGAGACGGCCGCCCTGATCGCCCGGGAACTCTCCCTGGCCGGGCTGCGCCCGCGAATGCTGCCGAAGGGCAACGGGGTCATCTGCGACATCGACGGCCGCCCGGACGGTCCCGTCATCGCGCTGCGCGCCGACATCGACGCCCTGCCGCTGACGGACTCGAAGGACGTGCCGTACCGCTCCACCGTCGACGGCGTCTGCCACGCCTGCGGCCACGACGTGCACACCACCGTCATGCTCGGCGTCGGCATGCTGCTGGCCCAGCTCGCCGACCTCGGCGAGCTGCCCGGCCGGGTCCGGCTCATCTTCCAGCCCGCCGAGGAGATCCTCCCCTGCGGCTCGCTGGAGGTCATCGAGGCCGGTGGCCTGGACGACGTGGTGCAGATCTTCGCGCTGCACTGCGACCCCAACCTGCCGGTCGGGCAGATCGGCCTGCGGGTCGGCCCGATCACCGCCGCTGCCGACAACGTCACCGTCCGGCTCACCGGCCCCGGCGGGCACACCGCGCGCCCGCACCTGACCGTCGACCTGGTCGACGCGCTGGGCCGCCTGATCACCGAGGTGCCGGCTCTGGTCAGCCGCCGGGTGCCGGCCAACAGCGGGCTGCTGCTGGTGTTCGGCCACGCCTCGGCCGGCACCCGTTACAACGTCATCCCCTCCGAGGCGAGCGCCTCCGGCACCCTGCGGGTGATGGACCGCGACACCTGGGAGCTGGCTCCCAAGATCGTGGGGCAGGTGGTCCGCGACGTCGTCGCGCCGACCGGGGCGACTGTCGACCTGGAATACCTGCGGGGCCGCCCGCCGGTGTGCAACGACTCCCGCGCCATCCAGGTCCTGACCGGTGCCACCGCCGCCACGCTCGGGCCGGAGGGCATCGCCGAGACCCCGCAGAGCATGGGCGGCGAGGACTTCTCCTGGTACCTGGAGTACGTCCCCGGCGCGCTCGCCCGGCTCGGTGTCGGCCGTTCCGGCCCGAACGTGGACCTGCACCGGGCCTCGTTCGACGTGGACGAACGGGCCATCCCGGTCGGCGTACGGCTCATGGTCCAGACCGCGCTGCGGGCACTGGCGGCGGCGCGGTAGGCAGCGGCGCCGCCGGCCCGGGCGGCATCGCCGGCGGCGGACCCGTGCGCCGCCGCCGGCGCAGCACCACCAGCAGCACCGTCAGCGGCACGCCGAACGCCAGCAACCACGGCAGCACCGCGCCGAGCACCGTCAGCAGGACGGTCATCGAGGTCAGGAACACCTTCCAGCCGCCCTTGAGCCCCACCATGAAGCCGACCTCGGTCTCCTCGTCGGCGGTGCTCGCGTCCGGCCCGACCAGCGACACGGTGATCGTCGACAGGCTGGTCAGGTCCGCCAGCCGTTCCTTCTTGGCCTCCAGCGAGGCGAGGTCGGCCTCCCGGCGGGACAGCTCGTTCTCCAGCGACACCAGGTCGCTGATCGAGGTGGCCCGGGCCAGCAGCCGGCGGGCGCTCTCCACCCGGGCGCGCTGGGTGGTGATCCGCGCGTCCAGGTCGACGATCTGCTCGGTGACGTCCTCGGTGCGGATCTCCCGCCGCTGCTGCCGGCCCAGCTTCGCCAGCTCGTCGACGACGCCGTGGAACTTGTCCGCGGGCACCCGCAGTTTCAGCTCGGCCCGCGCGTCCGCGTCGGCGCTGCGTCGCTGGTCGCCGCCGACGAAGCCGCCGGCCGCCGTGACGGTGGCGATCGCGCTCCGGGCCGCGTCGTCGACATCCTCCACCTGCACGCGCATGGTGCCGGTGTAGATGATGGACCGCTGGTCGACCCGCAGGTCGGGTGCGCCGGCACCGCCGCCCTCGGAGTCGCCGCCGCCCCGTTCGGTGTTGCCGCCGGCCTGGTCCGCCGCGCCGGCCCGGTCCTGGTCCGCCGGAGCGGCCGCCGGCGCGGTGGAGGAGTCCTCCTTCGCGCTGCTGCCGCAGCCCGCCAGCGCGACCAGCGCGACGAGGGCGGCAGCCGCCAGCCGTACGCCCCGGCGCCGTCGTTGCCGTTCGTCCATTGCCGCCTCCATCGTCCTCGCCCCCGTGCGGGGCGATACCTCAGACGTGGCGCGCGCCCACGTCGGTTCCGGCAGACTGCGCTCAGGACGTCACGATTCGATAATCTTGGAGTCACGATGCAACTCACCAAGTACGCCCACTCCTGCCTCCGGGTGGAGCACGACGGGGGAGTGCTGGTCATCGACCCGGGCGGGTTCAGCGAGGCGGCGGCGCTCGACGGGGCGGACGCGGTGCTGATCACCCACGAGCATTTCGACCACCTGGACGTCGAGGCGGTCACCCGGCAGCTCGACCGGCGGCCCTTCGTCATCCACGGCCCGGCGTCGCTGGCCAGCGCCCTGGGCGACGTCGCCGAGGCGCTCGAGCCGGTCCAGCCCGGACAGTCGTTCACGGCCGCCGGTGTGCCGGTACGCGCCTACGGCGGCCGGCACGCCGTGATCCACCCCGACATCCCGGTGGTGGACAACCTGGCGTACCTGCTGAACGACGTGGTCTACCACCCCGGCGACTCCCTCGTCGTCCCCGAGGACACCCAGGTCGACACGCTCTTCCTGCCGATCCACGCCCCGTGGACGAAGTTCTCCGAATCGCTGGACTTCCTCCGGGCGGTCGCCCCGCGCCGGGCGTACGCGCTGCACGACGGGTTGCTCAACGACAACGGTCTGAGCGTGCTGAACAACAACTTCACCCGGCTGTCCGAAGTGGACTACCGCCGGCTCGAGCCGGGCACGCGAGTCGACGCCTGACGGCGATGCCCGGCCCGCCCCCCGAGCTGGTACACCGGCTCTACACGACCCCGCCGGACCGCTTCGTCGCGATCCGCGACGAGGCCGCCGCCGAGGCCCGCCGCTCCGGCGACCCGAAGGCCGCCCGGGAGATCGCCCGGCTGCGCCGGCCCACCGTGGCCGCCTGGCTGGTGAACCTCCTCGCCATCCGCCGCCCCGAACTGGTCGCCGACCTGGCCCAGCTCGCCGAGGCGCTGCGCGACGCCCAGCGCGGCCTGCGCGGGCCCCGGCTGCGGGAACTCTCCGCCCAACGGCGGGCCGCGGTCGGCGCGCTCGTCGCCGAGGTGCGCAAGCTGGCGGCCGGGGCCGAGGGCGCCCCGTCGGCCGGGAAGCTGCCGCTGGCCGAGGTGGAGGCCACCCTCAACGCCGCGCTCGCCGACGCCGACGTCGCCGAACAGGTCCGCTCCGGCCGGCTGCTGCGGGCCGCCACCTACGCCGGCTTCGGCGAGGTGCCCCGACCACAGTTGCGCCTGGTGACCGGTGGCGAGGAGCCCGAACCGTCGCCCCGGCCCGAGCCGGCCGGGCGGCGGGCCGGAGCCGACCGGGCCACCCTCCGCGCCGAGCAGGCGGAACGAGCCGCCCGGGCGGAGCGGGCGCGTCAACGGCGGGCGCTGGAGAAGGAGCTGACGAAGGCGCGTACCGACCAGGAGCAGGCCGAGGCGGAGCTGGCGGACGCGACGGCGACCGAGCGCGACGGCGCCGCCGCGCTGGACGAGATCGAGGCGGAACTGGCCGAGTTGGAGCGGCGCCGGGCGGTCGCCGAGCAGGACCTCAGCCGGGCGCGGCTGGCCCGGCGCGGCGCGGAACGGACGGTGACGGCCGCCCGCCGGCGGGCGGGCGAGGTCGAGGCGGCGGTGGAGGCGTTCGACGCCGAAGAGGGGGATGCCGAGCCGGACGGCGGCGCGGCAGACTGACCCCTGTGGACGGACGGGTCGACCGGGGAGCGGGCGGATGACGCCGGAGCAGATCGCCGCGGCCAGCAAACCGGTCGTGCTGGACCTGGGCGACATGTTCACCCGCTGCCTGACCACCATCCGGCGGGCGCGGCTGCTCGGCATCCCCGGCTGGGCGTTCTACGTCACCGGCCGGGCCGGTGCACTGGGCGACGTCCGCGCCGAGACGGTCGCCGCGGCCCTCGGCTTCCTCGCCCCGGACGCGGTCGCCGACGGCTGGGACGCGGCCCGGCGGGTCGTCCCGCCGGTCGAGGTCGCCGCCGCCACCCTCGACGAGTGCTGCCGGTGGGGCGACGAGCAGCTCGACGGCCTTCCCGGGACCGGCCGGCTCACGACCCTGCTCGGCCACGCGGTCGACGCCGCCGATGCCAGCGGAATGCCGCTCTTCGCCGCCCTGCGCGCCATGCCGGTGCCGGCCCGGACGGCCGGCGCGCGGGCGGCCGTCGGCCTGCGCCTGCTCCGGGAGCACTTCACCGGGGCACACCTGATCGCGGTCCGGGCCAGCGGGATGAGCCCGCTGGAGGCGGTGCTCGCCGGGCCGGAGGGCGAGGCGGGCGCCGCCGCCTGCGGCTGGTCGCCGCCGTACCCGCCGGTCGGGCCGCTGGTCCGGCGGCGGCTCTGGGCCGAGGCGGTGACCGACCGGCTGGCCTCGCCGGCGTTCGCGGCGCTCGGCCCGGCGGACGGTGCCGAGCTGGTGGAACTGCTCACCGCGACCAGGGCCCACCTGACCGCCCCGGACTGAGCCGCCGCGTCGGAGCCTGCCCCGGTCGTCGTCCCGACGGCACCGGCGCCCACGGCCGGGTGGCCCGGAAAATTCGGCGGCGGCCCGGCGGCCCGCCTGTCAGGATCGCCCCGTGACTCTCCCCGCCGGCTGGCACGCCCGCCGACCCACCCTGGACGACGTGCCGGCGATCCTGGCGGTCGTGCACGCCGCCGACGTCTTCGCCATCGGCTACCCGGACTTCGACGCCGACGACGTGCGGGACGCGCTGACCGCGCCGAACGTCGATCCGGACCGGGACTCCTGGGTGGTGACCGATCCGGACGGCGCCCTGGTGGCCTGGGCGATCCTGCAGAACGAGACCGGGATCGGGCGGGAGTTCGTCGACGTGCTCGTCGACCCGGACCGGGGCGCGGCGCTGCGGGCGCCGCTGCTGGCCCGGCAACTGGACCGGGTGGCCGGGCGCGCCGCCGAGCGCGGTCTGCCGGCGCTGACCGTGCGGTGTTCCGCATGCGCCCCGGAGCGCCGGTGGGCAGCCGAGCTGACCGACACGGGCTTCGGCTTCGTCAAGCGGTACCAGCTCATGCGCCGGTCGCTGGCGGGCGTGCCCGCCGAGCCACCGCCACCGCCGCCCGGGGTGGCGGTCCGTCCGCTGCGCCCCGGCGACGAGTCGGAGCTGCGCGACTTCCACCGGATCTACGACACGGCCTTCCGCGACACCCCCGACTACGAGCCGTCGGGCTACGACCGGTGGCGGGCCCTCATCAGGCCCGGCACGGCCTGGGACGAGTGGTTCGTCGCCGAGGTGGACGGCCAGCCCGCCGGCGTACTCCGGTCGTCCGACCAGGCGCTCGACCGCAACGAGGGATGGGTCAGGAACCTCGCCGTGCTCCCCGGCCACCGGCGTCGAGGGGTGGGCGCGGCGTTGCTGAGCCACGCGTTCGCCCGGTACGCGGAGAAGGGCCGGGAGTCCGCCGGCCTCGGCGTCGACCTCGCCAACCCGACCGCCCCGCTCTCGCTCTACCGCTCGGTGGGGCTGCGTGAGGTGCGCTGGGTCGACATGTACGAGCTGGTCGTGCCGGCCCGCGGTGTGTGATTGACGACGCCGTCCGGGGCCGATGGACGGCCCCGACCGGCGCCGGAGCAGACTGGGGGTCGTGGGATACGCGCGGGACCGACGAAGGGCGCTAGGCCGACGCGGTGCCGGTGGGGCGGGACCGCAGCTCGGTGACGTAGTCGTCCGGGGCGCCCGCCTTCTCGGCGGCGTTCGCGATCTCCGAGAGATACCACGCCGTGGGCAGCCCGCCCTCGTAACCGTCGAAGACGTAGATCCACGCGGTCACGTCCCCGTCGAGGGTGGAGACGCGCACGTGCAGCTTGCGGTAGGTGCCGGCGGTCACTCCCTCCAACTCGTCGAGCTGGGCGGCGTCGTAGGGGTGGATGTCGTATATCGCCACGAAGACCCGGTCGCCGGGGGACTCGACGACGGTGCTGACCGCACCCTCCCAGCCGATCACCTCCTCGCCCGCGAAGGTGAGCCGCCAGCCTTCCAACCAGCCGGTGCCGATCATCGGCGAATGCGGGCAGTAGGCGCGCATGCGGGCGGGGTCGAGGTTTGAGCCGTAGGCGGCGTGATGACGCACGGCGATGACGATAGCCCGCCCGCAGGGTGGGGGAGAATACGACAGAGCGTGTCGGACGCGTTCGGGAGAAGAAAGTCACTGTGAGCATTGGTCGGGGGCGGGCCCGGTGAGCGCGAGAAGTGCAGCGGAGCGGAGCCCCGCAGCCGCGAACGAAAGGATGGCCCTGTGAGCCGGATCGTGATCATCGGCGGTGGACCGGCCGGTTACGAGGCGGCCCTGGTCGCCGCGCAGTTGGACGCTGATGTCACCGTCGTGGAGGCCGAGGGCGCCGGCGGGGCCTGCGTGCTGTCCGACTGCGTGCCGTCGAAGACCTTCATCGCCAGCTCCGAGGTGGTCACCGGCTACCGGGACACCGAGGAGTTCGGGGTGCACTCCGACGGGCTGGAGGCCGTCACGGTCGACGCCGCGGCGGTGCACGAGCGGGTCAAGCGCCTCGCCCTCGCCCAGTCCGCCGACATCCACGCCAAGCTGGTCAAGGCCGGGGTGACCTTCGTCCAGGGCAGCGCCCGGCTCGGCGAGGACACCCTCGGCCACACCCACCGGGTGCTCGTCACCCCGGGCGACGGCGGCGGCGAGCAGTCGATCGACGCGTCGACCGTGCTGGTCGCCACCGGCGCCACGCCGCGCCAGCTGCCCACCGCCCTCCCGGACGGCGAGCGCATCCTGACCTGGCGCCAGGTGTACGACCTGCCGGAGCTGCCCGAGCATCTGATCGTGGTCGGCTCCGGCGTCACCGGCGCGGAGTTCGCCAGCGCCTATCTGGCGATGGGTGTGCGGGTGACCCTGGTCTCCAGCCGCGACCGGGTGATGCCGCACGAGGACGCCGACGCGGCGATGGCCATCGAACGGGTCTTCCGCAACCGGGGCATGAGCATCCTGAACAACTCCCGGGCGGACGCGGTCCGGCGTACCGCCGACGGGGTGGAGGTCACGCTCTCCGACGGCCGCCTGGTGGCCGGCTCGCACGCGCTGATCGCGGTCGGCTCGATCCCCAACACCGCCGACCTCGGTCTGGCCGAGTACGGCGTCACGCTGGCCCCGGGCGGCTACGTGACCGTCGACCGGGTCTCCCGCACCAACGTGCCCGGCATCTACGCCGCCGGCGACTGCACCGGGGTGCTGCCGCTGGCCAGCGTCGCCGCCATGCAGGGCCGGATCGCGATGTGGCACGCGCTCGGCGAGGCGGTGCGGCCGCTGCGGCTGCGTACCGTCGCGGCGAACGTCTTCACCGACCCGGAGTTGGCCACCGTCGGCGTCTCGCAGGACGAGGTCGACGCGGGCAGGGTGCCGGCCCGGCAGGTCATGCTGCCGCTGGACGGCAACGCCCGGGCCAAGATGGACGACCTCGCCGACGGCTTCGTCAAGCTCTTCTGCCGCCCGGCCAGCGGCCAGGTGATCGGTGGTGTGGTGGTGGCGCCGAAGGCCAGCGAGCTGATCCTGCCGATCACCATGGCGGTGGAGAACAACCTCACGGTCAACGAGCTGGCGCAGACCATCACGATCTACCCGAGCCTCTCCGGCTCCATCACCGAGGCCGCCCGCCAGCTCATGCTGCACGAACAGGAGTGACCCGGCGGAGCAGGGTGGTCGCGACGACGACGAGCACGGCGACCTCGGTGAGGATGAGCAGTCGCTCCACCAGGCCGAGCAGCAGCCGGTCGCCGGGGTAGGCCGACCAGATCATCGCCGCCGCCAGGACCATGCTGGCCGCGACGAGCGCGCGCACCCGGCGGCCGTCGGGCGCCGGCAGCCGCCGGGCGAGCAGCCAGCCGGCGACCGGCAACGCCAGGAAGGCGACCACCGAGGCGTACCGGTGGACGTAGGCGGCGGTGTCCATGGGCAGGCCGGGTTCGTTCGTCGGCACGACCGCGGCCAGCAGCAGCCCGCCGACCCAGGCGGTCAGCAGCACCTCGGCCGCCCGCCCCGGACCGGCGGCGGGAGGCCGGTGGGCGAGCCGCAGGGCGGGCAGCAGTACGGCGGTGGCCGCCGCGAGCACCACCATCGCCACGTCGATCACGCCGCCCCGCTCGGAGACGGCGAAGTCGCTGACGGTCAGCGCCCACGGGTCCAGGTCCTCGTTGACCCCGACGTGGCCGATCACGGTGAGCAGCGCCGCCAGGGCGATGCCGCCGAGGGCCAGCAGTCCACTGTTCCGGGTTCCACGCATGGCTCAGCCTGGCCCGGAACGGGCCCGAGGCGGATCCGGGTCGCCCACCGAGATCTGCCCCCGGGACCACCCCTAGGCGCAGGGCCGCCCGGTCAGGCCACCCGCCCCCTCAGCACTGGAAGACGTAATTCTGCACGATCCCCGTGGTCAGATACCAGTCACTGACCCAGCGCACTCCACCCGGGGTGTACAACTTCGACCAGATGTTGTATCCGTTCACGCTGGTCCCGTATCCCCAGCAGTCGACCTCGACCATCGTCCCGTTGGCGAGCACGCTGACCACCGGATAGCCGACTCCCGGGCCGGAGCGTACGTTGAGCCCGGTCGGGGCGTTTTTCACGTATGCGCACCAGGCGCGGGGGTCGCTGCCCGCGGATCCGCACTTGAAGACGTCGGCTTGTGCGGGCGAGGAGACGGTCAGGGTCGCGGCCAGCGCCGTCGCCGCCACCACCCCGATGCTGGCGAGCCGCCTGGGCGAAAGTCCCGCGATGATCGCCTTCATGGACATACGATTTCCTCTCATGCGTTGCGACAAGGGCACGGAGAAGTTCCAGAATGATCCTGCGGAAGCCGTTTCACCTGGAAACTGCAAGCGTCAGAAACGCAATGATCTGTCCATGCGTGATTCGCGCCGAAAGCGCGGCCGCCATTTCGGAAACGGCTCGCGCCTGATCATTCATCGACGCGCCCAAATGTTAGCCGGACGCCTGCCGGTAGTCAACGAATCACGAGGCGTGACCGTGCGCCGCGGTCGGAGTGTGTGGTCGGTGTGGACGCCGCCGCTGGAGCGTCACTCCGCCGCGGGCGGGTCCGTCGCCGCCGTGACGACGGCCGGCACCACCGTGGCCGGCTCGGCGGCCCGTCGTGCGCCGACGACGGTCATGGCCCAGCCCGCCGCCGCGAACCCGGTCGCCGCCACCCCCGCGATCAGCGCCAGCCGCCACGCCGACTCGGTCAGCGCCGTCCCACCGAGATGCCCGACCAGCCCGCCGTACGTCGCCCAGCCCAGTGCGGCGAGGCCCTCGTAGAGCAGGAAGAGCCGGTACGGG
This sequence comes from Micromonospora sp. NPDC047074, assembly GCF_040643815.1. Lineage (NCBI taxonomy): Bacteria > Bacillati > Actinomycetota > Actinomycetes > Micromonosporales > Micromonosporaceae > Micromonospora > Micromonospora sp. NPDC047074. The sequence goes on from NZ_JBEYVB010000002.1 coordinate 189,177, forward strand.
TACCGGCTGCGGCCGGCGGAGAAGCAGGCCGCCATCCGGCCGCCCGGCACGAAGCGGCAGAGCAGGATCACGAGCGGACCGGGTCGGCGCAGCCCCTGGGCGACCCGGTTGGCGACCCGTCGCGCCCGGCCCCGGGCGACGTCGCGGGGAGCCCGTCGGTCCGGCGCGCCCCGCCCGAGCAGGTAGCAGGCGAGGTCCCCGGCGAAGACGCCGAGCGCGCCGACGGCGATGGTCACCGGCAGGTTCAGCCCGCCGTACACCGTCAGGGCGCCACCGGTGATCATCACGACCTGGGTGGGGATCACCGGGACGAAGGCGTCGGCGACCAGCAGCGCGAGTAGTGCGAGGTACGCCCAGCTCGGCGACGCGACCTCAGTGAGTAGTTCGGGCACGACTGCCACCTCGCCGGATGGGGCCGATTGGGTGTAACGAGCCTGACTGGTCGCCGGACGGCACCGGGAACGACCCTGGTTCGTGGTGACCACCGACACGGCAGGGCCACCGGATGCAACGAGCAGGTCCCGCCGGCGGTGACGGAGTGGCGTACCGCCGAGGGTCGGCGGATCGGTGCCGTCCGGCGTACCGTTGGCGACGCGCGGCCCCCGCGACCGTCGGGTCCCCCGTTCCTGACGGTCGGGCCGCCCCCGGGCCGCCGGCAGGTCCCGTGCCGGCGGCCCGACCCTGCCCCGGCCGGGGCAGCACCCGCGCCGCCGGGCGCCGGACCGCCCACGAAAAACCCGCTGCGGCCCTCGGGCACGAGGGCGTACCGTCGCCGCATGCGCAGTGCGGTAGCCACCACGACGCCGGGAAACCCCGGCGCGCCGCACTGACCTGACCGTCGACGAGGCCCCGGGGCGACCGCCCCGGGGCCTCGTCGTCTCCGGTGACCAGGTCGCCTCCGGGTCGTACCCGAACGAGGAGCGCGACATGATCGACCACCGTAGGCTCGGCCGGGAGCTGGAGCTGTTCGGCTCCGACCCGCTGGCCGGCGCCGGGCTGCCGCTGTGGCTGCCGGCCGGCGCGGCCGCCCGGCACGCCGTCGAGGAGTACGTCCGCGAGCTGGAGCGCCGGGCCGGCTACCGGCACGTGCTCACCCCGCCGCTGGGCAAGCGGGAACTCTTCGAGATCTCCGGCCATCTCGGCTACTTCGCCGAGGACATGTTCCCGCCGATGGCGCTCGGCGCCGACGACGAGTTCGTGCTGCGCCCGGCGCTCTGCCCGCACCACGCCCTCGTGTTCCGGGCCCGGGGCCGCTCCTACCGGGAGCTGCCGCTGCGGATCGCCGAGCTGGGCGGCATGTACCGGGCCGAGCGCTCGGGCGTGCTCGGCGGCCTGTCCCGGGTGCGGGCCATCTCGCTGAACGACGCGCACAACTTCTGCGCCCTGGAACAGGTGGGCGAGGAGGTCGCGGAGATCCTCCGGCTGATCCGCGAGGCGCACGCCGCGCTCGGCGTACGGCCGGCGGGGTACCGGCTGTCGCTGCGCGGGCCGGGGGAGAAGTACGTCGGGGACGACGGCCAGTGGGCGCGGGCCGAGGGGCTGCTCCGCGCCGCGCTCGACGGGGTGGAGTTCACCGAGGCCCCGGGCGAGGCCGCGTTCTACGGACCGAAGATCGACATCCAGGTGCTGGACGCCGCCGGGCGGGAGTTCACCCTCTCCACCGTGCAGCTCGACTTCGACAAGCCGGAGCGGTTCGACCTGTCGTACACCGACGCGTCCGGGGCGCGGAGCCGACCGGTGATGGTGCACCGGAGCCTCGTGGGCAGCATGGAGCGGCTCTTCGCGTACCTGATCGAGGTGCACGAGGGCGCCTTCCCGGCCTGGTACGCCCCGGTGCAACTGGTGGTGCTGCCCGTCGGGGAGGGCGAGGCCGGCGCGGCGGCCCGGCTCGCCCACGACGCGTTGGCGGCGGGGCTGCGGGTGGAGGTCGACGGGGCCGGCTCGCTGGGCGCCCGGATCCGCGACGCCGCCCGCGCCCGGGTGCCGTACGCCGCCGTCATCGGCCCCCGCGAGGCCGCCGGGGGCGCGGTCTCGCTGCGGCTGCGCGGCGGCCGCGCCCTGGACCCGATGCCCGCCGCCGACGCCCTCCGGCTGATCGGCGCGGTGGTTGCCGGGCGCGGCCCGGACCTGCTGCCGGAACGCTGAGCCCTCGCCCGGCCCCGATCCCGTCGCCGGCCGGCCGGTCGCCCCCGGTGACCCCGCTGTCACCGGGACGACCCCTGAAGCGGCGCGGGCTCGGGGTCGGGCTGGACGGCGGCGGTGAACTGCGACTGGTAGAGGCGGTGGTACGCGCCCCGCGCGGCGAGCAACTCGTCGTGCGTGCCCTGCTCCACGATCCGGCCGTCCTCCATCATGAGGATCAGGTCGGCGTCGCGGATGGTGGAGAGCCGGTGCGCGATGACGAAGCTCGTCCGGTCCGAACGCAGGGCGGCCATCGCCCGCTGCAGCAGCACCTCGGTGCGGGTGTCCACCGAACTGGTCGCCTCGTCCAGGATCAGCAGCGAAGGCTCGGCGAGGAACGCCCGGGCGATCGTGATGAGCTGCTTCTCGCCGGCGCTGACGTTGCTGCCCTCCTCGTCGATCACCGTGTCGTAGCCGTCGGGGAGGCTGCGCACGAACCGGTCCACGAACGTGGCCCGGGCCGCCGCCACGATCTCCTCCTCGCTCGCCCCCGGGCGGCCGTACGCGATGTTGTCGCGGATGGTGCCGCCGAAGAGCCAGGTCTCCTGGAGGACCATCCCGATCCTGCCGCGCAGGTCGTCGCGGCGCATGGTGGTGATGTCCACCCCGTCGAGGGTGATCCGGCCGGCGTCCAGCTCGTAGAAGCGCATGACCAGGTTGACCAGCGTGGTCTTGCCGGCCCCGGTCGGCCCGACGATGGCCACCGTGTGGCCGGGCTCGGCGACCAGGGAGAGGTCCTCGATCAGCGGCTTGTCCGGGGCGTACCGGAAGGAGACGTCGGAGAACTCGACCCGGCCGTGCGGGTCGCGTACCCGGGCCGGCTCCGCCGGGTCGGGGCTCTGCTCCTCGGCGTCGAGCACGGCGAAGACCCGCTCGGCGGAGGCCACCCCGGACTGGAGCAGGTTCGCCATGGAGGCGACCTGGGTGAGCGGCTGGGTGAACTGCCGGGAGTACTGGATGAACGCCTGCACGTCGCCGAGGCTCATCGCCCCCGAGGCCACCCGCAGGCCGCCGACCACGGCGACCACCACGTAGCTGAGGTTTCCGACGAACATCATCGCCGGCATGATGATCCCGCTGATGAACTGGGCGCCGAAGCTCGCCCGGAACAGCTCCTCGTTCTTCGCGGTGAAGGCGGCTTCCACCTCGCGCTGCCGGCCGAAGACCTTGACCAGCTCGTGGCCGGTGAACGCCTCCTCGATCTGGCCGTTCAGCTCGCCGGTGTGCGTCCACTGGGCGATGAACTGCTGCTGCGACCGCTTGGCGATGGCGGTGGTGACGACCACCGAGACCGGGACCGCGACCAGGGCCACCAGGGCGAGCAGCGGCGAGATCCAGAACATCATGCCCAGCACGCCGACCACGGTGAGCAGCGAGGTGAGCAACTGGCTCAGCGTCTGTTGGAGGCTGGTCGAGATGTTGTCGATGTCGTTGGTGACCCGGCTCAGCAGCTCGCCCCGGGGCTGCCGGTCGAAGTAGGGCAGCGGGAGCCGGTTGAGCTTGTCCTCCACCTCGGCGCGCAACCGCAGCACGGTCCGCTGCACCACCCCGTTGAGCAGCCAGCCCTGCCACCAGGACAGCAGGCTGGCCGCCAGGTAGAGCCCGAGCGCCAGCAGCAGCACCCCCGCCAGCGCGGCGAAGTCGATGCCGACGCCGGGCACCACGTCCATCCGGGCGAGCATGTCGGCGAAGTTGTCGTTACCGGCGGCCCGCGCCGCGTCCACCGCCTGGTCGGCGGTGGTGCCGGCCGGTAGCTGCCGGCCGATCACGCCGGTGAAGATGACGTCGGTGGCCCAGCCGAGCACCTTCGGCCCGACCACGCTGAGCCCGACGCTGATCACCGCCAGCGCGATCACGGCGACGAGCTGGAGCCGCTGCGGGCGGAGCCGGCCCATCAGCCGCCGGGCCGAGGGACCGAAGTTCATCGACCGCTCGGCGGGCAGCCCGGCGGCCCCCGGGTGCCCGCCGTGCCCGCCGGGCGGCAGCCGCCTCGGCGTCCGCGCGTCGGCGGCCGGCTTCTGCTGCGGTACGGCGCCGCCGTGCCTGCTGGTTCGCTTGCTCCGCTCGCTCACGCGGCCACCCCCGTCGTGGTCTGCGACGCCACGATCTCGGCGTACGTCGGGCAGGTCAGTAGTAGTTCGTCGTGTCGGCCGATCCCGACCACGCCCCCGTTCTCCAGCACGACGATCTGGTCCGCGTCGACGATGGTGGAGACCCGCTGCGCCACGATCACCACGGCGGCGTCCGCGGTGACCGGCCGCAGCGCCGCCCGCAGCCGCGCGTCCGTGCCGAGGTCCAGCGCGGAGAACGAGTCGTCGAAGAGGTAGATCTCCGGCTGCCGGACCAGGGCACGCGCGATGGCCAGCCGTTGCCGCTGCCCGCCGGAGACGTTCGTGCCGCCCTGCGCGATCGGCGCCGCCAGCCCTTCGGGCATCGCCTCGACGAAGTCCCGCGCCTGGGCGATCTCCAGCGCCGCCCAGAGTTCCTCGTCGGTCGCGTCCGGGTTGCCGTAGCGCAGGTTGCTCGCCACCGTCCCGGTGAACAGGTACGGCCGCTGCGGCACCAGCCCGATCCGGCGCCACAGCTCGTCCGGCGCCAGGTCCCGTACGTCGACGCCGTCGACCAGGACCGTGCCCGTGGTCGCGTCGACCAGCCGGGGGACGAGCGACAGCAGGGTGCTCTTGCCCGCGCCGGTGCTGCCGATGATCGCCGTCGTCGTCCCCGGCGTCACCCGGAACGAGACGTCCCGCAGCACCGGCTCGGCCGCCCCCGGGTAGCGGAAGCCGACGTCACGCAGTGCCAGCTCGCCGTGGGTCGTCACCTCGGTCACGGGGTGGGCGGCGGGCGCCACCGAGGAGTCGGTGTCCAGCACCTCGACGACGCGCTCGGCGCAGACCGCCGCGCGGGGCACCATCATCAGCATGAAGGTGGCCATCATGACGGCCATCAGGATCTGCATCAGATACTGCAGGAAGGCGGTGAGGGCGCCGACCTGGATCGCCCCGTCCTCCACCCGCTGGGCGCCGAACCAGAGCACGGCGACGCTGGAGACGTTGAGCACCAGCATCACCACCGGGAAGATCAGCGCCATCAGCCGGCCGGTGCGCAGGGCGGTCGCGGTGAGGTCGGCGTTCGCTGTGGCGAAGCGCTCCGTCTCGTACGGCTCCCGGACGAACGCCCGCACCACCCGGATGCCGGTGATCTGCTCGCGCAGCACCCGGTTGACGGTGTCGATGCGGGTCTGCATGAGCCGGAAGCCCGGCACCATCCGTTTGATGATCAGCCCGAGCGCGACGGCCAGTACGGGCACGCAGACCACCATCAGCCAGGAGAGCCCGACGTCCTCGCGCAGCGCCATCACGACGCCCCCGACGCTCATGATGGGCGCGGCGACGAGCATCGTGCAGCTCATCAGCACGAGCATCTGCACCTGCTGCACGTCGTTGGTGTTGCGGGTGATCAGCGAGGGCGCGCCGAACCGGGCGACCTCCCGGGCGGAGAAGCGGTTGACGTGCCCGAACACCGCCGAGCGGACGTCCCGGCCGAAGCCCATCGCCGTCCGCGCGCCGAGGTAGACGGCGACGACCGAGCAGGCGATCTGGACCAGGCTGACCGCGAGCATCCAGAGACCGGTGCGCAGGATGTAGCCGGTGTCGCCCCGGGCCACTCCCAGGTCGATGATGTCGGCGTTGAGGCTGGGCAGGTAGAGCGACGCCATCGTGCCGACGAACTGGAGCAGGACCACCGCGGCCAGCGGCCGGTGGTAGGGACGCAGGTAGGTGCGCAGGAGCCGGATCAGCATGCCACGCCCTCCGGGGTGCGGTGGTCACCTTCGCCGCGCGCGATGACCTGGACGAGGAACTCGCGGATCACCGCCGCCTTCGCCGGGTCGGCGTCGACCGGGGTCAGCGGGTGCCCCGAGTGGAGCACGGCGGTCAGCGCGTCGAGCCGGGCCCGGCCGGCCGGCGTGATCGCGAGCCGGACGCTGCGCCGGTCGGTCTCGTCACGCTGCCGCGCGACGAGACCGTCGCGTTCGAGGGTGTCGACGATGCCGGTGAGGGTGGCCGGCCGGACGAAACCGTGCTCGGCCACCGTGCGGTGCGGCAGCTCGCCGTGCTGCGCGAGGGTCATCAGGGTGACCATCCCGGCCTGGGTGAGCCCGTGTTCCTCGGCCAGGTAGCGGTTCCACCGCTGCCCGGTGAGGTGCCCGGCGACCACGAGCAGCCGCCCGAGGGGCGCGTCCCGGAGCGTGATCAGATCCATGGCGGTTACATTAGCTCCCTGAACGTCAGGGCCCAAACGAAATAGCGAGGGCGGCGGCGACGAACACCACCTGAAGGGCGGTCCGGGCGCCGAGGGGGGTCACCGGCCGGCCCGCCAGGGTCAGCCCGCGCCGGGCGGCCGAGACGTTGGCCGGGAACATGGCCAGCATCAGCAGGGCCAGCCCGGCCGCGGCCCAGCGGGCGGTCGCCGGCAGGAGCAGGCCCACCGCGCCCGCCAACTCCAGCACCCCGGTGACCGTGACCAGCAGGTCGGGCCGGGGCAGGCGGGGCGGCACCATCGCGATCAGGTCCGCCCGGCGGGTGGCGGTGAAGTGCGCGACGCCGGTCAGCGTGAGCATCAGGGCCAGCCCGACCCGTAGTGCGGGGTGCCAGCCGTCCAGCGCGGCAAGGCCGGCCAACCCGGCCAGTCGGGCGAGCGCGGTGCCGGCCACGAGGGCGATGAGCGGAGCCACGGGGCCTCCTCGGTCGGGGAACTTGTCGCCGACAAGATTGCCGCCGACCGTGTCATCTTGTCAATGCAAAGATATGCTGGCGGCATGACCGGACCCCGCGGCTACCACCACGGCGACCTGCGTCGCGCCCTGCTCGCCGCAGCGGTGCGGGTGATCGAGGAATCGGGCCCGGCGGCGCTGAGCCTGCGCGACCTGGCCCGGCGGGCCGGGGTCTCGCACGCCGCCCCGGCACACCACTTCGGCGACAAGTCCGGGCTGCTCACCGCCCTCGCGGCCGAGGGCTTCGAGCTGCTTGCCGAGGCGCTGCACGACGCCGGCGGCGACCTGCTGGACAGGGGCGTCGCGTACGTCGACTTCGCGATCGGGCACCGCGCGCACTTCGAGGTGATGTTCCGTCCGGACCTCTACCGGGCCGACGCGGAGGAACTCGCGGCGGCCCGCGAGCGTGCCGGCGACGCGTTGCGCGCGGGGGTCGCCGCGCTGCCCGAGGGGCGCCCGACGGCGGAGGACCCGCAGGGCGACGCGCTCGCCGCCTGGTCGATCGTGCACGGCTTCGCCACGCTCTGGCTCTCGGGCGCCCTGCCGGCCCGCGTCGGCGACGACCCCCGGGCCGCCGCCCGCGCGGTCGCCCAGCGCCTCTTCCCGAAGCCGTAAGGAATGGGCCCTTCCTGAGGGTGTCAGCCCGGCGGAGGCGGACACTCCAGGACTGCGATCGAGTTTCCGGCGAACAGCCTCAGGTGCGGATGCCCGGAGAAGATCTGAACTGCCTCGTCGTGCGAGTCCGCCGACACGACGGCGTAGCCGGTCATGGGGTCGGTGAAGTCCTCGACCCCCTGCGCCGTGACCAGCTTCTTCGCGTTCAACGGAGCGCCGGGATCGATGAGGGCCTTCTCGTTGACCTGTGCCCATGACGCCCAGGCGTGGATGAACTCAGCCTGCTGCTGTTCGGTGAGTTCGGCCTTGCCGACCTCATCAGCCGCGCCGTTGAAGAGCGCAAGGAATCTGCCCATTGCCGCATCGTACTGGCGGCCTGCTCATGCGCCCCCGAACCTGATCACGATCGGCTGGAATATCAGGCTGCCATTGCGGCCAAAGACGCCCAAGCGGGAAGGCCCGCGTCGCGGGGCCTTCCCGTTCAGGTATGTCGACCGGCCACGTCAGCCCTTCGGGTCAGCTCTTCCAGATGGTGACCCTGGGGCCGCACACGTTGGTGATGCCGTTGCTGTTCCTCCGGCACTCGTAGGCGGTGACCCTGCCCCAGCCGTTCGAGAGGTGGGAGCGGTACGTGAAGTGCCTGACGAACCCGCAACCGTGGCCCTTCGTGTTCGGCTTCTCCGTGCGCGGCGGCGAGTCGAAGACGGTTCCAGGCACGAAGGTGATGGTCACCTGCGCGTACTTGCCGTCGCACGCGGTGTCCTTCACGTAGCCCTTGACGTAGACGTATGAGTACTTGACGTACGTCGTGCCCTGGGCGTGCGCCCCGGCAACGCCTGTGGTGCTCCAGGTGGTCGCCGCCTGGGCCGGAGCCTGAGCGAACCCGAGAGTCAGCAGAGTCACTGCCGCGGTCGCGGCCGCCGCTCGCCGTAGATTGATGCGCATTGCGCCTCCTGTCCGGTGCGGCGATTCTGTTCGCCGCCCTGCGACTTTGGCACACGCATCGACAGACGGACAATGCTTGGCGGCTCAAGAAAACTTGAGAATTCGTCACGCGAAACTTTTTCCGAGAATTGGCATCCCGCATTCGCGACGATTTTGACCCCTGTTCAGACGATTCGATCAGCGGCGTTCCCGCACCTCTGCCCGACGCCGAGGCGGCGGCGGTACAAATCAATTGTCAATTAAAAGTGACCTACCGCGAAGGTCGGCCGCCTGTTATTTGGGGCACCCGCTGACACTGCCCGTCGCGCCGTGCCGGGGTCACCAGCTCGTGGGCAGCGGCATTCCCTCGGTGTAGCCGGCCGTGCTCTGCACGCCGACCAGGGCCCGCTCGTGGAACTCGGCCAGATCCCGGGCGCCCGCGTAGGTGAAGGCGCTGCGCACCCCGGCGATGATCTCGTCGATCAGGTCCTCCACGCCGGGCCGGGCCGGGTCCAGGTACATCCTGGCCGAGGAGATGCCCTCCTCGAAGACCGCCTTGCGGGCCCGGTCGAACGCGCTGTCGTCGGCCGTCCGCGCGCTGACCGCCCGTGCCGAGGCCATGCCGAAACTCTCCTTGTAGCGCCGGCCGTCCGCGTCGGTGTAGAGGTCACCGGGGGACTCGTAGGTGCCGGCGAACCAGGAACCGATCATCACGTTCGACGCGCCGGCGGCCAGCGCCAGCGCCACGTCGCGCGGGTGGCGTACGCCGCCGTCGGCCCAGACGTGCCGGCCGAGCTGGCGGGCCGCCGCGGCGCAGTCGAGCACGGCGGAGAACTGGGGCCGGCCCACCCCGGTCATCATCCGGGTGGTGCACATCGCGCCCGGGCCGACGCCGACCTTGACGATGTCGGCCCCCGCCTCCACCAGGTCCCGTACGCCCTCGGCGGTCACCACGTTGCCGGCCGCGACCGGGACCGCCGGGTCCAGCGCCCGGACCGCCCGCAGGGCGGAGATCATCCGTTCCTGGTGGCCGTGCGCGGTGTCCACGACCAGCGTGTCCACCCCGGCCTCCAGCAACGCCGCCGCCTTGCCGGTCACGTCGCCGTTGATGCCCACGGCGGCGGCGATCCGCAGCCGGCCCCGGTCGTCCACGGCCGGCCGGTAGAGGGTCGCCCGCAGCGCGCCCTGCCGGGTCAGCACCCCGACGAGCCGGCCCTCGCCGTCGACCACCGGGGCGAGCCGCCGCCGGCCCGCCGAGAGCCGGTCGAAGCCGGTACGCGGGTCCGCGTCCGCCGGCACGGTGTGCAGCTCGGTGGACATGACGTGCCGGAGTTGGGCGAAGCGGTCCACGCCCACGGTGTCCGCCTCGGTCACCACGCCCAGCGGCCGGCTCTCCTCGTCGATCACGACCACGGCGCCGTGCGACCGCTTCGGCAGCAGGTGGATCGCGTCGCCGACGGTGTCGGTCGGGCCCAGCGTGATCGCCGTGTCGTGCACCAGGTGCCGTTGCTTGACCCAGCCGACGACGTTCGCGACCACCTCGATCGGGATGTCCTGCGGGATGACCGCGATCGCGCCGCGCCGGGCGACCGTCTCGGCCATCCGGCGGCCGGACACCGCGGTCATGTTCGACACCACCAGCGGGATGGTGGTGCCCGTGCCGTCGCCGGTGGCCAGGTCGACGTCGAGCCGCGAACCCACCTCGGAACGGGCGGGCGCCATGAAGACGTCGTTGTAGGTCAGGTCGTGCGCGGGAACCGCGCCGTGAAGAAACCGCACGTCGCCATCATTCCCGCCCGCCCGCGTCCGCGCCCCCGGTGGTAGCCGAAAACACCCCGACCGCGCCCGGGACGCGGAGCGCTCAGTCGAGCAGCAGGGTCGCCGCGACCGCGACCATCACGAGGGCGACGGTGCCGTCGACGAATCGCCAGGCCGTCGGGCGGGCCAGCACGGGCGCGAGCCGGTGCGCGGCTGCCCCGATGGCGGTGAACCAGACCGCGCTGGCCAGCGCGGCCCCCGCGCCGAAGACCCAGTGATGCGGGTGCTGGCGGGCCACCCCGCCGAGCAGGAGGACGGTGTCGAGGTACACGTGCGGGTTGAGGTAGGTGAACGCGAGGCAGGCCAGCAGCGTCGCCCCGAGCGTGGCCGGCGGCCGGTCGGCCGGGGAGAGCGCGCCGGGCCGCAGCGCGCGCCGGGCGGCCAGCACGGCGTACCCGAGCAGGAACGCGGCGCCGAACCACCGGACGGCGGTGAGGGCGGCGGGGTGTTCCCGCGTGGCGGTGCCCATTCCGGCGATGCCGAGCGAGATGAGCAGCGCGTCGGAGGCGGCGCAGACGGCGACCACCGGCACGACGTGCTCCCGGCGCAGGCCCTGCCGCAGGACGAACGCGTTCTGCGCGCCGATGGCGGCGATCAGCGCGATGGACAGGGAGAAGCCGGCGACGGCGGAGCCGGCCACCGGGCCGCTGAGAAGGTCAGGCACCAGATGACGGTACGAGTCGCACGAGATTCAGCCCAGCTAAAGATTCTCAGGGTGGATAAGCTCAGCTTCATCATGCTGGACTCCACACAGCTCCGTACGCTCGCCGCGGTGGTCGCCGAGGGCAGCTTCGAGGCCGCCGCCCAGGCCCTGCACATCACGCCGTCGGCCGTCAGCCAACGGATCAAGGCGCTGGAGCAGGCCGTCGGCCAGGTGCTCGTACGCCGGTCGAAGCCGTGCCTGGCCACCGACGCGGGCCGGCCGCTGCTCCGGCTCGCCGGGCAGGTGGCCCTGCTGGAACGGGAGGCGCTCGGCGCGGCCCGACCGGCGACGTCCGGTGAGTCCGCCCCCACCCGGGTGACGGTGGTGGCGAACGAGGACTCGCTCGGCACCTGGTTCGTCGGCGCGTTGGCGCGGCTGCCCACCGGGCTGGCGCTCCTGTTCGACGTCCGCCGGGACGACGAGGAGCACACCGCGGAGCTGATCCGCGACGGCACGGCGATGGCGGCGGTGACCGCGCAGCGCGAGGCCGTCCAGGGCTGCCGGGTGGAGCGGCTGGGCGCGATGCGGTACGTCGCGCTGGCCCAGCCCGGGTTCGCCGCCCGCCACTTCCCCGACGGCCTCACCGAGCCCGCCCTCGCGGCGGCGCCGATGCTGGCGTTCGACCGCAAGGACCGGCTCCAGCACCGGTTCGTCCGCACCGTCACCCGGCGCCGGCTCGATCCGCCGGTCCACTACGTCCCGTCCTTCGAGGGCTTCAACGAGGCGGTGCGGCTCGGGCTGGGCTGGGGAATGGTCCCGGAGCGGCTGGCCCGCGCCGACGTCGCCGCCGGGCGCTGCGTCGACGTGGGCGCCGGGCGCCACCTGGACCGCCCGTTGTACTGGCAGCACTGGCGGATGGAGTCCACCACCCTGGACGCGCTGACCGTCGCCGTCCGGGCGGTGGCCGCCGCCGAGCTGCGCTGACTCCGCGGCTGGCCGGTGCCACGCCGGGGGCGCCTCGCCCTGCCATGCGTTAGGAAGGGCACCTTCCTCTACCGAAAACGCTAGGAAGGTGCCCTTCCTAACGCCTCAGGCGATGGTGCAGATCGCCGTACCGGCGGTGATGACGGCGCCGACCTCGGCCGCGAGCCCACTGACCGTGCCCGCCTTGTGGGCGTGCAGCGGCTGCTCCATCTTCATCGCCTCCAGCACCACGACCAGGTCGCCCTCGGCGACGGTGTCGCCGTCGGCCACAGCGATCTTGACGATGGTGCCCTGCATCGGGGACGTCAGCGCGTCGCCGCTGACCGCGACGCCGGCCTTGGCCGCGCCGCCCCGGCGGGCCGGCTTGCGGGCGGCGGGCGCGGCGGTGGTCGTACCCCCGCCGAAGCCGGCGGGAAGGCTGACCTCCAGCCGCTTGCCGCCGACCTCGACCACGACGGTCTCCCGCCCGGCCGGCGCCTCGGCGGGACCGGCGGCGGCGGCGAACGGCGCGACGGTGTTGTCGAACTCGGTCTCGATCCACCGGGTGTGCACGGCGAACGGCTCGGCGGTGAACGCCTCGTCCCGGACCACCAGCCGGTGGAACGGCAGCGCGGTGGCCATGCCCTCGACGACCATCTCGTCCAGGGCGCGGCGGGCCCGCTCCAGCGCCTCGGTACGCGTCTCGCCGGTGATGATCACCTTGGCCAGCAGCGAGTCGAAGTTGCCGCCGATCACGTCGCCGGCGGAGATGCCGGTGTCCACCCGGACGCCGGGGCCGGTGGGCAGCCGCAGCGCGGTGACGGTGCCGGGGGCGGGCAGGAAGTTGCGGCCCGGGTCCTCGCCGTTGATCCGGAACTCGATGGAGTGCCCGCGCGGTGCCGGGTCCTCGGTGAGCCGCAGCTTCTCGCCGTCGGCGATCCGGAACTGCTCGCGGACCAGGTCGATGCCGGCGGTCTCCTCGGTGACCGGGTGCTCGACCTGGAGGCGGGTGTTGACCTCCAGGAAGGAGATGGTGCCGTCGGCGCCGACCAGGTATTCCACCGTGCCGGCGCCGTGGTAGCCCGCCTCCCGGCAGATCGCCTTGGCGCTGTCGTGGATCTGGGCGCGCTGCGCGTCGGTGAGGAACGGCGCGGGGGCCTCCTCGACCAGCTTCTGGTGGCGGCGCTGCAGCGAGCAGTCCCGGGTGCCGACCACGACCACGTTGCCGTGCTGGTCGGCCAGCACCTGCGCCTCGACGTGGCGGGGCTGGTCCAGGTAGCGCTCGACGAAGCACTCGCCCCGGCCGAACGCGGCGACCGCCTCGCGGGTGGCCGACTCGAACAGGTGCGGGATCTCCTCCATCGTGCGGGCCACCTTGAGCCCGCGCCCGCCACCGCCGAAGGCGGCCTTGATGGCGACCGGCAGGCCGTGGTCGACGGCGAACGCCAGCACCTCGTCGGGGCCGCCGACCGGGTCGGGGGTGCCGGGCACCAGGGGCGCGCCGGCGCGCTGGGCGATGTGCCGGGCCGTGACCTTGTCGCCGAGGTCCCGGATCGCCTGCGGGGTGGGGCCGACCCAGGTCAGCCCGGCGTCGATGACGGCCTGGGCGAAGTCGGCGTTCTCGGAGAGGAAGCCGTAGCCGGGGTGGACCGCGTCGGCCCCGGCCTGCGCGGCGACCGCCAGCAGCTTGTCGATGCGCAGGTACGTCTCGGCGGCGGTGTCCCCGCCGAGGGCGTACGCCTCGTCGGCGAGTGTGACGTGCAGGGCGTCCCGGTCAGAGTCCGCGTAGACGGCGACGCTGCCGAGGCCGGCGTCCCGACAGGCCCGGATGACGCGGGCGGCGATCTCGCCGCGGTTGGCGATGAGTACCTTGCGCACCTTGCTGGCTCCTCCCGGGTGTCACTGCCCGGGAGTTTATCGGCCACCCTGGCAGGCCTAACGATCGCTCAGTGTGGGATGCCGCACTGTTCGCCGCGCCCTAGTCAAATTTGCTTATTACGCTCACCGGGTGTCTGCCACCCGAATGATGATTCTCGGCCTGGTGCGCTGGATGCAGCCCGTGCACGGCTACGACGTGCGCCGTGAGCTGCTCAGTTGGAGTGCCGACAAGTGGGCGAACGTGCAGCCCGGCTCGATCTACCACGCCCTGCGCAAGCTGACCCAGGAGGGGCTGCTGCGTGAGGTGGCCACCGAACAGGTGGGTGGGCGGCCGGCCCGCACCACGTACGAGGTGACGCGCAAGGGCGAGGAGGAGTTCGAGTCGCTGCTGCGTGGGCTCTGGTGGCAACTGCACGAGCCGCCGGACCCGTTCACGGCGGCGTTCTCGTTCCTGCCCGCGATGCCGCGCGAGGAGGCGGCGGCGGCCCTGCGCAACCGGGCGAACCTGCTTCGTGCCGGTGTCGAGTGGATGCGTACCTCGTTGAGTTCTGGCTGGGTGCGTGAGACCAAGCCGGTGCACGTGGGGTGGATGTTCGAGCTGTGGGCGGCCCGCTCCGAGGTGGAGATCTCCTGGTGCGAGCGGATCGCGGAGCGGATCGAGTCGGGGGTGCCGTACCTGCCGGAGGGGCTGGACCGGGCGCAGGGCTGGGCGGGCTGGGAGGAGCGGTTGCCGCCTCGGGGGTCGGAAGGAGAATAATCAACGTTGACCACAAGAGCTATATCGCGTTAGCCTGCTCGCGACGCGACGGGGGAGCACGCCGTCCGGCGTCGTCTCCGAGGGACAGACAGCTAGGCCGGCCCGCGCCGGCCCGGACGACCAGGAGCAGAGATGATCGAGACCAGGGGGTTGCGGAAGTCGTTCCGCTCCCGCGAGAGTCGCCAGACGAAGACCGTCGACGCGGTGCGCGGCGTCAACCTGAAGGTCACCGAGGGGGAGATCTTCGGCTTCCTCGGCCCCAACGGCGCGGGCAAGACCACCACCCTGCGGATGCTGGCCACGCTGATCGAGCCGGACGGCGGCGAGGCCGTCGTCGCCGGGGTCGACCTGCGCAAGGACCCGGCCGAGGTGCGCCGCCGCATCGGCTACGTCGCCCAGGGCGGCAGCACCTGGGACGAGTCCACCGCCCGCGAGGAACTCGTCCTGCACGCCCGGATGTACGGCATCGGCAAGGCCGAGGCGCACCGGCGGGCCGCCCGCGCCCTCGACGCCTTCCAGCTCACCGAGTACGCCGACCGCAAATGCAAGACCTACTCCGGCGGTCAGCGGCGGCGGGTGGACATCGCCCTCGGCATCATCCACGAGCCACGGATCGTCTTCCTGGACGAGCCAACCACCGGCCTCGACCCGCAGAGCCGCGCGCACATGTGGGACGAGATCCGGCGACTGCGCGCCGACGGCATGACCGTCTTCATCACCACCCACTACCTGGAGGAGGCCGACGCGCTCTGCGACCGGATCGCGATCACGGACCACGGCGAGGTGGTCGCCGAGGGCACCCCGGCGGAGCTGAAACGCGAGATATCCGGCGACGTCGTGCTGGTCGGGCTGGACGCCAGGGCCACCCCGCAGGCCGCGCAACTGCTCGACGGCGAGCCGTACGTCAACAAGCTGGAGACCGTCGACGAGGGCGGGCTGCGGCTCTACGTCGACGAGGGCGCGACCGCCATCCCGCAGATCCTGCGCCGCGTCGACACCGCGGGCCTCGGGCTCAGCTCCATCGAGTTGCACCGGCCGAGCCTCGACGACGTCTTCCTCACCAAGACCGGCCGCTCGCTGCGCGAGTCCTGATCCCAGACCGGAGAGCTCCCATGAAACTCGCCCGTGACACCTGGCTGATCTTCCAGCGCCAGCTCCACCTGCTGCTGCGCAACCCCGTCTGGGTCTTCGTCGGCGTCTTCCAGCCGGTGATGTACCTGCTGCTCTTCGCCCCGCTGCTCAAGCCGGCGCTGAACGCGCCCACCCAGGCGGAGGCCTACAAGATCTTCGTGCCGGGCCTGCTGGTGCTGCTGGCCATCTTCGGCGGCCTGTTCCAGGGCTTCGGCCTGATCGCCGAGCTGCGCGCCGGCGTCATCGAACGCTCCCGGGTCACCCCGGTCAGCCGGCTCGCCCTGCTGCTCGGCCGCTCGCTGCGCGACGTGGTGTCGCTCATCGTGCAGGCCGTCATCATCACCCTGCTCGCCCTCCTGTTCGACCTGCGCGTCTCGCTCGTCGACCTGCTGCTGGCGTACCTGATGCTCGCCCTGATCGCACTGATGACCTCGGCCGTCTCCTACGGCATCGCGCTCAAGGTCAAGAGCGAGGACGCGCTGGCGCCGCTGATGAACACCGTGGCCCAGCCGGTGCTGCTGCTCTCCGGCATCCTGCTGCCGCTGACCTTCGCACCCGGCTGGCTCCAGGGCATCGCCGAGTGGAACCCGTTCTCCTGGGCGGTCGACGGCACCCGCGCCCTCTTCGCCGGCAACCTCGGCGACGACAAGGTGTGGCAGGGGCTCGGCATCATCGCGGTCCTCGCGGCGGCCGGCGTCGTCTGGGCGGCCCGCCAGTTCGCCCGCAGCGTCCGCTGAGGTGAAAGGAAGGGCACCTTATTAACGCCTGCGGTAGAGGAAGGGCCCCTTCCTAACGCCGGGGGAGAGTTGGCTCTCACCACGGGTGGGGCGCCGGCCGGACGCTTGTACCGTGAGGCCGGTGCCCCGCCTGACCCGTGACCGGCTCACCTGGCTGACCTACGCCCAGCTGGGCCTGTGGGGCTTCTTCCTCTACGGCTTCGGGCCGGTCGTACCGCTGCTCCGCGACGAACAGGGCACCTCCGCGGCCGTCGCCAGCCTGCACGGCACCGGCATCGCCGTCGGCGCGCTGGTCGGCGGGGCGCTCTTCGCCCCACTGGCCCGCCGGCTCGGCCGCGGCCGGACGATCTGGACCGGGCTGGCCGGCGTGGCGGCCGGCGCCGTCGCCCTCGGCTTCGCCCGTGCCCTGCCCGTCACGATCACCGCCGTCGCGGTGATCGCCACCTTCGGCATGCTGGTGATCAGCGGCGTGGTCGTGGTGCTCACCGACAGGCACGGCAGCGGTGCGGCGGCGGCGCTGACCGAGGCCAACGCCGCCTGCGCCGGCGCCGGCATCCTCGCCCCGCTGGTCATCGGCGCCAGCGTCGACGCGGGGTGGGGCTGGCGGCCGGCGATGGCCGTCCAGGTCGGGCTGATCGCGCTGGTCGCCCTCGCCGCCCTCGTTTTTCGCGTACGCCCGCCGCAGGCCGCCCCCGCTGCCGCGGCTCCCGGTGCCTCATCGGCCGGTGCTTCGGTCGACGCCGCCTCACCGGCTGGCGCCTCGGTCGACGCCGCCGCCGTCAACGCCGCCGCTGTCGACGACGCTTCGGTCGACGCCGCCGCTTCGGTCGACGACGCCGCGTCGGCCGGCGGGGAGCACCGGTCGGGCCCACGCCTGCCCCTGGCGTACTGGATCGCCTGGGCGCTGATGGCGGTCACCGGCTCGATCGAGGTCTGCCTGTCGCTCTGGACGGCGGACGTGCTCCGCTCGCACGCCGGGATGGCGGCCGGCACCGCCTCGGCCGCCGTTGCCGCGATCGTCTGCGGCATGTTCGTCGGCCGGCTCGTCGGGGGGCGGTTCGCCCTGCGGTACCGGCCCGTGCCGCTGCTGCTGGCCGCGCTGGGCCTGTCGATGGTCGGGTTCACGATCTTCTGGGCCGCCCCGGTCGGCTGGCTCGCCGTCACGGGTCTGGTCGTACTCGGCCTCGGCAACGCGCTGCACTACCCGCTGGCGATCTCGATCGCGCTCGCCGTCGCCGGGCCGGCCGCCGACCGGGCGGCCGGCTGGGCGTCGTACTCGATGGGGGTCGGCTTCGGGATCGCGCCGGTCGCGCTCGGCTGGGTGGCCGACGGCGTCGGACCACACCTGGCCTTCCTGCTGCTACCCGGCTTCGTCGCGGTGGCCGCGCTGCTCGCCGCCCGCCTGGGCCGGGTCCTGCGCCCGGCCGGCACCCCCGATCCCGCCGACACCCGCCACCTGACCACCGCGACCTGACCACGGCCGGGAACGAGGCCCGCCAGATCTTGGCACGCAACGGCCCCCGGGAGGGCCACCCCGTGCCAAGATCTCGCAGGGCAGGTCCTGACGGTGGTGTCAGTGCACCCGGGCCAGCGTCAGGCCGTCGGCGATCGGAAGCATCACCGCGTCGACCCGGACGTCGGCGAGCACCTCGTCGTTGAACGCGGCGATGGCCCGGTCGTCGACGTTCTGCGGTGCGATCACCCGCCCGCCGCGCAGCACGTTGTCGACCGCGATCACCCCGCCGGGGCGCATCCGCGGCACCAGTTCCGACCAGTAGACCGGGTAGCCGCTCTTGTCGGCGTCGATGAACGCGAAGTCCAGGTAGCGCTCGTTCGGCAGTTCGCGCAGCGTGTCGCCGGCCGGGCCGATACGCAGCTCGATCCGGTCGGCCACACCGGCGCGGGCCCAGTAACGCCGGGCGATGCCGGTGAACTCCTCGGAGATGTCGAAGCAGGTCAGCCGCCCGCCCTCGGGCATCCCCCGGGCGATAGCCAGCGACGACAGGCCGGTGAACGTGCCGATTTCGACAGCTTGCCGTACGCCGAGCAGCCGGGTGAGGAACGTCAGGAGCGCGGCCTGCTCCGGCGCGACCTGCATCTGCGCGTTCTTCGGCAGGGCCGCGCGGGTCTCCTCGATCAGATCCCGCATGATCTCGTCCGGCGGCGTGCCGTGTGCGACCAGGTACGCGTGCAGCTCCGGCGTGAGCGGGATCGACTTCGTCGTCATGAACGGACGCTAACCGAGTCGCTCGACCGTCTGGTTGCCGGGCGCCACCTTCGTCCACAAATCGGTGATCCGCAGGTCAAGCTCGGCAAGGAGGCGACGCAGCAGCGGCAGGGAGAGCCCGATGACCGTACTCGGGTCGCCCTCGATCCGTTCCACGAACGGCCCGCCCAGCCCGTCGATCGTGAAGGCCCCGGCCACGGCCAGCGGCTCGCCCGTCGACACGTACGTGGCGACCTCGTCGTCGCTGACGTCGGCAAAATGTACGACGGTGGAGGCGACCGCCTCGGCGCGGCGCCCCGCCGCGACGTCGATCAGGCAGTGCCCGCTGTGCAGCACACCGCTCCGGCCACGCATCCGTTCCCAGCGCCGGACGGCGTCCGCCGCGTCGGCCGGCTTGCCGAGGATCTCGCCGTCGAAGGCCAGCACCGAGTCACACCCGATCACCAGCGTCCGCTGGTCGTCGGCCGGCCGCAGCCGGGTGAGCACCGCCTGCGCCTTCAACCGGGCCAGTTCCAGGCACAGCTCCTCGGCCCGGTCGGTGGACACAAGGGACTCGTCGACGCCACTGACCAGCACGTCCGTTTCGATCCCGGCGGCCTGGAGAATCTTGCGACGGGCAGGGCTCGCCGAGGCGAGTACGAGGCGGAGCGGCAAGGATTTCGGCACGTCGCCGACGTTACCGGCTATCCCCGGCGAAGGCCTGACCGAGCCACGACCCCGGGTGATCGAGCGGCGCTGACCTGCCTCAGCGACTGATCCGAGGGGGCGGATCGCCGCTGTGCCTACGACGACGGGAGACAAGTGCCCACGTCCCGCCAGCCGCCACGATGACGCCGAGGGTGACCAGGCCGCGCGCTGTCGCCGCGCCGTCCCCGCCGTCGGCCGGATCCGCTGCGGCCGTGATCGAGGCGGTGGAGGCCGGAGCACCTGCTGTCGCCGAACCGAAACCCAGCGGCGGTACGTCCGCTGTCAGCGCCGCCACCAGGTCGATGACTCCGTAGCCGTACTCGTCGTCCCGTCCTGGCGGACCCTTGTCAATCGCGGTAGCCGTCAACCGATGCGCCACCTCAGACGCAGCTAGGTCGGGGTACTTGGACCTGATCAGCGCAACGGCTCCAGCGACGATTGCAGTGGAATTTGACGTTCCGGTACTTTTGCGATACTTGCCATATGTGCTTGTACTGTAGATGTCGACAGCTGGGGCAACCACGTCAATCTCGGGTCCCGTGACCGAAACTGCCGCTCGCATGCCTAGGTGATCGACCCCACCGACTGCAATTACGCCCTCTTCTGACGCGGGATAGCCGACACGGGTATCGACTGGCCTATTCCCTGCCGCTGCTACAACAATGACGTTGGACGCAAGTGCGGTCTGTACGGCCCGGATGAGGCGGGGGCTGGTGCTGCCAATGCTGGAGATGCTAATTATGTCCGCGCCTTGAGCTATTGCATACTCAATGCTTTGCGCCAGTGTCTCGGGATGTCCGCTGCCTCCTGCTGGGATGTCGTAGATTGGGAGAATTTTGGCCTGCGGGGCGATGCCAAGGGCTCCAGTTCCATCGTCTTGGCCGTGAGCAGCAATCAGCCCAGCCATGCTGGTGCCGTGGCTATCCTTATCCCGCTGTCCGTTTCCACTGCCGCCCGGGATGATGTCGATCCCCGGGAAGATGTTTTTGAGTATGTCGGGGTGTGGGGATACGCCAGTGTCGGGGACAGCGACAGTGACGCCGTCGCCCTGGGTGAATTTATGTGCTGTGTGAATGTTGAGGTAGTGCAGGTGCCACTGATCGCTGCGGATTTGGTCGCCTCCGCTGGGCTGTGAATCTTTGGAATGGGAAGCTGTGGCGGTGGCAGGCTGGACGAGAGGAAGGGTTGCGGCAAGGGTAGCTAGCAGTGCAAATATGTGACGAATGGTTCTGGGGCTCACCTGTTAATGCCGATGGCTGGTCCCGGGTCGATCGGTCCTTCATCGTCTGGTGGTCGGACGACCGGCGCTACGCCCTGGGCTGTATCCCATGGGTGATCGGGGTCCCAGCTGCGCGGTCCGTCAGTGGTCCGCTCACGGTATCCTGGCTGGCTAGAAAGTCCGTTCGTGCCGCCGAATCCCATCGGGCTGCTGGAGGGAGCGCCTCCGATAGGAGGCATGCCGTGGGCCAATCCAAAGCCGCGACCACTTCCAGGGCGGGAGCCAGCGCCACCCGTTGGTGCGGTACCTGCGCCCCCGCCGCCGATAACCCCCCCAATGGGATTTACGCGCCTTGGTTGGCTGTTGTTTGCGCCAGGCTGGCCGAGCCCCATCCCAGGGGTTCCTCCGATTAGCCCACCGGGTGGCATGGGCCGGCTAGAAGAGGGAGGGGACGAGCTCGTGTGGCTGCCTACGGCTCCGGGAACTGGCTTGCCAACCGGCCCGGTAGCGCTAGGCCGGTTCGCTCCTGTGGGTAACGGCAGGACTCCTCCTCCGGCTGGCGATGGGGCTGGCACCACGGAAGGGTTAGTGGTTGGCAGTCCTGGAGGAGGTTGTGTCGGTGTCAGTCCGGTGCCGGCTCCACCCAACACGGGACCAGCATTTGGCGCGGTAGGGGCCTGGACCGGCCGAATAGGACTTGATGGTCGGCTGACCGGCGGTTCAGTATTAACTGCCGTGATGGGAATCGGAACGATTGGCGGGATCGAAGGAGCGGTAGTCGAGCCTCCGTAAATGTCCTTGTCCCCAGGAGCCCTAGTTGGCCTGGCAGAAGGCGGTTGCCGGAGCATTGCTTGGGCTTGTTGGAGTTCGCCGCTGAGGCCGTACATGATGCCGCGTGCCTGGACGTTGAGCCGTTCGAGGTCGGCGTCCGTCACCGGACGATCGGGGACCCGGCTGCCCATGGCCGCCTTCGGGTCGGCCAGCGTCGCCTCGTACGTCCGCTTCTCCTGGACCTTGACGGCGTACGCGTCGTAGATCTTCTTGAGTTCGGTGCGGGTGGCGCCGATGGCCTGGGTGGCGGCGGAGAGCGCGGTGTAGTTGGCGCTGGCGGCGTCGTGCGTGCGCTGCACCTTGTCGATCAGCTCGTCCAGCTCGCGGATGTATGCCCGGGCGGCCCCGTTGGTCTCCGGCGGCCAGGCCTCCGCCAGCCCACGGCGGTATTCCTGGAGCCGCCCCAGATGGATGCGGGCGAGGTCGCAGACCTTGCGCCAGCCGGCGACCTGCTTCCAGTGGTTGGTGGTGTCGTGGTCCTGGACGCAGGCCCACATGCTGGCCACGTCCATGAGTCGCCAGTCGGTGAGGCCGGAGGTGCGGCCGGCGCTGCCCCGCTCGATCATGGCAACACCACCGGCCCTCGTCGGGGCGCGGGGTCCGGCCCGGTGGGATCGTGCAGTGCCGGCGAGGGGCCGCGCGGGACTGCTGTCGCCGGGTGGGCGAGCGCGCGCTCGACGTCGGTGACCCGCGCGGAGGCGAAGGCGTCGGCTCCGGTGTAGCGCTCCGCGACGGCACCGGCGGCGCCGGCCAGGTGGCCGGTGGCGTCGCGGACTCCCCAGACCATGTCGGTGGCGGCCTGCTGGGTCTCGTGGTGGGCGCGCAGGAAGTCGACCAGCTCGATGAAGGCGTCGGCCGGGTTGGGCAGGGCGACGGTCATGTCCTCGGCGATGTACGACAGGTGCGGGGCGTAGTTGCGTTCCACCTCGGCCTGGAGCTTGTCGGCGAACTCGCGCAGCTGGCGGATGTCGGCCTCGATGCCGCCGTAGCCGCGGAGCCAGGACGCTGGGCGGTCCTCCTCGGGGATCATCGGCCCTCCCTATCCGTCACTGCACCGTTTCCCTGAGTGAGGTTAATCCGTCCCCGGTGCTGTCGGCAGCCCCGACTCGGCCCCCGCCGGACACCCGGCCGTCGCGTAGCGGCACCGAGCTGCGGCGATCCGTACGGGAAAAGGTCAGCGGGGCAGAGTGGAGGCCCGCCAGGCGCCGGGACCGGCGACCGCCGTCGACGCCGGCCGGCCGCTGCGCGCCCACGCGGACGTCGCGACCGGCGGCGGCCCGGCGATCGGCCGGGACCGGGTGACGATCGCGCCCACCAGCGCGGCCAGTTCCTCGGCGGTGGGCACCCCGCGGACGACCCGGAACAGCGGCTCTTCGGCAGACATGAGGCCAGCGTACGCGCCAGCGGGGTCGACCTGAACCGTACAGTGGCGTGCCGGCGGTGTGAGCGTCGTGCCGTCCGGGTACCGTCTGGGCGATGTCGAACGCACTGCCCCAACTCGTCGCTGACCGATACCGGCTCCTCTCGCCGCTCGGTCAGGGTGGCATGGGTCGGGTGTGGAAGGCGCGCGACGAGGTGCTGCACCGGGACGTGGCGATCAAGGAACTCGTCCCGCCGCCGAGCCTCACCGACGACGAGCGACGCGAGATGCGGGAGCGGTCGTTGCGCGAGGCCCGGGCCATCGCCCGGCTCAACCACATCAACGTGGTTCGCATCTTCGACGTGCTGCGCACCGACGGCGACCCCTGGATCGTCATGGAGTACGTGCCGTCGAAGTCGTTGCAGGACACCCTCGCCGAGGACGGCCCGGTGACGCCGGCGCGCGCCGTGGAGATCGGCCTGGGCGTGCTGGCCGCGTTGAAGTCGGCGCACAAGGCCGGCGTCATGCACCGCGACGTGAAGCCCGGCAACGTGCTGCTCGGCGACGACGGCCGGGTGGTGCTGACCGACTTTGGTCTCGCGACGATCCCGGGCGACCCGAACGTCACCCGCACGGGCATGGTGCTGGGTTCGCCCGCGTACATCTCGCCGGAGCGGGCGCGCGAGGGCACCGCCGGGCCGGAGGCCGACCTCTGGTCGTTGGGCGCCACGCTCTACGCCGCCGTCGAGGGCAAGTCGCCGTACGCGCGGCCGTCGGCGATCGCCACCCTGGCGGCGCTCGCCACCGAACCGATGCCGCCGCCGAAGAACGCGGGGCCGCTCAAGCCGGTGCTCAACGGCCTGCTGCGCAAGGACCCGGACGAGCGGATCACCGCCGAGGTGGCGGAGAAGTTGCTGCGTCGTGCCGGCGGCAAGCGGACGCGCACCATCCCGCTGCTCGACGGCGTACGCCGGCCGGGGCCGAACGGGCCACGTGAGCCGCGCCCGTCGGTGGTGCCCGCGCCGCGACCGGCCGAGGTTCTGCCCGACAAGCCGGTCAGCCCACCGGCTCCCCGCGCGCCGCAGACAACCGCCGCGGCTGCCGCGGCTGCCGCCGCCTCCTCCGCCGAGGACGCGACCGCGGTGGTCACGCCGGACGCCGCGCCCACCGCCCGGGTCGAGTCGGCGACCTCGGAGACGGCGCCGACGTCGAAGCTCGACGCGCCGGCACCGAACGAGACGAAGGTCGCGCCCGGCCGGCCGGTGAACCCCACCTCGGTGATGCCCGCGCCGGTGAGCCCGCCGTCCGGCCGGGCGGCGGTGGTGCCGTCCGACGGTACGAAGCCGAACAACACCCGGCGCAACCTGCTGGTCGGGGTGCTGGTGGCGGTGCTGCTGGTCGGCCTGGTGCTGATCGTGCCGCTGCTGACCGGCGGCGACGACGAGGGTGGCGACACCCCGCAGGGCGGCCCGACCAACGACGCGACCTCGCAGCCGCAGTCCACCGCGCCGGCCCCGCCCACGAGCGCCGCGCCGAGCCCGACCCCGTCGGCCAGCCCTTCGGTCGATCCGAACGCGCTGCCGGCGGGCTGGAAGCTGCACAAGGATCCCGCCGGCTTCGCGCTGCCGATCCCGGCGAACTGGGCGCGCAGCACCGTGGGGGGAGACACCGTCGTCTTCGACGAGCCCAACGGGGTGGGCGAACTGCTGGTCCAGTGGACCCCCCGGCCGGGGAAGGACGCGTTGGCCAACTGGAAGGCGATCGAGTCGGATCGCAAGGAGCGCGTCAACAACTACCAGTACCTCAGCATCGAGCGGTGCGACTACTGGAAGACCTGCGCGGACTGGGAGTGGCGGGAGACCCGCGACGGCACCCGGATCCAGGTCCGCAACCGGGGCTTCGTGACGGCCAAGAACCGCGGCTACGCCCTCCGCTGGGAGGTCGCCGCGAAGGACTGGCAGGCCAAACTGGCCGACTTCGACCGGATCGCCAAGGGCTTCGTACCTGACCGCAAGGACTGATCCGCGGGATTCGCCTCCGGTGCGAGATCGATCCGCATGACCTTCCGTCGTACGGGGTATCTGACCTTCACGACGGAAGGGAGGGTACGACATGGGTTACCGACGGAGGAACCCCCGACCCCGAGTGGCACTGTGGATGCTCGTGGCCCTCGGCGACATCGTCCTGCTGCTCGTCAGCGCTGGCCTTCCGGTGCTGTACGCGCTGGTCACCGTCGTCACCGTCACCCTCGCCGGGGTGGGGGCCGTGCGGTTCGCCCGGCGCGGCGCGATTGCCCGCGAGGACGCCGTGCCCGTTTCCGTGGCGGCCCGGCGGCGGGCCTGACACCGGCGCCGGTGGCGTGGCGGCAGCCGGACCGGTTGTCGACCGTACGGTGACGACCGGGGGCGCTCAGCGCAGCGAGGACGGGTCGACGCGCCAACGGATCGGCGTGGTCAGGCCGAGTTCCTCGCCCGGCTTGGCGACCTGGTCCTCGACGTAGTGCGCGCCGTCGAGCCGGTACAGCCGCAGCGAGTGGCCGGCACCGTCCTGCTCGACCAGTAGGTACCACGGGATCCGGGCGATCGCGTAGAGCTGCATCTTGACCAACCGGTCGGCGGCCGCGTTGCCCGGCGAGACGATCTCGCAGACGAGGGCGACCTCGGCCGCCTCGACCACGGTGCCCTCGTCGTCGGTGTCGGCCACCACCACGTCGGGAATGACGATGCGGTCGACGCCGAGCCGGACGTTCACCGCCTCGAAGACCGCGAGGGCTCCTGCGGCGTCGTCCAGGCTGTTGGCCAGCAGCCGCGACGCCCGCTGGTGCCGCTTGCTCGGGGCGGGGCTCACGAGCAGGCTCTGGTCGAGCAACTCGATCCGGTGCGGAGTCGCGCCCATGGCGAGGTAGTCGGCTTCCGTCCATGGGCCGATGTGGGGTTCCAGGGGTGCCGCGCTCACCGGCGTCCACCTCCCGCTCCGATCGCCACCAGGTCAGCTTCACACGATACGGACCGACGAGGGCGCAGCGACACAGGTCGGGACCGGTAGGCTCGCGCCCCATGGTGTCGATCGACGGGCTCGGCGGTCTCTGGGACAAGCTGTTCGCGGCGCAGCCGGACCCGCCACCCCTGCTGGTGTTGCTGACCGCCGCCGTCGCGCTGGTGGTGGTCTCCACGCGGCTGCCCTGGCGGGTCGCGCGCAACGCCATCACCATCGCCCACGAGGGCGGGCACGCGCTGGCCGCCCTGCTCACCGGGCGCCGGCTGCACGGCATCCGGCTGCATTCGGACACCTCGGGGCTCACCCTCTCGGCCGGCCGGCCCACCGGCCCGGGAATGATTCTCACCCTGCTCGCCGGCTACGTCGCCCCGCCGCTGGTGGGGCTGGCCGGCGCGTGGCTGCTCGGCGGCAACCGGATCACCCTGCTGCTCTGGGTCGCCGTGGCGCTGCTGCTGGCCATGCTGATCATGATCCGCAACGTCTTCGGCGTGCTGTCGCTGCTGGTCACCGGTGGGGTGGTGCTCGCCGTCTCCTGGTACGCCGAGCCGCAGGTGCAGGCGGCGTTCGCATACGCGGGAGTGTGGTTCCTGCTGCTCGGCGGCGTGCGGCCGGTGGTGGAGCTGCAACGGCTGCGCGCCCGGGGGCGGATGCCCGCCTCCGACGCCGACCAGCTCGCCGGCATCACGCCGCTGCCCGCGTTCTTCTGGG
Organism: Micromonospora sp. NPDC047074; assembly: GCF_040643815.1. Lineage (NCBI taxonomy): Bacteria > Bacillati > Actinomycetota > Actinomycetes > Micromonosporales > Micromonosporaceae > Micromonospora > Micromonospora sp. NPDC047074. The sequence continues at coordinate 215,627 of NZ_JBEYVB010000002.1, forward strand.
TCACCGTGTTCGCCCTGGTCAACCTGGTCGCCCTCGGTGCCGGCGCGCTCCTGCTGGCCGGCCCGATCCTGACCGAGGCCGGCCTGACGCCCTGAGTCGGGCCGGTCGGACGAGCGCCCGGGCCGGGCAGAATGGGCACGTGCGATATGTGATCATCGGAGCGGGCGCGGTCGGCGGCACCATCGGCGTACGGCTGGGGGAGGCCGGCCACGACGTGACCCTGGTGGCCCGCGGCGCGCACCTGGCGGCGATCCGGCAGCGGGGCCTGACCCTGCGGCAGCCCGACGGCGAGGCGACCTGGCGCGGCCCGGCCACCGACGGCCCGGGCGACCGCCCGCTGCCCGCGGACACCGTCCTGGTGCTCGCGGTCAAGTCGCAGCACACCTCGGCCGCGCTGGCGGCGTGGGCGGACGCGCCGGTGGCCGGCGGCGGTACGGCGGCCGAACGGCTGCCGCTGTTCGCCGCGCAGAACGGGGTGGCCAACGAGCGGGCCGCCCTGCGGCTCTTCGCCGACGTGCACGCCGTCTGCGTCTGGTTGCCCGCCGCCCACCTGGAGCCGGGCGTGGTGGTGGCCAACGGCCATCCGCACCCCGGCATGCTGCACCTCGGCCGCTACCCGTCCGGGTCGGACGGCACCGACGCCGCTGTCGCCGCGGACCTGACCGCCGCCGGCTTCGTCGCCCCGGTGCGCGACGACGTGCCGCGCTGGAAGTACGGCAAGCTGCTGGCCAACCTCGGCAACGGCCTCCAGGCGCTGCTGGGCCGGGACGTCCCGGACGCCCTGCGGCACCGGGTCCGGGACGAAGGGCTCGCCGTGCTCGCCGCGGCCGGCATCGCGCACACCACACCCGAGGAGGAGCAGGCCGAACGGGGCGACCTCGTCGGGCGCCGGCCGGTCGACGGCGAGGAACGGTCCGGCAGTTCCACCTGGCAGAGCCTGGCCCGGGGGGCCGGCTCGGCCGAGGCCGACCACCTCAACGGCGAGATCGTGCTGCTCGGCCGGCTGCACGGCGTACCGACCCCGGCGAACGCCGCCGTCCAGCTCGCGGTGCGCCGCGCGCTTCGCGAGCGGATCCCGGCCGGCGGGTTCGACCCGACCGAACTGGCGAGAATGGTCGGCTGACCGGGCAACCGGCGGCACCCTCACGCGCGTGTCCCCTGCGACCGTCACGGGGAGGTAGCAGGTGCCGGACGTCGACGGGTTCGACGAGTTCTACCGGGGCAGCCGGCAACGGCTGCTCGGCTTCGTCTACGCGCTCACCGGCAACCTCGCCGAGGCGCAGGACGCCGTGCAGGAGGCGTACATCCGGGCCTGGCAGCGCTGGTCGACGGTGAGCGCGTACGAGGAGCCGGAGGCGTGGGTGCGGGTGGTGGCCAGCCGGATCGCGGTCAGCCGGTGGCGCAGCCTGCGCAGCCGGGCCCGCGCCTACCTGCGGCACGGCGCGAGCGAGAGCGTGCCCGGCCCGGACACCGCCACCGTCGAGGTGGTCGCCGCGCTGCGCCGGCTCCCCGAGGAACAGCGCACCGCGATCGCCCTCTACTACCTGGTCGGCATGCCGGTCGCCGAGGTGGCCCGGCAGACGGCCGCCCCGGTGGGCACGGTCAAGGCCCGACTCTCCCGGGGGCGCGCCGCGCTCGCCGGGCTGCTCGCCGTCTCTGACCTGGAGGAGGCCACCGATGCGTGACGAGATGACGTTCGTCGAGCAGGTGCACCGGGAGTTGCGCGACGTCCGCTGGCCGCAGCCGGCGGAGATCCGCGCCCGGGCCCGCCGGCGCAGCAGGCGTACGGCGCTGGCGGCGGCCGTCGCGGTGCTCGTCGTCGCCTCCGCCTCCGCCGTGGCGCTCGGGGACCGGCCGGGGCGGGAAAATCCGCCTGTGGCGGCCTTCTCGGCGGATCCGATCCCGCCAGTGGCCCGGGCCGAGATCCCGCGCGAGGCGCTGCTGCAGCAGACCGACCTGACGGCGGGGACGAGCCTCCAGCTCGGCGAGACCGGCCTGGGCGGCACCGTCGACGTGGGCGTGGGGCTGGGCAGGTGTGCCCCACAGCGGGAGGGCCTGGAGGCGTGGGTGAGCCGGTCCCAGACGGTGCTGCGAGCGGCGCCCGGCGACCGCGGGATCGGTGACGTCCTGGTCGTGCAGGATCTGCACCGGATGCGCGACGGCGCGGCCGTGCGATTCTTCGACGAGTTGCGTCGGCAGCTCGCGGCCTGCCGGGAGTGGCGGGAGTCGCGGTCGATCGAGTGGGGCGACGAGTTCGTCACCGTCGAAGGCGTGCACCGTTGGGACGTGCCACGGCGCGACTTCGCCGGCGACGAGTCGCTCCTGCTACGTCACTCGGTCTCGCCGACCCAGGACACGGTCGGTGGTCGCACCCTCGCCCAGCCGACGCCCGACGCCACCGCGGTGGTGCGGGTCGGTGACCTGGTGACCGTGCTCATGCTGGAACCGACCGTCGAGGCGGAAATGGTCCGCCTCGCCGGGGTGGCCGCCCGACGCATGTGCGCCGCCGCCAACCCAGCCTGCTGACCCACGCCTGACCCGCCGATCGCCCCGCGCCGGCAGCCCCGCCGGTACCGCCCGAAGGTCCACGCGAGACCCCGCCCATGATCGCGCGAGACTCCGCCCATGATCACGCTGCTTCCTGGAAGTAGTGGCCTCCTTGAATCGGGAGGGGACTACTTCCTGGAAACAGCGCGATCTTGCGCGGGCGCGACGCGGCGACAGGCAGGGCGGGACAGGGCGGAGCGGGACAGGGCGGGGCGGGGCGGTGGGCGGGGGTGGCGTCAGAGCGGGATGTTGCCGTGCTTCTTCGGCGGAAGGGTCTCGCGTTTGGTGCGCAGCACCCGCAACGCCCGGACGATCTGGGTACGCGTCTCGTGCGGCGGGATGACACTGTCCACGTAGCCGCGTTCCGCCGCGATGTACGGGTTGGCGAGGGTGTCCTCGTACTCGGCGATCTTCTCGGCCCGTACGGCGGCCGGGTCCTTGGCGGCGGCCAGCTCCGAGCGGTAGAGGATGTTCACCGCGCCCTGCGCGCCCATCACCGCGATCTGCGCGGTCGGCCAGGCGAAGTTCAGGTCCGCGCCGAGGTGCTTGGAGCCCATCACGTCGTACGCCCCGCCGTACGCCTTGCGCGTGATCACGGTGACCTTCGGAACGGTGGCCTCGGCGTACGCGTAGATGAGCTTCGCGCCCCGGCGGATGATGCCGTCCCACTCCTGGCCGGTGCCGGGGAGGAACCCGGGGACGTCCACGAAGGTCAGCACCGGGATGTTGAACGCGTCGCAGGTGCGCACGAACCGGGCGGCCTTCTCCGAGGCGGCGATGTCCAGGGTGCCGGCGAAGTGCATCGGCTGGTTGGCGACCACGCCGACCGGCCGCCCCTCGACCCGGCCGTAGCCGACGACGATGTTCTGCGCGTACAGCGGCTGGACCTCCAGGAACTCGCCGTCGTCGAGGACGTGTTCGAGCACCCGGTGCATGTCGTACGGCTGGTTCGCCGAGTCGGGGATCAGCGTGTCCAGCTCCCGGTCCTCATCGGTCACGTCGAGGTCGGCGGGGGCCTCGAAGACCACGGGCTCGTCCAGGTTGTTCGACGGCAGGTACGACAGCAGCGCCTTGACGTAGTCGATCGCGTCCTGCTCGTCCGTGGCGAGGTAGTGCGCGTTGCCGCTGCGCGAGTTGTGCGTGTGGGCGCCGCCCAGCTCCTCCATCCCCACGTCCTCGCCGGTGACCGTCTTGATGACGTCCGGGCCGGTGATGAACATGTGCGAGGTCTGGTCGACCATCACGGTGAAGTCCGTGACCGCCGGGGAGTAGACGGCGCCGCCGGCGCACGGGCCCATGATCAGCGAGATCTGCGGGATGACGCCGCTGGCCCGTACGTTGCGGAAGAAGATCTCGCCGTAGAGACCGAGCGAGGTCACGCCCTCCTGGATGCGCGCGCCCCCCGAGTCGTTGATGCCGACGACCGGGCAGCCGATCTTCATGGCCAGGTCCATGACCTTGACGATCTTCTCGCCGAAGACCTCGCCCAGCGAGCCGCCGAAGACCGTGAAGTCCTGGGCGAAGACGCAGACCTGCCGGCCGTCGATGGTGCCGTAGCCGGTGATCACGCCGTCGCCGTACGGGCGGGACCTGTCCAGGCCGAAGTTGGTGGACCGGTGCCGGGCCAGCTCGTCCAGCTCGACGAAGGAGCCCTCGTCGAGCAACAGCTCGATCCGCTCCCGGGCGGTCTTCTTGCCCCTCGCGTGCTGCTTCTCGACCGCGCGCGCGGACCCGGCGTGCACCGCCTCGTCGACCCGCCGTTCCAGGTCGGCCAGCCTGCCTGCGGTGCTGTGGGGGTTGATCCCGGGTTCGGTAGTCACCCTGGGAATATAACGATGGTTCAGGCCGCCGCCGCTGTGCAGTTCGCCTCAGCTGGGCCGCGACACCTCCAGGTGGCCGCCGGGGCGGGCCGTAGGCTGACGGGATGCCGGGCTCGCCGTACACCGATCTGGACCGCCCGCCGTTGTCCGAGGCGCGGCTGCGGCGGGCGTTGGTCGCCCCGCACGGGCCGTGGGCCCGGCTGGAGCTGCGCGCGGAGACCGGCTCGACCAACGCGGACGTCGCCGAGGCGGCCCGGGCCGGCGAGCCGGAGGGCCTGGTGGTGGTCGCGGAGCAGCAGACGGCCGGGCGCGGTCGGCGCGGCCGGGCCTGGCAGTCGCCGGCCCGGGCCGGCATCGCGACCAGCGTGCTGCTCCGACCCGGGGAGGCCGTGCCCGACCGCGGCTGGGCGTCGGTGCCCCAGACCAGGTACGGCTGGCTGCCGCTGCTCGCCGGTGTGGCCCTGGTCGACGCGGTGACCCGGCTGGCCGAGCTGGACGCGGGCCTGAAGTGGCCGAACGACCTGCTCGTCGATGACGCGAAGTGTGCCGGCATCCTCGCCGAGGCGGTGCCGGGGTCCGCGCCGGCCGAGCCCTCGGCGGTCGTGCTCGGCATCGGGCTCAACGTGACCCTCCGCGCCGACGAGCTGCCGGAGAACCCGACGGGGCTGCCGGCGACCTCCCTGCGACTGGCCGGCGCGGCGGCCACCGACCGGGATCCCCTGCTGCGGGCACTGCTGCGCGGGATCGCCGACTGGTACGGCCGGTGGCGCGCGGCCGGCGGGGACGCGGTCGCCAGCGGCCTGCGGGACGCCTACCTGGCGGCGTGCGCGACGGTCGGCCGGCAGGTACGTGTGCTCCTGCCCGGCGGCGAGGAGTTGACCGGCACCGCGACGGGCGTCGACGCCGACGGCCGCCTCCTGCTCACCACCCCCACGGGCCCCCGCTCCCTCCCCGCCGGCGACATCCTCCACCTCCGCTAACCCCACCCCCCCCGCCCCCAGGCCCCCCGTCCCCTCTTCCGGCGGCGATCTTGCACTTGCTGCCCGGGCGAAAGGGGTGAAAGCCCTGAAGTGAGGGCCGGAACTGCAAGATCGCGGGGCGGTGGGCGTGGGCGTGCGGGCGAGGGGGCGGCGAGGGGGATCGGTGTGGGGTGGTGTTGCGGTGGGAGGTGAGCGGTTACGGTCAGCGCGTCCGTTTCTGCAAGGAGGTTCCTGTGGCGTTTCCCGAAGACGTGCTCACCGAGGACGAGCACGTCGTGTTGCACCTGCACCCGCACTGGAAGGCGCTGATCCGCCCGGTCGCGGTGCTCGTGCTCGCCGTCGCGGCGGTGGTGGCCGGTGTGCTGCTGCTGCCGTCCGGTGGAGGCGGTTCGATCGCGCTCGCCGTCATCGGCGGCCTGGCCCTGCTGGCGGTGGTGTGGCTGGCGCTCTGGCCGTTCCTGGTCTGGCGGACCACCCACTACCTGTTCACCAACGAGCGGGTGCTGCTCCAGCAGGGCGTGCTCTCCCGCGACCGGCGTGACATTCCGCTGACCCGCATCAACGACCACGCGATGAACCAGCAGTTCGTCGAGCGTCTGCTGGGCTGCGGGACCCTGACCATCGAGTCCGCCGGCGAACGCGGCCAGTCGGTCCTGCACGACGTGCCGAAGGTCGGCCAGGTCCAGACCAAGCTCTACGAGCTGGTGGAGGCCCACCACGACAAGCACTCCCTCGGTGACACCGAGATGCGTGACATCCTGGCGGACCTGCACGAGGGCAAGCCCCTGCGCGACCCCACCGCCTGACAACCCGCCCACCCCGGTCAGGGGCGGAGCGGGAGATCAGCGACGTCGGGAGCGGCGGGAACTGGCCTGGAGTTCGGCGGCCAGTTCCGCTTCGAGTTCCCGGTCGAGGGAGGCGCCGCTGCCGAGGCCCGCGCCGTCGAGCGAGGCGGGGCGTCCCTGGACGGGGGGCGTGGGGCCGGTCGCCAGCGCCGGCCCGGTGGCGGGACCGCGGCCCCGCCGCTCGGTGCCCGGCGGTGGCTCGGACTCCTCCAACTCGGAGATCGACTCGGCCAGCTCGGCCACCGGGTCCATCTCGGCCATGGTGTCCCACTCGTCGCGCGGGATGCTGTGCCACGTCTCGGCCGCGTGTGCCGGCGCCGGTTGGAAGACGAACGTCCGGTAGGACCAGAACCGGAAGAGCGTCGCGAGCAGCACGCCGCCGGTCTTGGCCACGTTGAGGGCCAGCAGGCTGTTCACGCCCAGCCCGTACTTGGCGGCGGCCAGGACACCCAGCTCGATGAGCAGTCCGGCTCCGTTGAATAGGAAAAACAGGGCGTATTCGCGTCGTATCGCTGCTTTCGGGCGATCGCGGTACGTCCAGTGACGATTCATCAGATAAGACGTGATCGTCGCCACAATTGTCGCGATGACCGTCGCCTTCAGTTGGCCGTCGACGAAAACGGTCAGTGCGAGAGCGTTGAACACGGCGTAATTGATTACCGTGTTGATGCCGCCGACGATCCCGAATTTGAGCGCCTCGTGGATGAACTTCTGCCAGCGCTCAGGCAGCAGACGGACAAGACGCATGCGGGACACCTTAGGGCAGTGGGCGGGGCCGGGAGGCTCCGGCCGGACGAGGTGGGCGACTGGTCACGCCCGGTGATCTCGGTCGTGCTTCTCTTCCGGAAGGGACGGGGTTCCCGCTTCCACGAAGACGAACCGTCGGTAGGACCAGAATCGGAACAGCGTCCCGAGCCCGGTCCCGACGACGAAGCTGGCGATGTTGTCGGCCAGCGGGGTCTGGAAGACCTGCGGCCAGACGCTGCCCAGGCCGTAGCGGCTGATCGCCAGGCAGGCCACGGCGATCCCCAGGCCGACCCCGTTGAAGAAGAAGAACAGCGCGTACTCGCGAGCCGGGTTGGAGCGCTTGCGGTGTCGCCACGTCCAGAACCGGTTGCCGAGGAACGCCACGGTGGCCGCGATCACGGTCGAGATGGTCTTCGCGGTGACCTGCTCGACGCCCCGCACGCTGGTCAGGTAGTTGAAGAGCGCGAAGTCGATCAGGAAGGCGATCCCGCCCACGGTGGCGAACTTGCTCAGCTCGCGGACGAGGTGGCCGAACCGGTCCATCAGTGAGTGGAGCAGACCCGGGTGGGTCTGCCGGGAGCCTGGCTCCCCGGTCATCGTCGCGGCCACGACGCGAGCCTACCGGCTGCGGGCTTTCCGCACGGGTAGCAACGACGAGCCGTCCGCACGGGTGTGCGCCTGTGGACAGAGCGTAACGGGGCCGGGGGCCCGGCGGGGCGGTTCGCGGCGTTCCGCCGACGGGTGCCGCGGGCCCGACTGCGGAGAGTTCCCCACAGGATTTGCGTGAAACTGCGCGTGAAAGCGGGTATCAGCTCGTGATGCCGCAGCGTGACCGCACCTTGTGCAGTTCTTCACAACCAGTCCCACTGACTCGCGACGTCACCCGGTTTACGCTGAGGCCAATCCCAGGTTTTCACGAAGGCGACGCATAGCGACGTCAAGACTCGTGCATCCCATAGATCGGTCAGCGTCGACCACAAGGAGATGTGTCATGGTTGCTCCGGCTACCGTTCGGGGTATCGATCAGGCCCCGACGTCCCACCCCAAACTGCTCGCCTGGGTCCGTGAGGTCGCTGAACTGACCACCCCCGACCGCGTCGTCTGGGTGGACGGGTCCGACGAGGAATGGCGTCGCCTCACCGACGAGCTGGTCGAGGCCGGCACCCTGACCCGGCTCAACCCGGAGAAGAAGCCCAACTCGTTCTACGCGCGGACCGACCCGACGGACGTCGCCCGGGTCGAGGAGCGCACCTTCATCTGCTCCGTCGACGAGGCGGACGCCGGCCCCACCAACAACTGGATGGCGCCGGCCGAGATGAAGCGGACGATGACGGAGCTGTACCGCGGCTCCATGCGCGGGCGCACCATGTACGTCATCCCGTTCTGCATGGGCCCGGTCGAGGCCGAGAGCCCCATGTTCGGCGTCGAGATCACCGACAGCCCGTACGTGGTCGCCTCCATGCGCATCATGACGCGGATGGGCGCCACGGTCATGGAGGCCATGGGCGACGACGCGGACTTCGTCCACGCGCTGCACTCGATCGGCGCCCCGCTCGCCCCCGGCCAGCAGGACGTGGCGTGGCCGTGCAACGAGACGAAGTACATCTCGCACTTCCCGGAGACCCGGGAGATCTGGTCCTTCGGTTCGGGCTACGGCGGCAACTCGCTGCTCGGCAAGAAGTGCTACTCGCTGCGGATCGCCAGCGTGATGGGCCGTGACGAGGGCTGGCTCGCCGAGCACATGCTGATCCTCAAGATCACCTCGCCGGAGGGGAAGGTCTACCACATCGCCGGCGCCTTCCCGTCGGCCTGCGGCAAGACCAACCTCGCCATGCTGGAACCGACCATCCCGGGCTGGAAGGTCGAGACCATCGGCGACGACATCGCCTGGATGCGGTTCGGCCCCGACGGCCGCCTCTACGCGGTCAACCCGGAGTACGGACTCTTCGGCGTCGCGCCCGGCACCGACTGGAAGACCAACGCCAACGCGATGCGCACGCTGGACCGCGGCAACTCCATCTTCACCAACGTGGCCCTGACCGATGACGGGGACATCTGGTGGGAGGGCATGGGCGAGCCGCCGGCGCACCTGATCGACTGGAAGGGCAACGACTGGACGCCGGAGAGCGAGGACCTCTCCTCGCACGCGAACAGCCGCTTCTGCACCCCGATCACCCAGTGCCCGATCCTCGCCGAGGACTACTACGACCCGAACGGCGTGCCGATCGACGCGATCCTCTTCGGGGGCCGTCGCCGGGACACCGTCCCGCTGGTGACCGAGGCCCGCGACTGGGTGCACGGCGTCTACATGGGCGCGACCCTCTCCTCGGAGACCACCGCCGCCGCCTCCGGCGCGGTGGGTGTCGTCCGGCGCGACCCGATGGCGATGCTGCCGTTCATCGGCTACCACGCCGGCGACTACTTCCGGCACTGGATCGAGATGGGCAAGGGCGCCGACGGCGACGAGTCCAAGCTGCCGAAGGTCTACTACGTCAACTGGTTCCGCAAGGATCCGGAGGGCAGCTTCCTCTGGCCGGGCTTCGGCGAGAACTCCCGGGTGCTCAAGTGGGTCGTCGAGCGGATCGAGGGCCGCGCCGAGGCGGTGGAGACCCCGATCGGCATGGTTCCGGCCCAGGACTCGCTCGACGTCGAGGGCCTGGACATGACCCCGGAGGACGTCCGGATCGCGCTGAAGGTCGACCCGGAGGAGTGGCGCAACGAACTCCCGCTGGTCACCGAGTGGTTCGAGAAGTTCGGCGACAAGCTGCCGGGCGTGCTCTGGGCGGAGCTGGACGCGCTGCGCGCCAGGCTCGACGCGGAGCCGCGGCGCTGAGGACAGGTGTGACCGATGCCCGGACCGGGCATCATCGGATTCCATGAGGACGGCCGCCGCGACCGAGGTCCGGCGGCCGTCCGCCGTCCGGGCGCTGACCCTGCTGCTCGCGCTGACCGCGGCGGCCACCGTCGTGGTCGAGATACTCAACTGGTGGTACGCCCCAGAGCAGGGCTTCGGGTTGGCGGTGCGGACCGGTTGGGCGATGCTCCGGTCGCTCGGCTTCCTGCTGCTGATCGGGCACGTCCGTCGGGGCCGAACGGCGGCCCGGCCGTTCGGGCTGATCCTGGCGGTGACCACGATCTTCGCGGTCGGCCGGCTGATCGTGCCCCGGCAGGGGGTACCACCGCTGCCGGGGTTGCTCGGATTCGTTCTGATCACCGTGCTCTGCGCCGCCGTGGTCTGGCTGCTATACCGCTCGCCCGCGGTCTCCGGGCACCTGGTCCGCCACCGGCCCCGGCTGGTCATCGACCGGCAGGGCATCTCCTGGCGGGAAACCCCGCCCCGCCGCCCCGAGGTGAGCGGGTGGTTGCTCACCAGCCGGGTCGCCGCGTTCACCTACAGCCCGCTCATGCTGGTCCCTGCGCTGGTCGCCGGGGGCGCCGTGCTGGACGACCGGCTGGCCGCCGTGCCCGCCGTGCTGTTCTGGTTCGCCGCCGGCATCGTGACCAGCTACGCGGTGCTCTTCTGCACCGCCTTCCTCATGCGGGGCAAGGGCTGGGCGCGCACGCTGCTGGTGGTGGTCACCGTGGTCGTGCTCGCCGTCGACCTGCCACTGTGTTGGTGGCTGCTCGGCCCGGACGGGCTGGTCCGCGACGGCGGCCCGCTGCTCGCCGCCGCCGTGTTGACGCTCTACGGCCTGTGGCGAGCGACCCGAGCCGAACGGCGGCCCGCCCCGGGGGTGTGACGCTGCCGTGACCGGACCGCCTCTCCGCGGGGCGACTGACCCGTGCGGCTGTCGGGTGCGGTGTGGTGTCGCGGGCGCTGTCGAGCTGCCCCGTCCACAGGACCACAGCGGAGTGGCGGTGCGAAACGCGTCATCGGACGGCCACGGGCACCGCGACCGCCCGGTGTCGCGGTGGTGGGTCGGGCGCGTGGCGTTCGGTGGTGCGCTGCCCCATCTGTGCGGGCAGCTCGACAGCGGCACACGGCCACCTGTTCAGTCGGGTCGACCGCAGGCTGCCGCACCGCCGTGCCAGCGCGCCGTCGCACTGATGAAGAGACCGTTCCGGGGAGAAGTCGGCCGACGTGCCGGTGAGGTGCCGTGCGGTGGGTTCGCCCGGCGGCAGGATGGCGGGTGGGCTGACCGAGGGAGGCGGTGCGGTGAGCGACGAGTTCGACGTGGTGGTGGTCGGGGCCGGTCCGGCCGGGTCGGCCGCGGCGCTGGCGGCCCGCCGGGCGGGGGCGAGCGTGCTGTTGCTGGACCGGTCCGACTTCCCGCGGGACAAGGCGTGCGGAGACGGCATCGCCGCACACGCGCTGGACGTACTCGACGAGTTGGGGGTGCCCGACGCGGTGGCCGGCCACGCCCCGCTGCCGGCGCTGCGACTGCTCGGCCCGGGCGGTGGCTCCGTGGCCCGGGCGCTGCCCCGGCCGGCGTACACCGTGCCCAGGAAGGTCTTCGACGCGCGGCTGGTGGCGGCGGCGGTCGCGGCCGGCGCACGGCTGCGCCGGCACACGGTGCGGCACCTGGAGGTCCGGGCCGACCGGGTGGTGCTCGACGGCGGGCTGGCGGCACGGGCGGTGGTCGGTGCGGACGGTGCCGGGTCCGTCGTCCGGCGGGCGCTCGGGCACCGGCCGAATCCCGACCGTCACCTGGCGCTCGCCATCCGGGGGTACGCCCCGGCGCTGCCCGGCCCGCCCGAACAGCTCATCGTCACCTCGGCGCCGCGCTGGCCGGCGTACGCCTGGTCGTTCCCGATCGGGGACGGCCGGGCGAACGTCGGGTACGGGGAGGTGCTGCGGGGCGAGCCGCTGACCCGGGCGCACCTGGTCGACCGGCTCCGCGCGCTGTTGCCCGGCACGGACCCGGCCACCGTCACCGACCTGCGGGCCCACCACCTGCCGCTGTCGACGCACCGTCCGGCCCCCGGGCACGGTCGGGTGGTGCTCGCCGGGGACGCGCTCTCCCTGATCAATCCGTTCACCGGCGAGGGCATCTTCTACGCCCTGCTCTCCGGTGCGCTCGCCGGCACGGCGGCGGCCGGCTCGCCCGAGCAGGCCGCCCGGCGGTACGCGGGCGCGCTGCACCGCCGACTCGGTACCCACCTGCGGCACAGCTCGCTGGCGGCGTGGCTCGGCCGACACCGGCGGGTGGTCGACGCGGCGGTCCGCGCGGCGCGCCGGGACGACCGGGTCTACCGGACGGTGGTCGAGTTGGGGCTGGGCGACGGACGGCTGGACGCCCGCACCCTGGGCATGATCGGCATCGGTCTCTCGGTGTGGAAGCGCGGTCCGAGGCGGTGATTCGCCGGGGATGTCGCTACGCTGCAGGGTGATGACTCTGCGGGACCTGATTTACTCGGTGTACGAGCGTCGCCTCAAGGCGAAGCTCGCGGGCAAGCCGGTGCCCCGGCACGTCGGCGTGATGTGTGACGGCAACCGCCGGTGGGCCAGGGAGATGGGCTACGTCGATCCGAACGACGGGCACCGGATGGGCGCCGTCAAGATCAAGCACATGCTGGGCTGGTGCAACCAGGCCGGCATCGCGCACGTCACGCTCTACCTCCTGGCCACCGACAACCTGCGTCGACCGGCCAAGGAACTCGACCCGCTGCTACAGATCATCGAGGATCTGGTGGTCGAGCTGGCGGAGGAGGGCAACCCCTGGCGGTTGCGCATGGTCGGCGCGCTCGACCTGCTGCCCGCCTCGACCGCCGCCGCGCTGAAGGCCGCCGAGGAACGCACCCGGGACCGCAGCGGCGGAGCCGAGGTCAACATCGCGGTCGGCTACGGCGGCCGGCGGGAGATCACCGACGCGGTGCGCTCGCTGCTGCTGGAACACGCGGCCTCCGGCGGCACCCTGGAGGAGCTCGCCGAGGTGCTGGACGTCGAGCACATTGCCGAGCATCTCTACACCCGAGGTCAGCCCGATCCGGACCTGGTCATCCGTACGAGCGGTGAGCAGCGCCTCTCCGGCTTCATGCTGTGGCAGTCGGCGCACTCGGAGTTCTACTTCTGCGAGCTCAACTGGCCGGATTTCCGGCACATCGACTTCCTCCGGGCCCTGCGCTCGTACGCCAACCGCCAACGCCGCTACGGCGCCTGACGCCCCCCACGCTGGCCCGCGACGCCGGTACCGCCACGGTAGGCCCCCGCGATCTTGCACTTTCGGCCCCGCAAATGCCCGTTTAGCCCTCTTTGCCTGGGCAGGAAGTGCAAGATCGCCGGGGCGGGCGGGCGGGCGGGCGGGCGGGGCCGGGCGGGCCGGGGAGGGTGGGGTGGGGTGGGTCAGGTCAGGTGGGTCAGGTCAGGTGGTGGGTGGCGTTGGTGAGGAAGTCGCCCAGGGCGGCGGGGGAGTCCAGGGTGAGGTCGGCGGCTTCCGCTACCTCGTGACCCGTCTCCGGGTTGGCGACAGCGACGCAGACGCCGAAGAAGTGCGGGTCGGCGGCGGCCCGGGCCCGCAGCGCGGCGAAGGCCTTGATGTCGGAGACGTCGTCCCCGAAGTACCAGGCGCCCTCGGCGTCCCGGACGATCTCGTCGATCACCATGCCCTTGTCGCGGTCGACCGGGGGCTTGAGCTCCAGCACCATCCGCCCGGCCTGGACCCTGAGCCCGAGCCGCTCGGCCTGCGCCCGGCCCCACTGTTCGACCGTCGCGCCGAGCTGCGGCGCGGTGCGCCAGTGCAGCGCCACGGAGAGCCGCTTGTACTCCACCAGCGCACCCTCGGGCAGCTCGGCCCGGGCCAGTTCGGCCAGCTCGGCCATGGTGGGCACCCAGGGCAGGGCCGCCGGCTCCGTCACGGTCTCGCCGCCGGAGTGGCTGTGTTCCAGGCCGTAGAGGCCGTACAGGTCGACGCCGGCCAGGCCGCCGAGGTGGTCGCGGAGGAACTCGACCGGGCGTGCGGAGACGATCGCGATCCGCCGGACGACCGGGGCGAGCGCCTCGATCGCGGCCAGCACCTTCGGTGCCGGGCGGACGGCGGTGGGATCGTCGTCGACCGGCGCGAGGGTGCCGTCGAAATCGAAGAAGAGCACTGTCCCGGCCGACCGCCCGGCGGTCGTCCGCCAGGCCTGGTCGGCGTCCAACGGGGTCCTCGGCTGCTGGTTGCCCAGATTCAACGGCGGCACGCGCGACAGCGTACCCCGGGCGGGGCGGCTCAATCCCCGACCGAGAGATGGCCTCCGGCCGGCGCATCGGGTGTGCGGCCGGCGCGGACGGCGGGCTGTCGCTCAGCGTTCGGCGGCTCCCCGTCCCCGCCGGCCGAACGGCACGACGGCCGCCTCCTGGCCGTGGTTGAGCAGGTAACCCTCGACGAATCCGGCGTTCCGGTCGCCGGTGCGCTCCTCGATCTCCTTCAGCTGGTCGACCAGGAAGTCGGCCAGGGCGCTGACCCGGTCGTCGAGCCGGTGGTGCAGCTCGGCGACCACGGCCAGGACGACCGCGGTGCCGGCCGAGGTGAGCGCGAGAAGGTTGACGAGCAGAGGAAGCTGCCCGCCGTTGACCGCGAGGGTCACCACGTTTCCGGTCACGCCCAGTGTCACCGACACGGTGGCGATCAGGACTGCCATCCACTTCAGGGTCATGGACAGACCCCTCCTTCTGTCCCGCAGGGCTGGGTTCGGCCTTGTCCCGTCCCCCCGCCGACGACGAGCCCAAGCAGTACGAATACGGACGCTAGCGCGCCCGTTCCGGCCCCGGAGCGAAACGAATGAGTCTGACCTGCTGTTCTTTCGCCATCTGAGGAACTAGCCGGCTTGTTTACCTCGTTTTCGGACATCGACCGGCAGGGTGGGGCGATATGCGAGGTATCTAATGGTTTCCCGAATATGGAACTTCTCCGCGTCGGAGACGTCGGGGTCGACGAGGCGACGCAGCAGCGCCTCCACGTCGGGGTCCATCGGCGGAGGTGTCGGGGCGCTGCGGGGGGCGGTGTTCCGTTCCCAGCCCAGCGCGGTGAAGGCGGTGGCGGGGCTGAGGCCCAGGCCCTCGCAGAACGCGACCACGCGCTCGGCCTCCGGGTCGCTCGCCCAGTCGCCCCGTACCCAGCGGTTGATGGTCTGCCGGGAGACGCCGGTGCGGCGGGAGACCTCGGTCCCGCTCCAGGCCCGGGTCGCCCGGGCCTCGTCGAGCGCCCTGCGGACGAAGCTGGCGAAGGCGATCTTCCGTGCGTTGGCCGTCTCGGTCACCTGGTGACGGTACGACCAGCCGTCGACCGGTGTGCGTACTGGCACGCTGTTGTCACGCGGACGTGACGAAGTTTTCGATGTGCCGGTAAACGATCCGGCACCGCTCCTGAGGGGTGTCACCTGGGCAGAATAGGTGACCGTAGAGGTCGCGGCAAAGGGACGAAAAGCTGATACTGTCACGCTCATGGGACAACCTACGGTGTGTCACGTGCATGAGACGATCGGTGCTCACATGCGTCACGCCTCCGGCGCGAGGGGGGTGTGGTGACCGAACTAGCCACCCGTACGCAGGCATTCGGCCTGGTCGCGAACGGGGTGGCCGCGGGCCTGAGCGCGCCCTGGCGGCTCTACCTCGCCCGAGGCTGCCGCTATCTGTCGCTCAGCGTCGGCGACCGCACCGAGTGGGACGCCTGGCGCACCCACCTCGGCTGCCCCGAACTGAGCGTCCGGGTGTACGACGCCGGCGGCGAGATCCGCCGCTCCTCCGTGGCCGAGGTGGTGCTGGACGGCTGCCGGATCAGCGTCGAGCTGGTGGAGGAGGTGGGCACGGACGACCTGGACCGGCTCCTGGTCGCCGAGCCCACCCCGACCGAGCCGGAGGAGCGGTGACCCGGCACCCGCGGCCGACCGGAGCCGCCGGATGAGCCCGTTCCTCGCCGTGTTCCTCGTCCTCGTCCTCGGCGCCACGAGCTACGCGGCCGGCCGGTTGCACGGTCAACTCAGCTACCGGATCGGTTACCGGTTCGGCTACCGGCAGGGCTACTTCGACGGCGACCGGGGGGCCTGGAACCGGCGTCGCCGCGACGCCCAGGCCGCCATCGCGTCCGCCCTGGCCGGCCCGGCACCCGTCGCCGCCGCCCGGGTCACCGGCACGGTGGTCCGGCCCGGAACCACCTACACCGGCTCGTCGTTCGCGGCACCGGCCGCCCCGGTCGCCGAGCGGCAACCGGCCGGCACCCTGGTCCGGCGGACCGGTTGAAGTCCGGTCGGTGGGGAGCCCGAGGCCCCGTCGACCGGCGATCAGGCGCGGTGCGTCGTCCGCGGCGGACACGCACCGTCGGGACCACGTCAGACCGGTGACGGTGGTTCCGCCGGCCGGGATGCGCGCAGGGGGCATGCATCCCGGCCGGTTCCGCCGCCGGCCGGGCACCACTGGCCGGTACCGGTGATCCGCGCTCGCCCTCTAGCCCACGGCGGCTGACGCCGCTAGCGTCTAGGCATGGCACGGGGTTCTCCCGGGCCAGCCGGTCCGCCCGGATCTGCGACCTCGCGCACGGGGTTCCGCATCCGACCCCGTGTCCCCGGGCACCGGAGGAGGCGGAACGCGGGTGGCGGGTGCCCATCCGTCGGAGCAGGCCTGTGACGACTCGCCGTACACCCGCCGGGACCGACCAGACCCCGGCCGCGACTGCCACGACCCGCCGCGCCACCCGGAGCCGCCGCAGCGCGGCCGCCGCTCCGGTCGGCACCGAGGAGCCCCGACCAGCAGGCCAGGCCTTCGTCCTGGACACCTCGGTGCTCCTGTCCGACCCGGCGGCCTTCCACCGCTTCGCTGAACACGAGGTGGTCCTGCCTCTCGTGGTCATCTCCGAGCTGGAGGGCAAACGACACCATCCGGAGCTGGGCTGGTTCGCCCGGCAGTCCCTGCGCATGCTGGACGAGCTGCGGGTCCAGCACGGGCGCCTGGACCATCCGGTGCCGGCCAACGACTCCGGCGGCACGCTGCGGGTGGAGCTCAACCACTCCGACGACGCCGTACTGCCCCCGGGCTTCCGCACCGACTCCAACGACGCCCGGATCCTCTCGGTCGCGTTGAACCTCGCCGCCGAGGGCCGGGAGGTGACCCTGGTCAGCAAGGACATGCCGCTGCGGGTCAAGGCCGCCTCGGTGGGCCTGCGGGCGGACGAGTACCGGCACGGCCAGGCCAGCGACCCCACCTGGACCGGGATGGCCGAGCTGGAGCTGACCGACGACCAGATCGGGCGGCTGTACGCCGGCGAGACGATCGACCTGGACGCGGCGGCCGGGCTGCCCTGCCACACCGGCCTGGTGCTGCACTCGGGCGGAGGCTCGGCGCTCGGCCGGGTGCTGCCCGACAAGACGGTACGGCTCGTGCGCGGCGACCGGGAGGCGTTCGGGGTGCACGGCCGTTCGGCCGAGCAGCGGATCGCGCTCGACCTGCTGCTGGACGAGTCGGTGGGCATCGTCTCGCTGGGCGGGCGGGCCGGCACCGGCAAGTCGGCGCTGGCCCTCTGCGCCGGGCTGGAGGCGGTGATGGAACGCCGCCGGCACAGGAAGGTCGTCGTCTTCCGCCCGCTCTACGCCGTCGGTGGCCAGGAACTGGGCTATCTCCCCGGCTCCGAGTCGGAGAAGATGTCGCCCTGGGCGCAGGCGGTCTTCGACACCCTCGGCGCGGTGGTGCACGAGAACGTGCTGGAGGAGGTCACCTCACGCGGGCTGCTGGAGGTGCTGCCGTTGACGCACATCCGGGGGCGCAGCCTGCACGACGCCTTCGTGATCGTGGACGAGGCGCAGTCGCTGGAACGCGGCGTGCTGCTGACGGTGCTCTCCCGGATCGGCCAGGGCTCCCGGGTCGTGCTCACCCACGACGTGGCCCAGCGCGACAATCTCCGCGTCGGGCGGCACGACGGGGTGACCGCGGTGATCGAAGCGCTCAAGGGCCATCAGCTCTTCGCCCACGTCACGCTCAGCCGTTCGGAGCGTTCGCCGATCGCCGCGATGGTGACCGATCTCCTGGAAGACATCCCGCAATGATGCCCGTTATGTAGGGGTTCATCCGCATTTTATTTGTGGTGCAAATCACAGTTGGGGCTGATGGTTTCCCATCAGCCCCACTGTGCGCGATGGTGTCCCACGAGCGCCCACGTACCGAGAAGATCGTTGGTGATCGTTCGTCACACACGACGCGCCAACATCTCCACTCCGGTGCGTCGGCTGCGACCGGCACCGGGTCGGGGCGCTCGCGGCGCGGATCGCACCCTCCCGGGTGCCCGCCACCGCGCCGCGTCCTTGCCCCCAACGAAGGGACCACTTCGTGAGTCGGCTGTGGAGCCGGTTCGGCGCCCGGACGGCCGCTGTCGCGCTGCTCTCCGTGGGCGTTGCCGGCGGTGTCTATCTGGGCGAAGACCGTCAGACCCAGCAGCAGGGCCTGACCGCCCAGGCCGGGGCTGCCGTCGAGCAGGCTGAGTTCGAGTACCAGCGCGAACGGCAGGCCGCCTACCAGGTGCAGTCCGCCAAGAAACGGGCCGCCGAGTACCAGGCGAAGCTGCGCGCCGCCATCGCGGCCAAGGAGGCCGCCAAGCGTGCCCGCGAGGCCGAGGCCGCCGCCGCGTCGCGGAAGAAGGCCCGCGAGGAAGCCGCCAAGAAGGCCGCCGAGAGCAAGCCGTACGCCGGCCCGATCCCCGCGTCCTGCGCCGAGTTCAGCGGCAACCGCAAGGTCGGCTGCGCGATGATGGTGGACGCCGGCTTCGGAATGGACCAGTTCCCCTGCCTGAACAAGCTCTGGGACAAGGAGAGCGGCTGGAACCACAAGGCCCGCAACTCCTCGTCCGGGGCGTACGGCATCCCGCAGGCGCTGCCGGGCAGCAAGATGGGCTCGGTCGCCAGCGACTGGCAGACCAACCCGGCGACCCAGATCGAGTGGGGTCTCGGCTACATCAAGGGCCGCTACGGCACGCCCTGCAAGGCCTGGGCGCACTCCCAGGACGTGGGCTGGTACTGACCGATCCGCCGGGGGCGGGGTGTGTGGGCGTCCACACACCCCGCCCCCGTCGTTCCGGTACGGGTTGCCCGCAGGAGTGGCGGCTGGGCCTGTCACCTGATAGCTCTTGACGGGTGACCCTGCACCCGTCCAGCGGCGACCCGCACCGGTTCGGCACCGAGGCGTTCTACGCCGCGCTCGGCCGGGCCTTCGTCGCCATGTGCGCGGTCGTGCCGTTCCTGTTCCTCGTCGAGGCCGTCGACCAGGGCCTGGCGTTCGGCCTCGACGCCACCGCCGGGATCATCCCGAAGCGCATCGACGGGCTCGACGGGGTCTTCTTCTCGCCGTTCCTGCACCACGGCTTCGACCACCTCTACAGCAACAGCATCCCGCTGATCCTGCTCGGCACCTTCGTGCTCGCCGCCGGCGCCCGCCGGTTCCTCTGGTCGACGCTCGTCATCATCCTGGTCAGCGGGCTGGGCGTGTGGTTCACCGGCTCGTCGACCACCGTCGTGGTGGGCGCGAGCGGCGTGATCTTCGGCTACCTGGGCATCCTGCTCACCCGGGGCATCGTCGAGCGGAGCTGGTGGAACTTCGCGGTCTTCCTGCTGGTCGGCCTGCTCTACGGCTGGCAGTTGGTCGGCATCCTCCCCACCGACGAGCGGATCTCCTGGCAGGGGCACCTGTTCGGGCTGCTCGGCGGGGTGGTCGCCGCGATCATCTTCCGGCGTCGCCGGGGCGACCTCGGCGGCCCGTACCGGTCGGAGTCCACGCTCACCATGCCCTGAGCCGGCGGGCGGCACCGACGTGTCGTCGCCGTGCTCTCCCCGTGGGAGGTGCTTGCCCAGGCGCTCCGTCGGCCCTACCGTCGGCATCAGCACGCGTTCATGCGTGAACGGAAAGTGACGGTGCGCCCATGCGTGAGATCGATGTCGCGGTGATCGGGGCCGGTCCGACCGGGCTGTTCGCGGCGTACTACGCGGGATTCCGGGGGCTCTCCGTCGCGGTCGTCGACGCGCTGCCCGAGCCCGGCGGCCAGATCACCGCCATGTACCCGGAGAAGCTCATCCACGACGTGGCCGGCTTCCCGGCCGTCAAGGGGCGGGACCTGGTGGCCAACCTCGTCGCCCAGGCGGCGCCCTTCGACCCGTGCTACCTGCTCGGCACCCGCGCCGAGAAGCTCTCGTACGCCGACGGTCGCCCGGTGCTCGGTCTCGCCGGAGGCGAGCAGCTCCGCTGCGGGGCGGTGCTCGTCACGGGCGGGCTGGGCAGCTTCACGCCCCGGCCGCTGCCGGCGGCGGAGCACTTCGTCGGCACCGGCGTCGTCTACTTCGTACCGCAGCCGGCCGAGCTGGCCGACCGGGACGTGCTGATCGTCGGCGGCGGCGACTCCGCGTTCGACTGGGCGCTGACGCTCCAGCCGCTGGCCCGGTCGGTGACGCTGACGCACCGGCGGGAGAAGTTCCGGGCCCACGCGGCCACCGTCGCGCGGGTGCTGGAAACGCCGGTGCGCGTGATCGTCAACGCCGAGGTGACCGCCCTGTACGGCGACGGCACCGTCACCGGCGCCGAGGTCACCGTACGCGGCGGCGCGGCCGAGCTGCTGCCGGTGGACACGGTGGTGGCCGCCCTCGGCTTCACCGCCGACCTCGGCCCGCTGGCCGAGTGGGGCCTGCGGCTGGACCGCCGGCACATCGTGGTCGACAGCGCGATGGCGACGAACCTGCCTCGGGTCTTCGCGGCGGGCGACATCACGGAATACCCGGGCAAGGTGCGGCTCATCGCGACGGGCTTCGGCGAGGCGGCCACGGCGGTCAACAACGCGGCGGTGGCCATCGACCCGAGCGCGCACCTGTTCCCCGGGCACTCGTCCGACGGCACCTGACCGCTGCTACCGGATCCTGCCCCGGCCGTGGCCGGATCGAGATCGGTGGCTGCGATCGTGGGTCGATGAGCCCTCCGGTCCCGCGCCCCGACGGCACGCGAGCGGCCCTGGCCTGGCTGGGGCACCCCGCGACGGTCGCCGCCCTCGTCCTGCTCGTGGTCAACGACCACCTGCTCAAGCCGGCTTTCCCCGGCCTGGTGACCGGAAAGCTCAGCGACGTCGCCGGCCTGCTCGTCGCGCCGCCGTTGGTCGCGGTGCTGCTCACGCTGCTGGCGCCGCGGCTGCCGGACCGCGTCGCCGCCGGGCTCGGGCTCGGTCTCGTGGCCGCCGGCTTCACCGCGGTCAAGTCCAGCGGGTACGCCGCCGCGGGCGCCTCGGCGCTCTGGAGCGCCGTCAGCGGGCCGTCGCTGGTCCGGGCCGACCCCACCGACCTGCTCACCCTGCCCGCGCTGGCCCTCGCCGGGTGGGCCTGGTCCCGGGCGCGGCGGGAGCCGGTGCGACGGCGGTCCGCGCGGCTGGTCCGGCTGCTCGTGCTGCTGCCGGCGGCCACGCTGGCGGTGGCGGCCACCAGCCCGGTCCACTATCCCGACGCCGTCCGGGCGGCGGTCCTGGACGGACAGTTGGCGGCCGGCATCGGTCACGGCTACGAAGACCACGTCTTCGACAGCCCTCCCGTCTGGCGGGTGAGCGGCGACGACGGGGTCACCTGGCGCGACCCGACCCGGGGCGAGACCGAGGCGTTGGCCGGCACGAAGGGGCCGGTCGCCGGCCCGGTCAGCCGGGGGTGTTCGACGGCCACGCCGACGCGTTGCTACCGGCTGGTCCCCGGCCGGCTCGCGGTGGAGCAGAGCGACGACGCGGGCCGGAGCTGGCAGCACGCCTGGGAAGCGACCGAGGCGCAGCGGGCCGTCCTCCGCCGGCAGTACCCGGACCCGGGGCGCGGGGAGCGGATCGCCACGCAGGAGCTGGCGGTGCGGGACACCGGCCACGGCCGGCACGTCGTGCTGGTCGCCAACGGCCGGGACGGGTTCGCCGTCCGCCGGCCCGACGGGAGCTGGGAGCGCCTCGGCTTCGTCGGGGACGAGGCGGCGGGCGGATACCCGTTCGACGGTCGGCCGTCGGCGCTCGGCCGGAGCAGCCCGGCGGACCGGCAGAACGATCCGCTGCTGGCCCTGGCCCTGGGCCTCACGCTTGTCGCGTCGGTGCTCGCCGTGTCGGCCGGGCGGGCGGGGGTACGAACCGGCACCGCCCGCTGGCGGCCGGTTCCCCTGGCCGTGCTCGCGGTCACCGCCTGGGCCATGCTGGCGCTGACCTGGTCGAATCTGCCGTTCGTCTGGGTACTCGGCCTCGTCGGACTGGTCGCGGTCCTGCTGCCCCTGCTGGCGCTGTCCGGCCTGGCGTCGGTCGGGCTGTCCGGCGCGCGCGGGCGATGGACCGTGGAAGTGCTGCTGGCCGCCGCCCTGACCCTGGCCCTGACCGCGTTGCCGCTGGTGGGCTGGCTCTACGGCCGGCCCGCGTACCCCGGCATGGCGGTGCTGCTCGCCGTGGCGGCCACCGTGCCGGGGCTGCTGCTGGGCTGGCGGGCGGCCCGGCTGGTCGCGGCACCGGCCAATCCGCTCGTCAGCGGGCCGGGCGGCCGGGCGTGACAGCGGCGACGATGACCGCGACGAGGGTCAGCGCCGCGCCGAGCAGGGTGACGGCGTCCGGGCGGGAGGCCGCCGTGGGCAGGAGAAGATCCAGCAGTACGGCGCCGACGATCTGCCCGGCGATGGTGGCCAGGCCGAGCAGCAGCACGCCGGTGAACGAGACGATCGCGGCGGCGATCGCGATGAACACGATCCCGATGGGCCCGCCGAGATAGAGCCAGGGCTCGGCCGGTGGGCTGCCCGCCGGCCACCCGCGCAACGCGATGTCGACGGCGAAGGCGACCAGCAGGGTCACCATGCCGACGGTGAAGTTGACCAGGGTGGCGGTCAGCGCGCTGCCCGACGCCATCCGTACCCGGCCGTTGACCGCCTGCTGCCAGGCGATGCCCACCCCGGCGAGCAGTGGCAGCAGGGCCAGCCCGAGGGTGCCCGGATCGCCCAGCCGGTCGCCGACGGCCAGCAGGACCGCGACCACGGTCAGCGCCGCGCCGGCCAGCCGCTGCGGGGTGACTCCCTGGCGGCCGCCCGGGCCGATCCCGGCCCGGTCGACGGCCAGGCTGCTGCCGGACTGGCCGGCGACCACCGCGACCGTGAAGACCGCCACGCCGAGCGTGCCGATGGTCAGCCCCTGGGCGGCGACCAGGAACGCCCCGCACATCCCGCCGAGGCACTGCCACGGCCGCAGCGTGCCCGCCGTCAGCGCGCCGCGCAGGGTGGTCAGCCCCCGCCGCCCGCCGGGGGTGGCGGGCACCAGCACGAGCAGCACCAGCAGGCCCAGCCCGAACGAGACCACCGCGGCGGCGATCCCGTCGGCCAGGCGTACGCCCAACTCGCCGTTGATCCGGGACTGCACGGCCACGGCCACCCCGGAGGCGGTCGCGAGACCCACGCCGACGATCCGGCGGGCCGCCGACGGGGCGGGCGGGGCCATCGTCCCGGCGGCTGTCACTCCTGCTCGGCCAGCGGGCGGCCGTCGAAGTCGATCGCCGAGTAGAGGGCCAGCTTCTCCAGCCGGTGGTACGAGTCGATCACCCGGATCGTGCCGCTCTTCGAGCGCATCACGATCGACTGCGTGTACGCCCCACCCGCCCGGTAGCGGACGCCGCGCAGCAGGTCGCCGGAGGTGACGCCGGTGGCCACGAAGAAGCAGTTGTCGCCGGTGACGAGGTCGTCGGTGCTCAGCACCCGATCCAGGTCGTGCCCGGCGGCGAGCGCCTTCTCCCGTTCCTCGGCGTCGCGCGGCCAGAGCTTGGCCTGCATCGCCCCGCCCATGCACTTCAGCGCGCAGGCGGAGATGATGCCCTCGGGGGTGCCGCCGATACCCATCAGCACGTCGACGTCCGACTCGCCCCGGGCGGCCGCGATGGAGCCGGCGATGTCCCCGTCGGAGATGAACCGGATGCCCGCCCCGGTCCGGCGGACCTGCTTGACCAGGTCGTCGTGGCGGCTCCGGTCCAGGACGCAGACCGTGACCTCGGAGACGTCGGTGCCCTTGACCTTGGCGATCCGGCGCAGGTTGTCGGCCACCCCGGCGTTGATGTCCACCACGTCGGCGTACGCCGGCCCGACGGCGAGCTTCTCCATGTAGAACACCGCGCTGGGATCGAACATCGCACCGCGCTCGGAGACGGCGAGCACCGCCAGCGCGTTCGGCATGCCCTTGCTCATCAGCGTGGTGCCGTCGACCGGGTCGACGGCGACGTCCACCTCCGCGCCGGTGCCGTCGCCGACCTCCTCGCCGTTGAAGAGCATCGGGGCGTTGTCCTTCTCACCCTCGCCGATCACCACGACGCCCCGCATCGGGATCGAGTTGATCAGCTTGCGCATCGCGTCGACGGCCGCGCCGTCGCCGCCCTCCTTGTCGCCCCGGCCGACCCAGCGGCCGGCGGCCATCGCCGCGGCCTCGGTGACCCGGACCAGGTCGAGGGCGAGGTTGCGGTCGAGATCCTGTGGGATCCGCGTCCTGGTGTTCGTCATGACTGCTCCTCCTCGCGACGTTGCGGGGCGGCAGGCTGCGGCGTTGCCGCTGCCGGCTATGTCGCTGATCCTCACACGATGGCGCACCCGGCGCCGGGCCGGGGCGGTGATGGCCCGGATACGGCCGGTCGGGCAACTGCGAAGATGGCGGGGTGGAACCCGCACAGCCTGCCGATCGCGTACCCGCCGACCCGACGCCGCCGGACGGCCAGCCGCCGGTGACCCCGTCCGCCGCCGTACCCCAGGCGGAGCCGGCACTTGTCGAACCCGCCGGCGCGCCCGGGGCGGCCCAGCCCGACGGCGCCGCCGAGACGGGCGAGCAGCCCGCGCCCCCGCCGGCGGTCGACACCCACAAATCGGAGCGGTCGCCGAAGGACATGGCGATCTCGCTGCTCGTGCTGCTGGTGCCGATCGCCCTGCTGCTGGCCTTCTACCGTGGCTTTCTCGGCGGCGACCAGCCGACCACCGTCGACCCGGCGCCCGCCGTCGAGTCGGCCCGGGCCGCCAACGCCTTCCCGGTGAGCGAGCCGGCGGGGCTGGCGGACGGGTGGCGTACGGTCAGCGCGAACTTCCAGACCGTCGATGGCGGGTCCAGCCTGCGCATCGGTTACCTGACCCCCGAGGGGCGGGGCGCCCAGCTGGTGCAGAGCAACGTGCCGCCGGAGCGGCTGCTGCCGACCGAGCTGACCGCCGAGGCACAGCCGCAGGGCCAGACCGACCTGGGCGGGCGCACCTGGCAGCGGTACACCGCCCGGGGCAACGAGCAGGCGTTGGTCCTGCTCGAACCGGACCGGACGGTGATCGTGGTCGGCGACGCGCGGGACAACGAGCTGCGGCACCTGGCTGCGGCGATCCGCTAGCCCGCGACCCCGCGTCCGAGCCGTTTCCGCGTTCCGGAGTCACCCGCGCGGGGCAACCGGACAGAAGGGTGATTGTGCGACGCGTCGACAGGGAACAGGAGTGGAGCGAACCCGTTACGGCCGCTCCGGCGACCGCCCCGGGCTCGTGCGACGCAGCCGAGGTGGTGCGTCGCCCGGTTTCCGGCCGCCGCCAGGTGCGTCGGGTGACCCCGTGGGAGACACGTATGACTGTTCGACGCCTGAGCGCCGGCCTGGTGGCCGCCGCGCTGTTCACTCCCGGTCTGGCCGCCTGCAACGCCACCGGGACCCCGACGGCGGGCTCGTCCGCCACCCCGACCCTCTCGGCGCCCGCGGCCTCCGGCAGCGCGACGCCGGTGCCCGGGGACGCCAAGCAGGCGCTGCTGAACTCCACCCGCGAGATCAGCAACGGCAACTTCCGGTTCACCATGTCCGGCGTCGGCTCGACGGCCGAGGGGCGGGTGCACGAGCCCAGCCAGAGCGCCGAGATGCGGGTGACGATCGGCAAGCCGACGGACGACCTGTTCATGAAGCTCGACCTCGTCCACTACAAGCCGGACAGCTGGGTGAAGGTCGAACTCGGCGGCACGACCGCCAAGAGCATCCCGGGTGTGCAGAAGCTGAACCTGGGCAAGTACCAGCACCTGGACCAGACCCGGATCAAGGGCAACCGGAACCTCGGCTTCGACTTCGACAAGGTCGACCCCGCCGGCAGCGCGGTGCTGACGCAGGGCATCACGGAGGTGCGTCAGACGGGCGAGGGCGCGTACGCCGGCACCATCGACGTGTCGAAGGCCGCTGAGGCGGGCTCGGTGGACCCGACGGTGATCACGGCCCTCGGGGCGCAGGCGAAGTCGGTGCCGTTCACCGCGAAGCTCGACCCGCAGGGCCGGCTCAGCGAGCTGGTCATCCAGATCCCGGCCGCCGGGCAGACGAAGGCCCAGGACATCCGGATCACCTACTCGGAGTACGGCAGCGCCACCGCGGCGCAGAAGCCGCCGGCGGACCAGGTGGTCGAGGCGCCGGCCGAGCTCTACAACCTGTTCAACTGAGTCGATCGACGCGGGCGCGGGGCGGTTCCGGCCGCCCCGTTCCGCGTCGGCTCAGGAAGCCGACTCCTGCCGGGCGGCGTCGATGCGGGCGCGGGCCCCGTCGAGCCAGCGCTGGCAGGTCTCGGCGAGCTTCTCGCCGCGCTCCCAGAGCGCCAGCGACTCCTCCAGCGTGGTGCCGCCGGCCTCCAGCCGTTCGACCACCGATGCCAGCTCGGCCCGGGCCTGCTCGTAGCTGAGCCGTTCGTCCTGCTTCTCGTCAGTCATCGCTGCCATCCCACCACATCGTGATCCTCGCCCCCGCTCAACCGTCGACCGTCGCGGTCAGCTCGCCGTCGGCGAGGCGTACCCGGAGCGGATCGCCCTTGCCGACCTCGGACGCGGCGCGGACGACCTGACCGTCGGCGCGCTGGACGATCGCGTAGCCCCGGTCGAGGGTGGCGGCGGGGGAGAGCGCGCGCAGCCGGGCCAGGGTGTGCCGCAGGTCGTCGTCGGCGGCGGCGAGCCGGTGCTCCAGACACCGGCGGGCCCGCTGGCGCAACCCGGTCAGGTCGGTGGCCCGCTGGTCGACCATCACCTGCGGCCGGGCCAGCACCGGGCGGGAGCGCAGCCCGTCGAGCCGGTGCGACTCGCGGTCGACCAGGTTGCGTACCGCGCGTTCGAGGCGGTGCCGGGCCTGCCGGATGACGCGTACTTCCTCGGTGAGGTCCGGGACGACGCGCTTGGCCGCGTCGGTCGGCGTCGACGCCCGCAGATCGGCGACGTAGTCGACCAGCGGCGTGTCGGTCTCGTGGCCGATCGCGCTGACCACCGGCGTGCGGCAGGCGAAGACGGCCCGGCAGAGCGCCTCGTCGGAGAAGGGGAGCAGGTCCTCGATGCCGCCCCCGCCCCGGGCGATGATGATCACATCGACGGCCGGGTCGGCGTCCAGCACCTTGAGCGCGTCGACGATCTGCGGGACCGCGCCCGGCCCCTGCACCGCCACGTTGACCGTGCGGAACTCGACCGCCGGCCAGCGCCGGCGGGCATTGGTCAGCACGTCGCGCTCGGCGGCCGAGGCGCGCCCGGTGATCAGCCCGATCCGGTTGGGCAGGAACGGCGGCCGGCGCTTGCGCGCCCGGTCGAACAGCCCCTCGGCGGCGAGCAGCTTCTTGAGCTTGTCCAGCCGGGCCAGCAGCTCGCCGAGGCCGACCTGTCGGATCTCGTCGGCGCGCAGGCTGAGCGTGCCCCGGGCGGCGTAGAACTCCGGCTTGGCGTGCAGCACCACCCGGGCGCCCTCGCGCAGCTCCGGCGCCCCGGCGTCGAGGACGTCCCGGTTGGTCGTGACGGTCAGGCTCAGGTCGGCCGACGGGTCGCGCAGGGTGAGGAAGACGGTGCTGGCGCCCGGCCGGCGACTGATCTGCGCCACCTGCCCGTCGACCCACACCCAGCCCAGCCGGGCGATCCAGGCGCCGACCTTCTGGCTGACCACCCGGACCGGCCACGGCTCGTCGGACGTGCTCCGCGCCACCTCGCCTGTGCTCACCCGCCCACCCTACGGCCCACCCCGGACATGCCCGCGCGGCTCACCAGCCAGCCTCGTGGTGGCGGTCGCGTCCCGCGTGGCTCTCCCGGGCGGCACGTACGATGGGCGGGTGACTCAGGCTGAAGCGACGTCCCGGACCGGCAAGCGCGTGCTCCTGGCCAAGCCCCGCGGCTACTGCGCGGGCGTCGACCGCGCGGTGCAGACCGTGGAGGAGGCCCTCAAGCTCTACGGCGCCCCGATCTACGTACGCAAGCAGATCGTGCACAACAAGCACGTCGTACGGACACTGGAGGGCCAGGGCGCGATCTTCGTCGAGGAGAACGAGGAGGTGCCGGAGGGTGCCACCGTCATCTTCTCCGCGCACGGGGTCGCCCCGGAGGTCTACGAGCAGGCCCGCAGCCGCTCCCTACGGGCGATCGACGCGACGTGCCCGCTGGTCACCAAGGTGCACCAGGAGGCGAAGCGGTTCGCCGCCGAGGACTACGACATCCTGCTGATCGGCCACGAGGGTCACGAGGAGGTCATCGGCACCTCCGGCGAGGCCCCGGAGCACATCCAGCTCGTGGACGGCCCTGAGGACGCCGACAAGATCACCGTCCGTGACCCGAACAAGGTCGTCTGGCTCTCCCAGACCACCCTCTCAGTCGACGAGACGCTGGAGACGGTGGCCCGGCTCAAGAAGCGGCTGCCGATGCTCCAGTCGCCGCCCAGCGACGACATCTGCTACGCCACCTCCAACCGGCAGCACGTGGTCAAGGAGATCGCGCCCGAGTGCGACGTGGTGATCGTCGTCGGCTCGACCAACTCCTCCAACTCCGTACGCCTCGTCGAGGTCGCCCTGGACGCCGGGGCACGCGCCGGTCACCTCGTCGACTTCGCGGACGAAATCGATGACGCGTGGCTGGAGACGGCGCGCACGGTCGGGCTGACCTCGGGCGCGAGCGTCCCCGACGAGCTGGTCCAGGAGGTTCTCGACCACCTCGCCGCGCGTGGCTTCACCGACGTCGACGAGGTGGTGACCGCCAACGAGCGGCTGACCTTCTCGCTGCCGCAGGAGCTGAAGCGGGACATGAAGGCCGCCGCCGCGGCCCGTGGCTGACCGGCGGGAACGCCGCGCGGCCCCGCTGCGTCGAATACGGGTATGAGGACCCTTCGGCTTGCCGTCTCCGCGCTGGCCGTCTGCATGGCGCTGAGCGCCTGCGGCGGCCAGGACGGTGCCGGCGACACCCCGACCCCTACCCCGACGGGAGCGCAGCCGGTGACCAGCCCGCCGAGCCCGGATCCGACGACCCCCGGCGACCCGACCGGCCCGGTCGTGCCACCACCCACGAAGGGCTCTGGCGGGCCGACGAGCCCACCGGCGGGCGGCACCACGCTGACCGGGACCGTGACCTCCGGGGTGGAGCCCAACTGCCTGCTGCTCGACAACTACCTGCTGGTCGGCGGCCCGCGTGACGTGCTGGCGCCGGGCACGAAGGTCACGGTCACCGGCCGCGTCCAGCGCGACCTGATGACCACCTGCCAGCAGGGCACGCCCTTCCTGGTCGAGACCGCCCGCCGCGGCTGAGACCGGATCGTCGGGGCCCGGCCGCCCGGGCGGGGCGTGGATCGGCGGAATCCGCCGTGCCACGCGACCGCCCGCGGCCTCCCGCCGGCCTCCCGCGCCCTCGATGCCAGGCAGTGGTGCGTGGCAGCGGTACGTGAGGGCGGTGCGTGACAGCGGTGCGTGGCGGTGGTGGTGAGGGCGATGAGTAACGGTCGGGGCCGACTGGGGGCGGTGCGGTGCACGGTGCGTGACGACCCGGTTGGCCGGTTGGTCGTGACCCGCTGTCGAGCTGCCCGCACAGATGGGGCACTGACCGTCACACCGGTGGACCTGAGGAACAAAACCTCTTGGGGGCGGCCTTCGCGGAATGGCCCCGAGGAACGAACCCCGGGGAAGCGGTCGAGGAGTGGCCCCGAGGAGCGGCCCGGGGGAAGCCGACGAGGAACGGCCCCGAGGAGTGGCCTGGGGAAAGCCGTCGAGGAGCGGCCCCGAGGAGCGGCCCGGGGGAAGCCGACGAGGAGCGGCCCCGAGGAGCGGCCCCGAGGAGCGGCCCGGGGAAGGCCGACGAGGGGTGGCCCCGCCGAGCGGGCACAGGGTAGGCCGACGAGGAGCGGCGCCCGAGGAGCGGACCCCGGGAGTGAGCCCCCGAGGAACTGCTGGTCGTCGGGAATGCGGTCGCCGGGACCCTTGGCGCGGCCGGTAGCCCGCCTCCGACCGACCATCGCGGCAGCGCTTGTGCCGTCCATCCCGCATGCGGTCCTATTGACGGGGCAGCTCGACAGCGCCCGCGACGACATCCCACCGCTCGATCGGGTCCGCGGCAGCCCTGCCGCGCCCGACAGCGTCCGCCACAGCCCCGCCGCGCCCGACAGCGTCCGCAGGTGGCGGCCCGGCCCACCGGCAGCCCAGGGGCGGCAGGAGCACACCTCCAGCACGGGCGGCACATTCAGCGTGGCAGGGTGACCAGACCGCAGACCGGCCAACGCGGCGGCGGCGAGCAGAACGGGCGGAGCCCGCCCCCGGACGGGGACGGGCTCCGGTGTTCCGGTACGGGACGGGTCAGCTCACGGTGCCGATGGAGACGGCACCGCGGCCGACGACCGCGCCCTCGCTGGTCACCACGGACAGCTCACCGTAGAGCGCCCGACCGGCGACCGGGGTGGACTGGGCGGTCACCGCACCGGTGAGGGTGGCGGTGGCGCCGTGGGCCAGGTTGACGGTGCTGGCGGACGCCGAGAGGCTGCCCAGCGCCGCCGCCGAGAACGAGTCCTGGTAGTCGTAGGCGGTGCTGCCACCGGCCCCGTCCACCGCGTACCCGTCGACGACCACCCGGTAGGTGCCCGCCACCGGGTTGTTGATGGTGACGGCCTCCTCCGAGTCGCCGTCGGCGGCCCGGCCGACCTCCGTGGCACCACGGAAGACGAAGAGGTCGAGGTCGGCCGCGGCGCTGGCCGGGTTGCCGATCCGGGCGGTGAAGCGGGTCGCGCCCGCCGGCACCTCCACGATGAACTCCTGCGTCGCGCCCTCGGCGATGGTCGGCCGCTCGGCGTGGACGCTGGAGAGCGGCCCACCCTGACCGGCCACCGAGACCGGGCCGAAGGTGTTGGTCAGCGACCAGGTCACCGGGGTCGCCGTGCCGGCGGGGACCGACGGCAGCTCGACCACGGCCGGCTCGACCGCGACACCCTGCACCCGCGCCGTGAGCTGGAACGGGTTGTTCAGCGACGGCGAGGTCCGCCGGGACTCCACCTCGATCTCCCAGACCCCGGCGATCGGGTTCTGGTAGTCACGCTCCTGCGGCTTGCAGGCGTTGACGTCGGAGAAGTTGGTGTAGCAGGCGAGGCTGGAGGTGCTCTCCACCGGGACGCCGTACGGGTTGAAGGCGATGAACCGGGTGTGCGAACCGGTGGCGATGCCGGAGAGGTTCACCTGGAGGGCGCCCGTGCCCGGCGGAACGGTCACGAAGTACGAGGTGAAGCCGTTCCGGTCGACCGAGCCCTCGGCCGAGAAGGCGAAGTTCGGCTTCTGCACCTCGTTCGAGGCCACCACGACGGTGGAGACCTCGAAGTCGATCACCGAGGTGGCCGGGTCGTCGATCGTCAGGATCGCGCCGTGCGCGCCAGCGGTGCCGGGCTTGGCGGTCACCGCGACGGTGACGGTCTGGTTCAGCGGGAGCGAGACGGTCTTCGGGGCCTTGAAGGTGCCGTCGTTGCCGCGCAGGCCGAGGTTGTGCTTCACGGTGCCGGCCGGCCCGCTGGTACGGGTGATCTTGACCTGGTAGGTCTTGGACTGGCCGACCCGCTGGCCACCGTTGGCGGAGGCGCAGCGGTTGTAGAGGCCGGTGCCCTGGTTCGGGGTGCTGAGCTGGCCGGACAGCACGGTGCAGACCGGCGCCTCGGAGGTGTAGGAACGGGTCTCCACGCCCTTGCGCAGCAGCTTCCACGCGCCCGGCACGTTGAACATGCCGTAGCCCTGGCCGTACGTCGGGACGTCCTTGATTGGCTTGGCCGACGAGTAGATCGCCCGGCGCAGCGCGGCCGGCGTGACGCCCTTGTCGGTCGCCTTGGCGGCCGACAGCAGCAGCGCGGCGGCGCCGGCGGCCTGCGGGGCGGCCATCGAGGTGCCGTTCAGCATCGCGTAGCCCGGGGGCAGCGGGTAGCCGGCCTCGGGGACCGGGTTGCCGAGCTGCCAGGTCGGGGCGGTGGAGATGGCCGAACCGGGGGCGGCGATGTTCGGCTTGAAGCCGCCGTCCTCGCGCGGGCCGCGGGAGGAGAAGTTGAACAGCGCGTTCTTCGTCTTCACCGCGGAGCCGTAGTTGGCCAGCCAGGTGTCCTTGCTGATGCTCGCCGCGGCGCTGATCACGTTGGCGGCCACCGACGGGTCGCCGATGGTGTTCAGACCCGGGCCGGAGTTGCCGGCCGAGATGACCAACTGCACGCCGTAGGTGGTGATCAGGTTGTTGTAGAGCTCGGCGCGGGCGTTGTTGCCGTCGTTGAGCGCCGGCAGACCGCCGATCGACATGTTGACCACGTCGACCTTGCGGTTGATCACCAGGTCGGCCATGCCGGTGGTGAGGGCGGCGTAGGTGCAGCCGCCGCCCCACGAGCAGGCCCGGGCGGAGACCAGCTTGGCGCCGGGCGCGGCACCGTCGAAGGCGCCGTTGCCGAGCATGTCGTTGGCGGCGGTGATGCCGGCGACGTGGGTGCCGTGGGTGCTCTCGACGATGCCGATGTTGACGTAGTCGACCAGGCCGGGGCCGCCGGCGGGGGTGGTGTCCACGTCCTCGCGGTACTCGACCACGAACGGGATCCGCTCGACGACCGGGGTCGCCGGGTTGTCGGTGCCGAAGTGGCCGACGTCGAACTTCTCCTTGTACGGCCGCATGACGGCGTCGTCGGTGAAGTTGTTGTTCTGGTTGCTGTCGACCCAGACGTTGTGGGTGGCCGGGTCGTAGAGGACGCCGAACGTGTCGGTCCGGTCCCCGTCGCGGTTCACGTCACCGGCCGGGTCGCTGGCGGCGGTGATCGACTCGCTGAAGCGGTTGAAGCGGTAGGTGCCCGCCGGTGCCGTCCAGGTCACGCCCGCGGCGCTGAAGGTGGGGCCGGCGACCTCGGTGAGCATCGGGCGCCAGGTCGCGTCCTCGAGCGGGTCCGTCGCGGTGACCCAGTCGACGATCTTCCGCTCGCCGGTGGTGGTCTTCTGCAGTGCCGGGTGGGCGAGGTCCACACCCGAGTCCATGATGCCGATCGTGACGCCGCGACCGTCCCACTGGGGGTTGTCCGCGACGAAGTCGACCGCGCCGATCTCGTGCGTCGGCATGTAGGGGTTGGCGGCCCGGGTGCCGGCGCCGGGGCCGGACAGCGTCGCAGCCTGCTTCGCCGCCTTCTTGCCGGCGGGCGCGACCTCGGGCGTCGGGTCGGGCAACTGGATCGTCTCGTCCAGGTCGACGGCCGAGACGCCGGGCAGCGTGGCGGCCTTCACCACCTTGGCGGTGGGGACCTTGGCCAGGACGTAGCCGATGCTGTCGTACCGCTCGGTGACGGCGGCGCCGAGCGCCTTGAGATCGGCGGCGACGTCCTTCGCCTCACCCTTCTCGGTGGCGACGATCAGCGTGACGGTGGGGGCCTTCTTCGCCTCCGCCTCGGCGAGCAGCTTGGCGTCGTGTGAGCCCAGCGCCGCCACGGGGGAGGCTTGGGATGCGTCGGGCGCGGCGGCGGGCGCGGCGCCAGCGGTGGCGGCACCACCCGCCACGGTCACGGCGCTGGCCGCCATGACCGACGCGAAGAGCGCGGCGGAGGTGCGCCGGCTCAGGTTTCGGGGTTTGCTCACGTTCTCTTTCCTCCAGAGAACAGGGCCCTCAGATGCAGGGCACGCGTGAGGCGAATCCTTCGTGCTTTCGCTGGTCACTGTCACTAGTGACGTGGTCGTTGTGACCACTTCGTGATATGCGCGAATGTGCGTTGTCACATCCAGGTAATGGAAATCGGCCGTCAGTCCAGTGTCGACCGACCGGTCGGCGCATCGGCGTCGGCGGTTTCGAGCAGTTCCGGCGCCTGCGGCTGACGGGGGGCCACCTCGACCTGCGCCGGCGCCGCCAGATCCTGGTCGGAGACCCCCAGCTCGGCGAGCTTGCGGGCACTGACCAGCACGCGCGCCTCCAGCGAGCCGACGGCCCGGTTGTACGCCGTCACCGCGCCGCCGAGCGACGCGCCGAGCTTGCCGACGTGGTCGCCCAGGGTGGACAGCCGCCCGTAGAGCTCGCGGGCCAGCGAGTGCACCGCCACCGCGTTGCGTGCCAACGCCTCCTGCCGCCACGAGTAGGCGACCGTACGCAGCAGCGCGACCAGGGTGGCCGGGGTCGCCAGCACCACGTCGCGGGCGAACGCGTGCTCCAGCAGCGTCGGATCGCGCTGCAACGCGACGTCGAGGAACGGGTCGGCCGGCACGAACAGCACGACGAACTCCGGCGTGCTGTCGAACGCGGCCCAGTAGGACTTGGCGGCCAGGGCGTCCACGTGCGCCCGCAGGTGCTTCGCGTGCGCGTCGAGGTGCGTGTCGCGACCCCGCTCGTCGCGGGCCTCCATCGCCGTCAGGTAGGCGTCGAAGGGTGCCTTGGCGTCCACCACCACGGACCGGCCGCCGTGCAGCCGGACCACCAGGTCGGGGCGGACCCCCTGGTGGTCCGTGGCGGCCGTGACCTGCTCGGAGAAGTCGCAGTGCTCCAGCATGCCGGCCGCCTCGACGATCCGGCGCAACTGGTGCTCGCCCCAGCGGCCCCGCACCTGGGGCGCCCGCAGCGCCGCCACCAGCTGCTTCGTCTCGGTACGCAGCTCGCCCGAGACCGTGCTCATCGCGCGGACCTGTTCGCGCAGCTCGGCGTACGCGTCGACCCGGTCGTGCTCCAGCTCGGCGACCCGCTGCTCGTAGCGGCGGAGCGTGTCGTGCAGCGGGGCGACGGCACGGGCCACCGCCTCCTGGGACTGCGCGGTGGCCTCGTAGCTCAGCGCCCGCATGGACTGCTCCAGCCGCCCCTCGCCCTCCCGGGTGGCCCGCAGCGTGGCGTCCAGCCGGGCGATCTCGGTCGCCGAGCGGTTCCGGGCGGCGTACCAGCCCGCCGCGCCACCGGCGGCGAGGCAGACGACCACCACGGCCAGCGTCGAGAAGTCCACCCCCGGAGCTTGCCAGAAGCGCACGACGTACGCCGCCGCGCCGCGTTTGTCGCGGATGGACGTTGTCGCCGATCGTGCCGAGCGTCATGCCGACATCCGGCCGTTCCGGGGGCAGACAAAGGGCGAGGCGATGGCTCAGAGTGACGGCATGGCTGCGGAGGGGGTTGGCATGGCTGGTGGGCCGCGCCCGGGGCGGGCACCCGGAATGTTGGTGGTGGGACTTCTGCTGGCCGGCCTCTCGGGGCCGGGCGTGGCGGTCGCCGCGCCGCCGGGCGGCCCGGTCGGCTGGCGGGACCTCGGCACCCTGGGCGGCGGCTGGAGCGTCCCGGTCGGGCTCACCGACTCCGGGCTCGTGGTCGGCAACAGCCAGACCGCGGCCGGCCGGATCCACGCGTTCGTGTGGCGCGACGGGGTGCTGACCGACCTCGGTACGCTGGGCACGGACAGCCATGCCGTCGCCGTCAACGAACGCGGCATGGTGGTCGGCACCACCGTCCTGGGCAACGGACAGACCCGCCCGTTCCGGTGGCGCGACGGCATGATGACCGATCTCGCCGCTGTCGGCGGGCCGGCCTGGGCGGTCGGCGTCAACGATCGCGGCGAGGTGATCGGCACGAGATACACCGACACCAGCGGCGAGTACGGCCAGGCGTTCCGCTGGCGGGACGGGGTCAGCACCGACCTGCCCGGGCGGGGTGGCGACACCGTACCGGTGGCGATCAACGGTCGGGGTGACGTCGTCGGCTTCACGAACAGCGCGGACGGGGCGGACACCGAGGCGGCGCTGTGGCGCGACGGAAGGCTGGTCGGCCTGGCCCCGCCGGGCGCCTGGGCCAGCATGGCGACCGGTGTCAGCGACCGGGGCCACGTGGTCGGCAGCATGCGGGACGGTGCGGGATGGCGCACGTTCCTGTGGCACGACGGTGTCTTCACCGACCTCGGCGCCCTCGGCGGCACCGACAGCTACCCGGTGAGCATCAACGGGCGCGGGCAGCTCGCCGGCAGCGTGCAGACCCCGATGGGCGTGCGTGCCGTGCGGTGGAACCGCGGCGTCGTCACCGACCTCGGCACCCTCGGCGGCTCGTCGAGCCAGGCGATGGCCATCAACGACGCCGGCACCGTGGTCGGCGAGGCGACCACGGCCGACGGTACGAAGCACGGTGTGGCCTGGGCCCGGGGCCGCAGCGTCGACCTCGGCCCGCTGGACCTCGGCATCTCCGGCGGCCAGGTGCGGTTCGTCAACGACCGGGGTCTCGTCGCCGGCGAACTCGCCACCACGGGCGGCGACCCGCACGCCGTGGTGTGGCGGATCGGTCGCCCCTAGCCGCCACCGACCGGCCGGGCCGCCAGCACCCGCGACAGCGGCCGGGTCGAGGCGTCGACCGGGCACGCTGTGCCTGCCGGGCCGGCGCGGAAGGGCGGTGGCGGCTGCCCACCCGGCGGTCCGAGGAAGCTTACGACCTGCTCGGCGCGGGTACGGTCGGAGCATGGAACTTCTGCTGGTGGCGGTCCTCGTCGTGCTGCTGGTCGGCGCGTTCTTCTGGTGGCGGCGGGAGAGCACCGCCCGCGGGGCCCGGAACCTCGCCGACGCGCGGGCCGACGCACAGCGCTGGTACGAGCGCCTCGGCGGCCAGGTGATGAACCTGCACGGCGACCACCCGGCCGTGCGTCAGGCGCTGGTCGACGCCGGGGAACGCTACAACGCGGCCGGCAGCCAGCTCGAGCAGGCCCGCAGCGTCGAGCAGTACCGCCTGGCCCGGGAGACCGCGCTGGAGGGGTTGACCTACGCGCGGGCGGCGCGGGTGGCGCTCGGCATCGACCCCGGCCCCGAGCTGCCCCCGCTGGCCGCCGCGCAGGGCGCGGGGCAGCTCACCCGGGAGCGCCAGGTCGACGTCCAGGGGCAGACCTTCCGGGCGGGCCCGCAGCCCGGCCGGGACACCCCCTACTACTACCCGGGCGGGCGCTACCAGGGCCGGCCGGTGCCGGCGGGCTGGTACTCCACCCCGTGGTGGAAGACCGCGCTGGGCGCCGGCGCGGGCGTCCTCGGCGGCCTGTTGATCGCCGACGCGCTCTTCTCGCCCGGCTTCGCCGATCCCGGTTACGGCGCAGAGGCCAGCGGCCAGGAGGGCTTCGGCGACGCTGCCGGCGATGGCGACTTCGGCGGCGGCGACGGGGGCGGCGGCGACTTCGGCGGGGCCGGCGACTTCGGGGCCGGCGACTTCGGTGGTGGCGACTGGTAGGGCCGGGCTCGCCCGTTGCGGTGTTGGGAAGGGCACCTTCCTCTGCAAAATCCGTTAGGAAGGTGCCCTTCCTTACCCCTCAGCCCGTGTTGCGCATGCCGGCGGCGATGCCGTTGACCGTGGTCAGCAGCGCGCGCTCCAGCGCCGTACCGTCGCTCGGCGCCCGGCGACCGCCCGGCGCGGTGGCGACCGCCCGGCCCGCCGCCCCGGACTCCCGGTACTGGCGCAGCAGGGCCACCTGGAGGTGGTGCAGCGGCTCCAGGTAGGTGTCGCGGACGGCCAGGGTGCGCTGGAGCACCGGGGAGTTCTCCAGCAGGGCCGGTGCGGAGGTCACCGCCAGCACCTCCTGCTTGGTCAGCTCGTACTCCTCTTCGATCTTGTGGAAGATCGGGTGCAGCTTCTTGGGCACCAGCGTCTCGACGTACCGGCGGGCGATGTTCAGGTCGGTCTTGGTGAGCATCATCTCCACGTTGGACAGGAACGTGCGAAAGAAGTGCCAGTTGCGGTGCATCTCGGCCAGCACGTCCTCCAGCCCGGCCTCCCGCGCCGCGGCCAGGCCGGAGCCGACCCCGAACCAGCCGGGCACGATCTGCCGGGTCTGGGTCCAGCCGAACACCCACGGGATGGCCCGCAGCCCGGAGAGCCCGGCCCCGGTGTTGGGCCGCTTCGCCGGCCGGGAGCCGATGTTCAGCGCGCCGAGCAGCTCGGTCGGCGTCGACGCCCAGAAGTACGCCGGCAGGTTCGGATCCTCGACCAGCGAGCGGTACGACCGGAAAGCCGAGTCGGAGACCAGCTCCATCGCGGCGTCCCAGCGTTCCAGCATCTCGGCGGGCTGCCGGGGCGCGGTGTGCAGCAGCGTGGCCTGGAGCACCGCGGCCAGGGTCAGCTCCAGGTTCTCCCGGGCCAGCGACGGCAGCGAGTACTTGTCGGAGATGACCTCGCCCTGCTCGGTGACCTTGATCGCGCCGTCCAGCGTGCCGTACGGCTGCGCCAGGATCGCCTCGTGCGTCGGCCCGCCGCCGCGACCGACCGTGCCGCCGCGGCCGTGGAACAGCCGCAGGTGTACGCCGTGCCGGGCGGCCACGTCACGCAGCGCGCGCTGGGCCCGGTGGATCGACCACTGGCTGGTGGTGATGCCGGCCTCCTTGTTGGAGTCGGAGTAGCCCAGCATCACCTCCTGCACGTCGCCCCGCGCCGCCACCAGTGCCCGGTACGCCGGCAGCGAGAGCAGCTCGTCGAGGAGTTCCCCGCCCGAGTTCAGCTCGGCCGGGGTCTCCAGCAGCGGCACGAAGCCGATCCGGGACCGGCTGCTGTGCACGTCGACCAGGCCGGCCTCGCGGGCCAGCACCACCGCGGCGAGCACGTCGTCCACCCCGAGCGTCATCGAGACGATGTACGACTCGATGACCTCGTTGCCGAGCCGGTCCTGTGCCTCGCGGATGGTGCCGAACACGTCGAACGTCTTGCGCGCCGCCTCGGTCAGCGGGGTGTCCAGGGTGGAGAGCGGCCGGCGGCCGGTCAGCTCGTCGGCGAGCAGCTTCGTGCGCTCCAGCCGGGTCAGCGACGGGTAGTCGGAGACCTCGCCGACGGCCGCGTAGAGCTGGGCGAGCACCGCGTGGTGCGCCTCGGCGTGCTCCCGGACGTCCATGGTCGCCAGGTGCAGCCCGAACGCGGAGACCGTACGGATGGTGGAGGCGAGCCGGCCCACGGCGGTGAGCTGGCCCGAGTTGCGGGCCAGCGAGGCGCGCAGCAGCTCCAGGTCGGCGATCAGCTCGGCCGAGCCGCGATAGTCCCGGCCGGGCACGTGCGGGGTGCCCTGGCGCAGCCGCTGCCGGGTGTTCGCGAGCTTGGCCTTCACGCAGCGGGCCTTGAGCCGGTAGGGCTCCTCGGCGTTGACCCGGCGGAACCGCGGCGCCACCTCGGGCAGCGCGTCCAGGTCGGTGGCGAGGCTGGCGGAGAGGTCGAGCGACACACCGCGCAGCCGCCGGGAGACCGACACCTCGTTGATCAGGTGGTCCATCGCCTTCTCGGTGGCCGCGATGCCGTGCTCGTGCTGGATGGTCAGCACCTCGCGCGTCACGGCCGGGGTGACGAACGGGTTGCCGTCGCGGTCACCGCCGATCCAGGTGCCGAAGGACAGCGGCCGGGCGGTCGGCGAGGTTTCGACGCCCAGGGCGCGCAGCGTGTCGGCGAGGTCGTCGAGGACCTGCGGGGCGGCCTCGGCGTACAGGTCGCGCAGGTAGTAGATGGCGTTGCGGGCCTCGTCGGTCGGGTCCGGCCGGTCCAGCCGCAGCTCGTCGGTCTGCCACATCAGGTCGAGCAGCTCGGCGAGCCGGCGGTTGGCCGGGCCCTCGTCGCTGGCGCCGTAGAGGATCGCGTTGGCGGTCTCGGTGTCCAGCTCGTCGGCGATGGCGCGCAGCTTGGACAGGATCGACCGGCGGGCCGCCTCGGTCGGGTGGGCGGTGAAGACGGGCCGTACCGCCAGCCGGCGGGCCGCCGCGGCGATCTCCTCGGCCGGCACCCCGCGCTCGGCGATCATCTTGGCCGCCTGGTCCAGCCAGCCGCCCTGGACCGCCCGGCGGCGGCGCAGCTCCCGGCCGCGGTGCACCTGCTCGGTGATGTTGGCGAGGTGGAAGTAGGTGGAGAAGGCGCGGGCCAGCTTGGTGCCGGTGGTGACGTCGAGGCCGGCGAGGCGCTGCGCGGCGGCGGGGGCGTCGGAGCGGACCTGGGCGCGGATCTCCTCGACCAGGTCGAGCAGCGGCCGGCCCTCCTGGCGGGCGAGGGTCTGCCCGAGCAGGGTGCCGAGGCGGCGGATGTCGGCCCGCAGTGCGGCGTCGGGGCCGTCGTGGTCGTGCTGGTCGGTCACGTTGCGCTCCTTACGTGAGTACGAAGGACAGCGCTGTCCGACTCCCTGGATCGTATCCGCGTCCCCTGCCGGGAAGGAGGGGGCCCTTCCTAACGCGTGCGGTAGAGGAAGGGGCCCTTCCTAACATTTCAGCCGCCGGCACGCGCGTCTGCGCTGGTGGGGGCGGATGTGGCGGGGTGGGCGGCGCGGCGACCGGAGCGGGGCGACGTGGCGCTGAGCACACCCGCCACGCCGGGCCGCGTCCAGATGGTGAGCCCGGTGACCGCCCGGCCGGCCCACCCCGGACGAGGTGGTCGCCGGGCCACCGAGCGGTACGCGGCGGCCTGTCACGCGTCTCCCGGTCCACGCCGTCAGCCTAGGGCGGCCCGTACCCGCGCGATGGCGTTTCCCGGCGCGCCCGGTGCCGTCCCACCGTCGATCAGGTGATCCGGCAGCGGCCCGCGCTGTAGTGGGCGATCGCCGCCATGATCTCCTTCTCGGGCCTGCTCGCGAAGTTGAGGGAGGCGACGAGCCCCGAGCCGTAGAAGGCATTCAGCGTCGCGCTGTCCACCCGCGTGAACACCCCGAGGTGCTGGAGCACCTGGGAGTCCCGGGGCTTGACCACCACCATCTTCTCCAGGCTCCAGCGTCGCCGGGAGATCTGCGCGACGCCCTCCCAGGGCAGCCAGATCGCCTGGCCCCGGGTCGGTCGGGTGCGGATCCACAGCCCGGCCGGGCCGACCGCCAGCAGCGGGCCCCCGGAACCGATCAGCCAGAGCTGGATCCCCAGCGGCAGGCCGACCAGGGCCAACAGGCAGGCCACCACGCCGAGGACGCCGAGGGCGGCCTGGGAGCGCAGCTCCGGGTCCGCCGAGTTCACGATGCCGAGGCTGGCGAGGAAGGCGATCGGGAGGATCAGGATCAGCATGATCCCCATGGACACGAAGCCCCGCTTCGCGAGGCCGGGGCGTACGACGAAGGGCTGGTCCTCCGGGATGCGCCTGACCACCGGGGCCGGCGGCGCGGGGTGCCCGCCGCGCGGGTGGTGGAACGCCGGGCCGCCGTGGAAGGGCTGCGAAGGATGTCCGGTCGGGGTGGTCACGGGGCGCTCCGCTTTTCGATCAACTTCGGCGGAGCCCAGCCTATCCGGCGTCTACCAGCGCAAAGTCGGGCCGGTGGACGGGAAAATCGCTTGGTCGGGTGGATAGCGTCCTCACATGACGTCGCCGAGCTATCCCCCCAAGCCCAGGCCAGGAGACCGGGTCGCGGTCGTCTCGCCCTCCGCCGGCCTGCCAGCCCTCTTCCCCCACGTGTACGAGCTGGGGCTGCGCCGGCTGCGCGAGGAGTTCGGCCTGGAACCGGTGGAGTACCCGACCACCCGCGTGCTCGGCGCCGACCCCCGTGACCGGGCACGGGACCTGACCGCCGCCTTCGCCGATCCGACCGTGACCGCCGTGCTCGCCACGGTGGGCGGGGACGACCTGATCACGGTCGTCCCGCACCTGGACGACGACGTGCTGCGGGCCAACCCGAAGCCGTACTTCGGCTACTCCGACAACACCAACGTGCTCAACCACCTGTACCGGCTGGGCATCGTGGCCTACCACGGCGGGTCGGTCCTGGTGCACCTCGGCCGGCCGGGACGGGCGCACCCGACGACCGTCGACTCGCTGCGCGCCGCCCTCTTCACCCCCGGCTGGTACGACCTGACGCCGGCCCCGCAGTGGGGCGACCGGCCGAACGACTGGCGGGACCCGGCGACGCTGGCCGACGAGCCGGAGATGTTCCCGGGGGAGGGCTGGCGCTGGCAGGGGCCGTCGACGGTGGTCGAGGGGCGCACCTGGGGCGGCAACCTGGAGATCCTGCACTGGCTGCTGGCCGCCGACCGGGTGCCCACCGCCGGGGAGCTGACCGGGTCGGTGCTGATGGTCGAGACCTCGGAGGAACTGCCCTCGGCCACCGAGGTGTTCCGGATCCTGCGCAACATGGGCGAGCGGGGGCTGCTGGCCGGCTTCCCGGCGGTCCTCGTGGGCCGGGCGAAGGCGTGGGACTTCGAGCGGCCGCACACCCCGGACCAGCGGCGGGACTGGGCCGACGCCCAGCGGGAGGCGGTCACCCGGGTGCTCGCCGCCTACTGCCCGGACGCGGTGGTGGTCTTCGACGTCGACCTCGGCCACACCGACCCGCAGTTGATCGTCCCGTACGGCGGCGAGATCCGCGTCGACGCCGTCGCCCACCGCATCTCGGTCCGCTACTGACCCCGCCCCCTCCCCCCGCTGCCCCGCCCCGCCCCGCCCCCTCCCCTCCCCCCCCTGGCGCGGGCAGGCGCCCGGGTGATCAGGACGCCATGGACGTCACGTGGCTGTCTTAGCGTCCATGGCGTCCTGATCACCGTTGGCTGGACCGGCGCTCGTGGAGCGCGTCAGTGACGAGGCGGACAAGTCGGGCGGGGTGGTGCAGTACGTCGTCCGCCGTGAAGCGCAGCACCAACCAGCCCGCCGCGCGTAGTGCGTTGAGTCGAGCGACGTCGCGCTGGAAGTGGACACGCTCCCGGTGGTGGTCACCCTCGTACTCGATGGCGATCTGCCACCGGGGATAGGCGAGGTCGACGCGGCCGAGGAAGACGCGTACTCGCCGCGAGTGGGTGCCATGCACGTCGTGCTGCGCGGTCGGCGGTGGCAGGCCGGCGTCGTGCAGGACGAGCCGGAGCCGGGTCTCCATGGGAGACTCGCTGGGCGGTTCGGCCAGCGTGAGCACCTCACGCAGTCGGGCGGTGCCGGGCCAGCCGCGGTGCGTGTCCAGGTAGCCGCCCAACGCGGGGAGCCTGGCCACCCGCCGATGCGGCAGCGCGTCCACCGCGACCAGCGCGTCCGTCCGGGGCAACTGCCGCCCGAGGTCGAAGGCCGTGCGGACGCCGGTGGTGACCGGCAGGCCCGCGAACCG
The DNA here is from genome assembly GCF_040643815.1 of Micromonospora sp. NPDC047074. Classification (NCBI taxonomy): domain Bacteria; kingdom Bacillati; phylum Actinomycetota; class Actinomycetes; order Micromonosporales; family Micromonosporaceae; genus Micromonospora; species Micromonospora sp. NPDC047074. Next base: position 258,671 of record NZ_JBEYVB010000002.1, read on the forward strand.
GGTGATCTCCCGGGCGGAGAGCGACCGTTGGTCGACCGCCACCCGTCGAGTGGTGCGTCGGCGGGCCGGCCCCGGAAGCGTGACGAAGACCGGGCCCGCGCGTGGGAGGAGGTCCACGCCCCACAGGAACGCCGCGCTCAGGCCGCTGATGGCGGCCCCGGTCGGCAAGGTCAGGGCGACGGCGTCGCACCACATCCGGTGGTCTTCCGCACGATGGCCGTCGACGTTGACGTAGATGTCGGGCAGCAGCCGGCGCCAGGACGGCCCACGCAGCATCCGCCAGGTGACCAGGCCGGCGGCGACGGCTTGACTGCCGGAGAACGGGAGGAACGCCAACTCTCCGGGGACGCGCGGTGCGTGGCATTCCGGCAGCCTGCCGCCACGGGCCGCTGTCGCGCTGACCCGAAGGTCGATTCCGGGGTGGTCCCGGCCCGGCCGCCTCTGCGCCGTCATCCGGAGCCCGGGCTGCGGCCTGCCCCGGCCCGCTGCGCGCTGCCGGACAACGTCGTCGTCTTCGCCACCCGGATGTCGTGACGCGTCCCCGGCCCCGGGCCGCGGACTGCCCTGGCCTCGCTGCGCGCTGCCGGAGTGCGGCCGGAGGTTGCCAGAGTCGTGAGCGGCGGCGTGGTGCCGGCCGCCAGGCTGTTGAGGGCCGATCAGGTGGGGTCGAGGACCGCGAACGCCCGTACCGGGAAGGTGCCCATGCCGGCCACCAGCGGCGGCGCGGCCGTGAACCGGAAGCCGGTCGGGGGCAGCGCGTCGAGCCCGGTCAGGTGCTCGACGATCGGGATGCCGGCCGCCAGCAGGGTGCTGTGCGCCGGTCGCTCGCCGGCCGCCGCCGGGCTCATGTCGTCGATGTTGATCGAGTCGATGCCGACCAGGGCGGCACCGGCGTCGGCCAGGGCCCGGGCGCCGTCCCCGGTGAGGTAGGGCGCCTCCGGCGCGCCGTACCGGTCGGTGCCGAAGTGCGCCGACCAGCCGGTGTGCAGCAGTACCGCGCGCCCGGCGACGTCGTACGGCGCCAGCAGCAACCGGTCCACCGCGCGGGTGCCGGCCGGCACCCGGACCACGACGCCGGGCAGGTCGGCGAGGCGGTCCAGCGGCGTGCCGGCGAGGTCGGCGCCCTCGGCGAAGCGGTGGGCGGGCGTGTCCAGGTACGTGCCGGTGTTGGCGATCATGTCGATCCGCCCCACCTGGAACTCGGTGCCGGGGGCGTAGTTGGCCCGGGAGGCCTCGCGGGTCAGCCACTCGGTGATCCGGGGTGCCGGCCAGCCCGGCAGGGTGGTCATGCCGTCGGTGATCGGGTGGCTCAGCTCCACCAGCCGCCGCCCGTGGTCGACGTCGGTGCCCGAGCCGGGCCGCCGGCGAACCGCGCCGGTGGCGCCCTCCGAGCCGGCTACGGCGGCCACGCCCCGGCCGCCCTTGTGCGGTTCCTCGACGATCGTCTTGCCGGTGATCCGGACCTCCGCCACCATCAGCAGCCCGAGGTGCCGGACGAAGAGCGCCGCCAGGTCTTCGTCGGCGATGTCGCGGCCGGGGATGTCCAGCCGGAACCCGTCGGTCCGGAGCCCGCCGCCGTTGGCGAAGACGACCTCCGCGTCGAACTGTGCCCGCCACTGCTCGCCCATCAGCGCAGCCGATCATGGCCGGTCCGCGCCGTCAAGTTCCGCCCGCCCGGGCCGTCGGGCCCGCCGGGGTGCCGTACAAGGGGGGCACGGCACCGCCGGCGGGCGGCGCTGGCAGGGTCGCCGGCGCCGAGGCCGCAGCCGGGGTGGAGCCGCGGGCCTCCCCGAACAGGTCCGCGTAACCCCGGGACCGCCGATCCGGCGATCCGTTCCTGGCTGGCGGATCCATCCTCGGCCGGCGGCGGCCCCGGGTCTTGAAGATTGATGCTCAGTTGGCCGCCGGAGCGGACCGGTCGGTGCCGCGCTCGGTGAGCAGCCGGCGCAGGCGGGCCGGCGGGTGGCCGACGTGCTCCCGGAGCACGCGGGTGAGGTGCGCCTGGTCGGCGAAGCCGTGCTCCGCAGCCACGGCGCGCAGCGGTCGCCCGTCCGCCTCGGCGAGAGTGTCCAGCACCGCCTGGACCCGCAACCGGTTGCGGTAGGCGGTGAGGCTGCTGCCGGTGACCCGCTGGAACACCCGGCTCAGGTGGTGTGGTGAGGCGCCCACCTCCCGCGCCACCTGGTCGAGCGTGAGAGAGAAGTCGTGGGCCATGAGCACCTCCCGGGCCCGGTCGGCGAGGCGACGGTGGGCGGCCGCGGTGGCGGGGCGCCGGTTGACGACGCGCCCCAGCTCCGCCCCCGGTGGCTCGGACCGGGCGTTGACGAAGCCGAGCACCCTGCCGAGGAAACAGTGCAGCCGCTCCGCCATCTCGAACGGGTCGAGCCCTCGCCGGAACTCCGTGACGAGCATCCGGTGGGCCAGGCCGAGCGGTGTGTCCGAGGTGCCGTCCCAGCCGGCGGTCGCCAACCAGCGCGCCCCGTCCCCAGACTCCGCGAGGACCGTCGGCTCGATTTCCAGGCAGGTGAACGAGTCGCCGCCCAGCGGGTGGGACACCTGCATCTCGTCGCCCGGCCGGGTGAGCAGCAGCGAGGTGGCGTCCGAGAACGTCGTACGACCGTTGATGCGCCGCCGGTAAGCGCCCGACCGGCCGAGGATGACCCTGTGACGCAGCAGGACCGACGGTGCCGTCCAGCTCTGGTGCTCGTCGTAGCAGCACACCTCGGAGATCGAGATCCCCGCCGGCTGACCCAGCACCCGCTGGCGGCAGGATCCGATCGTCCGGCGTGGGTCGTTGCCGACTCCCTCAGGCATCCGTCCTCCCCCTCGGGTAACTGTCGCGGATCATCGACGATCAAACGTACGCGGGGGTGGCTCGCCCGGCCGGAGAGATAGTGTCGACCGGTGGACCCCCCGCCCGGCCGGGCGAGGGGTGATCGTCGTGTCGTCCGCCCGCTGGAAGTGATCACATGCTCACCGGTCTGTACTCCGCCGCCCTCGCCGACCCGGGGCTGGCCCGGGCACGTGACCTGGCGCGCTCCGGTGCCGCGCAGGTCGACGGCCTCGACATCACCGCGCCGCCCGCGCTGCGTCCGTTCGCGGTCGCGGCGGTCGCGGCCGACCCGGCGGGCGACGGCGGTGCCGGTGGCGGTGCCGGCCGTCCGGTGCTCGCTGTGACGGCCACCACCCGGGAGGCCGACGACCTGGCCTCGGCGCTGGGCGGCCTGCTCGCGCCCGGACAGGTGACGGTCTTCCCGTCCTGGGAGACGCTGCCGCACGAGCGCCTGTCGCCCCGCTCCGACACGGTGGGCCGGCGGCTGGCCGTGCTGCGTCGGCTGGCGCATCCGGATGCGGCCGACGCGCACGGCCGCACCGGCCCGTTGCGGGTGGTCGTGGCGCCCGTCCGGTCGCTGCTGCAACCACAGCTCAAGGGGCTCGGCGACCTGGAGCCGGTGCAGCTCGCGGCCGGGCAGGAGGCCGACCTGGAGGAGGTGGCCCGCCGGCTCACCGACATGGCGTACGCGCGGGTCGACCTGGTCACCAAGCGGGGCGAGTTCGCCGTACGCGGCGGCATCCTGGACATTTTCCCGCCCACCGACGAGCACCCGTCCCGGGTCGAGTTCTGGGGCGACGAGGTGGAGGAGATCCGCACCTTCGCCGTCGCCGACCAGCGCACCATCGAGCAGGTGCCGCAGCTCTGGGCGCCGCCGTGCCGGGAGTTGCTGCTCACCCCGTCGGTGCGGAAGCGGGCCGCCGCGCTCGCCGAGGAGCACCCGGAGCTGGCCGAGATCCTCGACAAGCTGGCCGAGGGCATCCCGGTGGAGGGGATGGAGTCCCTCGCCCCGGCGCTGATCGGCGCCGACTCGATGGAGCTGCTGCTGGACGCCATGCCGGCCGGCACCCACGTGATCCTCTGCGACCCGGAGCGGATCCGCACCCGGGCGCACGACCTGGTGCGTACCTCCGAGGAGTTCCTCCAGGCGAGCTGGGCCGCCGCCGCCGTCGGTGGCCAGGCCCCCGTCGACCTCGGCGCCGCCGCCTTCCGGACCCTGGCCGACGTACGCGCCGCCGCGGCGAAGCTGCGCCAGCCCTGGTGGACGCTGTCGCCGTTCGGCCTGGTGGAGGCGGAGGCCGCCCCGGAGCGGCAGCCCTGGGAGGACGCGCCGGAGGCCGGCGAGGTCACCCCCGACGACGCGATCGCGGTGACCCTGGCCGCCCAGCCGGCCCCGCTCTACCACGGCGAGACCGCCCGGGTGGTCGACGACCTGACGCGCTGGACCGGCGAGGGCTGGTCGGTCGCGCTGGTCTTCGAGGGCCACGGTCCCGCCCAGCGGGCGGTCGAGGTGCTCCGCGACGCCGGCCTCGGCGCGCGGCTGACCGACCAGATCCCGACCGCGCCGGCCCCCGGCGAGGTGCTCGTCTCCTGCGGCAGCCTGACCAGCGGATTCGTCGACGAGGCGTCCCGGTTCGTGCTGCTCACCGGCAACGACGTCACCGGCGGTCGGGGCACCTCGACCCGCGACATGCGCAAGATGCCGAGCCGGCGGCGCAACACCATCGACCCGCTGGAGCTGAAGGCCGGCGACCACGTGGTGCACGAGCAGCACGGCATCGGCCGCTACGTCGAGCTGGTGCAGCGCACCGTCAACGGGGCCTCCCGGGAGTACCTGGTCATCGAGTACGCCCCGAGCAAGCGCGGCCAGCCCGGCGACCGGCTCTTCGTCCCCACCGACCAGCTCGACCAGCTCTCCCGCTACGTCGGCGGCGAGCAGCCCACCCTGCACAAGATGGGCGGCTCGGACTGGCAGAAGTCCAAGGCCCGGGCCCGTAAGGCGGTCAAGGAGATCGCCGCCCAGCTCATCCAGCTCTACGCCGCCCGCAAGGCGTCCAAGGGGCACAGCTTCGGCCCCGACACGCCGTGGCAGCGGGAGCTGGAGGACGCCTTCCCGTGGCAGGAGACGCCGGACCAGCTCGCCGCGATCGAAGAGGTCAAGCGGGACATGGAGCAGACCGTCCCGATGGACCGGCTGATCTGCGGCGACGTCGGCTACGGCAAGACCGAGATCGCGGTCCGGGCGGCGTTCAAGGCGGTGCAGGACGGCAAGCAGGTGGCGGTGCTCGTGCCCACCACGCTGCTGGTCCAGCAGCACTACAACACCTTCGCCGAGCGGATGAGCCAGTTCCCGGTGACCATCCGGCAGCTTTCCCGCTTCCAGACGCCGAAGGAGGCCGAGCAGGCCCTGGAGATGGCCGCCAACGGCACCGCCGACATCGTCATCGGCACCCACCGGCTGCTCCAGGCGGCCACCCGGTTCAAGTCGCTGGGCCTGGTCATCGTCGACGAGGAGCAGCGCTTCGGCGTCGAGCACAAGGAGCACCTGAAGTCGATGCGCGCCTCGGTCGACGTGCTCAGCATGTCGGCGACCCCGATCCCGCGCACCCTGGAGATGGCGATCACCGGCATCCGGGAGATGTCGACAATCGCCACCCCGCCCGAGGAGCGGCACCCGGTGCTCACCTTCGTCGGCGCGCACGACGAGCGGCAGGTGGCCGCCTCCATCCACCGCGAGCTGCTCCGCGACGGTCAGGTCTTCTACCTGCACAACCGGGTCGAGTCGATCGACCGGACGGCCCGGAAGCTCCGGGAGCTGGTGCCCGAGGCGCGGGTCGCGGTGGCGCACGGCCAGATGAGCGAGGAGGCCCTGGAGAAGGTCATGGTCGGCTTCTGGGAGAAGGAGTTCGACGTGCTGGTCTGCACCACGATCGTGGAGTCCGGCATCGACATCCCGAACGCCAACACCCTGATCGTGGAGCGGGCCGACCTGCTCGGCCTGGCCCAGTTGCACCAGATCCGGGGCCGGGTCGGCCGGGGCCGGGAGCGGGCGTACGCGTACTTCCTCTACCCGCCGGAGAAGCCGCTCACCGAGCACGCCCACGAGCGGCTGGCCACCATCGCCCAGCACACCGAGCTGGGCGCCGGCATGTACGTGGCGATGAAGGACCTGGAGATCCGGGGCGCCGGCAACCTGCTCGGCGGTGAGCAGTCCGGGCACATCGAGGGCGTCGGCTTCGACCTGTACGTGCGGATGGTCGGCGAGGCGGTGCAGGCGTTCAAGGGCGAGCGGCCCGAGGAGGAGACCGAGGTCAAGGTGGACCTGCCGGTCGACGCGCACCTGCCGCACGACTACGTCGGCGTGGAACGGCTGCGCCTGGAGATGTACCGCAAGCTCGCCGAGGCCCGCGACGCCGACCGGCTGGGCGAGGTGGTCGCCGAGATGACCGACCGGTACGGCGAGCCGCCGGCCCCGGTGCAGAACCTGGTCGCGGTGGCCCGGTTCCGGCTGCTGGCCCGCCGTTACGGCCTGACCGACGTCTCCATGCAGGGCAAGCACATCCGGTTCGGTCCGCTGCCGCTGCCCGACTCGAAGCAGCTCCGGCTCAAGCGCTACCACCCGGACTCGGTCTACAAGTCCGCGCTCGACCAGGTCAGCGTGCCCCGGCCGAGCACCCGGCGGGTGGGCGGCGAGCCGCTGCGCGACCAGGCCCTGCTGGAGTGGTGCGCCCAACTGCTGAAGGATGTGCTGGGCGAGCCGGCGGTGGCCGGAGCCTCCGCCCGGTGAGCGGGGCCGGTGGGCGGGGCCGGTGGGCGGCCTCACCAGGGCGGCATGAGAGAGTGACCGCCATGCGTGCTCGCCGTCTTGTCGCCGTCGCCAGCGTGGCGCTCGGCCTCGTCGCCCTCTCCGGTTGCCGTGCCGAGCCCGGCGTCGCCGCCTACGTCGGCGACCTGCGGATCACCGAGGATGCCGTCACCCAGGTCGTCGACGACCTGGGGGCGAAGAATCCGAGGCCCACCGCGACGCCCGCGGCCCCGGAGGGGCAGCCCCCGGCGCAGGTGCCGCAGCTGCCCGGCCGGGACCAGATCGTCAGCGTGCTGGTGCTGTCGGAGGTCTGCGAGCGGCTCTCGGCCGAGAAGAACTACCAGCCGCGCGGGCAGGTGGCGCCGGAGCAGCTCGCCCAGCAGCTCGGCCTGTCCCCCGAGAGCGGCTACGTGCGCCAGACGGCCGAGCTCTACAGCTGCCTGTCCGGGGTGCCGACCGGGGCCCCGGTCGCACCGACCCCGGAGGAAATGGCCGACGTGGTGGCCGCCGGCCGCAAGGCGGGTGCCATCCCGGCCGACGTGCCCGACGACGCTGCCGCGGGCCAGCTCGACGGCGACCAGCTGCGCACCGCGCTGGCCACCCGGAAGTCGCTGGCCGAGGCCGTCGCCGCGTACGACGTGACGGTCAACCCGCGTTACCGGCCGCTGGAGTTCCCGGTGCTGAGCTTCTCCGGCAACGCGCCCGCGGTCAGCGTGCCGCTGGGCGAGTCCGGCTCCGACGCGGTCACCAACGTCTCCACCCCGGAGCCGCTGCCCACCGTCGTGCCCGAGGCGGCCGGCGAGACCCACAACTGAGCATGCCGGCGCGGATCGTCCTGCTCGTCACCTCGCCCCGGCTGCCGGCCGGGCTGCTGACGGCCGCCGCCTGGGACGCCGTACGCCGGCATCCGGTGCTGGCCGGGGCGGAGAGCGAGCTGACGACGGCCGTCCGTGCGGCGGGCGCCGAGGTCACGGTGGTCGACGGCCGGGCGACCCAGGCGCTGCTCGACGCGGCGGCGGCGCACGGCGCCGTGGTGTGGCTGGCCGGCCCGGCCGGCGACGAGTCGCTGGCCCGGGAGCTGGGCCTGCGGCTGGCCCGCGAGCCCGGCCTGGCCGAGCTGGAGCTGATGTACGGCTCCTGGGACCCGCCGGGTGCCCGGCTGCTCGACGCGGTGGCGGTGATGGACCGGCTGGCCTCCCCCGGCGGCGATCCGTGGAAGCGGGCGCAGACCCACCGCAGCCTCGCCGGCTTCCTGATCGAGGAGTGCTACGAGGCGTACGACGCGATCAACGCCGGGGACACCGACGCGCTGCGCGAGGAGCTGGGCGACGTGCTGCTCCAGGTGGTGCTGCACGCCCGGCTCGCCGAGGAGCTGCCCGAGGGCGAGCGGTGGACCGTCGACGACGTGGCCGGCGGGCTCGTCGACAAGATGGTCCGGCGCAACCCGCACGTCTTCGCCGACACCGAGGCGGGCACGTTGGAGGAGATCGAGGCCAACTGGGAGCGGATCAAGCGGGCCGAGAAGGCGCGTGACTCGGTGCTGGACGGCATCGCGCTCAGCCAGCCCGCCCTGGCCCTGGCCGCCAAGATCCTGGAACGCGCCGGCCGCGTCGGCCTCGCCGTCCCGCCGCCCCTCGCGGAGTCCCAGGTGGACCCGGAGGCGAGGCTCGGCGCGAGCCTGCTCGCCACGGTCGCGGCAGCCCGCGAGGCAGGCCTGGACCCGGAGGCGGCCCTGCGCCGCGCCACCCTCGCCTACGCAACCGCCATCCGCACCGCCGAACACCCCTAACCCCCACCCCCCTCCCTCCCCCTCCCCCCGGCCCACCCCGTTGATCATGAGGTTGGCGGGGCGATGTGCCGGAATCTGAGCGGTCAACCTCATGATCAACCCGGGAGGGGCGGGGGAGAGAGCGCGGGTGGGTGGGGGTGGGGGCCGGTAGGGTCGGCGGGTGGAATCGTTTGTGCCGCTCGCGGAGCGGATCGTCGACGCGTTGCTGGAGAGCCGGCCGGGGGTCGCTACGTCGACCGGGGACCACCGGTTCGACGACCGGCTGCCGGATCTCTCCGCCGGGGCGGTCGCGGCCGACCAGGCGATGCTCAAGGAGGCCGCGGACGCGCTCGCCGAGCTGGACCCCGACGCCCTGGACGTCGAGGAGCAGGTCGACCACGCGCTGCTCACGTCGTTCGTGGACCGGGAGTTGTTCGAGTCCAGCGACATCCGCGCGCACGAGTGGGACCCGCTGGTGCACAACCCCGGGCCACTGCTGCACGCGCTGCTCGCCCGCCCGTACGCCCCGGTCGAGGTCCGGCTGACCAGCCTGGCCGGCCGGCTCGCCGCCGTACCGGACGCGCTGGCGACCGCGCGCGCGACGCTGCGCGACATGCCGCGTGTCCATGCCGAGACGGCGGTCGGGCAGTTCACCGGCGCGGCGGCGCTGGTCCGCGACGAGGTGCCGGCGCTGCTCGCGCAGGCCCCCGCCCTGTACGACCGGGTCGAGCCGGCCGCCACCGCGGCGATCGCGGCCCTGGAGGAGTTCGTGGCGTGGCTGCGTCAGGGCCTGGCCGCCGACGCCGGCCCCGGGCGGGACCCGCGCCTGGGCCGCCGCCGCTGGGAGGCCCGGCTCTGGCACACCCTCGACACCGAGCTGGGGGCCGCCGAGATCCAGCGCCGGGCCTGGGCCAACCTGGACCGGGTCGGCGAGCAGATCCGCGCGGCGGCCGTCGAGCTGGTCGGCGGTCCGGCCGACGACGAGACGGTACGCCGGGCGCTGGACCTGCTCGCCGCCGAACACCCCGACGACCACACCATCGTGGACCTCGCCTCGGTCACGCTGGACGAGGCGACCGACTTCGTCCGCGCCCACGACCTGGTCACCCTCGTCGACGACCCGTGCGTGATCCAGGAGATGCCCCAGTTCGCCCGGGGGGTGGCCGTCGCCTACTGCGACTCGCCCGGCCCGTTGGAGACGGCGGACGTGCCGACCTTCTACTGCATCGCGCCCACCCCGGCGGACTGGCCCGTGCACCGGGTCGAGTCGTTCTACCGGGAGTACAACGACCACATGATCCGCAACCTGACCGTGCACGAGGCGATGCCGGGGCACTTCCTCCAGCTCGCCCACGCCCGCCGGCACGTCGGGCCCACCCGGGTCCGGGCGCTGACGGAGTCGGGGCCCTTCATCGAGGGCTGGGCGGTCTACACGGAGGAGCTGATGGCCGGCCTCGGTTTCGGTGGCCTGCCGGTGCGGTTGCAGCAGCTCAAGATGCAGCTCCGGATGACCATCAACGCGCTGCTGGACCAGCTCGTGCACTGCGAGGAGCTGCCGGAGGCGGAGGCGATGGCGCTGATGACCGGGCGCGGCTTCCAGGAGGAGGGCGAGGCGGCCGGCAAGTGGCGGCGCGCGCTGCTCACCTCGACGCAGCTCTCGACGTACTTCGTCGGCTACAGCGAGGTGGCCGAGATCGCCGCCGCCCGGCCCGCCGGGGTGTCGGTGCGCGACTGGCACGACGCGATGCTCGCCCACGACTGCCCGCCCCCACGCCACCTACGCACCCTGCTCGGCGTGTAAGGAAGGGCACCTTATTAACGTTTCCGGTAGAGGAAGGGGCCCTTCCTAACACCACAGGCGCAGCGCAGGCTCAGCGGCGGGCGGCGGTCACCGTCGCGTCGACCAGCCACCGCGAGATGGAGTATGCGGGCGGCAGCTCGGCCGGCAGCCGGTCGAGCGGGAACCAGCGCGCCTCGGCCAGCTCCCGCCCGTCCACCACCGGCTCGGCATCGGGGTCGGCGACGGTGGCGGTGAAACCGGTGAGCAGCACGTTCGGGCCGGACAGCGCCCACGGCTGGCTGCCGAAGTAGGCCAGCCCGGCCAGGGTCAGCCCGACCTCCTCGGCGACCTCCCGGTGGACGGCCGCCTCCAGCGTCTCGCCGGCCTCGACGAACCCGGCGACGAGCGCCCACAGCCCCGTCGGTCCGTACGAGTGCCGCACCAGCAGCAGCTCGTCGGGGCGGCCGGCCGGTGTCGGGCGGGTGATCGCCACCAGCACGGCGGGGGAGAGCCGCAGCGGCACGTACAGGTCGCAGTCGGGGCAGCGGCGGGCGCACTCCCCGGGCACGTCGGTCAGCTCGGCCCGGCAGGCCCCGCACCACCGGTGGGTGCGCCGCCAGGTGACCACCGCCAGCGCGCGGCCGGCCAGGGTGGCGAGTGGTTCGGGCGTCTCGGCGGCCAGCGCCGTCCAGCCCTGCCACCGGCCCGGCAGGTCCTGCGCCCCGGCCGGCTCGGCGGCCCAGGCGGGTACGCCGTCCAGGGTGCCCAGCGGCACCCAGTCGGTGCCGGCCGGCAGGTCGGCTACCCGTAGCACGGAGCCGTCGACGGCGGTCAGCAGCTTGCGTCCGGCCACCGGGAGAGCGAGGTCGGTGGGCGCGGGGGCGGTGCTCCCGTCGGCCCCGGGCAGGAATCCGGCCGACCTGGTGCGGTCGGGGGCCGACGGGCCGGTCACGAGCGGGCCGGGCGGCGGTCGACCACACCCGCGTCGGGTGGCAGGTCGAACGCGGTGCCGTCGACCGTCTCGCGGTAGCGGCTCAGGGCCAGCTCGACCTGCTTGCCGTCGATCTGGCCGGTGAAGCTGCCCAGCGCCCCCTCCGTGGTCACGCAGGCCGTGAAGGCGCCGCCGGCCTGCTCGACGTCGACGCAGGTGGCGTGGCGTCCGGCGACGGTGGTGTCGCTCTGCGTGATCACCGCGTCGGGGTCCAGCGCGGCGCCGGTCAGCAGCCCCACCACGACCGGCGGCGTGAGCAGGCCGCGCTGCTTGGCCTCGGTGAACATGGTGACCGTGGGCTTCGCGTTGGGCGCGGGCGGGGCCTCCAGGGTGCAGGAGGCGCGGCTGGCGGCGGTCTCGCAGCGGGTCGTCGCCTCCGGCGTGACGGTGAGCCGGCCGCCGGGCCAGGTGTACGCGGAGCGGGCCGGGTCCTGGGCCTGGGTGATGGTGGCCGTCTGCCCGCCGGGAAGCTGGTAGTCGGCGGAGTAGGTCAGCTCCAGCGCCCGGTCCAGTCGGGCGGCCAGGTCGTTCACGAGGTCGGACCGCCCGATCGCCCGGCCGGCGTCGTCGAGGGTCTGGCAACCGGTCACCGTGAGCGACGCGATGACCGACACGGCGAGCATGCGAAGGGTGGTCGAGGCGGCGGGCATGGCGACCAGCCTTGCCGATCGGGTCAACCGCACGCAAACCCGTTGCCGGTTGAGGCACGAGAATACGGGAATGTCCGAGTGGCGCACCGCCCGGAGACGGGTTTCGGGTCGGGCTCGCGGACGACCGGACCGCCCGCGCCCGAGCGTCGCCCGATACGCTGCGTTCAACACCTGCCTCAGCCGCACCGTCGCGGCCCATATCGGACCGGAAAACACAAACGAGGAGCGACTCAGTGGCAACCATCGAGGGAATCGTCGCGCGGGAGATTCTGGACTCGCGGGGCAACCCGACCGTCGAGGTCGAGGTCGGGCTCGACGACGGCACGATCGCCCGGGCGGCGGTGCCGTCCGGCGCCTCCACGGGCGCCTTCGAGGCGATCGAACTGCGCGACGGTGACACCGACCGCTACCAGGGCAAGGGTGTCGAGAAGGCGGTCTCGAACATCGAGGACCGGATCGTCGACCAGCTCATCGGCTACGAGGCCAGCGAGCAGCGGCTGATCGACCAGAAGATGCTCGACATCGACGGCACCGACAGCAAGTCCGAGCTGGGGGCCAACGCCATCCTCGGCGTCTCCCTGGCGGTGGCCAAGGCGGCGGCCGGCAGCGCCGAGCTGAGCCTCTTCCGCTACCTGGGCGGCCCGAACGCGCACCTGCTGCCCGTGCCGATGATGAACATCCTCAACGGTGGCGCGCACGCCGACTCCAACGTCGACATCCAGGAGTTCATGATCGCGCCGATCGGCGCGCCCAGCTTCCGGGAGGCGCTGCGGTCGGGCGCGGAGGTCTACCACGCGCTCAAGTCGGTGCTGAAGAAGAAGGAGCTCTCCACCGGCCTCGGCGACGAGGGCGGCTTCGCGCCGAACCTGCCGACCAACGCCGCGGCCCTGGACCTGATCGCGGAGGCCGTCGAGAAGGCCGGCTACCGGCTCGGCACCGACATCGTCTTCGCGCTCGACGTGGCGGCCACGGAGTTCTTCGACAACGGCGTCTACACCTTCGAGGGCACCGCGAAGACCGCCGAGGAGATGAGCAACTACTACACCAAGCTGGCCGACGACTACCCGATCGTCTCGATCGAGGACCCGCTGGCCGAGGACGACTGGACCGGCTGGCAGACGCTGACCGCCTCCGTCGGTGACCGCATCCAGATCGTGGGCGACGACCTGTTCGTCACCAACCCGCAGCGGATCGCCCGGGGCATCGCCGAGCGCGCCGCCAACGCGGTGCTGGTCAAGGTCAACCAGATCGGTTCGCTGACCGAGACCCTGGACGCGGTGGACCTGGCCCACCGGGCCGGCTTCAAGTGCATGATGAGCCACCGCTCCGGCGAGACCGAGGACACCACCATCGCCGACCTGGCGGTGGCCACGGGCTGCGGCCAGATCAAGACCGGTGCCCCGGCCCGCTCGGACCGGGTCGCGAAGTACAACCAGCTCCTGCGGATCGAGGAGGAGCTGGCCGACGCGGCGCGGTACGCCGGTGCGGGCGCCTTCCCGCGCTACCGTTCGGCCTGAGACACGCGAGGCCTCGGGGGAGGGGTGTGACGATGCAGCAGCGCCGCACACCGGGTGGTCAACGCCCCGCCCGCCGGCCGGGTCAATCCGGCCGGCCGGGCGGGGCCCGGGGCACCCGGGCGTCGGCCCGCGACAGCGGCGTCCGCGCGGACTCGCGGGCGACCGCCGGTCGCGCGCCGGGGGCGGCCCGGGGCGCCGAGGGCGTACGCTCCGCGAGCCGGCCCGCCGCGGCCCGTCGTACGGCTGCCGGCGCCGTCAAGCGGCTCGCCGCACCCCGATCCCGGGGCTTCACCGGGCGGGCCACCGTGCTCTTCGCGGTGCTGATCGCGCTCGCCCTGGCCTACACCTACCCGGTGCGCGTCTACCTGGACCAGCAGGCCGACATCGAGCGGATGGAGGCCGCCCAGGCCGCCCAGCGGAAGGCGATCGAGGAGCTTTCCGAGCGGGCCGCCAAGTGGCAGGACAAGGAATACATCAAGATCCAGGCCAGGGAGCGGTTCTTCATGGGCCCGCCGGGCGAGGCGCTGCTGGTGGTGCTCTCCGACCCGGAGGGTGCCGCCCGGGACGCCGGTTCCGCCCCGTCCGCGCCCGTCACCCCCGCCACCTGGTACGACACCCTCTGGTCGAGCGTGCAGGCCGCCAACGGCGAGCAGCCCGACAAGTGAGCAGCACCCGAGCATCGAACGAGGAACCGACATCGTGACTGTCGTACCACCGCAGGAGCCGGCGGCGGACTCCGTACCCCCGCCGCGGCGGGAACCGGCCACCGAGGCCGACCTGGCCGCGGTGGCCGCGCAGCTCGGACGCCCGCCCCGCGGCACCCGGGCCGTCGCCCACCGCTGCCCCTGCGGCCTGCCCGACGTGGTGGAGACGACCCCGCGACTGGCCGACGGCACCCCCTTTCCGACGCTGTTCTACCTGACCTGCCCCCGGGCGACGGCGGCGTGCAGCCGGCTGGAGTCGGCGGGCCTGATGAAGGAGATGGCGGACCGGCTGGCCGCCGACCCGGAGCTGGCCGCGCACTACCGCGCCGCGCACGAGGACTACCTGGCCCGCCGGGACGCGATCGGCGAGGTGCCGGAGATCGCCGGCATCTCCGCCGGCGGCATGCCCGGCCGGGTGAAGTGCCTGCACGTGCATCTCGGGCACGCGCTGGGGGCGGGCCCGGGGGTGAACCCGTTCGGCGACGAGACGCTGGCGCTGGTGGAGAAGTGGTGGGCGGCGGGCCCCTGCGTGGACGTGCCGGCGGCGGAGTGACCATGGCGGGCGCGGGCGCGGGCGGGGGCGCGACGGGAGCCGACCAGATCGTGGTGCGGCGGGCCCGCACCTCCGACGTGCGCGGCATCCGGCGGCTGGTCGACACCTACACCGACGACCGGCGGCTGCTCAGCAAGGCCACCGTCACCCTCTACGAGCACGTGCAGGAGTTCCGGGTCGCGGTCCGCGCGGACGACGGCGCGGTGGTCGGCTGCGGGGCGCTGCACGTGATGTGGGAGGACCTGGCCGAGATCCGTACGGTGGCGGTCGACCCGTCCTGCCGGGGCCACCGGATCGGCCACCGGATCGTCACGGAACTCGTCGACGCCGCGCGCGAGCTGGGCGTGGCCCGGATCTTCGTGCTCACCTTCGAGACCCGGTTCTTCGGCTCGTTCGGGTTCACCGAGATCGACGGCGCCCCGGTGCCGCATCCGGTCTACGAGCAGTTGCTGCGCTCCTACGACGAGGGTGTCGCCGAGTTTCTCGACCTGGAACGCGTCAAGCCGAACACCCTCGGCAACACCCGGATGCTGCTGCGCCTGTAGCCCTTGACCGGCTCCGGCATGCTGTGCCGGTGATGATCGTCCGGCGGCTGGGCGCGGTGGTGGCGGCCCTGGTGAGCCTCGCCGCCCTGCTCGGCGTGGTACGCCTCGTCGCCCCGGCCACCGCCGGCCCGGACGACGACCCGCCCGGGGTGGCCCGGCAGCTCACCTTCCTGCGCGCCGCGCTCGACGACGGCGCGGGGGAGGACGCCCAGGCCCTGTTCCCCGAGGGGTTCTTCTTCGCGCACGCCCTCTACGGCCTGGCCCGGGTGGAGACCGGCCTGCGGCTGCCGGTGGGCGAGCGCGGCGCGGCCCTGCGGGAGGCGCGCTGGGCGCTGGAGCGGCTGGAGTCGCCGGCCGGGCGGGCGCCGTTCGATCGCGCCCTCACGCCCGCGTACGGGGTCTTCCACGCCGGCTGGACGAACTGGCTGCGCGGCGGCGTCCTCGCCCTGCAACCGGCCGGGCACCGCGAGCCGGCCGAGACCCAGCGGTTCGCCGAGCACTCCGCCGCCCTCGCCGCGGCGTTCGACGCCTCGGCCCCGCCCTATCTCGCCGCGTACCCGGGGCAGGCGTGGCCGGTCGACTCGACGGTGGCGGTGGCCTCGCTGCGCCTGCACGACCACCTGCTGCCGCCCCGCTTCACCCCGACCGTCGACCGCTGGCTGGCCGGCGTACGCGAGCGGCTGGATCCGCGTACCGGCCTGATGCCGCACCGGGTGGACCTGGCCACCGGCGCGCCCGCCGAGGTGGCCCGGGCGACCTCGCAGAGCGTCATCCAGCGGTTCCTCGCCGAGATCGACCCCGGGTTCGCCCGCGAGCAGTACCTCCGCTTCCGCGAGCGGTACGTGGTGTCACCGCTCGGGCTCGGCCCGGCCGTACGCGAGTACCCGCGCGGCCTCGACGGGCCGGGGGACGTCGACTCGGGGCCGCTGCTGCTCGGGGTGAGCCTGTCGGCGACCGTCGTCACCCTCGGCGCGGCACAGGTGCAGGGCGACGCCGCGCTGGCCGGGGCCCTCGCCAACTACGGCGAGCTGGCCGGGGTGCCGCTGGGCACCCCGCACACCAAGCGGTACGCGTTCGGCGCCCTGCCGATCGGCGACGCCTTCCTGGCCTGGTCGAAGTCGGCCCGCCCGTGGGTCTCCGCGCCGCCGTCGGCGCCCCCGGCGACCGTCTCCTGGTGGTGGCGGCTGCCCCTGCTGTCGTTGCTGGTCCTCGCCGGTGCGCTGCCCTGGGCGCCGTTGGCGCCGTGGCGTCGGCGGCGCCAGCCACCCCACTCTTCCCCGGCCGGGGCGGCGCCCCCGGCCCGGGCGTCAGGTCCGGCGCGGGTGGGCGGCGAAGAAGCTCCAGATCAGCTCGGTGGCGACTAGGCCCGCGTCGGGATCGGCGAGCCCGCCGACCTGCGCTCCGGGCCACGAGTGCCCCATGTCGGGCAGGGTGTGGACGGTGACGTCGCTGCCGTCGCGGCACCGCGCGTCGGTGCGGGTGGCCCGAGGTACGCCCGCCGGCGGCGGGGCGTTCGACGGCCCCCGAAGGCGGCGGGGCCGGCGTGACCGGGGCACGGCCCCGGTCCCCACCGCACGCCGCGGCGACGACGGTGACGACAAGTCCCGTCAGCACTGCCACCGTCCGTCGCACGCCCCGCCCCCCTCCGGACCCCGGTCCACCCTGGAACGCCCGGCCGGCGCGGGCAACCCTTTCGGTCCAGGCCGAAGACCGGCAGTCTGCTGGCATGCTCCGTCTCCACCTGGGACTGGCGGACCTGTGCCGGGTCCGTTTCGCCGACCGCCTGCATCCGGTCGGCACGGCCCTGTTGGCCTGCCAGGCGCTGTACGACGCGGAGACGGTCCGGCTGGCGCCGGGACTCGCGGCGGGCGCGGTAGCGGCGGCGGGACCGGCCCGCTCCGCCGCCGCCGTGCTACGGCACCTGCTGCCGGCGCGTGGGCGCCTGCCGGACTTCCTCACCCCGCTGGACGGCCTGGAATCGGTCGCCGCCGGCCTGGAGGCGATCCGGGCCGTCCCCGTCGGGCGCATCCGGGCGGAGGTCGCCGCCGCGTACGCGCACCTGCCGGCGACGCCGCCGCGCAGGCGGTTCGCCGAGGCCGACGGCGAGACGATGACCCTGTTCGGCCGGGCCCTGGGCGCTTGGCACGACGCGGTGCTCGCGCCGCACTGGGCCGATCTGGCGTCGGCGCAGCGGCACCACGTGGCGGACGCGACCGCGCACCTCGCGACGTACGGGTTGGACGGGCTGCTGAACTCGCTGCACCCGGCGATCCGGTGGGAGGCGCCGACGTTGACGGTGCGCACCTGGTGGAGCGGTTCGGTGTCCGGCACCGGGCAGGGGCTTCTGCTGCTGCCCTCGCCGCTGGCCGGCCCGCATCCCCGGGTGCTGGTGGAGCCCGACCGGCCGGTGCTGGTCGTGTACCCCGCGCCGATGCCGCGCCCGATCGGCGCCGGCACCCCCGATCCGCTGGGCCGCCTGCTGGGGTCGACCCGGGCGGCGGTACTGCGTCGGCTCGCCGGCCCCGGCCGGCACACCACCACGGCGCTCGGCCGGGCCGTCGGGATCAGCACCTCCTCGGCGTCGGAGCACGCCGGGGCGCTGCGGGCGGCCGGGCTGGTCGCCAGCGTGCGGGAGGGCGGCGCCGTGCTGCACCGGTTGACGCCGCTCGGCACCGGGCTGCTGCACGGCGACGACTTCCCGCCGGCCGCGCGGAGCGCTGACGTAGGGTTGCTGCCGTGACGACGCGTGTGGCCGCCATCGACTGCGGGACCAACTCGATCCGACTGCTGGTCGCCGACCTGCCCGACGCCTCGGCCGGTCCGCAGGCGCCGCTGGTCGAACTGAGCCGCCGGTTGGAGATCGTCCGGCTGGGCCAGGGCGTCGACAAGACGGGCCGGCTGGCCCCGGAGGCGATCGAACGCACCCGCGTCGCGCTGGCGTCGTACGCCGCCGAGATCAAGAAGCTCGGCGCGGAGCGGGTCCGGATGTGCGCCACCTCGGCGTCCCGGGACGCCTCCAACGCCGCCGAGTTCCGGGAGATGGTCGAGCGGACCCTCGGGGTCGCGCCCGAGGTGGTGACCGGTGACGAGGAGGCGCGGCTCTCCTTCACGGGCGCGGTGCGCGGGCTGCCCGCCGACGCGCGCGAGCCGTACCTGGTCTTCGACATCGGCGGTGGCTCGACCGAGTTCGTCGTCGGCACCCGCGCGGGCGGCGTCGAGGCGGCCATCTCGGTGGACATCGGCTGCGTCCGGATGACCGAGCGACACCTGCACGGCGACCCGCCGACCCTCGACGAGGTCGCCGCCGCGCAGGCCGACATCGCGGGCGCGGTGGACCGGGCGCTGGCGGCCGTGCCGGGCCGGCAGGCCGCCACGCTGGTCGGGCTCGCCGGGTCGGTCACCACCGTGGTCGCGATCGTCGAGGGCCTCCAGGAGTACGACCCGGCCCGCATCCACCACGTCCGGGTGCCGTACGACGCGGTGGCCGGCGTGACCGCCGACCTGCTCGGCAAGACCAGGGAGCAGCGGCTGGCGATCCCGGCGATGCACCCGGGCCGGGCGGACGTGATCGGGGCGGGTGCCCTGGTGCTCCGGGTGATCATGGAACGGGCGGGGATGGGCTCGGTGGTCGCCTCCGAACACGACATCCTCGACGGCATCGCCTGGACTCTCGCGTAGCTCCGGCGTTCGTTTCTCGTGCCGCTGTCGCCTGGCGGTCACGACGAACGGCAGCGGCGTACTTGAATAGGGGCATGAGGATCGTGCCCAAGGCGTTGGTCGCGGCGGCGGGCGTGACGGGCGTCGTGGCGTACGCCCTTCCGCGGCCGTGGTCGTTGGTGGCGGCCGTGGCGGACCTGCTCCTGGTCGGGCTGGCCGGCGGGCTCTGGGCCCGGGCCGTACGCCGCCGCGACGTGCCCCCACCCGGTTGGGGCGTTGCGAGCGGCCCGCCCGGGGCCTACGGGTCCCCGCCGTTCGGACTGCCAGGCGGGTCCGGGGCAATACCTCAGCAGGGCACGCCGCCGACCGCCACGCCACTGTTCCCGCCGCCGGAGTCATCTGGGCCCGACGGCCCGCTGTCCCGTTCCCGGCGGCGGCCCCGATGGCTCAGCTCGGCGGTGGGGGAGCCCACACCCCCCACCCGCCGGGTGCGACGCCAGCCAAGTGCCACGGCGAGCCCGCCCCCCGGACCATCCCCCAATCTGTTCGCGGGGCCGACCGACGTGCACCAGGGCCTGGCGAACCTGGAGGATCTGCTGCGCACGACGAACCAGCGCGGGCAGCGGTCGCAACTGTGGTTCTTCCTCGCCGGGGTGGCGGTGTCCATCCCGGCCGGTGTGGTGGTCAACCTGCTCACCGGCTAGCGTTCCGTGCCGCTGCCGGGCGCGCGGACCGCGTCCGCCACGGGTGGGCAGCGTCGCCCGTGGCGGACCGCGGAATACCGTGCGGATCAGTGGAGCCGTTGCCGGGTGCCCGTCGCGGCGGAGCGGGCGATGGCGTCGATGAGACGGTGGGTGCGTTCGGCGGTGCCGAAGTCCGGTTCCACGGGGTGTCCGGCGGCCAGGTCCGCGTAGACCTGCCGGACGTTGTGGACGGCGGGCGGGGCGGCCGGAGGCGTGTGGCGGTGTTCCGCCGGCACCGGCAGCTCCGTGCCGCGCCCGGTGCCGTCGGAGACCGTCAGGGTGAACTCCGGGCCGACCAGCGAGTCGTCCCTGGCGCGCAGCACGAGCCGTCCGGACCTGCCGTGGACCTCGATCCGGAAGCCGTCACCCACCGGTCCGCCGGTCATGATGTGCACCGAGGCGGTGGCTCCGGACTCCAGCAGCCCGACGGCGGCGATCTGGTCGGGCGAGGTCACCGGGATCTGCTCGCCGGTCTCTTCCAGCGTGATCCGCGCGATCCGGGTGGTGAGCGTCGCCGCGATCTCGGTCGGGTGGCCCACGGCCGAACCGAACATGTCCATCGCGTGGCCGCCCACGACAGCGAGGTGGTTCACGCCCTTGGTGTGGTCGAACAGGTCGGCGTACCGGCGGGACCAGACCTCCGGGGTCGCCAGCGAGTACGTCAGGGAGGCCGACA
This sequence comes from Micromonospora sp. NPDC047074, assembly GCF_040643815.1. Classification (NCBI taxonomy): domain Bacteria; kingdom Bacillati; phylum Actinomycetota; class Actinomycetes; order Micromonosporales; family Micromonosporaceae; genus Micromonospora; species Micromonospora sp. NPDC047074. The sequence goes on from NZ_JBEYVB010000002.1 coordinate 278,893, forward strand.
TGATCTTGCCGATCCGGCCCGCGGCCAGCAGGGCGCGGAGGTGGCGGATCGCCGGGTGGTGCCTGCTCTGCAACCCGACGGCGTGTCGTACGCCGGCCTGGTCGGCCAGTCGCCGCAGGTGCGTTGCTTCCTCCGCGGAGCGGGCCAGCGGCCACTCGCTGTAGACGTGTCTGCCCGCCGCGATCGCCGCCTCGACCAGCCCGTCCCGGCGCGGGAGCTGCACGGCGACGGTCACCAGGTCGACGTCCGGATGGGAGATCAGCGCGTACGGGTCGGCGAAGGCGTGCCGGGCACCCCAGACGGCCGCGGCCTGGTCGGCGACGGCCTGGCTGGTGCTGGCCACGGCGGTGACCTCGTAGTCGGGCAGGGCCGCCAGTGCGGGCAGGTGGACCGCGCGGGCCCAGCCCCGGGACGGGTGGGCGCCGATGACTCCGACCCTCATGCCGGGATCCTTTCCTTCGTCTTGGTGTCGGTGAGCAGCAGGTACGTGACGAGCACCCCCGCGAGCACGAATCCGGCCGCGACCTGGAACGCCAGGCTGTAGCCGTCGCGTAGGGCGGTGAGGTCCGGCGTGCCCTGGCCGAGGAGCGTGTCCGTGCGGGCGGTGGCCACCGTGGCCAGGACCGCCAGGCCGACCGCCGCGCCCGCCTGCTGCGCGGTGTTGTTCAGGCCGGAGGCGAGCCCGGCATCGGCGGGAGCGGCCCCCGCCATCGCCCGCATGATGACCGACGGCACGGTGAGGCCCATGCCGAAGCCCTGGACGAGCAGCGAGGGAGCGACGTCGGTCCAGTAGTCGCCGCCGACCGGGGCCCGGCTGAGCAGCAGCAGGCCGGCGGCCAGCGCCAGCAGCCCGGTCAGCAGTACGCGGCGGGTGCCGTACCGGGCGGTGAGCCTGGCGGAGAAGAACAGCGACATCGCCCCGATCACCAGCGGCGCCGGCAGGAACGCCAGGCCGGTCTGCAACGAGTCGAAGCCGAGCACGCGTTGCAGGTACAGGGCGTTGAGGAACTGGAAGCCGAATCCCGCGGCGAAGACCAGCACCACCACGAGGTTGGCCCCGGTGATCTCCCTGCTGGCGAACAGGCGCAGCCGGAGCAGTGGCTGTGCGGTGCTCGCCTGGCGTGCGACGAACGCCGCCAGCAGGACGACGGAGGCGGCGGCCCACCCGAGGTGCAGCCCGGACTCCGGGACCCGGGAGATCGTGAGGACGCCGAGCGACAGGCCCGCCGTGATCAGGACCGCGCCGACGACGTCGACACCGGCACGCCACCCGAGCCCGGCGGTGCGGGCCAGCAGCCGGGCGCCGCCCACCAGCGCCACCACGCCGATCGGCACGTTGACCAGGAAGATCCAGGGCCAGCCGACCGTCTCGGTGATGACCCCTCCGGCGATCAGCCCGACCGAGGCGCCGCCGGCGGACACGAAGCTGTAGACACCCATGGCCTGGGCCTGCTCGCCGGGTTCGGGAAAGAGCGCCACGATCATGCCGAGCACGACCGCGGACGCCAGCGCCGCCCCGACGCCCTGGAGGAACCGGCCGGCGATCAACATCGCCGGGGTGGTGGCCACCCCGCACAGCAGCGAGGCGAGGGTGAACGTGGCGAGCCCGGCCTGGAACACCTTCCGGCTGCCGACGAGGTCGCCGAGCCGGCCCGCGAAGAGCAGCAGGCCGGCGAAGGCGATGAGGTACGAGTTGACCACCCAGGACAGCCCCGCCTGGGAGATCCCCAGTTCCGCCTGGAGGACGGGCAGGGCCACGGTGACGACGGTCCCGTCGAGAATGATCATCAGTTGCATGGCGCACAACACGGCGAGCGCCGGCCAGCGAGACTTCACGACTCTCCTCTCTACACGACACGTGTCGTGTCGTTAGGAGATCGATGATGTGCCCGGGGCGGCCCGCGTGTCAACACGACACGTATCGTTTCCTGCTGTTAGCCTGTGGCCATGACGTCAGCACCGAACCCCCAACGGCGCAGCGAGAAGAGTCGTCAGGCGATCCTGGCCGCCGCGCTCGCGCTCAGCGGGGAGCGCGGATACGGCGCCGTGACCGTGGAGGCCATCGCCAGCCGCGCCGGGGTGAGCAAGAAGACCATCTACCGCTGGTGGCCCACCAAGGGGGCGGTCATCCTCGAGGCCCTGAGCGACATGGCCGAGGCGGCCACGCCCTTCCCCGACACCGGCGACCTCCCGACCGACCTGCACACCCAGATGGCGGCCGTGCTGGACTTCCTGTCCAGCCCGGTGACCGGGTCCGCGTACGCCGGGCTGATCGCGGAGTCGCAGCACGACCCCGGGCTCGCCGAGGCCCTGACCGCGCAACTGGTCGGGCCCAGGGTCGCGGTCGCGAAGCAGCGGCTCGCGCGGGCCCAGCAGCAGGGTCAGTTGCCCGCCGACGCGGACCTACAGTTGATCGTCGAGCTGCTGTACGGCCCGGTCTACTACCGGCATCTCCTGCACCTCGGGCCGTACTCCCGCGACCGGCTGCGCGAACTGGTCGACCGGGTCCTCGACCGCTGGTCGTGAGCGTGCCGCCGTGGGGGCGGCCGGTCGACGTCGGGGTCAGGCGCCGGGCCGGGCGATCCCGGTGACGAACCGGGACCAGGCGGCCGGGGCGAAGGAGAGCGTGGGCCCGGAGCGGTCCTTGCTGTCGCGGACCAGCACCACGCCGGGCAGGTTGTCGGCGACCTCCACACACGAGGCGCCGCCGTTGTCGCTGCGCGTCGACTTGCGCCACCGGGCGCCGGTCAGCTCCATGTCTTCGCCACTTCCTGCAGCAGGCCCAGCGACTGCCGGCGGGGCAGCGCCTCTGAGCGGACACTTTCCCACCTGCGGTGCAGGCTGGCAATCTCCTCGGCGCGGTCCAGTACCTGCGCCCGGAGCGGGCTGTCGAGGTGCGCCACCCAGCCGCCGTCGGCGTATCCGGCCAGGATGAACGGCCCGGCAAGCCCCGGGTAGACGCCCGCCTCCGTGGGGACGACATGCAGGTGGACGTATGGGCGTGCCGCCAGCGCGATCAGATGTTCGACCTGTTCGCGCATCACCCCGAACTGGTCGACCACCGGCCGGCGCAGAATTCCTTCGTCGATCACCGCGACCAGTTGCGGCGGCTGGGCACGGTCAAGGATCTGCTGCCGCTGAAGCCGTGCGGCCACGCGCTGCTCGATCTCCTCCTCGGACCGGAGCCCGCCGCCGCCGAGGACCGCGCGGGCGTACCCCTCGGTCTGGAGCAGGCCGGGCAGCACCGAGATCTCGAACCACCACAGCGTGGCGGCCTCCTGCTCCACGGCCACCCAGGGGCGGAACCAGGCCGGCGCGGTCTCCAGGCTGACCAGCGGCAGGATCCGCCCGAGCAGGCCGCCGCTGTCCAGTGCCTCGTCCGCGCGGCGGACGAAGTCGAGCGACGGCGTACGCCGGCCGATCTCCACCATCCCGACGAGCGAGCCGGAGTAGTTGATCCGCCGCGCCAACTCCTCCTGGCTCAGCCCGCGCTCGATGCGCAGCCGCCGCAGCTCACCGGCCAGCAGGTCCAGCGTCGACAGTTGCGATCCGGTCATCACACCTCACTCACCGGGCTTCACGCGACGGGCCGCGTGGACCACCGTCGGCCGGTGACCCTCGCGCGACTTCCGACCGTAATCGACCGGTGACGAGGATGGGAGTGACCGTGGGCCCACAACGCCCCCACAACGCGAGCGAGGAGCGATGACGTGGCGATCCGAGGCGTCCACCCGGCGTGGTGCGTACCCGAGAGCGGCTGCGCGGCCAGCGCGCTGCACCTGTCCCGGCTGCGGTCGGCCGCGCCGCGCGGCGACGAGGTGATCCAGGTGCGTGCCGCGCTCTGGCAGATGGACGTCGGGCGGCTCAGCCCGGCCGGAGTGCTGCTGGAGTTGTCCGCCGGTGACGACCCGGAGCGCTGGCCGATCGACCTGGCGCAGGCTCGCGCGCTGGTGCACGTACTGCGGGATCTGCTGCGGGTCGCGGACCACGCGGCACGGCGCGTGGCCTGACCCGCGCGGCGCGTTCCTTTGACGCTATTACGCATTGCGCAGTAGTGTGCAATGCGTGGACACCACACAACTGCTGAAGGGCGTCCTGGACCTCGCGGTTCTCGCCGTGCTCCGGGAGGAGGACGGCTACGGTTACGACATCCTGCGCCGACTGCGCGACGCCGGCCTGGAGGAGGTCGGCGACGCCTCGGTCTACGGCACGCTGCGCCGGCTCTACGCCGCCGGCCTGCTGACCACCTACGTCGTGCCGAGCGAGTCCGGCCCGCACCGCAAGTACTACTCACTCAACGCCGCCGGCCGGGACCAGCTCGGCCGCTCCGGCAAGCTCTGGCGCTCGTTCGCCACCACCATGGACGCACTGCTCGACGATCGGGGGATGGCGGCATGACCGTCACGGAGCAGGAGATCACGGACTACGCCGCACGGGTGCGGGCCGCGCTGGCCGACCTGCCGCCGGCGCAGCGCGACGAGTTGACCGAGGACCTGCCAGAGCATCTCGCCGAGGTCGCCGCCGAGGACGACGGCTCTCTCGTCGAGCGGCTCGGCGAGCCCGAGGCGTACGCGGCCGAGCTGCGCGCCGCCGCCGGCGCGCCGGCGACCCCCAGGCGCAACCTCGACCAGCGGGTGGCCGCCGCCGTGGGCCGGGCCCGCCGCCAGCTACGCGCCCTGGACACCCAGCTCGGCCCGCCGCTGGGGTACGCGCGGGCCGGCGAGTTCCTGCGGCTGCTCCGCCCCGCCTGGTGGGTGCTGCGCGGTTACCTCGCCGCGATGCTGGTGGCCGTGATCTCCACCGGCGGCAGCTTCGGGCTGCTGCCGCGGTTCGGCGGTGAGCTGATCGCCGGCCTGATGATGCTGGTCGGCTTCGTGCTCGCCTCGATCTGGCTCGGTCACCGCGCCGCCCGGCTGACCCGCTGGCCCCGCTGGGCGATGCACGCCAGCAGCCTGGTGCTCGTCGTCTTCGCGCTGGCTGGCCTGCAGGACGCGGAGAGCCGGGCTGGCTACGACTACCGCGGCTACGACGAGACCTCGGTGAACAACCCCTACGACCAGGTGCGGGACGTCTTCGTCTACGACAGCGAGGGGCGGCTGGTGGAGAACGCCCGCCTCTTCGACCAGAACGGCGCTCCGATTCGACTCGGCTACCCAGACTGCCCGGATGCCCACGACCCGAACGCCACCCGCAACCGGCCGCTGCGGACGTACCCGTACTGCCCGGATCAGGCACCCTTCGTGCCGCACGCCCCGGCCGGGCCGCCGCCGGGGCCGACCCTGCCCCCGCTGACCACTCCGACGCAGCAACCCAGCGGGCCGAGCCCCACCACGACGCCGAGTCCGGGCGCGACGGTGAGCCCGGAAGCCACTCCGACCCCGACCCCGACCCCGACGCCGACCCGGTCGTGAACAGCGTCATGCACTGAACCTGGGAAATAGCTGAACGGATGAGTCCAGCGGGGCAGCGACTGTCGGTCCCGGTCGCTACGGTGTCGACTGCTCATTAACCCCCCGGAAGGAAAATCCGTGTCAGAGCAGGTCGCACCGCCCCCCGCGCCGGACGCCGCACAGCCCCCGTCGGCCGTCCAGGCGCCGCCCCCGGCGGAGCCCGAGGCGAAGAAGTCCGGTTCCAAGAAGCTGCTCGGCGTCGTCGGCGCGATCGTCGTGTTCCTCGTCGTCGCGGGGCTGAAGTTCGGCATCGGGTCGGTGATCGGCAACTTCTTCAACAAGGACGAGACGGCCGAGGCCAAGGTCGGCGACTGCATCGCCGAGCTGCCGGAGGTTACCGGCACCAAGGAGGAGGAGGTCGACGGCGCGAAGGTCGTCGAGTGCACCTCCACCGACGCCGTCTACAACGTGGTCGGCCGGGTCGACGGCCAGACCCAGGCGCAGGCCCGCTCCGGCGAGGCGTGCGAGCAGTACATCAAGGAGGGCCAGGAGGGCTACGTCTTCTACAGCATCGAGCCGGGCAAGACGGGCTACCTGCTCTGCCTGACCAAGAAGGCCTGATCACCCCAGCGCCACAGCACCGCCCGACGGCGGCGCGGACGACGTCCGCGCCGCCGTCGGCGTTTCCGCGACCGGCCGGCGGGTGAACAGGAGGTGAATGCCACTTCGCTGGCGTCTTCCCCGGGGCGGTTACTGCGTGGCAGGCTACCGGCACGTAGGACCACTGGGCGACCAGCCAACGATGACTGACCGCTAGGAGGACGGCCAATGGGTGAAATGGTGAGCTACCGCGACAACGGGGGGACCAGCGAGGGGTATCTCGCGATACCCTCCGGCGGTGCGACCAGCCCGGCGGTCATCGTCATCCAGGACTGGTGGGGTCTGGTGCCGCACGTCCGGGCGGTCGTGGACCGCTTCGCCGAGGCCGGTTTCGTCGCTCTTGCCCCGGATTTTCGCCGGGGCGGCCCGGCCAGCAAGCCCAGCGAGCCCCGGCAGATGCTGAACGGCCCACAGATGGACGAGGCGGCAGCCGACATCGCCGTCGCGGCGGAATACCTCGCCGGGCGGCCCGAGGTCGCCGGCAAGGTGGGCTGCGCGGGCTTCTGTGCCGGCGCGAGCCTCGCCCTCTGGGCGGCGACCCGTTCCGAGCGGATCGTCGCCACCGCCGCCTTCTACCCGCGCCTGCCCTGGGACGGCATGCGCCCCGAGTGGGCCGACTACGCGGGCAAGGCGGCACTCATCCACTGCTCCGAGGAGGACGGCACCTCCGCCGCCGACGGCGTACGGGTCGTCCGCCAGGCCATCGAGACCTCCGGCGGCACGTGCCAGACCTTCGACTACCCCGGCACCTCGCACGCCTTCTTCAACGAGGACCGGCCGGAGAACTTCGACCAGCGCGCCGCCGCCACCGCCTGGGCCCGCACCCTCGAACTCTTCCGGGCCAGGCTTGGCTGAGCCGCGTACGCCCGGTGAGGTGGTCGCCCGCGCCGCGCGGGCGACCGACCTGGCCGACCTCGACGCCGCCGTCAGCGACTGCTTCGCCTGCCCCCGTCTCGTGCGGTGGCGGGAGGAGGTCGCCCGGGTCCGCCGGGCGGCCTTCCGCGACCAGGAGTACTGGGGCCGGCCGGTGCCCGGCTTCGGCGTCCCCGACGCGCGCATCGCCATCCTCGGACTGGCACCCGCCGCGCACGGCGGCAACCGCACCGGCCGGATCTTCACCGGCGACCGCTCCGGCGACGTGCTGTTCGCCGCGCTGCACCGCGCCGGTCTGGCCAACCAGCCGACCAGCGTCGCCGCCGACGACGGGCTCACCCTGCGCGACCTGCGCGTCTTCGCCGCCGTGCGCTGTGCGCCGCCGGACAACAAGCCCACCCCGGACGAGCGGGACACGTGCGCGCCGTGGTTGCACCGCGAGGTCACGCTGATCCGCCCCACGCTGCGCGTCGTGGTCGCGCTGGGAGCGTTCGCGTGGGCCTCGTGGTGGCCGGTGCTGCGTCAGGTGTACGGCGTGCGACCGCCCAGCCCGCGACCGGCGTTCGGCCATGGGGCACACTGGTCCGGCACGGGCGCGCCGGAACTGCTCGGCTGCTACCACGTCAGCCAGCAGAACACCTTCACGGGGCGGCTGACACCAGGGATGCTGGACGACGTGTTCGCCCGGGCGAAGCAGTTGGCCGGGGTGGACTGAGGCGCGGGGGCGGTGGCGATGACGGACGCAACGCGTCGACCCGGGCGGCCCGTCCCGGTGGTCCGGAGGTAGCCCCCGATGGATGTCGGCGTCCTGCGCAGATGGTGGCCGGTCGCGGTGGTGGTGCTCCTGCTGGCCGTCGCCGCGCTGTCGTCCGCCCACTCGTCGATCGGCGCCAGCCGGGTCCCGCCCGCCGCCGACAACATCCCGTACGTCCCGGAGTACCCGACCGCCGAGCCGGCCGCCTCGATCCCGGTCGAGCCCCGCGACGCCGGCGAGGCCACCCAGGCGCAGATTCCGCAGTGGATCGGCACGGCCGTCGTCGTGCTGCTCGGGCTGGCCCTGCTCGCCGCGTTCGGCTATCTCACCTGGACACTGGTCCGGGGCGCCATCCGCCGGACCAGCCGGGCGCTGCCGGCGCAGCGGGCCCGGCGTACGGCCGAGGGCACGGCCCGCGAGGTGGCCGCCGCCCTCGACGCCGGCCTGGAGGAGCTGGACGACCAGTCCACCGACCCCCGCACGGCGGTCATCGCCTGCTGGGTACGCCTGGAGGAGGCCGCGGCCGGGGCCGGCGTGCCCCGGCTGGCCGGCGACACCCCCACCGACCTGGTCACCCGCCTGTTGCGGGGCGACCCGTCGGCGGGCGTGCCGGCGATCGTCAGCGCCGACGTGCTGGCCGAGTTCGCGAACGTCTACCGCGAGGCCCGGTACGCCACCCGGCCGGTCGACGAACGCACCCGCGACCAGGCCCGTGCGGCGCTGCGCCGGCTGCGCGGCGAGCTGACCGAGGTGGTCGCCGGCGACACCGGGGTGCCGGCGTGACCAGGATGCGGCCGGCGGGCGGCCGGCGTGGTGAGGTGACGTGGTGAGCAGCACCAGCATCGACGACCTGCTGAGCTTCGAGGAGGAGCGGCCGGCGCCCGCCGGGCGGTCCCGGGGCGGGCGGGCCGGTCGGGTGCTGCGCGCGCTGGCCGGCGTCGCGGCGGTCGTGGTCGTGCTGATCGCCGGCCTGCGCGTGGTGGGCCTCCGGGTCTCCCTGCCGGTCCTCGTCGCCGGGGTGGTCGCGTTCTTCCTGGTGCGCCGGGTCGTCACCGCCCTCGCGCCCCCGCCCCCGCCCCGGTCCGGCAGCCGGGCGCCGGCCGGCGACGACGACGGCGTCTGGAACTGGGGCGCCCGGGACGCGCTGCGGACCGCCATCAACGGCTGGGAACGACCGCTGGACTGGTGCGCGGGCAACCGGGAGCGGTTCGCCGAGCGGATCCTGCCCCGCATCGGCGAGCTGGCCGACGAGCGGCTGCGTCAGCGCCACGGCCTGACCCGGGAGTCCGACCCGGAGCGGGCCCGGGCCCTGCTCGGTGACCGGCTCTGGACATTCCTCAGCACGCCCTCCCGCCGCCCCCCGTCGCCGCGCGACCTCGCGGCGATCGTCGCCGAACTGGAGAAGACATGAACGACGTGGACCGCAGGATGCCCGCCGCCGAGGTCGGCAACCTCGCCCGGTCGGTGCTGGAGGCGGTCGGCCAGGTCGTGGTCGGTAAGCGGGACGCGCTGGAGCTGGTCCTCGCCGGGATCCTGGCCGGCGGGCACGTGCTGTTGGAGGACCTGCCGGGCCTCGGCAAGACGCTGACCGCGCGCTCCTTCGCGCAGGCGCTCGGGCTGGACTTCCGCCGGCTCCAGTTCACCCCGGACCTGCTGCCGGCCGACGTGACCGGCTCGTTCCTGTACGACCAGCGCAGCGGCGAGTTCGCGTTCCGGGCCGGCCCGGTCTTCACCAACCTGCTCCTCGCCGACGAGATCAACCGGACGCCGCCGAAGACCCAGTCGGCCCTGCTGGAGGCGATGCAGGAGAAGCAGGTCTCGGTGGAGGGCGTCACCTACAAGCTGGACGAGCCGTTCCACGTCCTGGCCACCGCCAACCCGATCGAGTACGAGGGCACCTACCCGTTGCCGGAGGCGCAGCTCGACCGTTTCCTGCTCCGGGTCTCCTTCGGCTATCCGGAGCACGAGGAGGAGTGGGAGGTGCTGCGCCGGCGGATGGCCCGCCGTCGCGAGGAGGCGGAGATCAAGCCGGTCGTCGACGCGGCCACCCTGCGGGCCATGCAGGCCGCGTTGGAGGACGTGGTGGTGGAGGATTCCGTCGGCCGCTACATCGTGGCGCTGACCGCCGCCACCCGGGAACACCCGTCGGTGCTGGTGGGCGCCTCGCCACGCGGCTCGCTGGCGCTGCTGCTGCTGTCGCGGGTACGGGCCGTGATGGCCGGCCGCGACTTCGTGGTGCCGGAGGACGTCAAGGAGGTCGCCGCGCCCGCGCTGGCCCACCGGATCACGCTGCGCCCGGAGATGTGGCTGCGCCGCGTCGATCCGTCCTTCGTGGTCGGCGAGGTGCTCGAGGCGACCCCGGCGCCCGCCAGCGGCGCGCTGCCCAGCTACGCCGCCGGCCGGCCCGGGCACTGATGGTCGCGTCCGCCGAGTCCCCGCCGCCGGGATCGGAACCCTCGCCCGGCTGGGTGCCCACCTGGGCGCTCGGCCGGGCGGCGCTGCTCACCGGCCTGCTGCTGATCGTGGGGGTGCTGCTCGGCCGGGTCGACCTGGTCGTGCTGGCCGCCCCGTTCGCGCTCGGCACCGCGCACGCGCTGCGCCGCCGGCCGACGGCCCTGCCGCAGGTCTGGATCTCCGCCGACGGGGGCCACCTGGTCGAGGGGAGCGAGCTGACCGGCACGGTCACCGTCGGCAACCCCGACGTGATCGACTACGACGTGGCGGTGGTGCGCAGCCGGGTCTCACCGTGGCTGCGCGTGGAGCGGGTGACGATTGCCGGGGCGACCACCGCGTCCGGAGCGGGCTCGGCCGTCACCCCGTCCGTTGCCGAGCGGCCGTTCGTGACCGCCGTCCCGACGGCCCAGGCCGTGGACCTGGAACTGGCCGGCACGGCGCTGCGCTGGGGCCGGCACCCGATCGGCCCGGCCGGCGCCCGGGTCGCCGCCGCGCAGGGCCTGCTGGTCTCCCGCGCCGTGATCACGGAGCCGGCCCGGTTGCGGGTCTACCCGAAGACCGAACCGTTCGACGCGGTCGAGGCGATGCCCCGGGCCGCCGGCCTGGTCGGCGCCCACCACTCGCGCCGACCCGGCGAGGGCGGCGAACTGGCCGGCGTACGGGTCTTCGCCCCGGGGGACCGGCTGCGCCGGATCGACTGGCGGGTCTCGCTGCGCGCCCGCCAACTGCACGTGGCGGCCACCCTCTCCGACCGGGACGCCGAGGTGGTGGTGCTGCTCGACGTGCTCGCCGAGGCGGGGCGTTCGGGTGGGGTCTCGGGTGCCGCATCGGTGCTGGACACCACCGTCCGGGCCGCCGCCGCGATCGCCGAGCACTACCTGCACCGGGGCGACCGGGTGTCGATGCTCGAATACGGTCCGGCCGCCCGGCGGCTGCGCCCGGCCACCGGCCGCCGGCAGTACCTGACCGTGCTGGAGTGGCTGCTGGAGGTACGCGCCGAGTCCTCCCCGCACGAGCCCTACGACCAGGTGTTCGGCCCGCAGGTGCTGTCGGCGGACGCGCTGGTGGTGGTCCTCACGCCACTGCTCGACGAACGGTCGGCACAGATGCTGGCGCGGCTGGCCCGCTCCGGGCGGTTCGTGGTGGCGGTGGACACGCTGCCGGCCGACCTCACCCCGCCGAAGGACCGTGGCTGGGCCGAGGTGGCGTACCGGCTGTGGCGACTGGACCGGGAGACCATGATCGGGCAGTTGCGGGAGCACGGGGTGCCGGTGGTGCGCTGGGCCGGCGCGGGCAGCCTCGACGAGGTGCTGCGGGACGTGGCCCGCCTGGCGACCGCACCGCGGGTGGGCCGGTGAGCGCGAGGAACGTAGCGCAGCGGAGTCCCGCAGTCGCGTACGGAAGGTGGGCCCGGTGAGCGTGAGGAACGCAGCGCAGCGGAGTCCCGCAGTCGCGAGCGGAAGGTGGGCCCGGTGAGCGTGAGGAACGCAGCGCAGCGGAGTCCCGCAGTCGCGAGCGGAAGGTGGGCCCGGTGAGCGCGCCGGTGAAGGCGGTCACCGAACGGGTCCGGGCGCTGCGGTACGCCGCGGGCCGGGTCAGCCTGACGCCGTTGCTGGTGCGCGCCGGCATCTTCCTCACCGTCCTGGTCGGCCTGCTGCTGGCGTACCCGTCGGAGGTGCTTCTCGGCCGGCCGCTGTTCGCCCTGGTGGCGGTGGCGGTGCTGCCGGCGGTGGGGCCGCGCCGGGTCTGGCCGACCTTCGCCGCGCTGGTCACGGTCGGCGGCTGGCTGGTCGCCACCGACGGGTACGACCGGCCGATCGCCCTCTGGCGGATGCTCGCCGTGGCGGCGCTGCTCTACCTCGCGCACACCCTCTGCGCGCTGGCCGCCGTGCTGCCGTACGACGCGGTGGTCGACCCGGAGTTGATCGTGCGGTGGCTGGCGCGGGCCGGCGGGGTGCTGCTGGCCACCTTCGTGCTCGGCGTGCTGCTGCTGGAGGTCGCCGGGCTCGGCGGTGATGCCGGACACCAGGTGGCGACGGTGCTCGGTCTGCTCGTGGCGGTGGCGGTGACGGCGTTGCTGGGGTGGCTGCTGCGCCGCAGGTGACAGCCCCTTTTGGCCGACGTTGTGCAGGTCACAGGGGTTGTGCTCGGTCACAGAGAAGGGGCGCGAGCGGGATTAGCCTCCCCGCGGGGGGAAAGATAGTTGACGTGAATCCGAAGCGGATCCTTGTGGTGGGTGCCGGTCACGTCGGTCTCTACGCGGCCCTGCGCCTGTCGAAGAAGCTCAGCTCCCGTGAGGCTGAGGTCGTCGTGGTGGACCCTCAGCCCCACATGACCTACCAGCCGTTCCTGCCCGAGGCCGCCGCCGGCAACATCTCGCCCCGGCACTCCGTGGTGCCGCTGCGGCGCGAGTTGCGGCGGTGCAAGGTGGTGGCGGGTGCGGTGAAGCGCATCGACCACGACCGTAAGACCGCGCTGGTGCAGCCGATCAGCGGCCCGACCCGGGAGATTCCGTACGACCACGTCGTCGTCGCCCCCGGTTCGGTCTCCCGGACGCTGCCGATCCCCGGCCTGCACGAGCACGGCATCGGGTTCAAGACCATCGGCGAGGCCATCTACCTGCGCAACCACGTGCTGGACCGGCTCGACGTGGCCGCCGCCACGCCCGACCCGGCCGTCCGCCGGTCCGCGCTCACCTTCACCTTCGTCGGTGGCGGCTACGCCGGCATCGAGGCGCTCGCCGAGATGGAGGACATGGCCCGGGACGCGCTGAAGTACTACCCGGAGCTCAAGGCGGACGACATGCGCTGGGTGCTGGTCGAGGCGACCCAGCGGGTGCTGCCCGAGGTCGACCGGGACATGGGCGCCTACACCGTGCAGCAGCTGCTGAAGCGGAACATGGACATCCGACTGGACACCCGCCTCGAGTCCTGCCTCGACGGGGTCGTCAAGCTCTCCGACGGCGACAGCTTCCGCTCGGACACGATCGTCTGGACGGCCGGCGTGAAGCCGTCGCCGATGCTGGACGCCACGGATTTTCCCCGCGACGAGCGGCGGCGGGTCACCTGCCTGCCGACCCTCCAGGTGGTCGACGGCGACCGGGTGGTCGAGGGCGCCTGGAGCGCCGGTGACTGCGCGGCCGTGCCGGACCTCACCAAGGAGCCCGGCAACTACTGCTCGCCGAGCGCCCAGCACGCGGTCCGCCAGGCCGCCCGGATGGCCGACAACATCGTCAACGTCGTGCGCGGCCGGGAGCCGGTGGAGTACAAGCACAAGCACGCCGGCAGCGTCGCCAGCCTCGGCCTGCACAAGGGCGTTGCCCAGGTGTACGGGATCAAGATGACCGGCTGGCCGGCCTGGTTCATGCACCGGACGTACCACATGAGCCGGATCCCGTCGTTCAACCGTAAGGTCCGGGTCGTGGTGGACTGGTCGTTGGCGTTCTTCCTCAAGCGCGAGGTGGTCGCCCTCGGGCAGTTGCACGACCCGCGCGAGGAGTTCGCCGAGGCGTCCCAGCCGATCGGCGCCGGCCGAGCCTGACCGAGTTACGCGAAGCCCTCTCCGTCCGCGGGCGGAGAGGGCTTTCGCCGTCCCGAGCGGGTCAGACGCGCCAGGTCCAGGCGTCGGCGATCCGGGTGGCCGGGCCGTAGAGCTGCTCCAGCGTGCCGCGCAGGTCGTCGACCCGGGGGGTGTCGACGGCCAGCGCCACGCAGGAGGCACCCCAGAAGTCGGCGTCCTCGGCGGCCTGCCGGCGCTGTTCGTCCCCGATGACCGGTTGACCGCCGCGCTTGCCCACCTCGGTCAGCAGCGCCGAGGTGGGCTGCTGGAAGGTGCCCATCGCCGCCGTGCCGCCCCGGCCGTACGGCCCGATGAAGAAGCCCTCCGGCATGCCGAACGCGGCGTCGGCGGCGGTCGCCCAGCGCATCGGCCACGGCTCCTTCGGCGTGGCGAGCGGCACCGGCACCAGCACCCCGCCCGGCTCGACGCACTGGCGCCAGTGGCCGCCGGTGACGAACTCCGGCAGCGGCGGACGGTCGGCGGTGGGTAGCGGGGCGGGCAGCAGCGGCAGCAGCGCCACGCCGACCGCCGCCGGCACCAGCCGGCGGGCCTGGCCGGTGCCGCGTAGCGCCCGGTCGACCGCCAGGACCAGCAGCGTGGCGATCAGCGGGAGCGCGGCGAGGGCGAACCGCATCGGCAGCGCGCCGTCCACCACGGGCAGTCCGGAGAGCAGGGCGTACGGGCCCGGCACGGCGGTGCGTTCACCGTCGAGCACCACCCGCGGGCCGAGCGACAGTGCCCCCATCGTGAGGGTGCCGACCACGCACGCGACGACCAGCGGGCGACGGCCCAGCCAGAACGCGCAGGCGGCGGCGGCCAGCAGCAGGGGCAGCCCGAGGAACGTGTTGTACTCCGCCGGACCGGTGGTCAGCCGGGCGGCCCCGTCACCGCCCGCGACCGACAGCGGCGAGATCGTCCACCAGCTACGCAGGTCCGCCGAGAAGTAGTGCGGGCTGAACATGCCGTCCGCGACGCCCTGCGGGCCGGCGAACTGGAACCAGAGCGGCCAGGCCAGCACGAGCAGGGCCAGCCCGCTGGCGAGCAGCATCCCCCCGGCGAACCCGGGCAGGGCGCGACGGGCCAGGTTCCGGTCCGTGACCGCGTAGGTGACCGCCATCACCAGCAGCGTCACCGCGCAGAGGAAGAGCACCTCCTCGCCGACGAAGACCTGCGCCGTGACCGCCGCCGCCAGGCCGGCGGCCGAGCTGACCAGCCGCCGGCGGTCCGGCCCGTCGCCGGTGCCGGCCGGGTCGGCGGCGCGCAGCAGGCGGACCACCAACCAGACGATCACCGGCACCAGCCACTGCGCGGTCATGTGCAGGTGGCTGTTGGTCTGCGAGACCATTCCCGGGCCGAAGCCGCAGAGCGCCGCCCCGAGCGCGGCGGCGACCCGGCGGGCGCGCAGCAGCCGGGTGTAAAGGAGGTACCAGGCGACCGCGGTGCCGACCAGGTTCGCCGCCGCCAGCAGGGCGAAGGTGACGGGCGCGCCGAGCAGCAGGGTCACCGGGGCGAGGAGCACGCCGAGCGCGATGACCGTGGTGTTGGTCATCAGGTTGACCCCGTCGGGCGCGTTGAGCCGATCGGTGAGCAGGCCGAAGTCGCCGAACAGCGCCCGCGAATCGACAGCGAGGAACCACTCGTAGAGGGCCTGGTCCTCCGGGTTCAGCGCGAGTACGCGGGCCGCCGGGTCGGGCCAGAGCCCGTGGGTGAGCCAGCCGGCCAGCGCAAGGAAGAGCAGCGCGACGGCGACGTCCGCCCGGCGCCGGGAGACGGCGGCCAGCAGGCGGGCCGGTCGGAGCCGGTGGGGCAGCCGGTCGGCGCCGAGGACAGCCTGGTCAGGGGCGGCGTCGGGGGCCGTGGGGGCTGCGCTGCTCACGGTCTTGACCCTAGTGTGACCCCGGCGCAGGGGTACGCCGGGTCGCCGCCGAACCGCTACCGTGACACTGCACCACGCGTGTCGACCCGCGCGGTGTCACCCGCCCGGGTGGTGGAACGGCAGACACGGCCGCCTTAAAAGCGGCTGCCGAAAGGCGTGCGGGTTCGACCCCCGCCCCGGGCACACCCGCACTCTCAGCTTCCGCTCAGCTTGGCGATCTCCACGGAGCTGCCCTGGGCGTTTACTCTTGGGAGTGCACGTTCACGTGCAACGACCCCCTGAGGGAGGCCTGACAGTGAAGACTTCGAACCCGGTGCTCGCCCGGCTCGGCCAGGCGGCCGAGCGGGAGCGCTCCGCCGGGTACGCCCCGACCGGGCCGTACGGACAGCCCGGCTATCCCCCGCAGTACCCGACGGAGGCCGGCTACCCGGCGGCCCCGCCGACCGTCAACACCATGTCGATCGACGACGTGGTGGTCAAGACCGTCACGCTCCTCGGCATCCTCGGTGTCTCTGCCGCGGCCGCCTGGGTGCTGGTGCCCGACGCGCTGCTCGGTGCGGCGTGGATCGGCGCGGCGGTGGTCGGTCTCGTCCTGGGCCTGATCATCTCGTTCTCCCGGATGGCCAACCCGGCGCTGGTCGTCGCGTACGCCGTCGTCGAGGGCGTCTTCGTCGGCATGGTCAGCAAGTTCTTCGAGTCGCTCTACGACGGCATCGTGCTCCAGGCGGTGACCGCGACGTTCGGCGTCTTCTTCGTGATGGCCATCCTCTACAAGGCGAAGGTCATCCGGGCGACCCCGAAGTTCGTCAAGGGCATGATCGCCGTGATGGCGGGCCTCTTCGCCGTCATGCTGATCAACCTGGTGTTCGCGCTCTTCGGCGTCAACACCGGCCTGCGCGACGGCAGCCCGCTGGCGATCGGCTTCAGCCTGGTCTGCATCGTGGTCGCCGCGCTGAGCTTCGTGCTCAGCTTCAAGGAGGTCGAGGACGGCGTCCGGATGGGCCTGCCTCAGCGCTACTCCTGGGTCGCCGCCTTCGGCATCCTGGTCAGCCTGGTCTGGCTCTACATCGAGATCCTGCGCCTGCTGAGCTACTTCCAGGGCGACGACTGACCGTCCCCCACCCACGCGACGGCGCCCGCCCCCACCCGGAGGCGGGCGCCGTCGCATCCCCACCCCCACCCCCCACCCTCTCCGCGCGTTGATCATGACGTTGGCGGCGAAGTCGATCGCGGATTCGACCGCCAACCTCATGATCAACGCGGGTGTGGGGGTGGGGGTGGGGGGTCCGTAGGATTGCGGGGTGAGTGTGGGGGAGTTGGGGCGGGCGGTGGAGTTGCTGGTGCGCCAGGTCGGGCACTGGCAGCAGCCCCGCTGGGCGGCCACGGCCGCCGGTGGCAACGTGTCCCGGGCCGACCTGGTCCACCGGCTCATACAGGAGATCGCCAACCAGGCCGCCGATGCGGAGGGCGGGCCGCGCCGGGTGGTGCCCCGGCTCGACAACGACCTGGCGCTGCCCGACCAGCTCCGGGTGGTGGCCGCCGACCTGGTCGCCGCCGGCCCGCCGCCGGAGGCGCTGGCGCGGGCCGCCGCCGAGGTGACGGCGACCCGCGGAACCCTCTAGCGCGATCCGCGTACGGCCGGCCGGGGGATCCGGGCCCGCCGCGAGCCGCCCGGCCGGGGCGTGCTCAGGGCACGGACCAGCCCACGCCCAGCTCGACCGGGCGTGCCCGGAGCACGGGACCGCCCGCTCAGCCAGGGCGGGGGCGTGCTCGGGCTCAGGACCAGCCGCTCAGCTCAGGCGTTCGACGACCATGGCCATGCCCTGGCCGCCGCCGACGCACATGGTCTCCAGGCCGATCGTCTTGTCGTGCCACTCCAGGGCGTTCAGCAGGGTGCCGGTGATCCGGGCGCCGGTCATGCCGAACGGGTGCCCGATGGCGATTGCGCCGCCCATCACGTTCAGCTTCTCCAGCGGGATGTCGAGCTGACGGTACGAGGGGATCACCTGCGCGGCGAAGGCCTCGTTGATCTCGACCAGGTCCACGTCGTCGATCGTCATGCCGGCCCGCCTGAGTGCCTGCCGGCTGGCCTCGACCGGGCCGAGGCCCATGATCTCCGGCGAGAGGGCGGTCACGCCGGTGGAGACGATCCGGGCCAGCGGGGTGATCCCGAGGTCCCTCGCCCGCTGGGCGCTCATGATCACTACGGCGGCCGCGCCGTCGTTGAGCGGGCAGCAGTTGCCGGCGGTGACCCGGCCGTCCGGGCGGAACACCGGCTTCAGGCCGGAGACCGCCTCCAGCGTGACCCCGGCGCGCGGGCCGTCGTCTGCGCCGACCACGGTGCCGTCCGGCGTGGTCACCGGGGTGATCTCCCGGGCCCAGAAGCCGTCGGCGATCGCCTTCTCCGCGAGGTTCTGGCTGCGTACGCCGAACTCGTCCATGTCGGCGCGGGTGACGTCGTACGCCTGGGCCAGGTTCTCGGCGGTCTGCCCCATGCTCAGGTAGATGTCCGGCAGCTCGTCGGCCTCGCGCGGGTCGGTCCAGACCGGGGCGCCGCCCTGGGCGCGGGTCTTCGAGCGCTCGGCCGCCGCCGCGAAGCGCGGGTTCTCCCAGCCGCCGCCGACCAGCGCCTGCGCCTCCTTCGGCAGCCCGTCGGAGTTGCCCCGGGCGTACCGGGAGACCATCTCGACGCCGGCGGAGACGAACACGTCACCCTCGCCGGCCCGGATCGCGTGCATCGCCATCCGGGTGGTCTGCAGGGACGAGGCGCAGTAGCGGGTGAGCGTCGCCCCGGGCAGAGTGTCCAGGCCCATCAGGGTGGCGACCACCCGGGCCATGTTGAAGCCCTGCTCGCCGCCGGGCAGACCGCACCCCAGATAGAGGTCGTCGATCTCGGTCGGGTCGAGCTGGGGGACCCTGTCCAGGGCAGCCTGCACGATGGTCGCGGCGAGGTCGTCCGGGCGGACGTCGCGCAGGGACCCCTTGTGCGCCCGGCCGATGGGGGAGCGGGCGGTGGCGACGATGACGGCGTCGCGGGACGACTCAGTCGGCATGAACCAACGTTAACTCGACGGTAACTTCGGGTGGAAGGTGCCCGCCGGCCGGGAAATGTCACGTCCCGAACCCGGAGCCGCAGGTCAACACCGCCCAGGAAGCAGGCGGCCCCGGCCGTCGGCCGGCGGTCAGTGCCGGCTGGTCACCGCGGCCGCCGCGGCGACGGCGGGCAGCAGGGCGTGCGCCCAGACCCGGTAGCCGTCGGCGGAGGGGTGGTAGCCGTCGTGGCAGAGCGTCCCGGCGTCGGCCCGGAACACCGGACCGGTCTCGGTGGCCAGGTCGACCACCGAGCCGTCGGCGTCGAGCACCGCCGCCGTCTGGGCGCGGGCCAACCGCCGCCCGGACCAGCCGACCACGTGCCGCAGCGGCGGCGCGATCGCGCGTACGGCGCCGAGATCGGGGCAGGTGCCGACGACGACCTCCACCCGGGCCTCGCGGAGCCGGTGCACGGCCGCCGCGAGGTAGGCGGCGGCCTCCGCCGGGCGACGCAGGGTGGTGGCGTCGTTGGCCCCGATCAGGATCACCGCCACGTCGGGACGCTCGCCGAGCAGCGCCCGGGCGACCTGGGTGGCCAGATCTGTCGACCGCGAGCCGGAGACGCCGACGCTGGACAGGTGCACCCGCCGGCCGGTGGGGCCCTCGGCGAGCAGGTTGGCCAACTGCCCGCCGATGGTGTCGTCGAGGCGGCCGACGCCGACGCCGAGTGCGGACGAATCGCCGAGCAGCACCAGCCGCAGCGGTGGCGCGTCGGCACGCCCGACAGTGGCGCGCAGGGCCAGCGCGAGCTCCGGCTGGGCGTAGCGGCGGTGCCGGGCGGCGAACGCCTGCCCGGCGAGGACGGCGGCGCCGCCGACCGTGCCGGCGAGCAGGCCGACCGCCGCCGCCCGCCCCAGTCGATTGGCGAGCCCCGAGGGGATGAAGCGCTCGCTCATGCCAGTCCCTCCAGTGTGGGTGAGTCGGCGGCGGGGCCGGGCTGCGGCATCGCGCCGACACCGAAGAAGGCCCGTCGGCGCAGCTGCGCCCACCGGCCGGCGGGGCCGCGCTCGCGCCCCCGGACGCGGGTGCCGCTGACCTCGGTGCCCGCGTGGCGGGCCGCCTCCTCGGCAGCCCGCGGCAACGACCGTACGCCCTCGCCCCGGATCAGGGCAGGGCGCCGTTCCTGCCCCGCGCCGAGCGCGGAAAGCACGGCCGGCAGCAGCGCGGCGGCGGCCACCGCGTAGCCCTCCGCCGAGGGGTGGAACCGGTCCCAGGCGAACATCCGGGTCGGCTCCGCGGCGAACCGGGGCCCGAGCAGGTCGCCGAGGGAGACCGTCCGGCCGCCGGCCTCGACCACGGCCACCGTCTGGGCGGCGGCGAGCTGCCGGCTCCACCGCCGGGCCAGCCAGCGCAACGGCGGCCGGATCGGCTGGATCGCACCCAGGTCGGGGCAGGTGCCGACGACCACCTCGCAGCCGGTGGCGCGCAGCGTGCGCACCGCCTCGGCCAGGTAGCGCACCGCCAGGGTGGGGGGCGTGCGGTTGGTCACGTCGTTGCCGCCGATCAGGATGACCGCGACGTCGGGCCGGCGCTCCAGGGCCGCCTCCACCTGGTGCCGCAGCACGGGCGAGATCGCGCCGACCACGGCGAAGCGGTGCAGCCGGACGGGGCGTTGCAGCCGGCGGCTCAGGCCGGTGGCGAGCAGGGCGCCGGGCGTCTCCCGGCGGCGGTGCACGCCGTAGCCGGCAGCCGACGAGTCGCCGAGCACGACCACGGTGACCGGCGGGCCGGGCAGCTTCGCGCCGTAGACCCCGTCGCAGCGGGGCGGTGGCGCCTCGGCCATCGGAATCGTCCGCCGGGCCTGCCGGGCCTGCCCGAGGAGCACGCCGCCGGTCGCCACCACGGCCGCCGTGGCGGCGCCCGTGCCGATCGCCGCCAGGCGGGCGACCTGCCGGGCGCGCTGCCAGCGCGAACCAACCGGGACGGCGGAACCAGCGATCCCCATACAGCGAGATTATCGCGCCGGTACGACACGCCGCTGTCGTCGTACGGCCTGACGGGTGCCTGGAAAGCGACCGTCCGGGGTACGTCTACCGGGTCACTGGGCGACGTTGCGTCGGCGCGTCATCCTGGCACGTGGAGAGGGGCCGAACATGGGGAAGACATTGAAGCGCAGCGCGGCGTTCAGCGCGCTGGCCCGGGCGCTCGCGGTCGGGGCCCGGGGCGGGCCGTCGCTCGGGGCGAGGCTGGCGGCGCTGCCACGGATGATCAGGGCGACCGCCCGGGGGGAGTACGACGGCGGCCTTCGGCTGGCCCTGATGACCGCGGCGACGGCGTACATCGTCTCGCCGATCGACCTGATTCCGGAGATCCCGCTGGCGGTCTTCGGGCTGGCCGACGACGCGGTCATGGTGACCTGGCTGGCCGGCAGCGTGCTGGCGGAGACCGAGCGGTTCCTGGAGTGGGAGGCCCGCCGTGCCTCCGTGATCCCCGGGCACGTGGCGCCCTGAACCCACGTACCCTGGGGCGTCGAGAAGACGTCTGCCCGGCCGTCGCCGGCGGCGCCGGAGGAGAAGGGCACAACGAGGTGCGGTACTACGACAACGTCGTCGAGCTGATCGGCAACACCCCGCTGGTACGGCTGCGCAACGTCACGGCCGGCATCCAGGCCACCGTGCTGGCGAAGGTGGAGTACCTCAACCCTGGCGGGTCGGTGAAGGACCGGATCGCGCTGCGGATGGTGGAGGACGCGGAAAAGGCGGGCCTCCTCCAGCCGGGTGGCACGATCGTCGAACCCACCAGCGGCAACACCGGGGTCGGTCTGGCGCTGGTGGCGCAGTTGCGGGGCTACAAGTGCGTCTTCGTCTGCCCTGACAAGGTCAGCCAGGACAAGCAGGACGTGCTGCGCGCGTACGGCGCGGAGGTGGTGGTCTGCCCGACCGCCGTCGCGCCGGAGGACCCGCGTTCCTACTACAACGTCTCCGACCGGCTCGCCCGGGAGATCCCCGGAGCCTGGAAGCCCAACCAGTACAGCAACCCGGCCAATCCGCGCTCGCACTACGAGACCACCGGTCCGGAGCTGTGGGAGCAGACCGGGGGCGGGATCACCCACTTCGTGGCGGGCGTCGGCACCGGCGGCACCATCTCCGGCATCGGGCGCTACCTGAAGGAGGCCTCGGAGGGGCGGGTCAGGGTCGTCGGCGCCGACCCGGAGGGGTCCGTCTACTCCGGCGGCACCGGCCGGCCCTACCTCGTCGAGGGCGTCGGCGAGGACTTCTGGCCGGAGACGTACGACCAGGGTGTCGCCGACGAGATCATCGAGGTCTCCGACAAGGCGTCCTTCGAGATGACCCGGCGGCTGGCCCGCGAGGAGGGGCTGCTGGTCGGCGGCTCCTGCGGGATGGCCGTGGTGGCCGCGCTGGAGGTGGCCCGCAGGGCCGACCCGGGCGACGTGGTCGTGGTGCTGCTGCCGGACAGCGGCAAGGGCTACCTGTCCAAGATCTTCAACGACGACTGGATGGCCCGGTACGGCTTCCTGGACAACTCCGGCACGGAGCCGACGGTCGCCGACGCGCTCGCCGGCAAGCCGGGCGGCCTGCCCGAGCTGGTGCACGTGCACCCGACCGAGACGGTCCGCGACGCCATCGACTACATGCGCGAGTACGGCGTCTCGCAGCTCCCGGTGCTCAAGGCCGAGCCGCCGGTGGTGACCGGCGAGGTGGCCGGCTCGATCGCCGAGCGGGACCTGCTCGACGCGCTCTTCACCGGCCAGGCGCACCTGCACGACACCATCGAGCGGCACATGGCCGCGCCGCTGCCGATGATCGGTGGCGGGCAGCCGGTGAGCGAGGCGGTCGGCCTGCTGGAGAAGTCCGACGCCGCCCTGGTGCTGGTCGACGGCAAGCCGAAGGGCGTCCTCACGCGGCAGGACCTGCTCGCCCACCTCGGCGCCCGCTGACGCGTTAGGAAGGGCCCCCTGCTATGCGAAAAGCGATAGCAGGGGGCCCTTCCTAACAGCTGGCCCTTCCTCACACCCGGCCCGCAGAAGGCGGGGCCTCACAGGGCGCGTGCGTAGCGGAGCTGGGGGGTGAGCGCCGGGCCGATGTGCTCGTCGCGTTCCTCGCCGGTGAGAGTCCAGCCGCCGCGTTCGTAGAAGCGGCGGGCGGGCACGTTGTCCCGCAGCACCCAGAGCACCGCACGGGACCAGCCGCGTGCCCGCATGGCTTCCAGCGCGTCGACCATCAGGGCGCGGCCGGTGCCCTGTCCCCGTTCGGACGGTTCGAGGTGGATGGCGTTGAGCAGGCCCGTCGCCGGGTCGCCCGCGTCGTCCGGGCCGAGGTGGCTGAACCCGACCAGCCGGCCGGCACGCTCGACCACGGTCATCCGGTGGTCGTCCCGCTCCCACACCCACCGTTCGGTCCAGTAGGCGCCCATCGCCTCCGGCGTCGGTTCGGCCAGCGCCTCCGCCGGGAGGAAGGCCGAGTACGCCGCCACCCGGGACCGCTGGTGCAGGGCGCCCACCAGCATCAGGTCGGCCTCGGTGGCGGGGCGTAGGGTGATCGTCACCCGGCCGAGACTACCGCCGGGGCGGCACCTGCACGGTCGTCAGGTCCTCGGCGACGATCAGGTCCCCGTCGAAGTGCGCGCGGGCCTCGTCGGCGAAGCTGCGCGGATCGGCGTACCGCTGGGAGAAGTGGGTGAGCACGAGCCGGCGTACGCCCGACTCGGCCGCCACCCGCGCGGCCTGCCCCGCGGTGAGGTGGCCGACCTCGGCGGCGAGCGCGGCCTCCGAGTCGAGGAAGGTCGACTCGATGACCAGCATGTCGGCGTGCTCGGCGAGGGCGTACACGCCGTCGCAGAGGCCGGTGTCCATCACGAAGGCGAACCGCTGCCCGGGCCGGGGGACGCTCACCTCCTCACGGGTGACGCGGCGCCCGTCGAGGTCGAGGTGGCCGACCCGGATCAGCTCCCCGACGGCCGGCCCGGCGATGCCGTACGCGGCCAGCTTCTCCGGCAGCATCCGGCAGCCGTCCGGCTCGACGAGCCGGTAGCCGTACGTCTCGATCGGGTGCCGCAGCCGGCGGGCCTCCAGCGTGCCGACGCCCAGGGTGATCCGCTGCCCGTCGGCCTCGACGGGCTCGACGCGCAGCTCGGCGGTCTCGTAAAAGCTGGCGGCGTACCGCAGCCGGGCGAAGTAGTCGGCGCCGCCGGCCGGGAAGTGCACCGCCACCGGGTGCGGCACCCGGTCGAGGGAGAGCCGCTGGATGGTGCCGGGCAGGCCGAGGCAGTGGTCGCCGTGGAAGTGGGTGACGCAGATCCGGGTCAGGTCGGTGGCGGTGACCGTGGTGTGCAGGAGTTGCCGCTGGCTGCCCTCGCCCGGGTCGAAGAGGATCACCTCGCCGTCCCAGCGCAGCACGTACCCGTTGTGGTTGCGCTGTCGGGTGGGAGCCTGGCTGGCCGTCCCGAGCACCACCAGCTCGCGCATCGACACGGGACCGACCTCCGGCTGCTCCGACGACCCGGCGGGAAAAGGGTCGACCCCCGGGGCTTCCGCGCTGACGCACGGGCCGGCTGGACTTTGGCCGGCACCCCGGGGGTCGGGTGGCTGTCGTGGTTTCGCCGCACCGCTGCCACACGGTCTCGACGATGGTGCCTGTGCCCGCCTCACGGCGGACGGTTTTCACTGTCGAGGACAGCGGCTAGCGGACAGCCACCTCACGAGTCCGATTGCTATACAAGTCTGGACCACCTCCTTTCCCGTGTACGGCCACGCTATCCATAGGCCGTGGTCCCCGGCAACGGATTTCGATCACACGCCCGGGCGGGAACACTCCCCGGCGTCAGGAGGTCTCCACGATGCCGATGGGGCCGTCCCGGGGCCCCTCCTCGCTGGCCGGCTGCACCGCCAGCGACGGGAAGTCGGCCAGGTCGCCCTCCGGCTCGGCGTCCCACTCGGGGAAGACCAGGTCGCTCTGGAGGTAGAGGCAGAGCAACCGGGTGAGCTGGAGCAGGCCGTCGAGGTGGGTGCGTTCGTGCCCGTGGGTGGCGTCCACCCCGAAGCCGAGCAGCGCCACCCGGGCGTGCGCCCCGGCCTCCACGGCCGCCGCCACGTCCGAGCGGTAGTAGTCGAAGACGTCACGGACCAGGCGTACGTCGTGCGTGGCGGCGATCGAGGCCAGGTTGCGCGTCAGGTGGTAGTCGAACGGCCCGACCCCGTCGCCCATCGCCAGGGTGGCCGCGTCCTCGCGGGACTGCTGGCCGGGGGCGACCACCGCCGCGTCCACCGACACGATCTCCGCCACGTCGGGATCGAGACCGTGCGAGGCGCCGTGCCCGATCTCCTCGGTCACGGTGACCAGCAGGTGCGCGGTGACCGCCGGGCGGGCACCGGCGTCGACCATCGCCTTGAACGCGGTCAGCACCGCCGCCACGCCCGCCTTGTCGTCCAGGTGCCGGGACTTCACGTACCCGGAGGGGGTGATCGTCGGGTTCGGCAGGAACGCGACGAAGTCCCCGGCGTCGATGCCGAGCGCGCGCAGGCCCGCGATGTCGTCGACCGGCTCGTCGACCCGGACCTCGACCTGTTCCCAGCCGACCCCCTGGAGGTCGACGCCCTCGTTGTAGCGGTGCCCGCTGGCCTTCAGGGGGAGCACCTGCCCGGTGACCACCCGGTCCAGGTCGTCGGTGAAGATCCGCACGTGGGCGCCCTCGGCGAACCGGGCACTGTGCGTGCCGATCGGCTTCAGCTCCAGCCGGCCGTTCTCCTTGAGCCGCTTGACCATGCCGCCGATGGTGTCGGTGTGCACCACGATCGCCCGGTCGGCTCCCGTGGCGCGGGGGCCGGGCAGGAAGGCGCTCAGCGCGCCGCGCCGGGTCAGCGTGGAGGCGATGCCGAGCGCGGAGAGCCGCTCGCCGACGTACTGCTGCACGTGGTCCGTACGCCCCGACGGGCTCGGGATCTCCAGCAACTCCAGCAGCACCTGGCGCAGGTAGTCCAGGTCGATCTCCAGAGGCGTCGGGCTCACGCGGCACCTCCCGGGCCGGCCGGGGTCCACAGCCGCCGGGGCGCGCGGGTACCCGGGAAGAGGAGATCCACGAAGCGTTCGGCGGTCGGCTGCGGCTCGTGGTTGGCCAGGCCGGGCCGCTCGTTGGCCTCGATGAAGACGTGCTCGGGCCGGTCCGGGGCGTCGACCAGCAGGTCCAGCCCGGTGACCGGGATGTCCAGGGCGCGGCTGGCGGCCACGCACGCCTCGGCGATCGCCGGGTGCAGTTCCCGGGTCACGTCGTGGATGGTGCCGCCGGTGTGCAGGTTGGCGGTCCTGCGTACGGCCAGCACCTGCCCCTCGGACAGCACGTCGTGCGGCTCGTGGCCCGCCTCGGCGAGCACGTCGCGGGTCATGTCGTCGAGCGGGATCCGGGACTCGCCCCCGGTGGCGGCGGCCCGCCGGCGGCTCTGCCGCTCGATCAGCTCGGCGACGTCGTGCACCCCGTCGCCGGTGATCGAGGCGGGGCGCCGGATCGCGGCGGCCACCACCTCGTGGTCGATGACGATGACCCGCAGGTCCTCGCCGGTGCGCATCTCCTCGATCAGCACGTCGGGGCAGAACCGGGCGGCCAGCTCGACGGCGGCGGCCAGCGCCTCGGGGTTCCGGACGCCCACCGTGATGCCGTTGCCCTGCTCGCCCCGGGCCGGCTTCACCACCGCCCGGCCGACCTCGGTGAGGAAGGCGACGTCGCCCTCGTCTCCGGTGGCGGTCCGGCCGCGCGGCACCGACAGCCCCGCCTCGGCGAGGATCCGGCGGGTGACCCGCTTGTCGTCGCAGCGGCTCATCGCCACCGCCGAGGTCAGCTCCGACAGCGACTCGCGGGTCAGCACGGCCCGCCCGCCGTTGCTCAGCCGCAGCTCACCCCAGGCCGGGTCGGTGACCTCCACCCGGATGCCGCGCCGCATCGCCTCGTCGGCGACGATCCTCGCGTACGGGTTGAGCCGGTCGTACCCCTCGGGCGTGGCGGGCAGGAAGAGCCGCTCGTTGATCGGGTTCTTCCGCTTCACGCAGAGGGTCGACCGCCGGTAGAAGCCGAGCCGCTCGTAGAGCCGGATCGCCCCGGTGTTCTCGGCGAGCACGGACAGGTCCACGTACGCCCGGCCCCGCTCGACCAGCCGCGCGGCAAGCGCGGTGATCAGCGCCTGGCCGGTGCCCGGCGGCGCGGTGTTGAAGTCGACGGTGAGGCACCACAGGCTGGCCCCGCCCTCCGGGTCGGCGAAGACCGCGACGTGGTCGACGCCGGTGATCGTGCCGACGATCTCGCCGGTGACGTCCTCGGCGACGAGATGCAGGAACCGGTCGGTGGCCGCGTTGGCGACGAGCACGTCGACCGGGGCGGTGACCATGCCGTTGCGGGCGTAGATCCGGTTCACCGCGTCCGCGTCGTCGGCGTCGGCCAGCGGGCGGATGGTCAGCCCCGGGACCTCGTCGTCGGCCACCGGCCGGTCGCCGTCGAGCGGCAGCCGGTAGGTCAGCGACGGGTCGATGAACAACTCGTCCGGCAGCCGGGACACCAGCACGTGCGGGTCGCGCAGGTAGATGCAGATGTCCCGGGAGCCGGCGGCCTCGGAGCGCAGCACGGCGGCGACGGCGGCCTGGTCGGCGAAGGTCTGCCCGAAGACGAGCCGGCCCCAGCCGCAGTCCAGCACCACGTCGGTGTCGCCCTCGCGGGCGGGGGCCTCCGTCGGCTCCGGCGCCATCGGGTCGCCGCCGGGGCCGACCCGCTCCCGTCGCCGGCCGCCACGGAGCCGGTCGGACCGGGCCGCGCCGGTCGCCAGGGTGTCGTTCACGGTCAGTCGATTCCGTGGCTCTGGAGCCACATTTCCAGGAGTCCGAGTTGCCACAGCTTGTTTCCGTTCAACGGGGTCAGTTCGGCGTTCGGGTCCGCGAGCAGGGCGTCGACGTAGTCGGCGCGGAACAGGTCGCGGCGGCGGGCCTCGGGCGCGGAGAGCGCGTCGCGTACCCGGTCGAGGAGCTTGCCCTCCAAATGGGTGAGGCCCGGCACCGGGAAGTAGCCCTTCGGCCGGTCGATGACCTCGTGCGGCAGCACCCGGCGGCCGATCTCCTTGAGCACCCCCTTGCCGCCCTGGGCCAGCTTGAGCTCCGGCGGGCAGCTCGCGGCCAACTCGACGAACTCGTGGTCGAGGAACGGCACCCGGGCCTCCAGCCCGTGCGCCATCGTCATGTTGTCCACCCGCTTGACCGGGTCGTCGGTCAGCATGACCTGGGTGTCGATCCGCAGGCCGGCGTCGACCGCCGTCTGGGCGCCGGCCCGGCCCAGGTGCGCGGCCACGAACTCCCGCGCCGGGTCGCCGTCGGGCAGCCAGGCCGGGTTCAGCACCCGGGCCAGCCCGGCCGCGTCCCGGTCGAAGAACGCCTCGGCGTACGTGTCGAGCGCCTGGTCCCGGCCGACCTTCGCCAGCGGCGGGTACCAGTGGTAGCCGCCGAGGATCTCGTCCGCGCCCTGACCGGACTGGACCACCTTGACGTGCTGCGACACCACCTCGCTGAGCAGGTAGAACGCCACGCAGTCGTGACTGACCATCGGCTCGGACATCGCGGCGACGGCGGCCTCCAGCGGCGGCACCAGGTCGGCGGCGGCCACCCGGATCTGGTGGTGGTCGGTGTCGAACGTCTTCGCGACCAGGTCGGAGTAGCGGAACTCGTCGCCCTCCCGGCCGCCGACCGCGTCGAAGCCGATGGAGAAGGTGGAGAGCCCGCGCTGGCCCTCGCCGGCCAGCAGGGCGACCACCAGGCTGGAGTCCAGCCCGCCGGAGAGCAGCACGCCCACCGGCACGTCGGCGACCATCCGCCGGCGTACGGCGGTGGTCAGCGACTCCAGCAGGGCGTCCTGCCAGTCCCGCTCGGACCAGCCGGCCCGCTCGGCGGCGCGGGTGAAGGACGGGTCCCAGTAGACCCGCTCGGAGACGCGGCCGTCCGGCTCGTAGACCCGTACGGTCGCCGGGGGCAGTTTGGCGACCCCGCGCAGGATGGTGCGCGGCGGCGGCACGATGCTGTGGAAGCTCAGGTAGTGCGCGAGCGCGACCGGGTCGATGGCGGTGTCGACGCCGCCCCCGGCCAGCAGCGCGGGCAGGGTGCTGGCGAACCGCACCACCCCGGGCGCCTCGGCCACGTAGAGCGGCTTGATGCCGAGCCGGTCCCGGGCCAGCACCAGCCGGCCGGTGTCCCGCTCGCTGATCGCCACGGCGAACATGCCGACCAGGTGGTCGACGAAGTCGAGCCCCCACTGCGCGTACGCCTTGAGCACGACCTCGCCGTCCCCGGCGGAGAAGAACCGGTGGCCGGCGGCCTGGAGTTCCGCGCGCAGCTCGCGGTAGTTGTAGATGCAGCCGTTGAAGACGCCGGTCAACCCGGTGCCGGCGTCGACAAGCGGTTGTCCGCTCGCGGCCGAGAGGTCGATGATTTTCAGCCGCCGGTGTCCGAGGGCCGTCGGGCCCTGGGCCCAGACCCCGCTGTCGTCGGGCCCCCGGTCGCTCATCGTGGCCGCCATGCGCTCCACCGCCGACACGTCGGCGCGCGAGCCGTCACGGCGGAACTCTCCCGCAAGTCCGCACATGCGAGGCAATGCTGCCAGAGGCCGGCGGAGTTCGCCCGTTGAGATGATGTCAGCGGGTGCGGGATCTTGCTATGATGCTCGGCTCGGTCCGGCCGGCGTGTGGAGACAGCGCCGTTTGCGGCCGGCGTCGGCCCGGTGCCCGAATCGGAACCGGGTCCGCGGTGTGACAAACACCGCAGACCCGATCACGACCGTCGCCCGCTCAGCCGGACGTGCGGGCGATGCCCACCGGGCAGCTCAGCCCGTTCGGGCCGTGGTTGCAGTACCCGTTCGGGTTCTTCGTGGGCGCCAAGTACTGCTGGTGATGGTCCTCGGCGAAGTAGTAGTCGCCGAGCCGGTCGATCTCCGTGGTGATCTCGCCCTTGCCGGCGCGCGCCACGATCGGCGCGAAGGCGTCCCGCGACGCCCGCGCGGTGGCGAGCTGCTCGTCGGTGGTGGCGTAGATCGTCGACCGGTACTGGGTGCCCACGTCGTTGCCCTGGCGCATGCCCTGGGTCGGGTCGTGGTTCTCCCAGAAGACCTTCAGCAGGTCCTCGTAGCTGATCGTGGTGGGGTCGTAGACCACCTGGACCACCTCGGCGTGCCCCGTCATGCCCGAGCACACCTCCTCGTACGTCGGGTTCGGCGTGCTGCCGCCCGCGTAGCCGGCGGACGTGGTGAGCACGCCCGGCAGGGTCCAGAACAGCCGCTCGGCGCCCCAGAAGCAGCCCATGCCGAACACGGCCACCTGCGAGCCGTCCGGAAACGGGCCCTTCAGCGGGCTGCCCAGCACCTCGTGCCGGTCGGCGATCGGCATCGCGATCGGGCGACCCGGCAGGGCCTGGTCGGGGGTGGGTAGCTCGGCCTTCATACGGCGCAGGAACACGGTGGGACTCCTCTCGTACTTTCCCCAGCGTGCAACACCGCCGGACCCACCTTCCTTACCCGCTCCGCCCGCACTCAGGCGGCTCCGGCTTCCCGGCGGAACGCGAAGGAACACCTGGCCGTGCTGCCGCTACGGTCGGTGACCCCCCTGCCGGGCCGCGGAGGGTCGCCCGCAGCCCCTTTGCTCTGCAGCCATATCCGCACCAGTTGCTGTTAGTGACGGTCGACGTCGGTGTGAATGAGGTCGCTCCTGGCGCCGGCGCAGGTCAACATGGTGGTGCGGATGTGGCTGCAGAGCAAAGGGCGGGCCAGGCATGTCCGGAGCCGCCGCGGCAGCATCACGGAGCGTCGCGAAGCGTCAGCATTACTCTCCGTGCTTGACGGTGCGGGCGCGGACACGCTGCGGGGGCCGCGTCAGAGGGCTGCGGCGATCCGGGCGGCGTAGGTCCCGGCCTCGGCGTCGTCGGCGTAGCGGGTGCGGGGCCAGAAGAAGCCGCGCAGCCCGTCGCCCCTGGTCCGGGGCACCACGTGGGTGTGCAGGTGCGCGACGGACTGGGACACCTTGTTGTTCATCGCCACGAACGTCCCGCCGGCCCCCAGACCGGTCTCCACCGCGATCGCGAGCCGGCGCACGAGACCGAAGTAGCCGGCCAGCGACTCCGGCGGCAGGTCGGTCAGGGTGACCAGGTGGGTACGCGGGACGACCAGCACGTGCCCCTTGAAGACCGGCCGGGTGTCCAGGAACGCGACCCCGGCCGCCTCGTCCACCACCCGGAACGCCGTCGTCGCGCCCTCGATGATGTCGCAGAACACGCACCCGCCCATCCGGTCAGGCTAGAGCCCGTCCCCGCCCGGCGCGTCGCACCGGTCCGCGGACTAACGTCTCGGTAATGAGTCACGGCTTCGACACGCTCGCCATCCACGCCGGCCAGGATCCCGAGGCCCGCACCGGCGCGGTGATTCCACCGATCTACCAGACCAGCACCTACGCGCAGGACGCCGTCGGCGCGCCCCGGCTGGGCTACGAGTACAGCCGCTCCGGCAACCCGACCCGCGACGCGCTCCAGGAGTGCCTCGCCGCGCTGGAGGGCGGCCGGGTCGGTCTCGCCTTCGCCAGCGGCCTCGCCGCCGAGGACGCCGTGCTGCGTACCGTCTGCAAGCCGGGTGACCACGTGGTGATCCCGGACGACGCGTACGGGGGCACGTACCGGCTCTTCGCCCGGGTCGCCCAGCGCTGGGGGTTGGACTTCACCCCGGCGAAGGTCTCCGACCCGGACGCGGTCCGGGCCGCCGTCGAGCCGGGCCGGACCCGCATCGTCTGGGTGGAGACGCCCACCAACCCGCTGCTCGGCATCGCCGACATCGCCGCGCTCGCCGGCATCGCGCACGACGCGGGCGCCCTGCTGGTCGTCGACAACACCTTCGCCTCGCCGTACCTCCAGCAGCCGATCGCGTTCGGCGCGGACGTGGTGGTGCACTCCACCACCAAGTACGTCGGCGGCCACTCCGACGTGGTCGGTGGCGCGCTGGTCACGGCCGACGCCGGGCTGGGCGAGGAACTGCGCTACCACCAGAACGCGATGGGCGCGGTCAACGGTCCCTTCGACGCGTGGCTGACCCTGCGCGGCATCAAGACCCTGGGCGTACGCATGGACCGGCACTGCGACAACGCCGAGCGGATCGCGGCCTACCTGGACGGGCACGCCAAGGTCGGTCAGGTCATCTACCCGGGGTTGGCCGCGCACCCGGGCCACGAGGTGGCCGCCAAGCAGATGCGCCGGTTCGGCGGGATGATCTCGTTCCGGGCGGCCGGCGGCGAGGAACACGCCGTCGAGATCTGCAACAGGGCCAAGCTCTTCGTGCTCGCCGAGTCGCTCGGCGGCGTGGAATCCCTGATCGAGCACCCGGGCCGGATGACACACGCAAGTGCTGCCGGCTCGCCGCTTGAAGTTCCCGGCGATCTCGTGCGACTGTCTGTCGGCATCGAGACGGTCGACGATCTGCTCGCCGATCTGGAGCAGGCACTGGGCTGACCGCTGCTGAGGAGGGTGGCCGTGCAGGACATCATGCCGACCTGGGTGGGGGCGACCGCCAAGCAGATCGCCCGGGGCGTACGCCGGGGCGATGTCACGGCCACCCAGGTCGTCGCCGACCACCTCGACCACATCGCCAAGGTCGACGCCGACCTCGCCGCGTTCCGCACGGTACGCGGCGGGGAGGCAATCACCGAGGCGGAGAAGGTCGACGAGCAGGAGGACCTGGCCAACCTGCCCCTGGCCGGGGTGCCGGTGGCGGTCAAGGAGAACACCCCCGTCGCTGGGCTGCCCACGTGGAACGGGTCGGCCGCCGTGCGTACCCCGGTGGCCGAGGCCGACCACGAGGTGGTCCGCCGGTTGCGCGGCGCCGGCGCGGTGATCCTCGGGGTCACCCGGATGCCCGAACTCGGCCTCTGGGGCATCACCGACGACGAGACCGCCGTCACCCGCAACCCCTGGGACACCGGGCGTACCCCCGGCGGCTCCTCCGGGGGAGCCGCCGCCGCGGTCGCCGCCGGCCTGGTGCCGATCGCCCACGGCAACGACGGCCTGGGCTCGATCCGCATCCCGGCGGCATGCTGCGGCCTGGTCGGCCTCAAGCCGGGCCGGGGGGTGGTCCCGTGCCAGCTCGGCGCGGAGGACTGGTTCGGGCTCACCGAGCACGGCATGCTCACCAGCACGGTCGCCGACGCGGCCGTCGGCTTCTCGGTGCTGGCCGGCCGCCGCCCGGAGAAGCTGGTGCCGCCGCAGCGGCTGCGGGTGGGCGTCTCGCTCCGCTCGCCGGTGCGGGGCGTGCACCCCGACGGGCCCAACCGGGACGCGGTCGCCGCCGCCGGCCGGCTGCTCGCCGGCGCCGGCCACGACACCGTGCCGGCCGACCCCGTCTACCCGACGGCGCTGGGCCTCCAGGGCATCGCCACGTGGCTCGCCGCGGCGGCCGCCGACGTCCGCGCCGCCGGGCTGGACCGGCGTGGTCTCCAGCGGCGCAGCCGCCGGCACGTCGCCCTCGGCGAGTGGGCGCAGCGACGCGGGTACGTCCGGGAGGCCGACCGGGCCGCCTGGCGGGAGCGCTCGATCGGCTTCTTCGCCGACCACTCGGTCGACCTGCTGCTCACCCCGGCCCTGGCCACCGTACCGCCGGAGGCCACGGGCTGGTCCGGCCGGTCCTGGCGGGCCAACATGCTGGCCAGCATCCGGTACGCCCCGTTCGCCGCCCCATGGAACATCGCCGGCCTGCCCGCGCTGGTGGTGCCGGTCGGCCGCCGCCCGGACGGGCTGCCGGTCGCCGTGCAGCTCGTCGGTCCGCCCGGCTCCGAGCTGCTGTTGCTCGCCGTGGCCGGCCAGTTCGAGATGCTGGCCCCCTGGCCGCGCCACGCCCCCAGCTACCCCCGCACCCCCGCCACCGTCTGATTTCCCAGGTGGCACGATCTGGGCATGACGGAACTGGTCGGCCTCGCCGACGTACGGGCCGCGCGGGAGCTGCTCACCGGCGTCGTCCGGACCACCCCGCTGGAGCCCTGCCGGCCGCTCAGCGCGGCGCTCGGCGGGCCGACGTGGCTCAAGTGCGAGAACCTGCAACGCGCCGGCTCGTACAAGGTGCGTGGTGCGTACGTGCGGATCTCCCGGTTGTCGAAGGCGCAGCGGGCTGACGGCGTGGTCGCGGCGAGCGCCGGCAACCACGCCCAGGGCGTGGCGCTCGCCGCCGGTCTCGTCGGCACGCACGCCACGGTCTTCATGCCGGTGAACGCGCCGCTGCCGAAGGTGGCCGCCACCAAGGGGTACGGCGCGCAGATCGAGCTGGTCGGCAACACCGTGGACGAGTCCCTGGTCGCGGCGCAGACCTTCGCCGAGCGGACGGGGGCGACGCTGATCCACCCGTTCGACCACCGGGACGTCATCGCCGGCCAGGGCACGGTGGCCCTGGAGATCCTCGAACAGTGTCCCGATGTCAGGACGATCATCACCGGGGTGGGCGGCGGCGGGCTGGTGTCCGGCATGGCGGTGGCGGCCAGGGCGCTGCGGCCCGACGTGCGGATCATCGGCGTGCAGGCCGCCGGCGCGGCGGCGTTCCCGCCCTCGCTGGCGGCCGGCGAGCCGGTACGCCTACCGGCGTTCGGCACCATCGCGGACGGCATCGCCGTCGGCCGGCCCGGTGAACTCACCTTCACCCACGTCCGCGAGCTGGTGGACGAGATCGTCACGGTCTCCGAGGAGGACATCTCCCGCGCGCTGCTGATGCTGCTGGAGCGGGGCAAGCAGGTGGTCGAGCCGGCCGGTGCGGTCGGGGTGGCCGCGCTGCTGGCGGGCGTCGTCGACGTGGAGGCGCCGGTCGTGGCCGTGCTCTCCGGCGGCAACATCGACCCGCTGCTGATGCTCAGGGTGATCGAGCACGGCCTCGCCGCCGCCGGGCGTTACCTGCGGGTGACCGTGCGCTGCTCGG
This sequence comes from Micromonospora sp. NPDC047074, assembly GCF_040643815.1. Lineage (NCBI taxonomy): Bacteria > Bacillati > Actinomycetota > Actinomycetes > Micromonosporales > Micromonosporaceae > Micromonospora > Micromonospora sp. NPDC047074. The sequence goes on from NZ_JBEYVB010000002.1 coordinate 313,451, forward strand.
ACCGCCCGGGTCAGCTCGCGTCGCTGCTGGGCGAGATCGCCGGGCACCGGGCGAACGTGGTGGACGTGGAGCACCAACGGGCCAACCCGCACCTGCGCCTGGGCGAGGTGGAGGTCGCGCTGTCGGTGGAGACCCGCGGCGTCGAGCACTCCGACACGCTGATCAGCGCGTTGCGGGCCAGCGGCTACCAGGTGGTCTTCGCCGGCGAGGCGTGACACCGGGTGGTGTCACGCCTCGCCGGGACGCTGGTCGTGCTCGCTGTCGTGCTCAGCCGGAGAACGGCTCGAAGCTGACGACGGTCACCTTGATGTCGGCGCCGCTGGGCGCCGTGTAGGTGCAGGTCTGGCCGGCCCGGCCGCCCAGGATCGCCTTGCCCAGCGCGGACTCCGGGCTGTAGACCGTCAGGTCGGTGGTCGACGCGATCTCCCGGGAGCCGAGCAGGAAGGTCTCGGTGTCGTTCTTGTCGTCGTCGAAGTAGATCGTCACGACCATGCCGGGCGACACCGCGTCGGCGTCGGGCGCCGCGCCCACCTTGGCGGTGCGGAGCAGCTCCTTGAGGTAGAGGATGCGGCCCTCGGCCTTGCCCTGCTCCTCGCGGGCGGCGTGGTAGCCGCCGTTCTCCCGCAGGTCGCCTTCCTCTCGCCGGGCGTTGATCTCGGCGGCGATGACCGGCCGGTTGGCGATCAATTCGTCGAGCTCGCCCTGGAGCCGGTCGAACGCGTCCTGGGACAGCCAGGTGGCGGGCGCCTCGTTGCCAGTGGACACAGGCGTTCTCCTCAGTTGTGCGTGCTGGCTGACTGGTGAAACTCCAAGTTACCAGTGCGGTACGACACAGGGTGTGGACGATCACCGGCGGAGCCGCTACCGCGGAGCCGTCCGGAAGATCGGTGCCGGCGCGTCCGGCCCGCGTCGTGGCTGCTCAGGCCGGGGGCCGGCAGCGCAGCACCTCGCCGATGAAGGGCCGGGCGCTGGTTACCAGGCGGTGCTGTGCCGTCACCTGCCGCTGGCCGGGCCCGGCGGTCACCGTCACCTCTTCCCGGGCCACCTCCGCGCCGTCGCGGTCGCGGGCGCGCAACAGGCAGACGGCGGAGCCGCCCTTCGGCACGGTCACCTGGAAGTCGACAAGCACCTGGCTGTCGGTGATCCCGGTGTAGGTGATCACCTCGGCGTCGTAGTTCGGGTCGCCGTACTGCCGGTAGAGCCGCGTCGCGACCAGGGTCATGACCGCGACCAGAGCGATCACCAGCAGCGCCGTCAGCAGCGGCCGGCGGCCCCGGGGCGCCCGGCGGCGGCCGTACCGGCCCGGCGGGAAGGCCGGGGCGCCCGGTGGAAGTGTGGCGTGCGTCTCGGTCACCGGCGGAAATCTCCTGGCGTCGTTGTCGGCGGCATCGGCAAGAATGGCAGAGTCCCATCCTCGCAGCCCGTCCGTCGTCAAGAATGACAGGTCGGCACCGGCAGGTCCCGGCGCGGGGGAGGATTCCGGCAGGTCAGCCGGGCGGTCCTGCGGGGGTCCGCCGGCCGGCAGAGACGAGGAGTGCCGACGTTGGCAGAGCGACTGCGACTGATGGCCGTCCACGCGCATCCCGACGACGAGTCGAGCAAGGGTGCCGCGACCATGGCGAAGTACGTCGCCGAGGGGGTGGACGTGCTGGTGGTCACCTGCACCGGCGGTGAGCGCGGCAGCGTGCTCAACCCGAAGATGGACCGGCCGGACGTCTGGGCGAGCATCGCCGACATCCGCCGGGCGGAGATGGACGCCGCGCGCGCGATCCTCGGTATCGAGCAGGCGTGGCTCGGCTTCGTCGACTCCGGCCTGCCCGAGGGCGACCCACTGCCGCCGCTGCCCGAGGGTTGCTTCGCCCTCCAGGAGGTGGAGGTGGCCGCCGGCCCGCTGGTGCGGCTGATGCGCCAGTTCCGCCCGCACGTCGTCACCACGTACGACGAGGAGGGCGGCTACCCGCACCCCGACCACATCATGACCCACAAGATCACGATGGCCGCGTTCGAGGCCGCCGGCGTCGCGGAGCGCTACCCGGAGCTGGGTGAGGCGTGGCAGCCGCTCAAGCTCTACTACGACATCGGCTTCTCCAGGGGCAAGATCATGGCGCTGCACGAGGGGATGCTCGCCGCCGGCATGGAGTCGCCCTACGAAGAGTGGATCAAGCGCTGGGAGGGCCGCCCCGACAAGGGCCCTCGGATCACCACCCGGGTGGAGTGCGCCGACTACTTCCCCGTCCGCGACGACGCGCTGCGCGCCCACGCCACCCAGATCGACCCGGACGGCTTCTGGTTCCAGGTGCCGATGGAGATGCAGAGGCGGGCCTGGCCGACTGAGGATTTCGAGCTGGTCCGCTCGCTGGTCGACAGCCCGCTGCCCGAGTCGGACCTCTTCGCCGGGGTGCGCGAGACGGCCCATGCCCGCTGATCCGGCGGGCGGCTACCCTGGTCACCAACCGCACACCGGAGGAACACCATGCTGACCGCCGCACAGGTGCTCGCCCAGAACAACTTCGGGGACACCCGCACGGGTGGCCTGGCCGGGCCGATGGGCCTCTTCCTCATCCTCGTCCTGGCGGCCGCCACCGTCCTGCTGATCCGCAACATGAACTCCCGGCTGCGCCGGCTGCCCGACCGGTTCCCCCAGCAGGACCCGCCGGTCGCCCCCGACCGGGCGGACGCGGCAGTCGTCGATCCGACAGACGGCAAACGCGCGAAGGATTCATCCTCCGCCGCTCCCACCGGTCGCCAGCAGCGCCGCAACGGCTGATCCGTACATGAATCACGTCGAACCCGGCCGTCGCCCCCTGTTGCGGCCACCGGGTTTGGCTTAGCCTCTCGCCGGGGGGACCAAGAGTTCCCGAGCCGTGCGCGGGAGGGGGCGCCGATGACCACCACACCAGCGGCCGCCCGTCGTACCTCCGGTCGGCCCGCACGCGGAGGGGATCGGTGACCTCCGGCAGGGCCGGCGAGTCGCCCGACCGGCGCGAAGCCCGCGGCACTCCCGCGCGGCTGCTCCTGCTCACCGTCGCCGTCGCGCTGACCGCCCTGGTCGCCGCCGCGCTGGGGTGGACCGCGCCGACGCGGCTGCCCGCCGACGACCCGCTCGGCGGGCCGGCCCGGTTCGGCCTCGCCGTCGTCGTGTTCGCCGTCGCCCAACTGGCCCGGATACGGTTCCGCAGCGCCGCCGGAATGGTGAGCATCACCTGGGGCGAGGCGGCGCTGATCATCTGCCTCTACCTGACGCCGGCCGGCTGGCTTCCCTCCGCCACGCTGCTCGGCGCCGGCCTCGCCTGGTCGGCGATGTCGCTGCTCGGTGACCGGCGACCGGCGCTGGAGGTCGTCCGGATCACGGCCTCGCTGACCGCCGCCACCGCCCTGGCCGTCCCCGTCACCACCGCGCTCGGCCAACCGCTGCTGACGGCGCCGACCCCGGCGCTCGCCTTGGCCGTGCTCGCGGGATCGGTCACCTACCTGCTCGTCACCGCCTCGCTCGGCGGCGCCACCCTGGCGCTGCGGCACGGCATCCCCGTCGTGCCGCCGATGCTCGCCGCGCTCCGGGGCAAACTGCTGATGTTCGTCGGGAACGTCGCCGTCGGCCTTGTCGTGGTGGCGCTGCTGGAGTTGGACGCGCACTGGCTGCTGCTGCTTCCGCCGCCGCTCTGGCTCCTCCAGCAGACCTACCGGCACCGGCTCCGCGCCGACCAGGAGCGCCGCACCTGGCGGGCCTTCGCCGACGCCACCGCCGCGCTCAACCAGCTCGACGAGCGGGGCGTCGCCACGGCCGCGGTGACCGGCGCGTTGGCCCTTTTCAACGCCGAGCTCGTCGACGTCGACGTGGCCCGGGGCGACGGCCGCTGGCGGCGCTACCGGGGCGACCCGGGCGGCCAGCTGGTCGACCGGGAGGTCACGCCGCCCGGCCAGGCCGAGCCGGAGGAACACGAGCTGAGACGTACCCTCACCGTGGGCGCCACCCGGGTGGGCGAGCTGCGGGTCAGGTTCCCGCGCTCCGCGCCGCCGAACGCCCAGGAACGCGACGCCGTGGCCGCGTTCGGGGACGCCCTGGCCGCCGCGCTGCACGACGCCGCGACCCACCGGGAACTGCGGCTGGTCGCCGCCCGCTCGTCGTACGAGGCGGTGCACGACCAGCTCACCGGGCTGGTGAACCGTTCGGCCATGCTCGGCAAGGGCGACCAGGCGCTACGCCAGCTCGCCCACGACCACCCGGTGGCGCTGCTGCTGCTCGACATCAACCAGTTCAAAGAGGTCAACGACACGCTCGGGCACGCCGCCGGCGACCAGCTGCTGCGGCTGACCGCCAACCGGCTGGGCGTCCTCGCCCGCTCCGGGGACCTGCTCGCCCGGCTCGGCGGCGACGAGTTCGCGCTGCTGCTGACGTCGGTCCCGGTGCTCGGCGACCGCGCCGCCCCGATGGCGTACGCGCTGCGGCAGGCCCGCGAGATCGCCGAGCGGCTCGCCACGCCGACCGAGGTGGCCGGGGTGCGGATGTCCGTCGAGGTCTCCGTCGGGGTGGTGGTCGCCGACGCCGGCACCGCCGACCTGACGGAGCTGCTGCGCCGGGCCGACATCGCCATGTACCAGGCCAAGGAGGGCGGCGGCAGCGTCGCCGCGTACGACTCCACGCGGGACGCCGCGAGCACCGACCAGTTGGCCCTGCTTGCCGAGCTGCGGGAGGCGCTGAAGACCGACGACCAGCTCGTGCTGGCGTTGCAGCCGGCGGTCGACCTGGCCACCGGTGCCCCGACCGGCGTCGAGGCGCTGATCCGCTGGCGGCACCCGCGCCGGGGCTGGCTGGGACCGCACGACTTCATCCGTCCGGTGGAGAACAGCGAGCAGCTCGGCAGCTTCACCCGCTACGTGCTGGACAAGGCGCTCGCCGTCGCCGCCGGCTGGGTCAGGGACGGGCTCGACGTGCCGATCTCGGTCAACCTCTCGGCGCGCAGCCTGCTCGACCCCCGCCTGCCCGCCGAGATCGCCGACGCGCTGCGGCGGCACCAGGTGCCGCCGGACCGGCTGGTCCTGGAGATCACCGAGACGGTGGTGATGAGCGAGCTGGAGGTCATCGACGAGGTGCTCGCCACGCTGCGGTCGATGGGCGTGCAGCTCGCCGTCGACGACTTCGGCACGGGCTTCTCCTCGCTGACGTTCCTCACCCGGATCGCGGTCGACGAGCTGAAGGTGGACCGGTCCTTCGTGATCCGGATGGCGGATTCCCCGGAGGCGGCGGCGATCGTGCGGACGACCGTCGGCCTCGCCCACGAGCTGGGGCTGAGGGTGGTCGCCGAGGGCGTGGAGACCGCCGAGCAGCGCCTGGCGCTGGCCGAGCTGGGCTGCACGGCCGCCCAGGGCTACCACTTCTTCAAGCCGATGCCGGCCGACAAGATCGGCGCGGTGCTGGGCACCCTGCTCGACGAGGCCCGCCCGAACGTCTTCCCGCTGCGCGCCGACGGCGCCTCCTGACCGCCCGGCGGGTGCGGCACCGGGTGGTTATGGTCGTCGGGTGAACCGACTCGCTGACGCCACGAGCCCGTACCTGCTCCAGCACGCCGACAACCCGGTCGACTGGTGGCCCTGGTGCGACGAGGCGTTCGCCGAGGCGAAACGGCGGGACGTGCCGGTGCTCATCTCGGTCGGCTACGCCGCCTGCCACTGGTGCCACGTCATGGCCCACGAGTCCTTCGAGGACGAGCAGGTCGGCGCCCTGCTGAACGAGGGTTTCGTGGCGATCAAGGTGGACCGTGAGGAGCGTCCCGACGTCGACGCGATCTACATGACCGCCACCCAGGCGATGACCGGGCAGGGCGGGTGGCCGATGACCGTCTTCGCCACTCCGGACGGCACCCCGTTCTTCTGCGGCACCTACTTTCCGAAGCCGAACTTCGTCCGGCTGCTCCAGTCGGTCGGCACCGCCTGGCGGGACCAGCGCGACGCCGTGATCCAGCAGGGCGCCGCCGTGGTCGAGGCGATCGGCGGCGCCCAGGCCGTGGGCGGGCCCACCGCGCCGCTCGACGCCGCCTTGCTCGACGCCGCGGCCGAGCAGCTCGCCAAGGAGTACGACGAGGCGAACGGCGGTTTCGGCGGGGCGCCGAAGTTCCCGCCGCACATGAACCTGCTCTTCCTGCTCCGGCACCACCAGCGCACCGGCTCGCAGCGGAGCCTGGAGATCGCCCGGCACACCTGCGAGGCGATGGCCCGGGGCGGCATCTACGACCAGCTCGCCGGCGGCTTCGCCCGCTACTCCGTCGACGGGCACTGGACCGTGCCGCACTTCGAGAAGATGCTCTACGACAACGCGCTGCTGCTGCGGGCGTACACCCAGCTCTGGCGGCTCACCGGCGATCCGCTGGCCCGCCGGGTCGCGCAGGACACCGCCTGGTTCCTCGCCGACGAGCTGCGTACGCCGCACAGTGGGTTCGCCTCGGCGCTGGACGCCGACACCGAGGGTGTCGAGGGGGCGACCTACGCCTGGACGCCGACCCAGCTCGTCGAGGTGCTGGGGGAGGAGGACGGCCGCTGGGCCGCCGACCTCTTCGCCGTCACCGAGGCCGGCAGCTTCGAACACGGCACCAGCGTGCTGCGACTCGCTTGGGACGTCGACGACGCGGACCCGGCGGTGCGGCAGCGCTGGCAGGACGTCGTCGGCCGGCTGCTGGAGGCGCGCCGGGGACGGCCGCAGCCGGCCCGGGACGACAAGGTGGTGGCCGCCTGGAACGGGCTGGCGATCACCGCGATCGCCGAGTTCAACCGGGTGGCCGACACGTTCGGCCCAGCCGGCCCCGACGAGGAGTCGCAGACGCTGGAGAGCGTCGCCGACGGCACCTACGGGGCGATGCGCGACGCCGCCGAGTACCTGGCGAGCGTGCACGTCGTCGACGGGCGGCTGCGTCGGGTGTCCCGCGACGGGGTGGTCGGCGATCCCGCCGGGGTGCTGGAGGACTACGGCTGCGTCGCCGAGGCGTTCTGCGCGATGCACCAGGTCACCGGCGAGGGGCGCTGGCTGGAGCTGGCCGGCCGGCTGCTCGACGTGGCGCTGGAGCGGTTCGCCGCGCCGGGCGGCGCCTTCTACGACACCGCCGACGACGCCGAGCGGTTGGTGGCCCGCCCCGCCGACCCGACCGACAACGCCACCCCGTCCGGGCGCTCGGCGATCGTCGCCGCGCTGGTGGCGTACTCGGCGTTGACCGGGGAGACCCGCTACCGGGAGGCCGCCGAGGCCGCCCTGTCGACCGTGGCGCCGATCGTCGGCCGGCACGCCCGGTTCACCGGCTACGCGGCCACCGTCGGGGAGGCACTGCTCTCCGGGCCGTACGAGATCGCGGTCGTCACCGACGACCCGACCTTCGACCCGCTGGTCGCGGCGGCGCACCGGCACGCCCCGCCCGGCGCGGTGATCGTGGCGGGCCGCCCCGGCCACCCCGGCGTACCGCTGCTCGCCGAGCGGCCGCTGGTCGACGGGCGGCCCACCGCGTACGTCTGCCGGGGCTTCGTCTGCGAGCGGCCGGTGACGACGGTGGACGACCTGGTCAGCCAGCTCGCCCGGCGCTGAGGCTCACGGTGTGCGATCGGCCATCCGGCGGGGCGGGGGACGGGTCGCCCGGATAGGCTGGCGCCGCTATGGATTCCCGTACCGGTCTGCCCGTTGTCGGCATGGTGGGTGGTGGCCAACTGGCCCGGATGACCCACCAGTCCGCGATCGCCCTCGGCCAGTCGCTGCGCGTGCTCGCGCTGGCCCCCGACGACGGCGCCGCGCTGGTCGCCGCCGACGTCCAGTACGGCGACCACACCGACCTCGCCGCGCTGCGCACCTTCGCCAAGGCCTGCGACGTGGTCACCTTCGACCACGAGCACGTCCCCACCGAGCACATCCGGACACTGGCCGCCGAGGGCGTGAAGCTCTTCCCGCCCGCCGACGCGTTGCTGTACGCGCAGGACAAGCAGGCCATGCGGGAGCGGTTGGGCGGGCTGGGCGCGCCGAACCCGGCTTGGCGGCCCGTCGCCGAGCCCGCCGACGTCGTGGCGTTCGGCGACGAGACCGGCTGGCCGGTGGTGCTGAAGGCGGCCCGCGGCGGATACGACGGCCGGGGCGTCTGGCTGGTCGACGACGCGGCGCAGGCCGCCGAGCTGGTCGCGACGCTGCTGGCCGGCGGTACCCGGCTGATCGTCGAGGAGCGGGTGCCGCTGCGCCGGGAGCTGGCGGTGCAGGTGGCCCGCTCCCCGTTCGGGCAGGTCGCCGCGTACCCGGTGGTGGAGACCGTCCAGCGCGACGGCATCTGCGTCGAGGTGCTCGCCCCCGCGCCCGGCCTGCCGGAGGAGCTGGCGGTCGCCGCCCAGCAGCTCGCCATCGACCTGGCCACCGCCCTCGGCGTGGTCGGCCTGCTCGCGGTGGAGCTGTTCGAGGTCGCCGACCCGGCCGCGCCCGGCGGCAGCCGGATCGTGGTCAACGAGCTGGCGATGCGGCCGCACAACTCGGGGCACTGGACCATCGAGGGCGCCCGGACGTCGCAGTTCGAGCAGCACCTGCGGGCGGTGCTCGACTACCCCATGGGCGACGCCTCGATGACCGCTCCCGTCGTGGTGATGGCGAACGTGCTGGGCGGCGAGCCGGGCGGGATGTCGATCGACGAGCGGCTGCACCACCTCTTCGCGGCGGAGCCGGGCGCCAAGGTGCACCTCTACGGCAAGCAGGTGCGGCCCGGCCGCAAGATCGGGCACGTGACGGTGCTCGGCGACAACCTGGACGAGGTACGGACGCGGGCCGCGCGGGCCGCCCGCTGGCTGAGCGAGGGGCAGGCGTGAGCGCGAGGAGTGAGCTCGCGAGCCCCGCAGTCGCGAACGAGAGGCAGGCACGCGTGAGCATCGTTGGGTTGATCATGGGCAGCGACTCGGACTGGCCGACGATGAAGGCCGCTGCCGAGGTGCTGGACGAGTTCGAGGTGCCGTACGAGGTCGAGGTGATCTCGGCGCACCGCACCCCCGTCAAGATGATCGACTACGGGCGCGCGGCGGCCGACCGTGGTCTGAAGGTCGTCATCGCCGGGGCGGGTGGCGCCGCGGCCCTGCCCGGAATGGTCGCCTCGGTCACCCCGTTGCCCGTGATCGGTGTCCCCGTGCCGTTGAAGCACCTCGACGGGATGGACTCGCTGCTGTCCATCGTGCAGATGCCGGCCGGTGTCCCGGTGGCCACCGTGTCGATCGGCAACGCCCGCAACGCCGGGTTGCTCGCGGTCCGTATCCTGGCCGCCGCCGACCGGACCCTGCTCGACCGGATGTCGGCCTACCAGGCCGACCTCGAGCAACTGGTAGCCGAAAAGGACGCCGCCCTCCGCGCCTCCCTCACCTGACCCCACCCCACCCCACCCCTCTCCCTCCCCTCCCGCGCTCCCTCCCTCCCTTCCGCCCGGCTCGCTGATCTTGCACTTACTGCCTTCGGTCTGCGCAGTTTGTGCACATCTGCCCGGGCTGTAAGTGCAAGATCGCCGACGGGGGGGCAGGACGCGCGGGGGCGCGGGTTCGTGAGTGGCGTGCGGGTCTGCTGGACGTCGCTCTGTGTAGTGGGGCGGGGTGTTGCTTAGGGTGATGGACTGTGGCTGGCGGTGTGGTGTTGCAGGCGCCCTTTGCTCTGCAGCCATATGTGCACCAGTCGTGTGAGCTGGCCTTTTCTTTCGGGGTCGTCGGGTGGGTCTGCGTGCCTCCGCAACGCACAGTGACTGGTGCGTGGGTGGCTGCAGAGCAAAGGGGCCGGAGGGAGGTCGCCCCGTCCAGGCAAGGCGTCACGCTGTGTGGCCTTAAAGGTGGTGCCGCTGGATGTGGTGCCACCGGCGATTCGAGCCTGAGCTGGGGCGGGCACAAACAGGCGTGGGCGCAGGCGTGGGCACGGGCACGGAGGCGGGCGCGGGCGCGGGCCCGGCCGTGTGTGGCGGGGTTTGCGTCCCTGACCGGGGAAGGGCTTGACCAGCGGGCTACCGCATCCCGCGCAGGGCGGTCTGGAGGCGTTCCTGGGCGCGGCGGCGGCGTTCGTTGCTCGCGCCGAGCACCAGTAGCAGGATGCCGACGGGGATCAGGGCCAGCCACGGCCCGAGGCTGAACAGGGCGTGCACCGCCGCGATCGCGGTGACGGCGGCGCCGACGATGACCGGGGCCTGCTGCTGGCTCATCGAACCGAAGACGAGCACCGCGACGGCACCGAGCAACAGCAGCACCTGGCGTAGCGTGCTGGAGTCGGTGGCCAGCACGATCGCCAGCGTCGGTACGAAGGCGGCGACCAGCGCCGGCCCGTACGCGACCCAACTGCTGAGGTCGGGCCGGTGCCGCAGCTCCAGCACCCCGACGAGCAGGGCCAGCGCGGCGAAGGGCAGCGTGTAGGCCTCCGGTAGTGCCACGTCGGCGACCCGCATGAGGATCCACCAGGCGGTGATCTCGCAGATCACCACGGCCCAGAACAGGATGCGCCGTTCTGTCGGCCGTCGGCCCGGTCGGGTCGCCGCCACACCCAGCACCGCACCCCAGGCGGCCAGCAGCGCGGCGATGTGCCGGGGCGAGTCGAAGGCCAACGCCAGGGCGATCAGGGCGGCGGCGTACCCGGTCCACTCGACCGTGGCCGCCTCGCGCTGGGCCTCGGGGCGACGAAGCCGGGGCAGCGTCGCGGCGCACACCTGCAGGGCCGCGCCGACCGCCAGCACCCCGAACGCGGACCAGACGGCCGCGAGGCCGGCCACCAGGCCGGCGGTGAGCACGAAGAGCTGTGCCATCAGCGACGCGAAGAGCCAGCCGAGGATGCGTGCCCGCTGGGTCGTGCCGAAGAACGCGGCCACCGCGCCGACGGCGACCGCGCCGCCGAGGGTGAACAGGGTCAGCTCCCGGGTGGCGAGACCACCCGCCAGGCCCGCGCTTCCGCCGGCCAGTCCGATGGCGAAGACGAGCACCCGGGCCAGCCGCAGGGAACGGGCCCGCTCGGCCAGCGGCGGGGGCGGGGTGAGGGCCAGGCCCAGCATCGCGATCGTGAAGACGGCCAGCGCCGCCAGGGTGCTCGCCGGCCACCCGTTGCCGAGCGCCACCGGGGTGATCAGCAGCGTCACGGCGGCGCCGGGCAGCACCACCGGTACGGCCCGGGACCGCCGGCCACCGCTGAAGCCGGTGGCGGCCAGCGCGGCGGTCGCGGTGAGCAGCAGCGCGGTCAGCACGTGGGTCGGGTCGACCGCGTCGGGTGGCGGGGTGAGCAACTCCGGCGGTGGCCCCTGCCAGACCCCGGCGAGGGCGCGGTGCGGATCGACCAGTGCCACGACCAGGGCCGGCGCGATCGAGACCAGCGCCAGGACGGTGGGTACCGCGACGGCGGCGAGCGCACCGGCGGCGGGGCTGACGCGCCAGCGACGCCGCGTCCCGTCGTCCGGCAGCCGCCGTAGTGCGCCGTCGAGCAGCACCGCCCAGCGCCGGGTCGGCTGGGCCGCGTCTACCGGCGGCTCGGTCGCGCCGCGGACCAACTCGGCCAGCACCCCGAGCAGACCAGCGGCTGCGGCGTAGACGCCGACGGGCAGGCCCACCGGTACGGCGGCCAGGGCGCTCACGGTGGCGCCGCCGGCGACCGCCGCGCTCGCCCAGGGCAGGTACTGCGGGATCTGCCGCCGCACGGCGGCCACCGCCGCCAGGCCCAGGCTCGACGCGGCCAGCGCGGCCGTCAGCACCACCTCCGGTGAGCGGTCGAACTCGGCTGCCAGCGCCGCGACGGCACCCGGGAAGGCGAGCAGGGCGGCCCCCGCGGCGGCACCTCCGATCTGCGCCAGGTGCGGCGGCATCCCCTCGGTCTCGATGTCGTCCACGAGCGGCACGGCCAGCGAGCGGGCCAGCGCCGCCACCACGACGCCGATCAGCGCGATGCTGCCCAGCGCCAGCGCGGTGGTCCACGGGCGGACCAGGCCCGCCCCGGCCGCGTGCAGGGCGACCACCCCGGCCACGACCGCCCGGGAAAGGGCGGCGCGAGGGTCGGCCGCGGCCACGGCGGCGGCCCCGAAGACGGTGGCGACCATGCCGCCGACCAGGACGGGCGACCACCACGGCAGGTCGAACGCGGCCGGCGCGCCGATCGTCGCGAGTACGGCCGCCGCGCCCGACACGTCGTACTTCCACGGCGGGGGCAGCAGGACCGCGGCGGCGACGCCGAGCAGGGCCAGCGCGATCGGGGCCTGCCACGCCGAACCGCCGGTCGGCCCGGGTGGCCAACCGGTCAGGTCCCCGGCCCAGATCGGCCCCGGGGTGGCGAGCACCCCCAGCCCGCCCCGCAGGGCGCTCCAGCCGGCCAGCAGCCCGATCAGCACGCCACCGACGGCGAGGCCGAGGATCGGGCCGCGTCGCCACTCCTCGGGCATCGCCCGGGCGGCCACGGCAACCACCAGCACCAGCCCGGCGGCGACCGCGAGCTGGCCGCCCGGCGCGAGCACGGCCGTGATCCGGGCGAGGGTGGCGATCAGGGCGGCGGTCACCGCCGCGGTGGCCAGGTCGGAGCCGTCCAGGGCGAGGTCCGAGCGCCGGCCGGCGTCGATGGGGCCGGCGAACACCACCATCGCGGCGGCGATCAGCAGCAGCCCGCCGACCCAGGCGTCGGCGGCGGTGGCGCCCGGGGCCCCGAACGCGGCGGCGGTGACCGTGACCGCGCCGAGGGCCGTGCCGACCGCGAGGGGCGGCGGGATGTGCCGCTGGGAGACCTGCACGACGGCGGCGTAGCCGAGGGTGACGCAGACCGCCAGGAAGCTGGCCGCCAAAACGGGGACGGTGACCTCGCGCAGGCTCGCCGGGGTGGGCGTCGGATCGACCGGAACCGTGGCGGACACGAAGGCGGCCACCGCGCCCGGCAGCGCGAACGCCGCGCCGCCGGCGGCCCAGGCCGAGATGGTGTCGGCAGCCGCCGGGACGAGCCGCATCCGGGGCGCCACGGCGACGAGGACCCCGGCGGCGAAGAGGGTGAGCAGGACGGCGCTGGTCAGCGCCGGTCGGGCCAGCCCGGCGCCCGCGCCGAACAGGCCGACGCCGGCGGCGGTCACGGCGTGCGCCAGCGCCGCCCGTTCGGTGCGGGCGGAGAGCCCGACCACCCCGATGCCGATCGCCGTCAGCACCATCGGCCAGGGGGCCACCGCCCAGCCGAGGCCGAACGACGCCGGTACGGCGAGCGCGGTCAGCGCCGCACCGACCACCGCGAACTCCCGGCGGATCTCGGGTGGCAGGGCCAGCACCGCGGCCACGGTCAGCAGGAAGGCGCTCGCGGCGAGCTGCCAGGCGGCCGGGCCCACCGCGGCCGACAGTTCGGCGGGGTAACGGTCGAGGTCCGCCGCCCAGGCCGGCAGCGCGGCGCGGACGGGAGCGACCCCGGCGCGCAGGGCACCGCCGGCGACCACCACCCCGCTGACCGTGAGCGCCACCGCCGAGGCGAGCTGCGGCCCACGGCGGGCCGCCTCCGGTACCGCCCGGACGGCCAGCCCGGTGAGCGTGATGACCGCCGCGATCAGCAGCAGCGCCCGCCCGGGGAACGCCACCGAGGCGATCCGGCTCAGCGCGCCGATCACGGCGAGGGTGAGGATCCCGGCACCGAGGTCGGGCAGCGGCGGCCGGCGCAGCACCAGCGTCCCGGCCAGCCCCACGGCGGCGGCCAGCAGCAGGGCCAGCCCCGCGCCGGCCGCGGCCGGCACGGTGGCCGCGCGCAGCAGGGCGGAGACGGCGTACGCGAGGGCGAGGGCGACCGCCACCCCGTGCAGCACCCAGGTCAGCTCGCCCAGCAGCGGCACCGGACGGCCGGCGGGAGATCGCTCCTCCGCCGGCAGGTCGACGTCGACCAGTTCGCCGGCTTCCTCGGGTGTCCCCTCCGGCCGGCCGTCGGATCGGCGCTGGCGGGGCGTGGCGGGAGGCGCCGACGCGTCGGGTGCGGCCGTGGGCTCGGGCGAACCCCGGCGTGCCGGCCGTTGCACGGTGACCGGGGAGCGGAGCAGCCAGAGGTCGAGCAGGGCCACCGCGGTCAGCACCAGCGCCCAGCCGACCGGGCCGGTGACCCGGTCGTACGCCAGCAGCGGCAGCACGGGCTGGGCGGCCAGCACGGCGGCGAACCGGGGTGCGCGCAGCCCCGTCCAGCCGGCGTAGCCGAAGGCGGCGCCGGCGGTGACGGCGAAGATGATCCCGGCGAAGACCGCGCCCGAGGCACCGCCGTTGCCGATCTGGTCCACCGCCCACAGCGCGTAGCCGGCGAGCGGCAGCAGGAGCAGGCCGACGGCGGAGATCGTCTCGGCGGTCGAGGTGAGCCCGCGCCGGGCCAGCACCGGCGGGGCGAGCAGCATCAGCACGGTCGCGAGCAGCAGCACACCCAACCGGGCCAGCGCGTCCATCGAGCTGGTGGCCACCGCGGCGAAGACCACGGCGGCGACCCCGAGCAGCAGCGCGCCGAGCCCGAGGGGGATGTTCTGCACCTCCCGGGAGGACGCCTCCGGCGGGTGTTCCGGGTTGTCGGCGTCGAGCCAGGTGGCGGTCGACGGCGGGGGCGGCGGGTCGTCCGGGGCACCCTGCCGGGGCACCTTGGGCGGGGGCGGGGCGGTGGCCGTGGGCGGCCGGCGACCTGGCCTGCGGCGCAGCACCCGGCGGGGACGGGTGGCCTGCTTGACGCGTTCCTCACCGGCGTGCGCGAGGATGTCCCGCTGGAAGAGCGCGGCCTGCATCTTGGCGGCGATCTGCCGCTGCTCGCTGGCGATGGCGGCCTCGCGGGCCTTCATCTCCGCGATCGAGCGCTCGATCTCCGCCAGGTGCTCGACCCACTGTGGCTGGTGCGCACCGCAGTGCGGGCAGTTGGCGGCCGGTTTGATCTCCCGCCCGCACGAGGAGCACTGAAAGCTCGCCACGACACCCCTCCACCCGCACTGTGGACTCCCACCTTGGCAGCATGCCCAATGTGGGCGCGGAATTCGACAGTTGTCGGCGGGTCCGGGGCAAAGATCGTCCACGCGGACGGCGAACGGCCGGTCGCGGAGCGTACTCCACGACCGGCCGTCAGCCGTCGATCGTCAGGGGCGGCCCATGCCGCGGTACTCCCAGCCGGCCTGCGTCCACAGTGCCGAGTCCAGACAGTTGCGGCCGTCGACCACCCGCCGGCCGGCGGCCAGCTCGCCGAGGGCCACCGGGTCGGCGTTGCGGAAGTCGGCCCACTCGGTGAGTACGCAGACCAGGTCCGCGCCGGTCACGGCCTCGTTGATGCCGGGCTCGTAGACCAGCTCGGGGGCCACGGCGCGGGCCCGCTCCATGCCCTGCGGGTCGTAGACGTGCACGTCGGCGCCGGCCTTGCGCAGCAGCGAGGCGACGGCGAGCGCCGGAGCGTCGCGTACGTCGTCGGTGTTGGGCTTGAACGTCGCGCCGAGCACGGCCACGCGGGTGCCGGAGAGGTCCGGACCGGCGGGCCCGGAGCGGCGGCCGAGCAGCTCGGCGGCGAGCTGGACCACCCGGGTCCGGCGACGCATGTTGATCAGGTCGACCTCGTGCAGGAAGCGCAGCGCCTCCCCGGCGCCCAGCTCCTGGGCGCGGGCCTGGAAGGCGCGGATGTCCTTCGGCAGGCAGGCGCCGCCGAAGCCGAGCCCGGCCTGGAGGAACCGGTTGCCGATGCGCGGGTCGAAGCCGATGGCCCGGGCGAGGTGGGTGACGTCGCCACCGGACGCCTCGCAGACCTCGGCCATCGCGTTGATGAAGGAGATCTTGGTGGCCAGGAAGGCGTTCGCGGCGACCTTGACCAGCTCGGCGGTGGCGAAGTCGGTGACCACCAGCGGCACCTCGCGGTCCTCCGTGGCGGCCAGGTCGAAGACGCCCTTGTGGGCGGCGTAGAGCATGCCGTTGGCCCACTCGCTCTTGACGCCGACCACGATCCGGTTGGGCCGCAGCACGTCGTCGACGGCGAAGCCCTCCTGGAGGAACTCCGGGCTCCACGCCACCTCGACGCCGAGGTCGGCGGAGGTGTGCTTGCTGACCAGCTGCTCCACCCACTCGGCGGTGCCGACCGGCACGGTCGACTTGCCGACGATCAGCGCCTTGCGGGTCAGGTGCTGGGCCAGGCTGGTGACCGACGCCTCGACGTACGACAGGTCGGCGCCCATGCCGTCGGCGCGCTGCGGCGTGCCGACGCAGATGAAGTGCACGTCACCGAACTCGGCGACCTCGCCGACGTCCGTGCTGAACCGCAGCCGCCCGGCGGCCAGGTTGCGCTTGAGCAGCTCGTCCAGGCCGGGCTCGTGGATCGGCACCTCGCCGGCGTTGAGCATGGCGATCTTGTCGGCGTCGACGTCGAAGCCGAGCACCTCGTAGCCCAGCTCGGCGTAGCAGATGGCGTACGTCGCACCGAGGTAGCCGGTGCCCAGGAAGGTCACCCGCGGCCGCTGCGCGCCCGACGGGGGCGTCACCGCGGCGATGGCGGGTACCGGCTGGGTGTTCGGGTACGGGATCGTCACGCCTGTCTTCTCCGCTCGCGCTGGGCGCCGCGTCGTCGCGTCGCGTTCTGCTGCGGCGCCTGGCGGGCACCAGAGGGACTCTACGTCGGTCTCTTCCGTCGTCGCCGGGTGGCGTCGGTGCTCGGTCACGATTCGACGCTACGCGGCGGTAACATAGCCTGCGTCTGTCGCTATCCTTCAGTCTGCGCGTCCGAGGCCGGGAGACGCCACAGACTGCGCATGATAGCGGTGAAGGGGGAGGGCCGACATGGCCGCAGAGCATCCGTTCGACGTCTACCGGTTGCCGGAGGAGCACGAGGCGATCCGCGAGGCGGTCCGTGAGGTCTGTGCGGCCAAGGTCGCGCCGCACGCCGCGGAGGCGGACGAGACCGGTGAGTTCCCGAAGGCGTCCTTCGACGCGCTGCGGGCCGCTGACTTCCAGGCCCCGCACATCCCCGTCGAGTACGGCGGCGCGGGCGCGGACGCCCTGGCCACGGCCATCGTGATCGAGGAGGTGGCGCGGGCCTGCGCCGCGTCCTCGCTGATCCCGGCGGTCAACAAGCTCGGCACGATGCCGCTGCTGCTGGCCGGCTCCGAGGAGCTCAAGCGCCGCTACCTGACGCCCGTGGCGGCGGGCGAGGCGATGTTCTCGTACTGCCTCTCCGAGCCGGAGGCCGGCAGCGACGCGGCGTCGATGACCACCCGCGCGGTGCGTGACGGCGATCACTGGGTGCTCAACGGCGTGAAGCGCTGGATCACCAACGCGGGGGTGTCGGAGTTCTACACCGTCTTCGCGGTGACCGACCCGTCCGCCCGGTCCCGGGGCATCTCCGCCTTCGTGGTCGAGAAGTCCGACGCCGGGGTCAGCTTCGGCGCCCCGGAGAAGAAGCTCGGCATCAAGGGCTCGCCGACCCGTGAGGTCTACCTGGACAACGTCCGGATCCCGGCGGATCGCATGATCGGCGCCGAGGGCACCGGCTTCGGCACCGCGATGAAGACCCTGGACCACACCCGGGTGACCATCGCCGCGCAGGCCGTCGGCATCGCCCAGGGCGCGCTCGACTACGCCAAGGGGTACGTCCAGGAGCGCAAGCAGTTCGGCAAGGCCGTGGCCGAGTTCCAGGGCGTGCAGTTCATGCTCGCCGACATGGGCATGAAGCTGGAGGCGGCCCGCCAGCTGACGTACGCGGCGGCCGGCCGGTCCGAGCGTGGCGACGCCGACCTGACCTACTTCGGGGCGGCGGCCAAGTGCTTCGCCTCGGACGCCGCCATGGAGATCACCACCGACGCGGTGCAGCTGCTCGGCGGCTACGGCTACACCCGGGACTACCCGGTGGAGCGGATGAT
The DNA here is from genome assembly GCF_040643815.1 of Micromonospora sp. NPDC047074. Taxonomy (NCBI): domain Bacteria; kingdom Bacillati; phylum Actinomycetota; class Actinomycetes; order Micromonosporales; family Micromonosporaceae; genus Micromonospora; species Micromonospora sp. NPDC047074. The sequence goes on from NZ_JBEYVB010000002.1 coordinate 331,255, forward strand.
GCGGGACGCCAAGATCACCCAGATCTACGAGGGCACCAACCAGGTGCAGCGCATCGTGATGGCCCGGCAGCTCCTCAGCGGCCTCGTCTAGCGCGCCTTCCACAGCGTGTAGCGGAACTCGACCCGGGCCGAGGCGGCGGACGGGGGCCGTTGCACGGTGAGCATCGCCAGGTTCTCCTCCTGGGTGCGTACGCACACGTCGCGGCCCTGGCTGAGCAGCTCACGCAGGTTGGTGTGGAGGCCGTCGACGTACTCCTCGGAGGCGAGGCAGCGGTCGACGGCGGCCTCGCCGGGGATGTCGAGCACCGCCACCCGCGCCGGCCCCAGCGCGATCAGGCGGCTGGCGTCGTGGGAGAGGGCGAGGTCCATGCCCGGCAGGTTGCCCACGCCGTCGATGTCGTAGTCGGCGGTCTCGCCGGTCTCCAGGTCCAGGGTGCGCCAGTCCTCCAGCCGGACACCGCTCCCGCTGCGGGCCGGCGCCCAGGTGCCGGTGCCCGCGTCGACCGGTTCGTCAGGTCTGTCGCCGCCGCCCACGACGGCGCTGACGCCCAGGTAGAGCAGGACCGCCACCGCCGCCACGGCCGCGGCGGAGAGAAGTTGCGGAATCCGGCGGACGCGCTCCGGTCGCTCGTCGGGGGCGCCCCGCCCGCTGGACGGGACCTGTTCGGTGGGCGGGGCCGGCCCGATGGGCGCCGGGGCGGTGGCCGGCGTGTCCCGATGGCCGTCGGCGACCCGGGGCGTACCGCCGACGGCCCGTGCCAGTGCCACGGCGAAGCCGGCGGCGTTCGCGGCGGCCCGGTGCTGCCAGCCCGCGGTGTCGGCGCGGCGCTTGCCGCCGTCGGCGGCGTCGCTGACGCCGCGGATCGTGATGACCTGGTGGAAGTCCGAGCGGTGGGCGGCCTCGGCCACGCCGGCGCTCTCCATGTCGATGGCGGTCGCGTCGCTGTAGTGCCGGGCGATCAGCCGGGCGACCGGGGCCTCCCGCGAGTCGAGCACCACGTCGCCGGAGACGATCGGCTTGAAGTGCACCCGGGGTGCGGGCGCGTCGCACCACCCGCCGTCCCGGGCCACGGCGCGGGCGAGCTGCTCCAGGCCGTGCGAGATCGGCCAACCCCGTGGCCGGGGCCGGAACCGCCCGGTCTCCTGCCGGCCGCCCTGGTAGGCGTGGATCCGGGTCGCGACGACCACGTCGCCGAGCACCGCGTCGGAGGTGAGCCCACCGGCGACGCCGACGAGCAGGAGCGCCCGTGGCCGGAACTCGCGGATCGCCCGGCCGGCGAGCGCGGCCGCCGCGAGGTTTCCCTCGCCGACCAGAGCCAGGGCGACGGTCGTACGCGGCGCGGGGCCCCGCCCGGGCAGGCCGCCGAGGGTGTAGTGGGTGCCGTCGGAGTCGACGCGCGGCCGGGCGTCGACCAGGTGGGCGAGGATCGCGTCGTGTTCGAGGCCGAGGGCCGTGAGGAACACCACGTCCACGCCGTGCCCGCCGGGGGTGTCGGGGCGCGACGGCATGACCCTGAAGATACAAGCTAGTCGCTGTCCGTGGTGATCCTCGCCCGGAGCATCGGCGGGTAGAGGGCCGTCGCGGGGCCGCACCGGTACACCGCCGCCGGCCGGCCCGTCGCCGGCTGCCGCTTCTGCCCGGTCGGCACGACGAAACCCTCGGTGCCGGTGACCTTCCGGTTGAAGTTGCGCGGGTCGAGGGGCACCCCCCACACCGTCTCGTAGACCCGGCGCAGCTCGCCGATGGTGAACGTCTCCCCACACAGGGCCGTGGCCAGGGTCGTGTACTCCAGCTTGCCGCGCACCCGTTCGAGCCCCGCCAGGAGGATCTCGTCGTGGTCGAAGGCGAGCTGTGCCGGGGTGGCCGTGACCACGTCGACCGGTTCCCACCGGGCGTTCCGGGCGTCGGTGCCGGCGACCGGTGCCGGCAGGCTGGGCGCGATGGCCAGATAGGCGACGGTCACCACCCGGCCGCGCGGGTCCCGGTCCGGCTCGCTGTAGGTGCCGAGCTGTTCCAGGTGCAGGCGGTCCGCGTCCAGGCCGGTCTCCTCCAGCAACTCCCGCCTGGCCGCGTCGCGCAGGCTCTCCCGGTCGCGCAGGAAGCCGCCGGGCAGCGCCAGCCGCCCCCGGTGCGGCTCGTTTCCCCGCTCCACCAGCAGGACGTGCAGGGCGCCGTGGCGAATGGTCATGATCACCAGGTCGACGGTGACCTGGAGGGTCGCGCGCCGGCGGTCGGCGCGGGGCGCGGTGTCCGGGCCGGCGGGTGCCATGGGCGCAGCCTAGCAAGAAAATGTCAGATTGACGCAAACTGTCACCTCGCTTATCGTCGATCTGACATGAAGTCACCCTTCGGTGAGCGGAGGCGGACGTGGAGATCCGGCTGCTCGGCCCGGTGGAGGCGCGCTGCGGCGACGTCCGGCTCGAACTCGGGCCCCGCCAACAGCGGCTCCTGCTCGCGGTACTCGCCCTGGAGACGAACCGTCTGGTCCCGACGGACCGGCTGATCGACCTCACCTGGCCCGGCGGGCCGCCGCGAACCGCCCGGCACGCGGTGCAGGTCAGCGTCTCCCGCCTGCGCGCGACGCTGCGTGCGGCCCCGGCCGCCGGATCGGTCGAGGTGCTGAGCCGCGCGGACGGCTACCTGCTCGCCGCGCACCCGCACCGCGTCGACGCCCACCTGTTCCGGGCCCTGGTGCGGCAGGCGCACACCACCCCCGGTGGCGAGGCCCGGGCCCGGCTCCTGCGCCGCGCGCTGTCGCTGTGGCGGGGACCGGCGCTGGCCGGAGCGGGGCCGCCGGAGACCGTCGACGGGCTGGTGCGCGGGCTGACCGAGGAACGGCTGACCGCCCAGGAGGAACGCATGGACGCGGAACTGGACGCCGGCAACCACATCCAGGTGCTGGGCGGCCTGCTGGAACTGGTGGCACGGCACCCGTACCGGCAGCGCTTCGTGGCGCAACTGATGATCGCCCAGCACCGCTCCGGGCTCACGGCGGACGCGCTGACCACGTACCGGCGGACCCGGTCGGCGCTGGTGCGCGAGCTGGGGCTCGACCCGGGCCCCCGGCTGCGCCGGCTGGAACAGGCCATCCTGCGCGGCGACCCGGACCTGGAACCCGCCCCCGGCCCGGCCGCCGTGCGGTAGGCCGACCGATGTGTAAGGAAGGGCCCCTTCCTAACGCATAGCGTTAGGAAGGGGCCCTTCCTTACACATCACCGCTCCAACTCGTCGCGCTGGTACAGCCGGCGCGCCTCGGCCCGCCGCAGCTTGCCCGAGGTGGTCTTCGGCAGCCGACGCGGCGGCACGGCGCACACCTCCGCCGGGGTGACACCGACCCCGTCGACGACGGCGGCCCGCACCGCGCGGCACAGCACCTCCGGCCGGGCATCCGTGGTCTCCACCGCCACGACCAGGCGTTCGCCGCCCGGGGACGGTACGCCGAACGCGGCCACCCCGCCGGCCCGGACACCCGGCACCACCGCCGCCGCGGCCTCCACGTCGGCGGGATGGACGTTGCGTCCGGCCACGATGACCAGATCCTTCTCCCGCCCACAGACCACCAGCTCGCCGTCGACGAGATAGCCCAGGTCACCGGTGCGCAGCCAGCCGCCGGGAGCCGTCGCCGGCTCACCCCAGTACCGCCCGACCACCGACGGCCCGGCGACCTCGACGTGGCCCACCCGGCGTTCGCCGAGTTCGGCACCCGTACGCCGGTCCACGATCCGCACCGACGCCCCCGGCACCGGATGGCCGAGGCGGACCAGCGCCCGCTGCCGGCCGCCCCGGGTCGCGGGCACGGCTGCTCCCCGCTCCGCCAGCGCGTCCGGATCCACCCGGTCCACCCGCAGCCCCCGCCCCCGGGGCGGGCAGGTCACGGCGAGGGTGGACTCGGCCAGCCCGTACGCGGGCGTGAACACGTCCGGGTCGAGCCCGTGGCGCGCGGCCTCGTCGAGGAACGCGGCCACGGTCGACGCGTCGACAGGTTCGCCCCCCGACACCAGTTGCCGCAGCGAGCTGAGATCCGTCTCCGGCGACCGTCGCAGCAGCCGGGTCAGCAGGCCGAACGCGAAGTTCGGCCCGCCGGACCAGGTGGGTCGGTAGGTCCTCACGGCGGCCAGCCACACCGCCGGCTGGCGTACGAACGCCGCCGGTGAGATCAGCACCGCGGCGCAGCCGCACGTCATCGTCATCGTCAACGCGCCGACCAGACCCATGTCGTGGTAGAGCGGCAACCAGCTCAGCAGCGGCCCCGGGTGGTCCCGCTCGTGGCCGGTGGCGTGCCGGATGGCCGTCAGGTTGGCCGCCAGGTGCGCGTGGCTGACCGGCACGCCGCGTGGGCGCCGGGTGGAACCGCTCGTGTACTGCACGACAGCCAGATCGGCGGGGTCCGGGCGGGCCACCGCCGCCGGTGCCGCGTCGGCCGCCCGGCGAACCAGGGTCGCCAGCGACACCAGCGGCGTACCGGGTGGGACGGCTCCGGCCGGCAGTTCGTCGGCGGCCACCACGAGATGGAACCCGGCGTCCGCCGCCACGGCACGGGTCAGCTCGTGCCGGCCCGGCCCGCCCCTGGGCGGCAGGGGCAGCACGGTGACCGCGCCGCCGACCAGCCACACCGCCTGGAGCGCCGCGACCAGCTCGACCCCGGTGTCCGCCAGCAACCCCACCCGGCAGCCCGCGCCCAGTCCGTCCCGGCGCAGCACCCCGGCGATCCGGCGGGCCGACAGGTGCACCTCCGCCCAGGTCCGCCGCGTCGTCTCCCCGTTCGCGGCGAGCACGGTCAGGATGCCGTCGCCGGGGCGATCCACGATCGAGTCGACCACAGTCCTCATGCCCCGCACGCTGCCCGAGGCCGGTCAGCGGCGGATCAGAGGCGGCTCTGACAGCGGTGTGAGGCGGCGATGACCGACCGGGGCCAGCGTTGCGATGGACGCCGGGAGAAGGGACGCACAGATGACGGTCGACACCCTCGTCACCAACCGCCGGGAGGCGTACCGCGAACAGCTCGCCGACCTGCTCGACCGCGAGGTCGCGGAACTCGCCGACGGCGCCCGACTGGCCGACCAGCTGCACCTCGACAGCCTGGCCATGATGAGCCTGCTGGCCTGGCTCGACGAACACGGCGTGGCGCTCGACGCCGGCCACCCGCCGGCCAGCGTGGGGGACGTACTCACCCTGCTCGAACGGGCCACCGGCTTTCCGGGCCTGTCGATCCAGGTCGTCGACGCGCGGGCGGGCATCCTCGCCAACGCGACGGCACCGGGCCCGGCGCGCCCGCGGCCGGCGGCCGACCCGCTGGTGCCGGTGCTCGCGGACCGGCTCGTCCGGCTGACCGCCGTCGTACCCGACGACATCGGCTTCCTCTACTCGCTCGCGACGACGCCGGAGACCTGCTTCCGGTGGCGTTACCGGGGCGCGCCGCCGTCGCTCGACCGGTTCGTCGAGGACCTGTGGCGGCAGGTGCTCGTGCAGTTCGTTGCGCGCCGCGCCGAGGACGGCCAGCCGATCGGCCAGGTCGTCGCGTACGCCGCCGACCCGGCCATGCGCCACCTCTACGTCGGCGCCGTGTTCCATCCGGGGCACACGGGGGCGGGGCTGGCCGCCCGGTCGGTCGAGCGTTTCGTGCGCTACCTGTTCCACACGTTCCCGCTGCACAAGATCTATTTCGAGGTCCCGGGGTTCAACTGGCCCCAGGTGAGCAGCGGCCGGGACCGGTTCTTCCGGGTGGAGGGCGTGCTGCGCGACCACGACTACCACGCGGGTCGGCACTGGGACCAGTACCTCTGCGCCGTCTACCGCGACGAGCCCGGCACCCCGGGCTCGTGACCGTGTCACCGGCAACACCGCACCACGCATAGCCGGCACCATCCGCCAACAGATCGGAGCCCACCATGCACATCCAGTCCCGCCGCCGGACCCTGCTCGCCCTGGCCGGGGCGACCACCGGTCTCGCCGCCCTGCTCACTCCGACGGCGGCGTACGCCGGACCCGCCCCCGAGCGGACCGCGCCCGAGCCGGTCGCCCCGCAGCCCGGCGCGGCCGACGGCGACCTCGTGGCCACCGCGGCCGTCTGCCAGAGCTGGACGGACTACGTGACCGGGCCCGGCACCCCCTTCAACGTCGCCATCCCGAGCACCACCCGCAACGGCGGCGAATCGAACTGCATCCTGGCCCAGGGCCACGCCACCGACGGCGTCTACAAGCTCCAGGACGCGCTGATCCGCTGCTACGGACAGAGCATCGGCAAGGACGGCATCTTCGGCGCACAGACCGCCGCGGCGGTGCGGAACGCGCAGCGCATCCACGGGCTCGCCGTGGACGGCGTCTACGGGCCGAACACCCGGGCCGCGATGATCTGGCCGAAGTACTACAACGGCAACTTCAACCACTGCTGACGGGGGTGGACCCCGGGCCCCCGACCCACCGGGTCGGGGGGCCCGAGGTCCGTGCGGTCAGCGCAGGTCGGTGGTGGTCTCGTCCGCCCGGTTGGTGCCGCGCGGCGGAGCCGACCACGGCGATTCACCACCGGTACGGCGGGGCAGCGGCTCGGTCGGGGTCGGGTCCGGGTAGCCGAGGGTCAGCGGGGCGGTGTCCCGGTCTGCCGAACCGGCCGGCGGCCACTCGGTCAGGTTGACGTCGCTGCGGTCCGGCCCGTCGGCGGGCGAGGACGTCGACGTCGGCTCGGCCGCCGGTCGGGGCCACCGCCGCCAGCGCTGTCCGCTGACGGTGGCCATGATCAGCAGCAGGCCGATCAGGAAGAGCGTGCCGTTCTCCACCGGCACGAGCAGTGGCAGGGGATCGCCGAAGACCTTCCAGTCGCCCGGGACGCGGTCCCGTACCTGGAAGGGCGCGACGAACATCCCCACGTACGGGGCGGCGAGCAGCAACCCGGCCACGAGCGGGCCGAGCGGTGAGGTGCGCAGCGTGCCGAGCAGGCCGAGCAGGATCCCGCCGACAGCGAGGTAGACAGCGGGCTCGATGAGATTGGCCGAGTTGAACGTGCCGATCTCGACCCAACGGTCGACGGTGCCCGTCGATCCGTTCTGCCCGAGAGTGACCAGCACCCACGTGACGGGCGCCACCACCAACCCCGCGAGGAAGCTCCAGAGATGTCGCATCCGCGCACCGTACCGTTTTCGTCATGACCGAGCACCCCTCCACCGCGCCGGCCGGCAAACCGACTGCGTACTCCCGGGTCACCCTCAGCCGGATCATGACGGCCGTCGACGTCAACCTCTACGGCACGGTGCACGGCGGGGTGCTGATGAAGTTCATCGACGACGTGGCGGGGGCGGCCGCCGCCCGGCACAGCGGCGGCACGGCGGTCACCGCCGCCATCGACGAGATCGTCTTCGCCGAGGCGGTCCGGGTCGGCGATCTGGTGCACGCCCACGCCCAGGTGAACTGGACCGGGCAGACCTCGATGGAGGTGGGGGTCCGGGTGGTGGCCGAGCGGTGGGACTCGGCCGAGGACGAGGCGGTCCCGGTGGCCACCGCGTACCTGGTCTTCGTGGGCGTCGACGTCGGGGGCGCGCCCCGGGCGATCCGGCCGGTGCTGCCGGAGTCCGCGGAGGACGAGCGCCGGTTCCGGGAGGCGGAGATCCGCCGCGCCCACCGCCTGGCCCGCCGCCGCGCCATCCAGGCCCACCGCGCCGGCTGACAGGTGTAAGGAAGGGACCCTTCCTCTACCGAATGCGTTAGGAAGGTGCCCTTCCTAACGCGGCACCACACAGAACGGCACCGGGGCATGTGGGTTCGGCACGTGCGCCGACGGAGGTCGGGTGCGGAGAATGTCGATTTGAGGTAGGGCAAGATGGCGCCACGGCCCATTTCACAGTGTCGTGCGGGGCCAGGGGAGGGTGAGCTGTGGGTGACGTGCTGTGGACGCCGCCGGCGGACGTACGCGAGCGGTCCCGGATCGGGAGCTACCTGCGCTGGCTGCGTGAGCACCGGGGGCTGGACTTCGCCGACTACGACGAGCTGTGGCGCTGGTCGGTCACCGACCTGGACGCGTTCTGGCGGTCGGTCTGGGACCACTTCGAGGTGGTCGCGCACACCCCGCCGACCGCCACGCTGACCGACCGGGGCATGCCCGGCACCCGGTGGTTCCCCGGCGCCACCCTCAACTACGCCGAGAACGTGCTGCGGATGCCGGGCCGGGCCGACGACGATCCGGTGGTGATCGCGTACGGCCAGACCCGGGCTCCGGTCACCCTGACGGCCGCCGAGCTGCGCGACCAGGTCCGCCGGGTGGCCGCCGGACTGCGCCGGCTCGGCGTCACCGCCGGCGACCGGGTCGCCGCCTACGCGCCGAACATCCCCGAGACGTACGTGCTGCTGCTCGCCACCAGCAGCCTCGGCGCGATTTTCTCCTCCTGTGCGCCGGAGTTCGGCACCCGCAGCGTGACCGACCGGTGGCAGCAGATCGAGCCCAAGGTCCTGGTCGCGGTGGACGGCTACCGCTACGGCGAGAAGCCGGTGGACCGCAGCGGCGAGGTGGCCGCGATCCGGGCCGCACTGCCCTCGCTGGAGCACACGGTCGGCATCTCCTACCTGGACCCGGCCGGCCCTCCGCCCGAGGGTGCGCTGGCCTGGGCGGAGCTGGCCGCCGACACCGACGAGCCGCTGGCCTTCATCCCGGTCGCCTTCGACCACCCGCTCTACGTGCTCTACTCCTCCGGCACCACCGGCCTGCCGAAGCCGATCGTGCACGGGCACGGCGGCATCCTGCTGGAACACCTGAAGATGCTCGCCCTGCACCACGACCTGGGCCCGGCGGACCGGTTCTTCTGGTTCACCACCACCGGCTGGATGATGTGGAACTTCCTGGTCTCCGGGCCGGCCGTCGGCGCGGCGATCGTGCTGTTCGACGGCAACCCGGGCCACCCCGACCTGGGCGCGCTCTGGCGGCTGGCCGAGGAGACCGGCACCACGTACTTCGGCACCTCCGCGCCGTTCCTGCTGGCCTGCCGCAAGGCCGGGCTGGTCCCGAAGGAGATCGCCGACCTCTCCGCGCTCCGCGGGGTCGGTTCGACCGGCGCGCCGCTGCCCGCCGAGGGCTTCACCTGGGTGTACGAGACGGTCGGCGACCGCCTCCAGCTCCAGTCGCTCTCCGGCGGCACGGATGTCTGCACCGGCTTCGTCGGCGGGGTGCCGCTGCTGCCCGTGCACGCCGGCGAGATCACCTGCCGGGCGCTCGGCGCCAAGGTGGAGGCCCGTTCGGCCGAGGGCACCCCGGTCATCGGTGAACTGGGCGAGCTGGTGATCACCGAGCCGATGCCGAGCATGCCGGTGGGCTTCTGGAACGACCCGGACGGCACCCGTTACCGGGAGGCCTACTTCGACCTGTACCCGGGCGTGTGGCGGCACGGCGACTGGATCACCGTCAACGACCGGGGCGGCTGCGTGATCACGGGCCGCTCGGACGCCACCCTGAACCGGGGCGGCGTACGCCTCGGCACCGCCGAGTTCTACTCCGTGGTCGAGGGGCTGGACGAGGTAGTCGACTCGGTGGTGGTGCACCTGGAGGACGACGAGGGCGGCGCCGGGGAACTGCTGCTGTTCGTGGTGCTCGCCGAGGGCCTGGAACTCGACGACGCGCTGCGGAAGAAGATCTGCCGCGAGCTGCGTACCGCGCTGTCGCCCCGACACGTGCCGGACGAGATCCACCAGGTGCGCGCCGTCCCACGCACCCTGTCGGCGAAGAAGCTGGAGGTGCCGGTGAAGAAGATCCTCACCGGCACGCCGGTGGACTCGGCGGCGGCCAGGGGCGCCCTGGCCAACCCGGAGTCCCTGACGGCCTTCGCCACCCTCGCCCAACGCCGCACCACCACCCCCTAACCCCCCACCCCCCGCCCCCTCACCCCCCGCGCCCCCCTCGCTCGCACGATCTTGCACTTCCTGCCCGGACAGTTGGAACAAACCACCCAAACCGAGGGCACAAACTGCAAGATCGCGGGGGAGTGGCGGCCTCGGTGGCGTCGCTCCGCGCGATCTTGCAGTTTTGGCCCCTTGTTTGCGGCATTCGCGGCCTTTGTCGGGGCGGGAAGTGCAAGATCGCCGGGGCGGGGCGGGGCGGGGCGGGGCGGGGCGGGGCGGGGGAGAGGGTGGGGGTGGGGCGGGGTTAGGGGAGGGTGTGGGTGATTTTTTCGGTTTTGGTGCGGGCGGGTTGGCGGGTCAGGTCCTGGTTGGCGCAGAGGACCGTGGTGGCGTTGGCCGTGAGGGGCGCCAACAGCCAGTCGACCGGGTCGGGGTACGTGGCCGTGTCGACCAGGACGCGGGCGTTGTGCGCGATGCCGAGTTCGTCGGCGCGTCGCCGCGCGCGTGCCACCAGTTCCTCCCCGCCGGAGGCGTACGGGGTGAAGTGGTCGCCGTGTGCGCGTACCTCTGACACGTAGTCGGCGAAGCCGGAAGGCACCTGGCGCATCGGTAGGGCGAACGGGTCGAGCGCGAGGACGTACCGCTCGCCGGCCGACCAGGCGCCCGCCTCGTCGACCCGTGCGGTGGCGGCGAAGAGCACCTCCGCGTCGCCCGGCGTGTCGGCGACGGTCAGCCCGGCCGACCAGCAGCCGAGCAGCACGGCGGCGGTCTGCCAGTGCGGCGGCAGCAGCACCGCGGCGACGTCACCGGGACCCGCGCCCACCTCGTCGACGAGCAGGTTGGCCGTCTTGGCCACCCAGTTCGCCAGCGTCGCACCGGAGAGTTCGGTCCGCTCGCCGGTGGCGTCGTCGTACCAGGTCAGCAGTGGTCGGGTCGGGTCGGTCGCGATCGCTTCGGCGAAGACCCGGGCAATGTTGTCGGCCATCGACGCGAACGATACGCCCCGCCGGCCAGGCCCGGTGGCGGCGATGAGTCGACGTACCGTCGGGTCGCAGTCAGCGTCGGCGGCGGGCACCGGCGTAGGCTTGCCGGAAGTGTTGTTCCCCACAGTCCCGCCAGTGCAAGGAGTCGCCCCGTGACCGCCGGTCGCCCGCCCCGCGTGCTCATCGACGCCACGAGCGTCCCCGCCGACCGTGGTGGCGTCGGTCGATACGTCGACGGCCTGCTCGGCGCCCTCGGCAAGGTGTGCGGGTCGGGGGTGGAGCTGGCTGTGGTCAGCCTCCGCACCGACCTGGAGCGCTACAGCCGGATGCTGCCCGGGGCGGAGATCATCCCCGCCCCGGCCGCCGTCGCGCACCGTCCCGCCAGGCTCGCCTGGGAGCAGACCGGCCTGCCGCTGCTCGCCCAGCAGGTCGGCGCGCAGGTGCTCCACTCGCCGTTCTACACATGTCCGCTGCGTGCCGGCTGTCCGGTCACGGTGACCGTGCACGACGCGACGTTCTTCACCGAGCCGGAGCATTACGACAAGTCGCGGCGGACGTTCTTCCGCAGCGCGATCAAGACGTCTCTGCGCCGTGCCAGCCGGGTGATCGTGCCGAGCAAGGCCACCCGGGACGAGCTGATCCGGCTGCTCGACGCCGATCCCACCCGGATCGACGTGGCCTACCACGGCGTCGATCACGCCGCCTTCCACGCGCCTGGCGAGGAGGAGAAGGCCCGGGTACGGGCCCGGCTGGGGCTGGGCGGCACCAACTACGTCGCCTTCCTCGGGGCCAAGGAGCCGCGCAAGAACGTGCCCAACCTGATCCGTGGCTGGGCCCGGGCGGTGGCCGACCGGGAGGATCCTCCGGCCCTGGTGATCGCCGGTGGCCAGGGGCACGACGACGACATCGACCGCGCGGTGGCGGAGGTCCCGTCGCACCTGCGGCTGCTCCGCCCGGGCTACCTCCGTTACGCGGATCTGCCCGGCTTCCTCGGCGGGGCGCTGGTGGCCGCCTATCCGTCCTACGGGGAGGGGTTCGGCCTGCCGATCCTGGAGGCGATGGCGTGCGCCGCCCCGGTGCTCACCACGCCCCGGCTGTCGCTTCCCGAGGTGGGCGGCGACGCGGTCGCGTACACCAGCGAGGCCCCCGACCAGATCGCCGCCGACCTGGCCGCCCTGCTCGACGACGAGCAGCGGCGGTTGTCCCTGGCCAAGGCCGGTTTCGACAGGGCCAAGGAATTCACCTGGGAGTCCAGCGCCGAGGTGCACATCGCGGCCTGGAGCCGGGCCCGGTCCTGACTGTCGGCAGGCGGTGCGGAAAGCCGGCCCCGGCCCCGGGGCCGGCAGCGGCGGAACCGGCCTCGAAGCCCGCGGTGCCCGGGGCCGGTAGCGGAAGGGACCGGCCTGGCGGACCCGCGGTGCCCGGGGCCGGTAGCGGAAGGCACCGGCCTGGCGGACCTGCGGTACCCGGGCCGGTAGCGGGAGGGAGCGGCCTCCGGGCTCGTGGTGCGGGAGGTCGGTTCCGGGGCCGGCAGCGCGAGAAGGCGGCTCCGGCCGGGCGAATCGGGCATGATGTGCGGGTGATTTACGCCGTCATCCCGGCGGGTGGCAGTGGCACGAGGTTGTGGCCACTGTCCCGTGCCGGCCACCCCAAATTCCTCCATCCGCTGACCGGCTCCGCCGCCTCGCTGCTCCAGGCGACGGTTGACCGGCTGGGCCCGCTGGCCAACCCCGAACACACCCTGGTGGTCACGGGCACCGCGCACGTGACGGCGGTCGCGCGCCAGCTCACCGGGCTGCCGGAGGAGAACATCCTGGTCGAGCCGTCGCCCCGTGACTCGTGCGCGGCGATCGCACTCGCCGCCGCGGTCATCGCGCGGCGCGACCCGGAGGCGGTGATGGGCTCCTTCGCCGCCGACCACCTGATCGGTGACCCGGAGCGTTGGCGGGAGGTCGTCCGGGAGGCGGTACGCGGCGCCGAGCAGGGCCTGCTGATGACGGTCGGTATCACGCCGACCCGGGCCGAGACCGGCTACGGCTACCTCCAGACCGGCGATCCAATCGAGGGTGGACCGCTGCGACCGGTCGCCGAGTTCAAGGAGAAGCCGAGCGCCGAGGTGGCCGAGGCGTACCTGCGTTCCGGGCGGCACCTCTGGAACGCCAGCATGTTCGTCTGGCGGGTGGACGTGTTCCTCGCCGAGCTGGCCCGCCAGCAGCCCGCCCTGCACGCCGGGATCGCCGCGATCGCCGAGGCGTGGGGCACCGAGGCGCAGGACGACGTGCTGGGCACGGTCTGGCCGACGCTGCCGAAGATCTCCGTCGACTACGCGGTGATGGAGGGCGCGGCGACCGCCGGCCGGGTGGCCACCGTGCCCGGCGACTTCGGCTGGAACGACGTCGGCGACTTCCACACCCTGGGCGAGGTGTTGCCGGCCGACGCCGACGGCAACGTGGTGCTCGGCGCCGACGCCAAGCCGGGAGTGCTGCTGCGGGACAGCAGCGGGCTGGTGGTGGTGTCCCACTCCGGGCGGCTGGTTGCCGCCGTCGGCGTGTCCGACCTGATCATCGTCGACACCCCCGACGCGCTGCTGGTCTGCCCCCGGGAGCGGGCGCAGGACGTCAAGAAGGTCGTCGACGAACTCAAGGAACGGGGCGAAGAGGGGCTCGTCTGAGCGTCGCCAGGGCCGGGGCGACCAGGTGTGCCGTCCCGCCGGCCAGCGGCTCCGGCAGCTGGTCCGGCGGGAACCAGCCCAGCGCCTCGGACTCCTCGCTGACCCGTTCCACCGCACCGGGCGGGGCGAGGACGGCGAAGCGGACGTCGTGGTGCAGCGAGCCGCCCTGGCAGGCCACGGGGTGGATGTCGACGTCGATCGGGACCGGGTCGATCCGCAGGCCGGCGATGCCGGACTCCTCGCCGGCCTCGCGCAGCGCGGCACCCGTGAGGGTCCGGTCGGCCGGCTCGCAGTGCCCGCCGAGCTGCACCCACCGCCGGAACTTGCCGTGCAGGCAGAGCAGCACGCGAGACCCGGTGGCGTCGAACACCAGCGCGCTCGCGGTGACGTGCCCGGGCCGGTGCGCCCGGCTCATCGCCACCGGTCCGGCGGCCAGCAGCGCCACCGTGCGGTCCCGGGCCTCGGCGGCGGCCGGGCCGGTCGGCTCCCAGCGGCTCAGCACCGCGACCGTGTCGGCGTGCAACGCCGCGTACACGTCGGGGTCCGGCAACGGTCGGCGGGCGGCGGCGGTGGGGGAGTCTGCCATGCCGACACTGTACGAGCCGACGCTTCGTACGCTGGCCGGGTGACCCTGCGACTGCTGGAGTTCGTGGTGGCCGGCAACGAGGCCAGCGACCTGCTGCCGGTGCGTTCCGAGCCGCTGCTGCGGGCGTACGGTGCCCGCCGTGGCTTCTGGACCGTGCTGGACGAGGGGCCGGTGGAGCACTGCCTGGCCCTGCTGCTGGAACGGGACGACGGCAGCTGGTTCGCCCACCACGTGAGCGCCGACGCCGGCGTGGAGAACGGCCGTACGGAGGACGGCGAGGCGCTCGCCCACCACGACGGCTGGGTGTACGTCTTCGGCTCGCACTTCGGCTCGAAGGCGGGGCCGTTGCGCCCGCGACGCGCCTTCGTGGCCCGGTTTCGGGAGGACGACGCGGCGACGGGTCGGCTGCCGGTGCAGGTGGTCCGCAACCGGTTCCGGCTGCACCGGGCCGTCAACGACGCCCTGCTGAAGGCGGCGTTCACCCCGCTGCCGCCGGGTGACCGGGTGCGGGCCCGGTTCATCGGGGAGACCGTCGCCCGGGGCACCGCCCGGTCGAAGGGCTGGGTCGACCGCCTCGTCCCCGACGACCTGCCGCTGAACGTCGAGGCGGCCGCCTTCACGCCGGCCGGCGGCGTTCTGCTCGGGCTACGCTTCCCGGTCACCGCCGAAGGCGAGCCGATCCTGGTCGAGCTGACCGGTGTGCCGGACATGTTCGACGCCGCGCCGAGTTGGCCGCTGGCCGCGGGGGCGTACGTCCTGACCGGGGTGACCCCGCCCGGCGCGCTGGCCGGCTTCCGGGCGATCGCCCCGACGGACGACGGCGGCTTCGCGGCGATCGTCGGGTCGATCGACGCGCTCGGCAAGGGTTCGGTGCTGCTCGACGAGCATCCGACCGGCGGCGACGTCACCTCCCGGCACGTCCGGTTCCGCATGCCCGGCGAGGGGCACCTGGTCCCCGGTGAGCTGGTGGCCGACCTGGCGCCGTTCCACCACGTGGAGGGGGTCGCCGAGTGGGAGGGGCAGCGGTTCTACGTCACCGACGAGGACCATCGGGTGGCGCTCTGGACCGACCTGCCGGAGCTGGACCGACGACCGGACGGTGCCTCTGCGGAACTGGGCCGCATACCCTCGTGACACCGGCCGGTCGTCGGTCTCTCTGTCCCCCCGGGCGCCGTGGCTCCGGGCATGTGGGGGACGCGCCCGCCCCCGTGTGCGGGCATTGGAAGCATGCCGAACAGTGCCGGGGAGCGTCGAGGTTTTTCAGCCCAGGCTTAAAGACGGAGATAAGTGCCAGCCCGGGTACAGTGCAAACGGTTGCCGGGTGCCCCCTCTGCCAGGCGACACGGGAGCTGTCCATGCTGAAGATCTACTTTTCCGCCGAGGACATCCTCCGGACCAGAGTGGCTCCGGCGGCGGATCCGATGTGGGAGCTGGTTCTCAGCCTGCACCTGCTGCCCGATCGGGGTGGGGACCCGCTGCTGGCGGGCTGGCGACGCGACGTGACCCGCGTGCTGCGTGCGGGCGGCGGCTCGGCGGACCTGAAGCTCCTCATGGCACTCAACCCGCCGCGCGGCTACTTTCCCGACTTCCTCACCCCGTACGAGAGCGTGTCGGGGTTCGAGGCCGGCCTGGAGGCGGTCCGGAGCACCCCCGCCACGCGGCTGCGACGCGACCTGGCGCGGTTCGCCGTCGGCACCCGCCTGCCCGCCGGCGCCGGGGCGCTGGCCCGGGGGGAGTCCGGCGCGGTGCGCGGCCTGACCGGGGCGATGGAGCAGTACCGGGGCCTGGCGATCGACCCGTACTGGACCAGGATCCAGGCGGCGGTGGAGGCCGACCGGGCACGGCGGGCCCGGGCCCTGCTCGACGGCGGGATCGAGGGGCTGCTGGCCAGCCTGCGGCCCGCCATGCGATGGGAGGGCGGGGTCCTGGAGGTCCGCGGCTACCCGTACAGCCGGGAGTTGCACCTCGACGGGCGCGGGCTGTTGCTGGTGCCGTCGTTCTTCTGTGCGGCCACCCCGGTCGCCCTGCTCGATCCGGCGTTGCCCCCGGTCCTGGTCTACCCGGTGGATCGGCTCGGCGGCCTGGTGCCGGCCCTCGGTGTCGGCGCCGGGCCGGCCACCCCGGATCCCGGGCGGGACGCGCTGGCCGCGCTGCTCGGCCGGACCCGCGCCGCCGTGCTGGCGGCGAGCGACGACGGCTGCACCACCGGCGAGGTGGCGCGCCGGCTGAACATCTCGCCGGCCGCCGCGAGCCAGCACACCACCGTGCTGCGCAACGCCGGCCTCCTGGTCAGCCACCGTGACCGCAACACCGTGCTGCACACCCTGACCCCGCTGGGGCGGGCGATGCTCAACTCCTGAGCACCGCCGCCGGCCGGGCGGCCGGGCCAGCCGCCCCGGGCGCAGTCACAGGGCCAGGCAGGCGCTGGCGGTGGTGCCCGGGGGCGGGGGGAGCAGGACGGAGGCGACACCCTCCGCGGCCAGGGCGGTGCGGAGGCGTTGCAGGTCGGCGCCGAAGCGGACCAGGTCGGCGGGGCCGGCCGGGGTGGCCAGGGAGCCGAGCACCAGTGAGGTCGCCTCCGCCGGCCAGCCGGGCACCCGGGCGATCAGCCCGGTGCGCAGCTCGTCGTCGGCGACCAGGGTGAAGACCGTGCCGGGCGCGACCACGCCGGCGACCGCGTCGGTCGCCCGGTGCACGGCCGCCGCGTCGGGCGGGGTCGGGTTGGGGCCGTCCGACAGGGTGGCGGCAGCGGCCATCCCGGCCGCCCGGGCCTCGGCGGTGCCGAGCGAGAACAGGTCCATCGAGGCGTCCCGGACCAGCGCCGCCGCGCCGTCGCCGTCGTCCGGCCGGAGCGTGGTGAGGTAGCCGCGGATCACCGCGACCGGCACCTGGTCGCACTTGCCCTTGATCAGCTCGCCCGCGCCGGCCAACTCGTCCACGACCGCCATCTGGGTGATCTGGAGCTCGTTGCCGTACGGGTCGACCTCGCCCCGGTGGTCGCGGATGGCGTCCATCCCGGCGACGCCGAGCGCCACGTCGGTGAGCCCGTTGCGCCAGGGCCGGCCCATCGTGTCGCTGACGATCACCGCGACGTCGACGTCGTACCGGTCGCGCAGGGCGGCGCGCAGCGCCCGGGCCGAGGCGTCGGGATCCTCGGGCAGCAGCACCAGCCGGGTCTTGTCGACGTTCGAGGCGTCGATGCCGGCCGAGGCCATCACGAAGCCGTGGTGGGTCTGCACGATCCGGGTCTCGCCCCGGGTGGCCACCACCCGTGCCGTCTCGGCGGCCAGCACCTCGTCGCGCGCGGCGAGGCGTTCCGGCCCGTCGGCCGGGACGTCGACCAGGCGGCCCTCCGCCTTCGAGACGATCTTGCTGGTCACCACCAGCACGTCGCCGTCGCGCAGCCAGGGCGCGGCGGTCGCGATCAGGGCGGCCAGGTCGTCGCCCTCGGACACGTGGCCGATGCCCGGCACCGGCAGGATCTCCAGCCTCACGTCAACTCCAGCGCGGCGCGGACCATGGCCGCCGTCGCCGCCTCGTCGGTCATCCGCAACGGTGCCGCGCGGACCGTCACCTCCGGCACCAGGGTGCCCGCGTCCTCCTCGGCGACGAGCCACCCGTCGAGCAGCCCGCCGGCCGACCGGCCGCCGTAGAGCCGGCCCACGCCGGCCGCGCTGCACTCCACCCCGAGCACCGCCAGGCAGCGGTCGGCCATGCCGCGTACCGGCGCGCCGCCGATGATCGGCGACACGCCGACCACGGGGGCGGGGCCGTCGGCGACCGCCTCGCGCAGGCCGGGCACGGCCAGGATCGGGGCGATGCTCACCACCGGGTTGCTCGGGGCGATCAGCACCACGTCGGCCCCGGCGACGGCCTCCACCACGCCGGGCGCCGGCTTCGCGGTCTCGGCGCCGACGAAGACGAAGCGGTGGGTGGGGATGTCGCCGCGGTGGCGCACCCACCACTCCTGGAAGTGGATCGCCCGCTGGCCGCCGTCGGGGCCGTCCGGGCCCGGACCGGGCCCGCCGACCACCACGTGGGTCTCCAGCCGGTCGTCGGTCGCCGGCAGCAGGCGTACGCCGGGCTGCCAGCGGGTGGCCAGCGCCTCGGTGACCGCGTGCAGCGGGTAGCCGGCGTTCAGCATCGTGGTCCGCACCAGATGGGTGGCGATGTCCTTGTCGCCCAGCCCGAACCAGCTCGGCTCGGCGCCGTACGCCGTCAGCTCCTGCTTGACCGTCCAGGTCTCCCCGACGCGTCCCCAGCCCCGCTCGGGATCGGCGCCGCCACCGAGCGTGTACATGACGCTGTCGAGATCGGGGCAGACCTTGAGCCCGTGCAGGAGCAGATCGTCGCCGACGTTGACCACGGCGGTCACCTCGGCACCGGCCTCGCGGGCATACGCCCGCACGCCGACCAGGAAACGAGCGCCACCGATGCCGCCCGTCAGTACCACGATGCGCATGCCGACCATCCTCGCCTACGGGCCGCCCGCAGGACGCGCGTGGGCCGGGAGACTAGGCTCACGTCGGCAACTGTCCGCATTCGCCCCGAGGGGGAACCCGTGACCAGCCCCGCCGAGCCCGCGTCGACCGACGCGACGCAGGCCAGCCAGTTGACCAAGCCGCTGCGCGAACTCGCCGCGTTCGCGCTCGTCGGCGCGAACGCCGTGTTCCTCTTCGTCGGCCTGATCCGGCTGGTGACGCCGACTGATTACAGCACGTTCGGCGGCCGGGCGGGCAGCGCCTTCTTCGCCTTCATCGGCTTGGAAGCGGTGCTCCTGCCGCTGCTGGCCGTGCTGCTCGTCACGCACGTACGCCCCCCGGCGCCGAAGGCCAAACTGATCACCCAGGTGGCGCTGGGCGAGTACGCCGTCAGCGCGCTGTTCGGCGGATTGACCTTCCTCTTCTGGACGGTCAGCCGGCTGGCCGACGGCGAGATCCTCGACGCCTTCCTGGGCCTGCTCACCCGGGTGGCCTGGCTGGCGCTGTTCGCGGTCGCCGCGTACGTCGTGTTCAAGATCTGGCGCACCCTCTACTACGTCCCCAAGCCGAAGCCTCAGCCCGGCGTGTACGGCCAGCCCCAGCCCGGCCAGCCGCAGCCCGGGTGGCCCCAGCAGCAGGGCGGCTACCCGGCTCCCGGCCAGCCGGTTCCCGGTCAGCCGGGTGGCCAGCCGGTCCCCGGTCAGCAGGGCGGCTGGGCGGCTCCGGGCACCTACGGCGCCCCGTACGGTCAGCAGGCCGCGCCCTTCGGCGGCCCGCAGCCGGGCTCGCCGTACAGCCCGGCGCCGCAGTCGGCCCCGCCGGCCAGCCCCGCGCCCCAGTTCGGGCAGCCGCAGAGCGCCCCGCCGTTCGGGCAGCCGCCCTCGGCCGAGCCGACCCAGGCGATCCCGCGCCAGCCTGTCGAGCACACGGAGGCCACCCAGGCGATTCCGCGTCCGACGGACGGCGAGGCCGACCGCACGCAGCGGTTCAACTCCGGCGACACCCCCGACGCCCCGCGCTGACGGGCGACACCTGGATGTAAGGAAGGGCCCCTTCCTATCGCGTACGCGATAGGAAGGGGCCCTTCCTTACACCAAGCGCGGCGGAAGGGGTGCGCTGGTTCACGGCCCGCGCCGGACGGGGCGGGCCGCGCGAGCGCTTAGGCTGGGCGGATGGTTGATCGAACCCTGCCCGGCCCGACCGAAGCGAGCGTGCGGCGGGCGCTGCGCCGGGCCGCGACGGGCCGGGCGCTCGACGTCGACGAGGCCGTCGCGCTGCTGGCCGCCCGGGGCGACACGCTCGACGAGCTGCTCGACGTCGCCGGTGCGGTCCGCGACGCCGGGCTGCGTGAGGCCGGCCGGCCGGGCGTGGTCACGTACTCGAAGAAGGTCTTCATCCCCCTCACCCGGCTGTGCCGGGACCGGTGCCACTACTGCACCTTCGCCACCGTGCCGCACCGGCTGCCGGCGGCCTTCCTCGATCGGGACGAGGTCCTCGCCATCGCCCGCGCGGGGGCGGCCCAGGGCTGCAAGGAGGCCCTGTTCACGCTCGGCGACCGGCCGGAGGAGCGCTGGCCGGCGGCCCGGCAGTGGCTCGACGAGCGCGGCTACGACTCCACCCTCGACTACCTGCGCGCCTGCGCGGTGGCGGTGCTGGAGGAGACCGGGCTGCTGCCGCACCTGAACCCGGGCGTGCTGTCCTGGTCGGAGTTGCAGCGGCTCAAGCCCGTCGCGCCCAGCATGGGGATGATGCTGGAGACCACGGCGACCCGGCTCTGGTCGGAGCCGGGCGGCCCGCACTTCGGCTCGCCCGACAAGGAGCCGGCGGTACGGCTGCGGGTGCTCGACGACGCGGGCCGGGTCGGGGTGCCGTTCACCACCGGCATCCTGATCGGCATCGGCGAGACCCCGGCCGAGCGGGTCGACGCGATCTTCGCGATCCGCCGGGCGCACCGCGAGTACGGCCACCTCCAGGAGGTGATCGTGCAGAACTTCCGCGCCAAGCCGGACACGGCGATGCGCGGGATGCCCGACGCGGAGCTGCGCGACCTGGCTGCCACGGTGGCGGTGACCCGGCTGCTGCTCGGGCCGAAGGCCCGGATCCAGGCCCCGCCGAACCTCATCGCCGGCGAGTACGACCTGCTGCTGCGTGCCGGCATCGACGACTGGGGCGGCGTCTCCCCGCTGACCCCGGACCACGTCAATCCGGAGCGCCCCTGGCCGCATTTGGACGAGCTGGCCCGGCAGACGGAGAAGGCCGGCTTCACCCTGCGCGAGCGGCTGACGATCTACCCCGAGTACGTCCGGGCCGGCGACCCGTGGCTGGATCCGCGCCTGTTGCCGCACGTCGGGGCGCTCGCCGACCCGGCGACGGGGCTGGCCGTCGAGGAGGCCCGGCCGGTGGGCCGGCCCTGGCAGGAGCCCGACGAGACGTACGGCGGCCGGACCGACCTGCACGCCACGATCGACACCACCGGGCGCACCGGGGACCGGCGCGGCGACTTCGACCACGTCTACGGCGACTGGTCCGAGGTGGCCGGCAAGGTCACCACCGGGGGTGGGGGCGGGACCGACCGCGACCTGCGGGCCGGGCTGCGGCTGGCCGCCGACGATCCGGCCGCGCTGCTGGAGCCGAGGCACGCCGACGCCGCGCTGGCGCTGTTCGCCGCCGACGGGCCGGCGCTGGACGAGCTGTGCCGGCTCGCCGACGACGTGCGCCGGGCGGCGGTCGGCGACGACGTGACGTACGTGGTCAACCGCAACATCAACTTCAGTAACGTCTGCTACGTCGGGTGCCGGTTCTGCGCCTTCGCCCAGCGGGAGCGGGACGCCGACGCCTACCGGCTCTCCGTGGACCAGGTCGCCGACCGGGCCGAGGAGGCGTGGGCGGTCGGTGCCAGCGAGGTCTGCCTCCAGGGCGGGATCGACCCGAAGCTGCCGGTGACCGTCTACGCCGACCTGGTCCGGGCGATCAAGGCGCGGGTGCCGGGGATGCACGTGCACGCGTTCTCGCCGATGGAGATCGTCACCGCCGCCGCGAAGGCCGGCGTGTCGGTGCGGGAGTGGCTGACCGGGCTCCGCGAGGCCGGCCTGGACACCATCCCGGGCACCGCCGCCGAGATCCTCGACGACGACGTGCGCTGGGTGCTCACGAAGGGCAAACTGCCGGCCGCCGCCTGGGTCGAGGTGGTCGGCACGGCCCACGAGCTGGGCATCCGGTCCAGCTCCACCATGATGTACGGCCACGTGGACCATCCCGCGCAGTGGCTCGCACACTTCCGGGTGCTGGCCGGGTTGCAGGACCGTACGGGCGGGTTCACCGAGTTCGTGGCGCTGCCGTTCGTGCACACGAACGCGCCCATCTACCTGGCCGGCATCGCCCGCCCCGGGCCGACCTGGCGGGAGAACCGGGTGGTGCACGCGATGGCCCGGCTGCTGCTGCACGGCCGGATCGACAACATCCAGTGCTCATGGGTGAAGCTCGGCGACGAGGGTACGGCGGCGATGCTGCGCAGCGGCTGCAACGACCTCGGCGGCACGCTGATGGAGGAGACCATTTCCCGGATGGCCGGTTCCGGTAACGGTTCGGCGCGTACGGAGGAGCAGTTGATCGCCATCGCGGCGGCGGCGGGACGGCCGGCGCGCAGGCGCACGACGGCGTACGGCTGACAGGCATTCGCCCCACCAGCGCCACCATCCGCCCACCCGCCCACCCGCCCGCCCCGCCGACGCGCGCCCCACTCCACACAAGATCGCGCTATTTCCAGGAAGTAGTGGCCTTCCGAGCCGGAGAGGCCACTACTTCCACGAAACAGCGCGATCTTGGGGTTCGGATCGCCCGCGAGACCCGCCGGCACGGTCGACTTCGGTGCCGGCGCGAAGATCGGGGTGAGCGAAAGAGACTACGGTGGTGAGCCGTCGACCGTTGCGTGCGCGGTCATCGACGGCGGCACACTCATGACGGCCTCGCCAGGCTGAGGCGCCGGGCAGCCCAGGAGGGCGACGTGATTCGGCTGGAATTCTTCGTCCCGGAGCCAGGGTCCGCCTGGCGGGAGACGTGGCGGCTCCGGGACGGGTGCGATCCCGCCACCGTCTCGGAGATGGATCTCCGCTACAAGTACTTCGGGGCGCAGGTGGACTTCGTCATCGACGACATGACGGTCATCTCCAAGGCGGGCCACGTGACGCTGGTCGATCTGGCTCTTTCCCTGTGGCACGTCGAGGGGCGGCTGGCGTCAGGAGAGGACGCCGCGTTCGGGTTCACCGAGGATCACGAGGTCATCCGGCTCACCGGCCCAGGTCTGGTCCTCACGGTCCAGTCGTCACTGCGACCAGGAAGCGCCCGGGCGCGGCGGCAGGCGCTGATTCCGGAGCTTGCCGCGTTCAGGGAGGCCGTCTACGAGCGGCTGGTCGACGAGGTGCCAGGTCTTGCCGGCAACCCCGTCATACAGAAAATGAGGTCGCCGGCGTCATGAGCGCGTCGGGCGGGCTGCCGATGGGTGGCCCGCCCGTGGCACCACCAATCCGCCAGGCATCCGAGGCTGGACATGGCCGCCGCCCGGCACGCCCTGCGTACGGCGGCCGAGGTGACACCGGTTGTCCTGGTGGATTCGTCCGGGCACGCTGCCGTAGCCCGGTCCACAGTGCTGCCACGCCGATTCGTCTTTGGTTTCCATACCGACTGATGGGACGATGTGCATGCGCCAGCGGGATTCCCGGAGCCGGTGGAGTGGCCGCCGAATTCGTTTGGCCGAGCAGCGCGCCGCCGGTTTCCGTCTGCCCAAAGCGGGCCGTCGCACGGCCCTGGCCGTCCACATGGTGGAAGCGGAGCCGGCGTCGCCGCCCGCTCGGCGGGCGGTCGGCGGCAACTCGCGTTAACCTGTGCCCCACCAAGATCAACGGATCGTGGTGAGGGACTTTCGCGGCTTCCGCCGGCCCGGCTGCCCGGGTCGGCGATGGAGCGCCACGGGAGAAAACTCGGGCAACTCGCCGGAGAGGGCGTTACTCGGCCGGGGTCTGAATCGATAGGGCAGGTTGCGAGGCCGGGTGGCCGGGTGGCCGTCCGGAGTGTTGTCGGGAGGGCGACTCCATTATCAAGTTTGGCTTGACGGCGCACGCATTACACGCGTGTAATTTGAATGGGGTTGTTCGCGCGGAACGCAACAAATCGGGACCGTACGGACCAGCACGCCTTTCGCGTGGGGGGTTGCAGCGGCGATGACGCCGGTGCGCGACAAGGAGGCATCTGATGGACGGCCAGCTTGAGGTGGCCGACCTGCTCGGAAACGCGCCGGAGTGGCAGGAGCGGGCGCTCTGCTCGCAGACCGATCCGGAGGCGTTCTTTCCTGAGAAGGGCGGCTCGACCCGTGAGGCGAAGCGAATCTGCTCGCGCTGCGAGGTGAAGACGGAATGCCTCGAATACGCTCTCGGCCACGACGAGCGGTTCGGGATCTGGGGTGGGCTCTCGGAACGGGAGCGGCGCAAGCTCAAGCGGCGGGTTGCCTGAAAGTCGTCGGGCCGGGGCGGTGGGGGCCGCCCGGCTCAGGCCAACTCGTCGGGATCGACACCGAGCAGATTGGCCACCTGCTCGATGATCACGTCGTGCACGAGATCCGCGAGGTCCTCGCGATCCATCGCCCGGAACTCCAGCGGCCGGCGGTAGAGCACGATCCGCGGCGGCACCTCCTGCCGGCCCGGCCGGCCGGGCAGCAGCCGAGCGAGCGGCACCTCGCCGTCCTCCAGCACGTCGGAGTCGTAGACGTTGAGGTCCGGCGGGACGTCCTCCACCGCGAACTCGACCCCGGCCAACTCCTTGGCGAACCGCCGTTCGAGGGTCTCGACGGTGTCCAGCACCAGGTCGTCGAAGATCTCCGCCTTCGTACGCGCCAGCGGCACCGTCGCCGGCACCAGCCGCCCGCGCAGACCGCGCCCGTGCCGGTCGCGGTGGGCGCGCCGGCCGGAGCCGGGGCGGCGGTGTTCCGGGCTCGTCATACGGCAAAGGTTAGCTCCCGCACCGACGTGGCCCGTGGCAGCGCCTGCGGCCCGGCGCGGCGCGGCCACACCGGCCGAAATGTGATCACCACTATGGGCGTGTCGCAACGCGAAGCGGTGCGCCGGACCCGGTAATGGAGATACCCTGCCGCCGTGAGGTCACCACGGCGCTGCTCCCGTAATGGCTGCCCCAGGCAAGCAGTCGCCACGCTGACCTATGTCTACAACGAGTCGACAGCCGTGGTGGGCCCGCTGGCGGCCTTCGCCGAGCCGCACACCTACGACCTCTGCGAGCCGCACGCGCGCAGCCTGACCGCGCCGCGCGGCTGGGACGTCGTCCGGCACGAGGGTGAGTTCGAGCCGCCGCCGCCCACCACGGACGACCTGGTCGCCCTCGCCGAGGCTGTCCGCGAGGCCGCGCGCCCGGTGGCCCCCCGCCCGCCCGAGGACGACCAGGCCGTCAACTCGACTCCCCAGACGGGCCGTCGGGGTCACCTCCGCGTCATCCCGCCCAACCACTGATCTCCGCTTTCTCGACCGGCCGCGCCGGCAGCCGTCACAGGCGGGACCACGCCTCGGTGAGCACGGCCCGCAGGATCTGCTCGATCTCGTCGAACTGCTGCTGCCCGGCGATCAGCGGCGGGGCGAGCTGCACGACGGGGTCGCCCCGGTCGTCGGCGCGGCAGTAGAGCCCGGCGGCGAACAGCGCCGTGGAGAGGAAGCCGCGCAGCAGCCGTTCGGCCTCGGCCTCGTCGAAGGTCGCCCGGGTCGCCTTGTCCTTGACCAGCTCGATGCCGTAGAAGTAGCCGTCACCGCGTACGTCGCCGACGATCGGCAGGTCGTGCAGCTTTTCCAGGGTGGCGCGGAACGCCGCCTCGTTGGCCCGGACGTGCCCGGTCAAATTTTCCCGCGCGAAGACCTCCAGGTTGGCCAGGGCCACCGCGCAGGAGACCGGGTGGCCGCCGAACGTCACCCCGTGGGCGAACATGCCGGTCTCGGTCAGGAACGGCTCCATCAGCCGGTCGCTGGCGATCATCGCGCCGAGCGGGGCGTAGCCGGAGGTGATGCCCTTGGCGGTGGTGATGATGTCCGGCTGGTAGCCGTACCGGACGGCCCCGAAGTACTCGCCCAGCCGGCCCCAGGAGCAGATCACCTCGTCGGAGACGAGCAGCACGTCGTACGCGTCGCAGATCTCCCGCACCCGGTCGAAGTAGCCGGGCGGCGGCGGGAAACAGCCGCCGGAGTTCTGCACCGGCTCCAGGAACACGGCGGCGACCGTGTCCGGCCCTTCCCGCTCGATCGCCCGGCGGATCTCGTCGGCGGCCCAACGGCCGAACGCCTCCGGGGAGTCGCCGTGCTCCGGGGCCCGGTAGAAGTTGGTGTTCGGCACCTTGACGGCACCCGGCACCAGCGGCTCGAAGTCGCTCTTGATGCCGGGCAGGCCGGTGATCGACAGGGCCCCCATCGAGGTGCCGTGGTAGGCGAGGTAGCGGCTGACGACCTTGTGCTTGGTCGGCTTGCCGGTGCGCTTGAAGTAGGCGCGGGCCAGTTTCCAGGCCGCCTCCACGGCCTCCGAGCCGCCGGTGGTGAAGAAGACCCGGTTCAGGTCGCCCGGGGTGAGCGCGGCGATCCGTTCGGCCAGCTCGACCGCCTTCGGGTGGGCGTACGACCAGAGCGGGAAGTAGGCCAGCTCGCCGGCCTGCTTGGCGGCGGCCTCGGCCAGCTCGG
This sequence comes from Micromonospora sp. NPDC047074, assembly GCF_040643815.1. Classification (NCBI taxonomy): domain Bacteria; kingdom Bacillati; phylum Actinomycetota; class Actinomycetes; order Micromonosporales; family Micromonosporaceae; genus Micromonospora; species Micromonospora sp. NPDC047074. Next base: position 357,511 of record NZ_JBEYVB010000002.1, read on the forward strand.
TGCGCCCGTGGCCGGCGTTGACGACGAAGAGCCCCGCGAGCCCGTCCAGGTAGCGGCGGCCCTTGGCGTCCCAGACGTACGCGCCGTCGCCGCGCACGATGGTCGGCACCTCTCCGGCGGAGTAGCTCGCCATCCGGGTGAAGTGCATCCAGAGGTGGTCGGTGGCGTCGGCCATGTCAGCCCCATCGGGTCTCGGGCCGGTCAGGGGTGACACCGGCCGCTCTGCCCTTGGTTATCCCACAGCCCGACGAGCGCGCGCAAGTGAGATCGACGGCCTGTGGGCAATATGGCGACGAATTCGGTAACCCTGACTCTCGGCTGCAACGGATTCCGCACAACCGATCGCGCCTTGCGGCGGCTCCGGCAAACCGTGCCCGGTCGACGCTGTCGAGCTGCCCCATCTATGCGCCCACGCTGCACGAGCCGTCGCGCGCCTGTCCGCCCGCACGCCACGCGTCCGTCCTCCGCGATCTTGCACTTTCGGCCCCGCCCGCGCGCCCCTCCTCGGCGATCTTGCACTTTCGGCCCCGACAATCTTCGCGGAACACACATAAGGTGGGCCCAAAGTGCATGATCGCCGCGCCTCGGGGCGCTTTGAGGCAGCGCGGGGCGCTTCGGGGCGGGGAAAGGGGCTCGCTTGCGCTCGCCCCGGGGAAGGGAGGGGGAGCCTCGTGGAGAGGACATCTTTGGGGTCTTTCCGGGGTTCTCGTGGCGCACTTGAGGTGCCCGGAACAGGTCCCGCATCGACACGCCAACAGGCGGCAGGCTCGGGCGCGAAGCGTGGTTATCGTGCGCCGGAGCGTGATGTCGCGATGGAAGGGGTTGGCGGGTGAACGAGGCGCTGCGGGTGGCGATGGCCGAGAAGGGTGAGACGGCCGAGTCGTTGGCAGGGAAGGTGGGAGTCGACGCGAAGACGGCGGGCCGCTCATCCTGCTCCAGCTCGGCCCACGGCCGGAACCACGGCAGGTCGCGGCGGCGGAACGGCTCGGGCCACAGCTCGGCGGCGTCCCGCCCGAGCACCTCCGCGACGGCGATCCGGGTCCGAGGGTGCGGGATGCGCCCCGAGTTGAGCCCGATCTCCATCCGGTCGTACCAGCCGTCGCTGGTGCCGGGCCTGCTTCAGACCGAGGCGTACGCCCGCGCGGTGCTGGCCACCGGCGGCCTGGTGCCGGCCGCCGAGGCGGACGAGATCGTGGGCGGCCGGCTGGCCCGGCAGGCGGGTGCTCCAGGAGCTCGTCGCCCAGGGCGGGTGCCTGCTCAGGGCGGTTGCCCCCGGGAGGGCGTCCGCTCAGGCGGTGCCCCAGGAATAGGTCTGCTTGCGCAGCTTGAGGTAGACGAACGCCTCGGTCGCCAGCACGCCCTCGACCGAGCGGAGCCGTTGCAGGATCTCCAGCAGGTGGTCGTCGTTGCGGCAGACCACCTCGGTCAGCAGGTCGAACGAGCCGGCGGTGATCACCACGTAGTCGACCTCCTCCAGTTCGGCGAGGCGGTCGGCCACGGCCTCCAGGTCGCCGTTCGTACGCAGCCCGATCATGGCCTGGCGGGGGAAGCCGAGCTGGAGCGGGTCGGTCACCGCGACGATCTGCATCACGCCCGCGTCGAGCAGTCGCTGCACCCGCTGGCGTACCGCCGCCTCGGAGAGCCCGACCGCCTTGCCGATGGTCGCGTACGGGCGGCGGCCGTCCTCCTGGAGCTGTTCGATAATCTGCTTTGCCACGTCGTCGAGCAGGGCGTGGCTGGCGCCCTCGCGGACGGCGACCCGCCGTGCCCCGTTGCCGCTGTCGTGCTGCCGGTTCGTCATCGACCGCTCCCCATGTTCGTTCCGGCTGAGCCTAGCGCCACCGCGCAGTCTGGCGTATTTCGTCGTGCATCGCTATTCACGCAACGGAATCCCTTGTAACAGAGGTTTCCTCATGACAGGATCAGTCGTCCCACCGCACCTGACCTCCCGCCGGCGCGCCCCCCGTCCCGCCCTCCGGCGATGACCTCTAGGAGTCGTCACATGCGAACTCCCTATCGGCCCCTGACCCGGCGCGGGTTGCTGACCGGCGCCCTGGGCTCGGCCACGCTGCTCGCCGCGGGCGGCGCGGTGGCCGGCTGCGGCACCAAGCCGGCCACCCAGACGGAGGCCGGATGCGTCAGCGAGGACCTGTCAGGTACGGAGAAGGCCCTGACGGTCTCCAACTGGCCGCAGTACATGGACGTCGACGAGGCCGACAAGTCCAAGCGTCCGACCCTCGACGCGTTCGTCGCCCGCAGCGGCATCAAGGTCGACTACACCGAGGACGTCAACGACAACAACGAGTTCTTCGGCAAGGTGCAGAACCAGCTCACGGGATGTCAGTCGACCGGGCGGGACGTCATGGTCTTCACCGACTGGATGGCCGCGCGGATGATCCGGCTCGGCTGGATCCAGAAGCTGGACAAGTCGAAGCTGCCCAACGTCGAGGCCAACCTGCTGCCCTCGTTGCGCGGCCGGTCCTTCGACGCGGAGAACCAGCTCGCCATCCCGTGGCAGTCCGGCCTGGCCGGCCTCGCCTACAACGCCAGGGTGACCAAGGAGATCCGGACGGTCGACGAGCTGCTCACCCGTCCCGACCTCAAGGGCCGGGTGACCGCGCTGTCGGAGATGCGGGACACCATCGGCCTGCTGCTCCAGTCGAACGGCCACGACCCGGAGAACTTTACCGCCGCCCAGTTCGACGACGCCCTCAACAAGCTGAAGAAGGCCGTCGACTCCGGTCAGATCCGCAGGTTCACCGGCAACGACTACGCGCCCGACCTCGCCAAGGGCGACATCGCCGCGTGCATCGGCTGGTCCGGCGACGCCATGCAGCTCGGCCTGGAGGACGAGAAGGTCAGGTTCGTGGTGCCCGACTCCGGGGTGCTGCTCTGGTCGGACAACGTGGTCGTGCCGAACAAGGCCACCCACAAGGGCAACGCCGAGCAGTTCGTCAACTACTACTACGAGCCGGCGGTCGCCGCCCAGCTCGCCGCGTTCGTCAACTACATCTGCCCCGTGCAGGGCGCCCAGGCCGAGATGGAGAAGATCGACCCGGCGTTGGCCGCCAACCCGCTGATCTTCCCCGACGACGCCATGCTCGCGAAGTCCGCGGTCTTCATGGCCCTGGACGAGAAGCAGGAACGCGAGTACGAGACCAAGTTCCAGCAGGTCATCGGGGCGTGAGCGGCATGGGTGCGGCGACCGCCGCGGGGCGCGACACACCGGCCGGCGACCTGCGGCTGGCCAACCTCACCAAGCGGTTCGGCGCCGTCATCGCCGTGGACGACCTCAACCTGACCGTCCCGCAGGGCTCGTTCTTCGCCCTGCTCGGCGCGTCCGGCTGCGGCAAGACCACCACCCTGCGGATGATCGCCGGCCTGGAGGAGCCGACCGCCGGGCAGGTGCTGCTCGGCGACCGGGACGTGACCCGGCTGCGACCGTACAAGCGGCCGGTGAACACGGTGTTCCAGAGCTACGCGCTCTTCCCGCACCTGGACGTCTTCGAGAACGTGGCGTTCGGCCTGCGCCGGCGGGGCATCCGCGGCGTCCGCGACCAGGTCGAGCGGATGCTGACCCTGGTGCAGCTCGAAGGGTACGGCCCGCGCCGCCCCGCCCAGCTCTCCGGCGGCCAGCAGCAGCGGGTCGCGCTGGCCCGGGCACTGATCAACCACCCGCGGGTGCTGCTGCTCGACGAGCCCCTCGGCGCGCTGGACCTCAAGCTGCGCCGCCAGATGCAGGTCGAGCTGAAGCGGATCCAGTCCGAGGTCGGCATCACCTTCGTGCACGTCACCCACGACCAGGAGGAGGCCATGACGATGGCCGACACGGTCGCGGTGATGAACGCCGGGCGGATCGAGCAGCTCGGTGCCCCCGCCGACCTCTACGAGTACCCGGCCACGGCGTTCGTGGCGAACTTCCTCGGCCAGTCCAACCTGCTCGCCGGTGAGGCCGCCGGCGCGGGCGGGGACGAGGTGGCGGTCTCGGCGCACGGCGGTCGCTTCTCGGTGCCCGCCGGCCGCGCGCGGGTCGCCCGGGGGCCGGTCCACCTCGGCGTACGCCCGGAGAAGCTGCACCTGGTCGACTCCGCCGACCAGGTCCCGGCCGGCTGCCAGCACCTCGCCGGGGTGGTCACCGACGCCTCCTACGTGGGGGTGAGCACCCAGTACCTGCTGCGCACCGGCTGGGGCGGCGAGCTGTCGGTCTTCGTGGCCAACAGCGGCACGGCCGGTCCGTTGCCGGTGGGCACGCAGGCGGTGGCGTACTGGGATCCCCGGCACGCCTTCCTGCTGCCCCGGGAGCCCGGCGAGCACGACCCGAGCACGCCGGCCCGCGACGAGCCGGTGGGCGCACCCTCGTGAGCGGGGCGGCGACATGAGTGCCCTCGCGCACCTGCCCACCGGGTCGGGGCGGAAGGCGGCACCCGCGCCGGCCCGTCCACCGGGGCGGTACCGGCTCCTGCCGTACCTGCTGCTGCTTCCCGCGGCGGCCTGGCTGCTGCTCTTCTTCGCGGTGCCGCTGGTCCAGCTCGCCGCCGCCAGCCTCTACGACCCCACCGGCTCGCTCGCCACCGGCTACGCGATGACCTGGGCGTTCGGCAACTATCCCGACGCGCTCGCCGCGTACTGGCCGCAGTTCGTGCGGTCCTTCGGCTACGCCGGGGCCGCGCTGGTGCTGGCGCTGCTGATGGGCTACCCGCTGGCGTACGCCATCGCGCAGAAGGCCGGCCGGTGGAAGAACCTGCTGCTGGTCTGCGTTGTCGCGCCGATGTTCACCAGTTTCCTCGTACGCACGCTGGCCTGGAAGACCATCCTGTCGGACAACGGCTGGCTCGTCGGGCTGCTGCGTGACGTGCACCTGCTCGCCCCCGACGGTCGGCTGCTCGCCACCCCGGTCGCGGTGGTGCTCGGCCTGACGTACAACTTCCTGCCCTTCCTGGTGCTTCCGCTGTACGCGAGCCTGGAGCGGCTGGACCACCGGCTGCTGGAGGCGGCCGGCGACCTCTACGCCAGCCCGCTGCGGACGTTCCGCCGGGTCACGCTGCCGCTGTCCATGCCCGGCCTGGTCGCCGGCACGCTGCTGTTCTTCATCCCGGCCAGCGGCGACTACATCAACGCCGAACTGCTCGGCACGCCCAACGACTACATGATCGGCAACGTCATCGACTCGGCGTTCCTGGTCCGGTTGGACTACCCGCAGGGCGCGGCGCTGTCGTTCCTGCTGATGGCGGCGATCCTCGCGGTGGTCTTCGGCTACCTGCGCCGAGCCGGCACGGAGGAAGTCCTGTGAGCGCGAGGAGTGCAGCGAAGCGGAGCCCCGCAGTCGCGAACGAGGAAGTCCTGTGAGCGCGAGGATCTCCCGCTGGCTGGCTGACCGGTGGGTGACGGGCGTGGCGCTGCTGGTGCTCGGCTACCTCCTCCTGCCGATCGCCGTGGTCGCCGCGCTGTCCTTCAACCGCCCCTCCAACCGGCTGTCGTACGACTTCGACGAGTTCACCCTCGACAACTGGCGCAACCCGTGCGCCACCTCCGACATGTGCGACGCGGTGGTGCGCAGCGTCCAGATCGGCTTCGTCGCGACCGTGGCCGCCACCGTGCTCGGCACTTTGATGGCCTTCGCGCTGGTGCGGCACCGGTTCCGTGGCCGCTCCGCGACCAACGTGCTGATCTTCCTGCCGATGGCCACCCCGGAGCTGGTCATGGGCACCTCGCTGCTCGCCCTCTTCGTCTCCGCCGGGGTGCCGCAGGGCTTCTGGACCATCGTCGTCGCGCACGTGATGTTCTGCGTGTCGTTCGTGGTGGTCACGGTCAAGGCGCGGCTGACCGGGATGGACACGCGCCTGGAGGAGGCCGCCATGGACCTCTACGCCAGCGAGTGGCAGACCTTCCGGCGGATCACCCTGCCGCTGGTGCTGCCCGGCATCGTGGCCGCCGCGCTGCTCGCGTTCTCGCTGTCGTTCGACGACTTCATCGTCACGAACTTCAACGCCGGCACCACCGTCACGTTCCCGATGTACGTCTGGGGTGCCGCCCAGCGGGGCATCCCGCCGCAGGTCAACGTCATCGGTACCGCGATGTTCGTGATCGCGTTGCTGCTGGTGCTGGCGAGCACCCTGGGCGGGCGGCGGACGAAGCGGGCGTCATGACGGCGGCCCGACGTCCAGGGCGTCGGCCTTCCACGCCGCCCACTCACCGGGCGCTCGCCGACGCGGCGCCCGTACCGTACTGGCTCGACCGCCCCGACCGCCCCGACCCGCTGCCGCCGCTGCACGGCGACACCGACACCGACCTGCTGGTCGTGGGCGGCGGCTACAGCGGGCTCTGGACGGCGCTGCTCGCCAAGCGCGACGACCCCGGCCGGGACGTGCTGCTGGTCGAGGCGGGCACCTGCGGCTGGGCGGCGTCCGGGCGCAACGGCGGCTTCTGTGCCGCCTCGCTCACCCACGGGCTGGCCAACGGCGTCGAACGCTTCCCCGACGAGATCGACGTGCTGGAACGGCTCGGCCGGGAGAACCTGGCCGCCATCGCGGCGACCGTCGAGGCGTACGACATCGACTGCGACTTCGAGCCCACCGGCGAACTGACCGTCGCGGTCGAGCCGCACCAGCTCGCCGGTCTCGCCGAGGACGCCGCGCTGGCCCGCCGGTACGGCCACGACGTGCGGCTGCTCGACGGCGTCGAGGTGCGCGCCGAGGTGGACTCGCCGACCTACCTCGGCGGGCTGTGGAACCGCGACCGGGTGGCCATGCTGGACCCGGCGCGGCTGGCCTGGGGACTGCGCCGCGCCTGCCGGGAGCTCGGCGTGCGGATCCACGAGCACACCCGGGTCACCGGGCTGCGCCGCGCGGGCGGCGCGCTGCTGGCCACCACCCTCGGCGGTCAGCCGCACGGGCGCGGTGACCCGGCTTCCGGGCGCGGCGATCCGGGCGGCCGTGGCGCTCCGGGTGGCCGTGGCGCTCCGGGTGGCCGCGAAGAGACGGGCGGCCACGGCGGGACAGGCGGCCACGGCGCTCCCGGCTCGGTGCGGGCGCGGCGGGTGGTGCTCGCCACCAACGCGTTCCCACCGCTGCTGCGCCGACTGCGGGCGTACCTGGTGCCGGTCTACGACTACGCGCTGATGACCGAACCGCTCACGCCCGGGCAGCGCGACGCGATCGGGTGGCGCAACCGGCAGGGCCTCACCGACACGGGCAACCAGTTCCACTACTACCGGATCACCGGCGACGGGCGGATCCTGTTCGGCGGCTACGACGCGGTCTACCACTACGGCAACCGGATGGCCCCGGCACTGGCCCAACGACCGGCGACCTTCACCGCCCTCGCCGCGCACTTCTCCACCACCTTTCCCCAACTCGCCGACCTGCGGTTCAGCCACCGGTGGGGCGGCGTCATCGACACCTGCACCAGGTTCAGCCCGTTCTTCGGCAGCGCGTACGACGGCCGACTGGCGTACGCCGCCGGCTACACCGGCCTCGGCGTCGGGGCGACCCGGTTCGGCGCCCGCGTGATGCTCGACCTGCTGAGCGGCGCCGAGACCCCGTTGACCCGGCTCGACCTGGTGCGCCGCAAGCCACTGCCGTTCCCGCCGGAGCCGTTGCGGGCCACCGGCATCAATCTCACCCGCTGGTCCCTGGCCCGCGCCGACGCGCGTGCCGGCCGGCGCAACCTCTGGCTCCGTACGCTCGACCATCTCGGTTTGGGGTTTGATTCCTGATGCGGATCCTGCTCGTGGGCGCCGGTGGCGTCGGCTCCGCCGCCGTAGCCATCGCTGCCCGCCGTACCTTCTTCGAGACCATGGTCGTGGCCGACCACGACCCCGACCGCGCGGCCCGGGCCGTCGCCGGGCACGGTGGCCGCTTCGTCGCCACCACCGTCGACGCGGGCTCCGCCGCCGCGGTCGCCGCGCTCTGCCGCGCCTACCGGATCACCCACGTGCTCAACGCGGTCGACCCGCGCTTCGTCATGCCGATCTTCGAGGGGGCCTTCGCGGCCGGCGCCGACTACCTCGACATGGCCATGTCGCTGTCCCACCCGCACCCGACCCGGCCGTACGCGGAGACCGGCGTCAAGCTCGGCGACGACCAGTTCGCCGTCGCCGACCGCTGGTCGGCCGCCGGCCGGCTCGCGCTGTGCGGCATCGGCGTGGAGCCGGGGCTGTCGGACGTCTTCGCCCGCTACGCCGCCGACGAACTGTTCACCGACATCGACGAGATCGGGGTACGCGACGGCGCCGACCTGACCGTCGACGGCTACGCCTTCGCGCCGTCGTTCTCGATCTGGACCACCATCGAGGAGTGCCTGAACCCGCCGGTGGTCTGGGAGGCCGGGCGGGGCTGGTACACCACTCCGCCGTTCTCCGAGCCGGAGGTCTTCGACTTCCCGGAGGGCATCGGCCCGGTCGAGTGCGTGAACGTCGAGCACGAGGAGGTGCTGCTCATCCCGCGCTGGGTCCCGGCCCGGCGGGTCACCTTCAAGTACGGCCTCGGCAGCGAGTTCATCGAGGTGCTGAAGACGTTGCGCCGGCTGGGCCTGGACTCGGCCGCCCCCGTCCAGGTCGGAGGCGTGTCGGTGTCGCCCCGGGACGTCGTGGCCGCCTGCCTGCCCGACCCGGCGGCCCTGGGCGGGCGGATGCGGGGGCGGACCTGCGCCGGCACGTACGTGACCGGGTCAGGGATCGACGGCCGACCCCGGAAGGTGTACCTCTACCACGTCGTCGACAACGAATGGTCCATGCGGGAGTACGGCCACCAGGCCGTCGTCTGGCAGACGGCGGTGAACCCGGTGGTGGCTCTGGAACTGCTCGCCACGGGCGCGTGGTCCGGCACCGGCGTACTGGGCCCGGAGGCCCTACCCCCACGCCCCTTCCTGGACCTGCTGACCGCCTACGGCTCCCCCTGGCACCTCCAGGACCGCTAACCCCCCGGCCCACCCCACCCCCCTCCCCCCACCCCACCCCTCCCCTCCCTGCCTCGTCGCGCCCTGCCTAGCCGCGTCGATCTTGCACTTTCTGCCCTGACAATCCGGGTGATCTGCGCATTATGAGGGCAGTAAGTGCAAGATCGCGGGGACGGGGGCGGGGGTGAGGTCGAGGGCGGGGGGTGAGGGCTGGGGTGGCCGTCGTGGGGGGAGGGGTGTCGTGGGGGAGCCGTGTGCGGGGGTGGTTAGCACGGGGGTGGGGGTGGGTGGGGGTTATCCACAGGGCGGGGGTTGTCCACAGGAGGCGTGGGCCGGGGCGGCTCTCGGGGCGGGGATTTCCCGATGCTGGGCGCATGTCTACTCAGTTGTGGCGTGCCGACGAGCTGCTGCGGGGGCTCACCGTGAAACGGATCCGTACCCGGGTCGGCAGGACGGAGCTGGTCAGGGTGCGGAGAGGTGTCTACGCCGACCAGCCCTGCGATGACGAGGACGAACTGCGCGCCCTCATGCTCTGCCTGCCCGACGAGGCCGTGCTGACCAGGCAGACTGCCGCCCGGCGGTACGGCTTCGGTGTGCTGCGGGAGAATCTGGTCCACATCCAGTTGCCCGCGGCGGTGCCGAAGCCCCGGCTGCCGGGGGTGGCCGTGCACCACTCGGTGCTTCCCGTGCGCCCTGTCGTCGTCCGCGGACTGCCCTGCGTGCCAGCGGCCCGGTGCGCCGTCGACCTGGCGCGTACCGTCAAGCGGCTGGACGCTCTGCCGGTGCTCGACGTAGCCCTCCGCGCGGGTGCTGTCACGCCGGACGAGTTGTCGGCGGAGGTGTTCGCCCATCGGGCGCTGCGCGGCGTGCGGCAGGCCCGGGAACTCGTGCCGCTCGCGGACGGCCGGGCGGAGTGCCGGCAGGAGAGCCAACTGCGGCTGATCCTCATCGACGGGCGGCTGCCGGTGCCCGAGCCGCAGCTGTGGGTGTACGACCGGGACGGCATTCCCCGCTACCGGCTGGACCTGGGCTACCCGAAGCGGAGGATCGGCATCGAGTACGACGGGGTGTCGCACCTCAGTCGCGATCACCTCCGGTACGACCGTGAGCGGGTGAACTGGCTCGACGCCAGCGGCTGGCGGATGCGCTACTTCACCGACCGCGACCTCTACCAGCGCCCCGCCCACGTGGTCGCCACCATCCGGGCCGCCCTCTCCTGACCACCCCCTGCCCCGCCCTCGCCCCAGCACCCCGCCCCGCCCCACTCGCCCCGCCCCACTCGCCCCGCCCCACCTCGCCCTCTTCACCCCACCCCGATCCGCGATCTTGCACTTAACGCCCCGACTATTAGTACATCGCGGATAAAAGGTGGGCCCAAAGTGCAAGATCGCGGGGAAGGGGCGGGGCGGGGCGCGGGGAAGGCGCGGGGAAGGGGTGGGGAGGGCGTGGGGTCAGGGGGGTGTCAGGTGGGAGCGGATCAGGAAGCGGACGCCTTCCGGGGCCTCCAGGGAGAAGCCGCTGCCTCGGCCGGGGACCACGTCGACCGTCAGCGTGGTGTGCTTCCACAACTCCCACTGGCTCGCCGAGATCCAGAACTCGACCGGCTCGGGTACCCCGGCCACGACGAGTGACGCGAGCCGGACGTCCGAGCCGCCGGTACGGAACTCGCCGGCCGGGTAGCACATCGGGGCGCTGCCGTCGCAACAGCCGCCGGACTGGTGGAACATCAGCGGCCCGTGCTGCCCCCGCAGCGACCGGATCAGCTCGGCCGCCGCGGGGGTGACGGAGACGGGGTCGCGCCCGGTCACGGGGACGGGGTCGCTCCCGGGCACGGAGACCGGGTCACCCCCGGTCGTGGAGGCCGGATCGCGCATCAGAAGAAGCCGAGCTTCTTGGGGGAGTAGCTGACCAGCAGGTTCTTGGTCTGCTGGTAGTGCTCCAGCATCATCTTGTGGTTCTCCCGGCCGATGCCGGACTGCTTGTAGCCGCCGAACGCCGCGTGTGCCGGGTAGGCGTGGTAGCAGTTCGTCCACACCCGGCCGGCCTGGATCGCCCGGCCGGCGCGGTAGGCGGTGTTCATGTCCCGGGTCCAGACGCCCGCGCCGAGTCCGTACAGCGTGTCGTTGGCGATCTTGACCGCGTCGGAGAGGTCGGCGAAGGAGGTCACCGAGACGACCGGGCCGAAGATCTCCTCCTGGAAGATCCGCATCGAGTTGTGGCCCTCGAAGATGGTTGGTTCGACGTAGTACCCGCCCGACAGGTCGCCGCCCAGGTCCGCCCGGGATCCACCGGTCAGCACCTTCGCGCCCTCCTGCCGGCCGATGTCCAGGTAGGACAGGATCTTCTCCAACTGGTCGTTGGACGCCTGCGCGCCGATCATCGTCTCGGTGTCCAGCGGGTGCCCCTGGCGTACCGCGCGGGTCCGGTCCACGGCGGCGGCGAGGAAGTCGGCGTAGTGGCCCTGCTGGATCAGCGCCCGGGACGGGCAGGTGCACACCTCGCCCTGGTTGAGGGCGAACATGGTGAAGCCCTCAAGCGCCTTGTCGAAGAAGTCGTCGCGGGACGCGCTGACGTCGTCGAAGAAGATGTTCGGGCTCTTGCCGCCGAGTTCCAGGGTGACCGGCCTGATGTGCTCGCTGGCGTACTGCATGATCAGCCGCCCGGTGGTGGTCTCGCCGGTGAACGCCACCTTCGCCACCCGGGGCGAGGACGCCAGCGGCTTGCCCGCCTCGACGCCGAAGCCGTTGACGATGTTCACCACGCCCGGCGGCAGCAGGTCGGCCACCAGCGACAGCCAGTAGTGGATCGAGGCCGGGGTCTGCTCGGCCGGCTTGAGCACCACCGCGTTGCCGGCCGCGAGCGCCGGGGCGAGCTTCCAGGTGGCCATCAGGATCGGGAAGTTCCACGGGATGATCTGCCCGACCACGCCGAGCGGCTCGTGGAAGTGGTAGGCGACCGTGTCGTCGTCCAGCTCGCCGAGCGAGCCCTCCTGTGCCCGGATCGCCCCGGCGAAGTACCGGAAGTGATCGATCGCCAGCGGGATGTCGGCGGCCAGGGTCTCCCGGACCGGCTTGCCGTTCTCCCAGGTCTCGGCGATGGCCAGCGACTCCAGGTTCTCCTGCATCCGGTCGGCGATCCGGTTGAGGATCAGCGCCCGCTCGGCGACGGGGGTGCGGCCCCAGGCGTCGGCGGCGCCGTGCGCGGCGTCGAGCGCCTTCTCGACGTCCTCGGCGGTGCCCCGGGCCACCTCACAGAAGTTCTGACCGGTGACGGGCGTGGGATTGGCGAAGTAGCGGCCGTGGTGCGGCTTCACGTACTCGCCGCCGATGAAGTGGTCGTAGCGGGACTGCCAGTGGGTGGGCGCGTCGTACCGCGTCATGGTTACCTCCGCCGTCCGTCTCGGGTGACGGCGGGGACGTTAGTGTCGGGGACGTTGCAGCAACGTTGCGCGCGGCAGCTCGTACTCCAGGGAGAGCTGGTGGATGCGCGCGAGGGCGAGCGGCCGGCGCGGCGCGCCCGGCGGCAACGCCCGGGCCAGCGCCTGCCAGGCGGCGAGGTCGTCGGCGCCGGCCGGCGTGCCGGTCCAGGCCGCGAGCAGCGCCGGGTCGCGGGCGGCCAGCACCGCCGCGCGGACCTGGCCGTCGACCAGGCGGCGCAGCCGCGTCACTCCCGGCGCGTCCGACCCGGGCAACAACGATCCGGCGTACGCGTCGAGCGCCCCCGCCGGATCACCGCGTTCCAGCAGTTCGCCGACGGCGCGGAAGTCGGCCCGGACGGTGCCGCGCAGCCGGTAGGGGCGGGAGTCGAGCAGCTCGGGGCCGAGGATGCGGCGCAGCCGGGACAGCTCGGCCCGCAGGGTGACCGGGTGCAGCCGGTCGTCGCCGTAGAGGTCGAGGCCGAGCTGCTCGCCCGTGCTGCCCTCGGGACGGTCGAGCAGCAGCACCAGCAACTCGCTGTGCCGCCGGCCGAGGCGGACCCGCCGCCCGTCGACCCGCACCTCGGCCTCGTCCCGGCCGAGCGCGGCGACGGTGACCACCCCGGGCTCGACCGGCCGGCCGGTGGCGAGCTGTGCCTCGGCGGCCCGGGCGGTGGCGCGGACCAGGGCGAGGCTCTGCGGGTTGGCCAGGTGGTCGCCGCCGGTGATGTCGACCGCGCCGAGGAGCCGCCCGGAGTCCGGGTCGTGGATCGGCGCGGCGGCGCACGTCCACCGCTGCACGGGCCGGCTGAAGTGCTCGGTGGCGAAGATCTGGACACTGTGGTCCACCGCCAGGGCGGTGCCCGGCGCGTTGGTGCCGGCGTGCGACTCGTCCCACCGCGCCCCGGGGACGAAGTTCATCCGCTCGGCGTGCCGGAGCACCCCCGGATGCCCCTCCACCCAAAGCAGCCGCCCGTACGCGTCGCAGACCGCCATCAGGTGCGCGCCGTCCTGGGCGATCCCGCCGAGCAGGTCGCGGAAGAGCGGCAGCACCCGGGCGAGCGGGTGCGCGGCGCGGTAGCCCTCCAGCGCGTCGTCGGCCAGCTCGATCGGCGGGGTGGTCTCCGGGTCGAGCAGCGCGCCCGCCGACCGCCGCCACGAGCGGGCGACGACGTCGCGCACCTGTGGTGGGGTCGCGCCGGCGCTGAGGAACGCCTCGTGGGCGGCGCCGACCTGCGCGATCCGTTCCGCCGGATCGACGCCGAACTCCAGGGCGAGCCACGGGTCGGTCATCGGTGCCCTCCTCGCGCCCATCGTGGCGCAGGTCACCCCCGTACGCCAAGGGCCCCTCGCCCGCGGGAAGCGGTGCGAGGGGCCCTCCGGTGCGACCGGCCCCGTCCGGGGCCGGGCCCGCCCTGACGCTCAGAGGGGCAGGCCAGGACGCCTAGAGGGTCAGGGTCCAGCCGTCGATGTAGCCGGTGTCGCCGGTCGCGGCGTCCTGGACCCGCAGGTTCCAGGCGCCGTTACGGGTCTCCGTGGAGAGGTTGACCGTGTAGGTCTGGTTGATGTTGTCGGTGGAGCTGCCGGTGCGGTTGTGCAGGACGTACGCGCTGCCGTCCGGGGCGACCAGGCTGACGACGAGGTCGCCGATGTAGGTGTGCACGATCTGCACCGCGACCTTGCTGGTCGACGGGGCGGTGCCGGTGCAGCCGGCGATCGTGACGGTGCTGGTCACCGTGGCGTTGTCGGCGACGGTCACGTTGTTGGCGTTGCTGCCGGTGCAGACCGCCGAGCCGCCGCCGAGGTTCAGCGTCCAGCTGTTCAGGTAGCCGGTGTCGCCGGCGCCCGAGTCCTGGACGCGCAGCTTCCAGGTGCCGTTGGCGACCTCGGAGGAGAGGTTGACGGTGTAGGTCTGGTTGATGTTGTCGGCGGAGCCGCCGGTGCGGTTGTGCAGCACGTAGGCGCTGCCGTCCGGCGCGACCAGGCTGACGGTGAGGTCACCGATGTAGGTGTGCACGACGTTCACGGCGACCGTGCTGGCGGCGCCGGCGTTGCCGGTGCAACCCGCGACGGTGATGGTGCTCTCCACCGTGGTGTTGTCGGCCACGGTCAGGTCGGTGCCGTTGGTCTGGGTGCAGCCGGTCGTGGGCGGGGGCGTGGTGCCGCCGTCGCCGAGGTTGAGCAGCTTGTTGGGCGAGCCGGTGCCCGGGCTGGTCACCGCGTTGCTGGTGGCGTCGGCGACGAGCTTGTCGCGTACCTGCTGCGGGGTGAACGCCGGGTTGGCGGCGAGCACGAGCGCGGCGGCGCCGACCACGTGCGGGGTCGCCATCGAGGTGCCGCTGATGCTGTTCGTGGCCGTGTTGCTGGTGTGCCAGGCCGAGGTGATCGAGCTGCCGGGGGCGAAGATGTCCAGGCAGGTGCCGATGTTGGAGAACGACGAGCGGGCGTCGGTGTTGGTGGTCGAGCCGACGGTGATGCCGGCGAGGAGGCTGGCCGGCGAGCTGTTGCAGGCGTTCGCGCCGTAGTCGTTGCCGGCCGCCAGGCCGTAGGTGACGCCGTCGGCGATGGAGCGGGCCACCGCGTCGTTGAGGGCCTGGCTGAACCCGCCGCCGAGGCTCATGTTGGCCACCGCGAGCTGGCCGGCGGCGTGGTCGCCGGTGACCCAGTCGACGCCGGAGATGACGCCGGCGTCGGTGCCGCTGCCCTCGCAGTCGAGCACCCGGACGCCGACCAGCGTGACGCTCTTGGCCACCCCGTAGGCGGTGCCGCCGACCGTGCCGGCCACGTGCGTGCCGTGCCCGTTGCAGTCGTCCGCGCTGCCGCCGTCGATCGAGTCGAAGCCGGTGACGGCACGGCCGCCGAAGTCGCCGTGGGCGAACCGGATGCCGGTGTCGATGATGTACGCCTTCACGCCCGAGCCGGTGTTCGGGTAGGTGTACGAGTTGTTCAGCGGCAGGGCGCGCTGGTCGAGCCGGTCCAGGCCCCAGGACGGGGTCGGGCTCTGCGTGCCGCTGATCCGGACGGTGTGGTTCTGCTGGACGTAGCTCACCGAGGGGTCGGCGGCGAGCCGCTTGGCCTCCGCCTCGGACAGCCGGGCCTCGAAGCCGCGCAGCGCGTTCTGGTAGGTCCGGTTGACCGCGCCGCCGTGCCGGCCGGCGAGGGCGCGCGCCTTCGTCGTGACGTCGGTCCGGCCCACCGTGGCGTCCTTGAACACGACGATGTACGAGTCGGCGACGGCGGTGGCGCCGCCCGCCTGGAGGATCTGCCCCTCGGCGGGGGCGGCCGTGGCGGGTGCGCCGAACGCCACGGCGGTGGCGACGGCGGCTGTCATGACACCGGCACGCCAGCGGCGCGCGGCGGGATAGGGGAGTGTCATCCCTCGGGTGTTCCTCTCGCTCCACGACGGCGGGTCACGCCATCGATCGCAATTGATCAAAGTGAGCAAGATCGTAGAACTTCCACGGGGAAATGTGGAGATGTATGGATGCCTGGAAGTGGCGGGCGAAGCGTGGTAATGCGCCGGGGCCCGGGCCGGGCGGTCCGCCTGGTCAGCTGCGGAAGGCCGCCTCCAGGAGGTCCGCCCCCCGGTGCAGCTCGGTGTCGGAGATCACCAGCGGCGGCAGCAGACGCAGCACGTTGCCGTACGTGCCGCAGGTGAGGGTGAGCAGGCCGGCGGCGTGACAGGCCGCCGCGATCGCCGCTGTGGCGGCCGGATCGGGCTCCAGCGTGCCGGGCCGGACGATCTCCGCGGCGAGCATGGCGCCCCGGCCGCGCACCTCGGCGACGCGCGGGTCCCGCTCGGCGATGGCGCGCAGGCGGCCGGTCAACGTCGCGCCGATCCGCCGGGCCGCCCCGGCCAGGTCCAGCTCGCGCATGAGCTCGATCGACGCGAGCGCGGCGGCGCAGGCGACGGGGTTCCCGCCGTACGTGCCGCCGAGGCCGCCGACGTGCACGGCGTCCATCAGGTCCGCCCGGCCGGTCACGGCGGCCAGCGGCAGGCCTCCGGCGATCCCCTTGGCCAGCGTGACCAGATCCGGCTCGACACCCTCGTGCTCGCAGGCGAACCAGTCGCCCGTGCGGCAGAACCCGGTCTGGATCTCGTCGGCGATGAAGACCACCCCGGTCGCCGTCGCCCACTCGCGCAGCGCCGGCAGGAACCCCGGCGCGGGTACCACGAAACCGCCCTCGCCCTGGATCGGCTCGATCAGCAGGGCGGCCACGTTCTCCCCGCCGACCTGCTTCTCCACCACGTCGATCGCCCGCGCCGCCGCCTCGGCACCGGACAGCCCCCCGTCGCGCAGCGGGTACGACACCGGCACCCGGTAGACCTCCCCGGCGAACGGCCCGAACCGGTGCTTGTACGGCATGTTCTTCGCGGTCAGCGCCATCGTGAGATTGGTCCGGCCGTGGTACGCGTGCTCGAAGACCACCACCGCCGGCGAACCCGTGGCGTGCCGGGCGATCTTCACGGCGTTCTCCACCGCCTCGGCACCCGAGTTGAACAGCGCCGACCGCTTCTCGAACCCGCCCGGGGTCAGGGCGTTGAGCTGCTCGCAGACCGCCACGTACGACTCGTAGGGCGCCACCATGAAGCAGGTGTGGGTGAAGCGCTCGACCTGAGCGCGGACCGCCTCGACCACCGCCGGCGCGGAGTTGCCGACGTTCGTCACCGCGATGCCGGCGGCGAAGTCGATCCATTCCCGGCCGTCGACGTCGGTGATGGTGCCGCCCGAGGCCCGGTCCACGTAGGACGTGATCGTGCTGCCGACGCCCCGGGCCACGGCCGCGCCCCGCCGCTCGTGCAACTCCGCGGACGATGTCATGGACTGTGCCTCCGATCCGTGCGCGGGTGGGTCAGCCCTCGATGTGGTGCATGACGTGCTTGATCCGGGTGTAGTCCTCCAGGCTGTAGACCGACAGGTCCTTGCCGTGCCCGGAGTGCTTGAACCCGCCGTGCGGCATCTCGGAGACGAACGGGATGTGGGTGTTCACCCAGACGCAGCCGAAGTCGAGCCGGCGGGTCATCCGCATCGCCCGGCCGTGGTCCCTCGTCCACACCGACGCCGCCAGGCCGTACTCGACGCCGTTGGCCCAGCGCACCGCCTCGTCCTCGGCCGTGAACCGCTGCACCGTGATCACCGGCCCGAACACCTCGTCCTGGATGATCTCGTCGGCCTGGCGCAGCCCACTGGCGACGGTCGGAGCGTAGAAGTAGCCGCGCTCGCCGACCCGGGCGCCGCCGGTGTGGACCTCGGCGTGGTCGGGCAGCCGGTCGACGAAGCCGCTGACCCGGGCGAGCTGGTTGGCGTTGTTCAGCGGGCCGTAGGCCACGTCCGCGTCGTCGGGCGCGCCGGTCCTTGTGTCGCGGGCCCGCTCGGTCAGGGCCGCGACGAAGTCGTCGTGCACGCCGGGACCGGCGAGCACCCGGGTCGCCGCCGTGCAGTCCTGCCCGGCGTTGAAGTAGCCGCCGAGCGCGATGGCCTCCGCCGCCGCCTCGACGTCCGCGTCGTCGAAGACCACCACCGGGGCCTTGCCGCCAAGCTCCAGGTGGGTCCGCTTCAGGTCCGGCGCCGCCGCGGCGGCGACCTCCATGCCCGCCCGGGTCGAGCCGGTGATCGACACCAGCTGCGGGGTCGGGTGCGACACCAGCGTACGGCCGGTGTCCCGGTCGCCGCAGACCACGTTGAACACGCCCGGCGGAAGGAACTCCGCCGCGATCTCGGCCAGCAGCAGCGTCGACACCGGCGTGGTGTCGGACGGCTTCAGCACCACCGTGTTGCCGGCGGCCAGCGCGGGGGCGATCTTCCAGACCGCCATCATCAGCGGGTAGTTCCACGGGGTGACCTGGGCGCAGACGCCGATCGGCTCGCGCCGCACGTAGGAGGTGTGCCCGGCAAGGTACTCGCCGGCCGACCGGCCCTCCAGCATCCGGGCCGCCCCGGCGAAGAAGCGGAACTGGTCCACCGCCGGGGGCAGTTCCTCCTCGGCGGTGAGCGTGCGCGGCTTGCCGGTGTTGCGCACCTCGGCGTCGACCAGCTCGGCGGCGCGCGCCTCGACCGCGTCGGCGATCCTGAGCAGCGCCCGCTGCCGCTCGGCCGGGGTCGCGTCCCGCCAGCTCTCGAAGGCCGTGGCGGCGGCCCGCATCGCCGCGTCGACGTCGGCGGGCCCGGAGACCGGGGCCTGCGCGAAGACCTCGCCGGTGCACGGGTCGGTCAGGTCGGCGTAACCGCCGTCGGTCGGCTCGACGTGTTCGCCGTTGACGAAGTTGCGCAGCTGCTGCTGGTCACTCATGGCGGGATCACTCCGGTGAGGGATGCGGTCGGCGGCGGTAATCGCAATCTTCATGCCATCTTCGCTACCGAATTCGCGGCAGACAAGGTCCAAGGCGACTGTTTTCGTGGCAGGTCATTCGTCTACGCTGCTTCCGTGGAGTCCGCAGCCTTCTACGTCGCCTCCCGCCCCGCCCACGGCGAGGGCGAGCTGACCGTCCACCACCCGTACGACGGGCGGGCTGTCGGCCGTACCACCCTCGCCACCGCCGACCAGGTCGACGCGGCCGTCGCGGCAGCCGCCGGGGTGGCCACGGCGGCCGCGGCCCTGCCCGCGCACGCCCGCGCGGCGGCCCTGGAGCACGTGTCCCGGCGGCTCGCCGAGCGGGCCGACGAGGTCGCCCGACTGGTCACCGCCGAGAACGGCAAGCCGCTCAAGTGGGCCCGCGCCGAGGTCGGCCGGGCGGTCTCCACCTTCCGCTGGGCGGCCGAGGAGGCCCGGCGGTTCTCCGGGGAGCTGCAACGCCTCGACAGCGACCCGGCCGCCACCGGGCGGATCGCCCTGGTCCGGCGGGTGCCGAAGGGGCCGGTGCTCGGCATCACGCCGTTCAACTTCCCGCTCAATCTCGTCGCCCACAAGGTCGCCCCGGCCATCGCGGTCGGCGCCCCGATCATCGTCAAGCCCGCCCCCGCCACCCCGCTGTCGGCGCTGCTGCTGGGCGAGCTGCTCGCCGAGACCGACCTGCCGGCGGGGATGTTCTCGGTGCTGCCGCTGCCCAACGAGCGCGCCGCCGAGCTGGTCGCCGACCCCCGGCTGCCGGTGGTGTCGTTCACCGGCTCCGGGCCGGTCGGCGCGGCGATCCGCCGCTCCGTGCCCGACAAGCACGTCACCCTGGAACTAGGCGGCAACGCCGCTGCCGTGATCTGCGAGGACTGGAACACCGACGAGGACCTGACCTTCGCCGCGCACCGCATCGCCACGTTCTCCAACTACCAGGCCGGGCAGTCGTGCATCGCCGTGCAGCGGGTCTACGTGCACGAGTGGCTCTACGACGCGTTCCTGCCCCGGCTGGTCGCGGCAGTGCAGGAACTGCGCACCGGCGACCCGTCCGACCCGCTCACCGACGTCGGGCCGCTCGTCTCGGTCGACGCCGCCCGCCGGGTCGAGGCGTGGGTGGACGAGGCGGTCACGGCCGGCGCCACCATCGAGCTGGGCGGCCGGCGCGAGGGCGCGACCTACCCGCCGACCGTGCTGTCCGGAGTGCCGGCGGACGCCAGAGTGTCGGCCGAGGAGGTGTTCGGGCCGGTGCTCGTGGTCGCCCGCGTCGAGCACGACCGGGCCGCGTTCGCCGCCGTCAACGACTCGGCGTACGGCCTGCAGGCGGGCGTCTTCACCCACAGCCTCCAGACGGCCTTCCTCGCCGGACGCGTCCTGGAGGTGGGCGGGGTGATCGTCGGCGACGTGCCGTCGTACCGCGCCGACCAGATGCCGTACGGCGGGGTGAAGGGCAGCGGCGTCGGGCGCGAGGGCCTGCGCAGCGCCATGGAGGACTACACCGACCCCCGGGTCATGGTGCTGACCGGCCTGTCGTTGTAGGGCGAACCGCCGTCGGTGTGGCGCTCACCAGGTGCCGTCGTCGCGGACCCGCGCCGGGGCCCGGCCGAGCAGCAGGGTGGTCAACGCGGCGTCGATGTCCTCGCCGAGGAACCACTCGCCGGCCTGGTCCAACGCGAAGACCCTGCCCCGCTCGTCAACGGCGAGGATGCTGTCCTGTCGCTCGGTGCCGATGGGAAAGAGCCGTACGCCCACAAGGGCGGCGAAGTCGGCCAGCGTGTCGGCGGTGTGTGCGACCTGACGCGGACGGATGTCGAACCGGGAGATCCACACCTGTTCGCCCGGACCGCGTCGGGCGCCCACCAGGCTGGGAAAGGCGGTGAGCGTCGACACGGCCGCAGGAAAGTCGGCGTGCGCGGCGGTCCTGCCCCGGGCGGCACTGACGTCCCTGATGGCGGACAGTGCCACGATCTCGTCTCCGAAGTGGGGCCGCCAGCCGGCCGCGACGAGGGCCTGCGCGACATCCGGGGGAAACCGGCCCGGATCAGGGTCCGACTGAGGATCCGGTTGCCACGGCATCGTGAACGCCCGATCGGACCAGGGCAGCAGATGGAACTCCACGAGCAGATCGACGCACGAGTCGCAGGGGCGGTCGGCGAGCCCGCCGTGCGGATCCTCCGGTTCCCGCACCCGGAACACCTCGAATCGGGCGTCCTGGAAGAGGGCCTGTGCGTCGGCCATGTCCAGTGGGGCGATGCCCTCGGCGGCGCGGCGGTGGTCGTGGTCGTGCAGGACGTCCGAGACGACGATCAACTCGGCGTGCCGGTCGCCGCCGCGTACCAGGTGGCCGGGGGGCAACTCGTCCAGGTAGGCGCGGACCAGCGGGTGGTGGTGCAGTGTCACGTCACCCTTGGCGCCCTGGGCGCGGAAGAGGCGCCCCTCGACCGTCAGGTGCGCGGCCGTTCCGGGGGTCGGCAGCCGGCGGATCTCGCGGAGCAGTTGGCTCGCCGGGTCGACCGTGCGGGGTGCGGCGGGGCCCGCGTGCCGGCTCCGGCGGTACATCTGCTCGACCACGTCGACCGGCACGCGCGGCCAGGTCGTCACCTCGCCGGTCAGCTTGTCCACCACTGTGGTCGGCAGGTCGCCCGGCACCGTCCTCGCCTCGACGGACACGGTGGACGTGATGACGTAGCCGAGGTCGAACTCGTCCACCGTCGGGCGGCACTCGAATCCCAGGCGCTGTGACTCGCGGCGGGCCCACACGGCGGCGAGCTGTTCGGCCTGCTGGCGATCGATCACGGTTTGAAACTACCGGACCCCCACGGGTCCGTGGCGCCCGGTATGGTTCGCCCTACCGACGGTAACCGGGGGAGGGTAGCGTTGGCCGAGAGTGTGGACCGGGACGCCAACCGCGCGCTGCGGGCGCGGTTCGACGAGGTGTACGGGGACTACCAGCGACTGAGGTCCGGGTTGGACGAGTTGCAGGGCCGGCTCGCCGAGCTGCGGGTGACCCGGCGCTCCGACGACGGCCAGGTGACGGCGACCGCCGGGGCCCGGGGCGAGCTCATCTCGGTGGAGTTGCACCCTTCCGTCTACCAGGACCGCGACGCGAAGGCGCTGAGCCGGAAGATCACCGCCACGGTGCACCGGGCCGGCGAGGCGGCGGTCGCCGTCACTCAGGAGCTCGTGGCCGGCTACCTGCCCGCCGGCTCCGGGGCGGCAGACTTCCTGCGTACGGGTGACTTCGGTTCGTTGCTGGGCCGGGCCGACGCCGTGCTGCGCCGGGGCGAGTGATGGGCGGTCAGCTCTGGCTCGACCCGCAGCGTGCCCGGCGCGGCGGCACCGACCTCTCGCTCTCCGGCGAGGCGATCGTGGCGCGTCGCCGGCAGGTGGGCGGCTCGATCGCGGCGGCGAGCGCGCAGTCACCCTGGGGCAAGGACGACATCGGGGCGGCGTTCGAGCAGAAGTACCGGGGCTTCGAGGAGTTGGTGCTGCGCGTGTGGGATGGCGTGGGCCGGCACCTGGAGGGCCTCGGCGCCGACGTGATCCGGTCGGTGGACGCCAACCTGCGGACGGACGCGGCGAGCGCGGGCCGCCTCGGCCGCGTCGGCGACCAGCACCAGCAGCGCTGATCCACGGAGGAGACCGGGATGAGTCTGTTGCCGAGCCCCATCCCGCACCCGCTCGACTACTCGCCCTGGCAGTTGCCGGGGTGGGTCTACGAGGCCCTCGACTGGGTCATCGGGGTCGAGTGGCCGGAGGGGAACGAGCGGGCGGTCTGGGATGTGGCCGACCAGTGGTACGCGGTGGCCACCGCACTGGCCGGGCCACGGGCCGATGCCGTCGCCGCCGCCGGTGAGGTGCGCGGTGGATACGGTGCCGTCGGGGCGGTGGCCGCCGCGTTCGACGACGCCTGGCGCCGGGTGGCGGAGGGCGACGAGGCACCGCTGCCCGTACTGCTCGTCGTCAGCACCGAGCTGGGCCGGCTGGTGGAGGAGTGCGGCTGCGACATCGAGGGCGCCAAACTCGAGGTCTGGATCGAGCTGGGCATTCTGGTGGTCGAGCTGCTGGCGTTGGCCGTCGCGGCCGTGCTCACCGCCGGCGCGGCCTCGCCCGCCGCAGGGGCGGCGATCACCGCCACCAGGCTGATCGTGCAGCAGATCTTCAAGCGGTTGATGGCGCAGTTGGCCCGCAAGTCGCTCAAGCAGGGGCTCAAGGAAGCCGGCGAGCGGGCGGCGAAGGAAGTCACCAAGGGCGGGATGCGCGGGTTCAGCCGCCGTGCGGCACTGAGCGGCGTGTCCGAGGCGGCCGAGGAGGGCGGCATCAACCTCGCCACCCAGGCGTACCAGAACTCGACCGGCCGGCGGCACGGCCTGGACGTCACGGAGCTGGGGACCACGGCGGTCGGTGGCCTGGCCGGTGGGGCGGTGGCGCCGCTGGCCGGACTCGGCCGGCACGCCACCGGTCGGGGTGCCCGGGTCGGGGAGCACTTCGGCCGCGAGATGGCCGGCGAGGTGATGGCCGACCAGGCCGCGAGCCTCGCCACCGGCCAGGGGCCGATCTCCGTGGAGGACGCGGCCCGCGCGGCCGCCTCCGGTGTCCGCGGTTCGGCCACCACCCAGGCCGACGCGGCGTTGCAGGCGCGGCTCAGTGGCCAGATGAGCGCCCTGGCCGGGATGCCGATGACGTCGGCTGGAGGCGTCGGGCTCCCGCCGCTTCCTGGTGTGCCGGCAGCGGACGCGCCCTCGGTTGCCCTGCCCAGTGGGGCAGCGGAGTCGGCGACGTACGGGTCCGGGGCGCCGGCGAGCGCGACAGGCGAGAGCCAACGGGGCACGACCGGTGCCGAGACGGTGCCGGCACCCCGGCAATCGCCGGAGGGGCAGGCAGAAGCGCCGGGGTCCGCGACAACGACCACTGTCGGCCCTGGTGGCACGGCCGATCCGGTGGCTACCGCTGGGAGCGAGCGGGCCGGCGGGAGCACCCCGGCCGCCTCGTCAGCGTCGGCAGAGTCCACCGGCAGCCCGACGCTCTCGTCGGTCACGACGACGGCGCCCGTTTCTGTCGGCGGAGGGCACCTGACGAGCCCGGACGTCCAGACGCCCGTCTCGGGGAGCCTGCCGGGCGGGGCGGGATCTGCCAACGTCCTGCCGGCCGCCGGCCCAGCGAACGCGCCGGCACCGGTCACGGCGAGCGGGCTGAGCGCGGGCATGGGCACCGCGACCCTCGGGCCGGCCCCCACCGCATTCCCTGAGCCGAAAGCGGGCGCGCCCGCTCTGGCCGTAGGACACGTTCCGCCGGTCACGGGTCCCGACGCCACTGGGAGAGGAGCCGCCGGAACGGCATCCGAACTGCCGCACCCGGCCCCGCCCACATCGCTGCCCCCGCGCAACGTGCCCGCACCCGGTCAGAACGATCCGGCCGCGCCCCGGTTCAGGACCCCCGAGTGGTACGCGTCGCAGTGGGCCATCGAGCAGGACGCATTCGAAAGACGCCGCTACCGCGGCTACTACGAGTCGCAGCGGGCGTGGTTCGAAGACAAGCGCCGCTTCGACGAGGCCGCGCGACTGAGGGCTCTTTCAGAGGAACACCGCCAGAGGTCGCAGGACTTCGCGGCCCACGCGCTTCATCTGCGCCGGGTGGGGCAGGCGCGCCAGGCCGACGGCTGGCTGTTGGCGGCGCACGATGAGACACAGGCGTCCGGGCAGTGCCTGGACTACGCGGAAGCTGTGCTGGCCGGCAGTGCCGTGCCGTCCGTCGTGGGTGTCGTCGGCCCCACGGACTTCCGACGGATCAACGACGACGTCGGTGATCTGGCGTACGGCGCGGTGGAGACCACCGACCGCTCGGCGTTGACGGGCGACGACCACCCGCCGCCGATCGACCGGTCGCGCAGCTACGGCCAGCCCCGTGGCCTGCGCCCGCCGCTGGCCCTGCACCAGACCGACATCGAACGACGGGTGCCCCGCGAGCCCGACGGAAGCGTGCGCCGGACCCCCGATCCCCGGCGGGGCGACTGGTTCGGTTTGGTCAACGACGGCGGGCCGCGGGCCGACCCGACACGCGGCATCAACTGCATCGACTGCACCCTGTCGTTGTTCGACACCTGGCTGCACGGCCGGCCCCGGGTGGCCGCTCCCCGCACCTTCGACGGCTACGTGGCAGGTGACGTCACCCGCCCCATCGACGGCGAGCAGGACGGCATGGGGCGGGTGGAGGACGTCACCGGAGGGCGCTTCCAGCGACTCTGTCAGCCGGCCGACGACATCCAGGGCGCTGAGCGAAAGTGGGCCATCGACACCGGGTACCGAAACCTCCACCACCAACTCAGGCTCGGCGGGCACGGCAGCTTCGCCTTCGTCGTCAACAGTTGGGAGCAGGGCGGCTCCCACATCTGGGTGGCCCTCAACCAGAACGGCACGATCCTCTACCTCGATCCGCAGACCGGGGCCGTGTCGGATGCGCCCCTCTACAGGCACTGCGGCACCCCGGACCCGTACAACGCCGTCGACACCGAGGTCCTGGTGGTCGGCCCCGACGGCAGACCGATGCCGCTGGGCGGCCTGCGCCGCGGCCTGTTCAGCCAGCGACCGGACCTGCCCGAGTACCCGCCCGTCGAGACAGACCAGGGGTACGGCGATCCGCACCTCGACCGCACGTACCTGCTCGGCGAACCGGGTTCGGCCCCGCCTGACGAACCGGTGCCAACAGGGTCTCCGCCGCAGCCAGACGCAGGACAGGAGGCCGACCGGAGCGACGTACCGCCCGAGGAACTGCGGCTGGCGAGGGAACGCGCGCACGCCGACCGGTTGTCGAGGGGCCTTTCGGTCAGCGACGTCGTGGCCGGCTCGTCCGACCTGGAACGGGCGTTCGCTGCTGGGGTGACTCCGGCCGAGGTGGCGGCTGGGCTCGACCCGTCGACGCTCCGGCGGCTCGTACCGCAACTCGACGGACCCGCAGCCCAGGACGTCGCCCGGTTGTTCGCCGATCCGCGCGTGCAGCGGATGCTGGACGAGACATGGCGGGAGCCTCCCAGGGGCGAGCCGATGCTCGCCGAGAGGCTCGTCCGGCAGTTGGCACAGCAGCCGGACCTGGCGCGAATGATCCTTACGACGCCTGAATTGGCGAATTCGTTGACGGCACGTCCGGTGACGTTGCATCACTTGGCGAGCCATCAGCAGGCGGTCGATGTTCTCGGATCCGTCATCGAAGAAATTGCGGACCGAGGAGCAGGGGCAGTTGCTGCCGCTCAGGTTCCCGCGCCGGAAACCACCCCTCTGAGTAGCGGGCAGCGGCTTCTGTCGTCGGATTTTTCGAAACAGAGCGGAAGGGCTGTTCAGCCAGGGTTCGACTTTTCTCGAAGTGAAGATCTGGAATACCGTAAGCGGTATCTTGATTGGCTCTATTCTCAAGCAGCCCGAGCGCAAGTTGAGGTTGTTGCTCTGGCTGAACGGCTCGCTTTCCGGGCGTCTTCTCGTGCGGTGGCGGATGGTCGGCCGGGGCCCAAGGATAGGCAGAGGGCTGAGGACAAGGTCGAGAAGTATGAGGGAGATGCATCCCTGCTGACGGACCTTGCCGCCGCAAAGGTGACCTTCGACAAAGTGTCCGGATTGTATGCTGCCCTTTCATTGATTCGGGAGGATCCGGCAGTCGACGTCATCGAGTTTGATGACCGAATCGTCGGACCGCAGCCGAGTGGCTATCGAGATGTTCAGATGATGATTCGCACTTCGATTGGTCATGTCGCCGAGTTTCGCCTCCATCTACAGGCGCTCGATGATGTCGCCGAGTGGGAGCACGCGGTGTATGAGGTGCGGCGGGACCTGAAGGCCATCGCCAAAGAGCGGGGCCGTAAGATGTCCGACATGGAGCAGGCGATCTTCAACGGGGTCCTATTGCGGGAGCAGGAGTACTTCTGGAATGCGTTGCAAGTAGCGCTTGATGATGGGCTGAACAATGTCTGAACTGCCCGGACTGGTTCTGCCCGCATACTTCAGTTACTTCAAATCCCCGGTGAAGATGGTCCGGTCTCCCGACGGGGGAATCGCTGCCTGGAGGCTGTCGAGGAAGACCGGCGGGTGGCTGCCTGCGGATGACATTGTCGGGGAGATCCTGGGCGCTGTCGGGGGAGAGATCAGCTCGCTCACCCTGGACTCCTTCATTCAATGGACTGAGCACGACCGTGGCCGATATCTCCAAGGCGAGGGTCCGGTTTTTGCGTTGTACGAGACTGTCCGGGCGATTGTGGAGACCGCAGAGGCGGAGGGGCGGCGTTTGACGTCGACGGAACTGGCGCTGGTGCGTGGCATAAGGCGCAAGACGTTCGTCATGTTCGAGGAGCAACTCCAGCAAGCAGGTGACGCTGCGGCTGACCCACTTCTGGGAGCCGAGGACCAGGGCTCTCGCTGACTCCGCTGCGCGGGAGGCCGACCTGCTCCATGAGCTGATCCACGGCTGGATCGGCCAGTAGGCGGCGACGCCAGCGCGATCCGGGGCGGCTCGTGGCGCCGGAATAGCATGGCGAGGTGGCTGAGGCAGGCGTCGACGGGAAACCGTCGGGCTCCGGGAGTTGGCCGTCCGGTGCCTCGGCGTGGCCGGGCAGCGTGGCGGAGGCGCTGGCCGTGCAGGAGCGGTTGCGGCCACTCGTCGACCTGGTCGGGCCGGGGCCGGCTGAGCCCGCGACGGTCGCCGGCCTGGATGTCGCGTACGCCGAGAGTGGTGACCGGCTCGCGGCGGCCGTGACCGTGCTGGACGCCCGGACGCTCGCGGTGGTCGACTCCGCGGTCAGTGTGGGTCGGCCCGCCTTCGAGTACGTCCCGGGGCTCTTCGCGTTTCGTGAGCTGCCCGCGCTGCTCGACGCGCTCGACCGGCTGACCGTGCGCCCGGAGTTGCTGGTCTGCGACGGGCACGGGCTGGCCCACCCGCGCCGGTTCGGGCTCGCCTGTCACCTGGGCGTGGTGACCGGCCTGCCCGCGATCGGCGTGGGCAAGACGCCGCTGCTGGGGGAGTGGACGCCGCCGGCCGACACGCGCGGCGCGTGGGTGCCGCTGCGCGACGGGGGTGAGATCGTGGGTCGCGTGCTACGTACCCGGGCCGGCGTGAAGCCGGTCTTCGTCAGCGTCGGCCACCGGATGAGCCTCGACAATGCGACCGCCCGGGTGCTGGCGTTGACGCCGCGTTACCGGCTGCCGGAGACCACCCGCACCGCCGACCGGCTCTGCCGCGACGGTTTGGCGGCCACCAGGGGCCTCTGACGGGGCCGGTCAGGTGCCGCGGGACGCGGGACCTGCGGGGCGGCGGTCGGGGTAACGCGGCGCACATCTGGAGCCCTCAATGGCCGAGCCCCGTCAGGGGGCGGTAGTAGCCTGACCGGCGGACCCCCGCCCAGGGGGAGGAACGGCGAGGTGATCATGGCGGTACGTCGGCACGTGGCGCGGTTCGCGACGGTCAGCGCGTTGCTGTGCGGTCTGGTGGCGCTCGGCGCGACGCCGGCGCTCGCCGCTGGCGACCTGGTCCGGGTGCGGTCGTCCGGCAGCTTCACCGCCGGCGGCTCCGCCGGGGGTGCCTCGATCGAGGTCCGAAAGCGCAGCGACGGGTGTGTGCTGCTGCGTACCGCGTTGGGGCTGCGCCTGGCGGGTCTGCCAGCCGACCAGGCCCGCGTGCAGGTCAGCGTGGGTGGCAGCTGGTTTCCGGTGCCGGTCTCCGGCTCCCGGGGGAGCGTGGCCACTGCGGCCACCTCGCCGCTGAACCCGAGGCTCTGCAAGGGCAAGAGCATCACTGTGCGCTACCGGGTGGCGTTCGCGTCGGGCGTGCCGAGCGGCCGGCTGACCGTGGTCGGCGCGGCCACCGACACGCGCGGGCGGTCCATCGGCCGAGCCGCCGTGGCGTCCAAGGTGGTCGGTGGCCGGGCCACGCCGTCGCCGTCGCCCTCGAAGAAGCCGTCGCCGTCGCCGAGCGCGACCGCCGGTGAGGCGCAGGCCGGCGGGCAGGAGCCGACCATGGCCGCTGTCGCCGGCCAGGGCGCGGGTGCCACCAACAACACCGCCGCGGAGGAGAGTTCCTCCGGCGGCTCGATGATCATGTTCTTCGGCATCGCCATGGTCCTCGCGGGGATTCTGCTCATCGTCCTGCTGTTCCGCCGTTCGCGCGGCGAGAAGGAGCCCGCCGACGACCTGGGCCACGTGCCGCTGCCCCGTAACCCCGGCGGCACCACCTACCGTTCCGGGCAGGGCCCGGCCGCCGCCCCCGGCCCACCCGGCCAGGTGTACGGCGGTCAGCAGCCCGCCACCGGCGGCCTGTACGGCGGTGGCCCGTCCGCCCCGCGCCCGGCCGGCGGCGTCTACGGCGGCCCTTCAGTCCCGGAGGCCACCCAGGTGGTGCCCGGTGCGCCCGGCGCCCCGCCGGTGCCGCCCCCGTCCGGCGCCCCGGCTGCGCCCCCGTCCGGCGCCCCGAGTGCGCCCCCGCCCGGTGCCCCGGGTGCGGTGCCACCGGCGCCGGGGTGGCACGCCCGGCCCCCGGCCCCGGGCAAACCCGGTGAGCCGCCGGAGGCCGGTGGTGGCGACCACACCGTGTACATGCCCCGGCTCCCCGGCTGAGCCGGAGCGCGCGGCGCCCCTCCGATACGCTCAGGCCGTTGACGACCTGCGGCGCGAGGAGCGAAACCGGTGTCTGATCTGTCCCAGATCGTGAAGGCCTACGACGTCCGTGGGACGGTGCCGGACCAGTGGGACGAACGTGTCGCCGGGGCCCTCGGCGCGGCCTTCACGCAGGTGCTGAACGGCTTCGGTGAGCACGGCGAGGCAGTGCTCGTCGCGCACGACATGCGTGCCACCGGCCCCGGGCTGGCCGCCGCCTTCGCCGCCGGGGTGCGCGCCGAGGGGCGCACCGTCATCGAGCTGGGCCTCGCCTCGACCGACATGCTCTACTACGCCTCCGGCGCGTTGGGGCTGCCCGGCGCGATGTTCACCGCCAGCCACAACCCGGCGCAGTACAACGGCATCAAGTTGTGCCGCTCCGGCGCCCGCCCGATCGGGCAGGACACCGGGCTGGCCGAGATCCGCGAACGCGCGCAGGCCCTGCTGGAAAAGGACGAGGCCGAGCCGGTGGGCGAGCCGACGGCGCCGGCCGAGCGCCGCGACCTGCTGGCCGACTACGCGGCGTACCTGCGCGAGCTGGTGGACCTCTCCGCCATCCGCCCCCTGAAGGTGGTCGTCGACGCGGGTAACGGCATGGGCGGCTACACCGTCCCGGCCGTGCTCGGCGACACCGTCCTGCCGGCGCTGCCGCTGGAGATCGTGCCGCTCTACTTCGAGCTGGACGGCACCTTCCCCAACCACGAGGCCAACCCGCTGGATCCGGCCAACCTGGTCGACCTCCAGCGCGCGGTGGTCGAACACGGCGCCGACATCGGCCTGGCGTTCGACGGCGACGCCGACCGCTGCTTCGTGATCGACGAGCGCGGCGAGCCGGTCTCGCCGTCGGCGATCACCGCCCTGGTGGCGGCCCGCGAGCTGGCCAAGCACCCCGGCTCGACGGTGATCCACGGCCTGATCACCTCCAGGGCGGTGCCGGAGATCATCCGTGAGCACGGCGGCGAGCCAGTCGTCGCCCGGGTCGGGCACTCCTTCATCAAGGCGGAGATGGCCCGGACGAACGCGATCTTCGGCGGCGAGCACTCCGCCCACTACTACTTCCGGGACTTCTGGTTCGCCGACACCGGCATGCTGGCCGCGCTGCACACCCTGGCGGCCCTGGGTGAGCAGTCGCTGCCGCTGTCCGTGCTGGCCGGCGAGTACGAGCGGTACGTGGCCTCCGGCGAGATCAACTCGACGGTGGCCGACCAGGCCGCCAGGGTGGCCGAGGTGCGGGCCGCGTACCCGCAGGCCGAGCCCGACGAGATGGACGGACTCACCCTGCGCTTCCCGGACGGCGCGTGGTTCAATCTGCGCGCCTCGAACACCGAGCCGCTGCTGCGGCTCAACGTCGAGGCCCCGACGCGGGAGCGGATGACCGCCCTCCGTGACGAGGTGCTCGACCGGGTTCGCCGATAAGATCGCCTGCGCCGGTCGGCACCGCCGATCGGTGAAACCGCATACGTGGAAGGAGCCGCGCCGTGGCCCTGGACCCGCAGTTGCTGGAAATCCTCGCCTGTCCGGACACGCATCACGCCCCGCTCGACTACGACGCGCAGGCGCAGACGCTGACCTGCACCGAGTGCGGCCGGATCTTCGAGGTCCGCGACGACGTGCCGGTGCTGCTGCTGGACGAGGCGCGCGGCGGCCCCGCGGAGCAGTCGTGATCGACGGTACGGCCGGGGTCAGCGGCCACCGCGAGCCCGACGAGGCGCTCCTCGACAACCCGGACGCGCTCGCCGAGCACGACCCGGGCGGCATGCTGCGGCACACCGCCTCCGCCGGGGCACAGGTCCGCGAGACGGCCGCACTGGCCGCCGAGGCCAACCTCCAGGTGCTCGCCGACGAGGGCCGCCCCCGGGCGGTCGTCATCGCCGGCATCGGCACCGCCGGGCGTACGGGCGACGTGCTGGCCACCGTCGCCGGGCCGCGCTGCCCGGTGCCGGTCATCCCGCACCGCAGCGCGGGCGTGCCCGGCTGGGTGGGCGCCGCCGACGTGGTCATCGCCGTCAGCGCGTCCGGCCGCAGCCCTGAGGCGCTCGGCGCCGCCGAGGCCGCGCACCGGCGGGGCGCCAGGCTGGTCGCCGTCGGGGCGCCCGACTCGCAGTTGCAGTCCGTGGCCGAGCGGGCCCGGGCGCCGTTCATCCCGGTGCCCCGGCGTGCCCCGGCCCGGGCCAGTCTCTGGGCGCTCACCGTCCCGGTCCTGCTCGCCGCCCGTACGCTCGGCCTCGTCAAGGTCAACGAGGCGGACCTGGCGGAGACCGCGGCGCGGCTGGACGCGGACGCCGACCGCTGCCGCTCGACGGCCGAGTCCTTCGTCAACCCGGCGAAGTCGCTGGCCCTGGGCCTGGCCGGCTCGGTGCCGATCGTCTGGGGGTCGTCGCCGCTGGCCACCGTCGCGGCCCGCCGGTTCGGCGACACCCTGTCCGCCAACGCCCGCTACCCGGTGGTCAGCGGGGCGCTCGGCGAGGCCGGGCGCGGGCGGGTGGGCCTGCTCGACGGCGTGTTCGGCGGTCTGGCCGAGGGGGAGCGGGACATCTTCGCCGACCCCGACGACGAGGCGCCGGGGGGCACCCGGCTGCGGCTGGTGCTGCTGCGGGACGGCGGCCTGAACCCGGAGGACGACGCCGACGAGCCCCTCGACGTCGAGGAGCGCCGCGCGGACGCGCTGCAGACCCTCGCCGAGCGGCGGGGGGTGCGCTGCGACGTGGTGACCGCCGAGGGCGGCTCCGCGCTGGAGCGGCTCGCCTCGCTGGTCGCCGTCCCGGATTTCGCCTCGATCTATCTCGCGCTGGCGCACGGACTGGACCCGATGGCCGTGCCGGCCATCACCGAGATGAAGGAGCTGGCAAACCAGTGAGCGATAGCAGGGAACGGGCCGCGCGGCGGAACGGAGCGACGGCGTGAGCGCCAACGGTGGTACGAAGGCGATCGTCGCCGCCCTGCTGGCCAACGCCGGCATCGCCGTCACCAAGTTCGTCGCGTTCCTGCTGACCGGCTCGTCGTCGATGCTGGCCGAGTCGATCCACTCGGTCGCCGACTCCGGCAACCAGGGCCTGCTGCTGCTCGGCGGGCGGCGGGCCAAGCGCGCGGCCACCCCGCAGCACCCCTTCGGCTACGGCCGCGAGCGCTACATCTACGCGTTCATCGTGTCCATCGTGCTGTTCAGCGTCGGTGGCCTGTTCGCCCTCTACGAGGCGTACCACAAGTTCTCGCACCCGGAGCCGATCACGAGCTGGCAGTGGGTGCCGATCACCGTCCTGGTGGTCGCGATCATCATGGAGACGTTCTCCTTCCGCACCGCGATCGTGGAGTCCAACCTCGTCCGCGGCAACCAGTCCTGGGTGAGGTTCGTACGGCGGGCCAAGGCGCCCGAGCTGCCGGTGGTGCTGCTGGAGGACCTGGGCGCGCTGGTCGGTCTGGTGTTCGCGCTCTTCGGCGTCGGGATGACGCTGATCACCGGCAACGGTCGGTGGGACGCCATCGGCACCGGGATGATCGGTGTGCTGCTGGTGGCGATCGCGATCATCCTCGCCATCGAGACCAAGAGCCTGCTGCTCGGCGAGGGCGCCGAGGCGCACGACGTCACGGCCATCGAGAAGGCGGTCACCGAGGGGCCCGAGTTCGAGCGGATCATCCACATGAAGACGCTCTACCTCGGCCCCGAGGAGCTGATGGTGGCCGCCAAGGTCGCCGTGCCGGCCGGCAACACCGCGGAGGTGCTGGCCCGCAGCATCAACACCGTCGAGACCCGGATCCGGGCGGCCGTACCGGCCGCGCGGGTGATCTACCTGGAGCCGGACATCTACAGCGTCGCCGCCGAGCGGGCGGGCACCGGGAGCGCGTCGCCGTACGCCGCGTCGGGCTCCGAGCCGGGCTCCGAGTCGGGTGAGGTCGCGGAGCGGGCCGGGAGCTGACCGGTGGAACTGCTGCACGGACCGATCCGGGACTACGCCTGGGGTTCCCGCTCGGCGATCGCCGAGTTGCAGGGGCGACCGGTGCCCAGCGACGGACCAGAGGCCGAGCTGTGGCTGGGCGCCCACCCGGGCGGCCCGGCCACTGTCGACCGCGACGGTGACCGGGTCAGCCTGACCGACCTGCTGCTCGCCGAGCCGGCACACTGGCTCGGCGAGCGGCTGGTCGGCCGGTTCGGCATCCGGCTGCCGTTCCTGCTCAAGGTGCTCGCCGCGGACGCCCCGCTGAGCCTCCAGGCGCACCCGGACGCCGAGCAGGCCCGCGCCGGGCACGCCGCCGACGTGGCCCGCCCCGAGGGGCAGCGCAACTACGTCGACCCGTACCACAAACCGGAGCTGCTGGTCGCGCTCTCGCCGATGGAGGCGTTGTGCGGGTTCCGGGAGCCGGCGGAGGCGGCGGCGGTGCTGGCCGCCTTCGGCGTACCCGGGCTGGAGCCGGTGCTGGCGGCGCTGCGCACCGGCCCGGCGGGGCTGCGGGACGCCGTACGGCTGCTGCTGACCTGGCCCGCCGACGGGCGCGACGCGCTGGTGGCGGCCGTGGCGTCGGCACCGGTCGCGGGGCCGGACGCGGAGCTGGCCCGGGAGTTGGCCGCCGCCTACCCGGGCGACCCGGGGGTGCTGGTGGCGATGCTGCTCAACCGGGTGCGGCTGGCGCCCGGGGAGGCGATCTGGATGCCGGCCGGCAACCTGCACGCCTACCTGCGCGGCACCGGCGTGGAGATCATGGCGGCCAGCGACAACGTGCTGCGCGGCGGGCTGACGCCGAAGCGGGTGGACGTGGACGAGCTGCTGCGGGTGCTGCGCTTCGAGGTGCTCCACGATCCCGTGGTGCCGCCGCTGGAGGTCGCCCCGGGGCTGGTCACCTGGCCGGTGCCGGTGGAGGATTTCGCGCTGCACCGGGTGACGGTGGGCGCGGGGCTGCCGGAGGTGACGGTCCCGGTGCCCGGGCCGCGGGTGGTGCTGTGCCGCGCCGGCGAGGTCTCCGTCGACGACGGGGCCGGCGGGGTGACGCTCGGGCCGGGGCGGGCCGCGGTCGGGACGGCGGCGGGTGGGCCGCTGCGCCTGGCGGGCGCGGGTGAGGCGTACGTCGCGAGCTGCGGCCTGCGCTGACCGGCGCGCGGACCAAAGGGCAAGTCCGACTTTCCCGGAATCACTTGACTCGACGTTGACTGAATGTGACTCTGTAAGTGCGCAGCGTTACCGCGACGACGGTCCGGGAACGCGCGTGGGGGAACCAAACCGGGGGGATGCACGGGGCGGGCGGCTGGTGGACGGGGGCTCTGTCCACGACCGACCGCCCCGTGCGCTGTCCATTGATGTCTTCGTGCTCTCTTCACCGGCCGGTCCTCGTGGCGGCGGTTCGCGAGCGTAAGGTGAATGGTCGCGCAGCACATCGTCCGACAGGAGATTTCATGACCAGCACCCTCCCGGCGTCCGCCAGCGGCACGCCGTCCGAGGCCCGGCCGAGCACTCTCGCCGAGGGCGACTACAAGGTGGCGGATCTGTCGCTCGCCGAGTTCGGGCGTAAGGAGATCCAGCTCGCCGAGCACGAGATGCCCGGCCTGATGGCGATCCGGCGCGAGTTCGCCGACGCCCAGCCGCTCGCCGGTGCCCGGGTCACCGGGTCGCTGCACATGACCATCCAGACCGCCGTCCTGATCGAGACCCTCGTCGCGCTCGGCGCGCAGGTCCGCTGGGCGTCCTGCAACATCTTCTCCACCCAGGACCACGCCGCCGCCGCGATCGTGGTCGGCCCGGAGGGCACCCCCGAGGCCCCGGCCGGCGTCCCGGTCTACGCCTGGAAGGGCGAGAGCCTGGAGGAGTACTGGTGGTGCACCGAGCAGGTGCTCGCCTGGCCCGACGGGCAGGGCCCGAACATGATCCTCGACGACGGCGGCGACGCCACGCTGCTGGTGCACAAGGGTGCCGAGTTCGAGAAGGCCGGCTCCGTTCCGCCGGTCGAGTCCGCCGACTCCGAGGAGTACGCGGTCATCCTCGGCGTGCTGCACCGCTCGCTCGCCGAGGACAACCAGCGGTGGACCCGGATCGCCGCCGGCATCAAGGGCGTGACCGAGGAGACCACCACCGGCGTGCACCGGCTCTACGAGATGCACCGCGCCGGCACCCTGCTCTTCCCCGCCATCAACGTCAACGACTCGGTGACGAAGAGCAAGTTCGACAACAAGTACGGCTGCCGCCACTCGCTCATCGACGGCATCAACCGGGCCACCGACGTGCTGATCGGCGGCAAGATGGCGGTCGTGCTCGGCTACGGCGACGTCGGCAAGGGCTGCGCCGAGTCGCTGCGCGGCCAGGGCGCCCGGGTCGTGGTGACCGAGGTCGACCCGATCTGCGCGCTCCAGGCCGCGATGGACGGCTACCAGGTCGCCACCCTGGACGACGTGGTCGAGCAGGCGGACATCTTCATCACCGCCACCGGCTGCTTTGACGTCATCACCAACGAGCACATGGCCCGGATGAAGCACCAGGCCATCGTCGGCAACATCGGCCACTTCGACAACGAGATCGACATGGCCGGCCTGGCGAAGCGTTCGGACGTCGAGCGGGTCAACATCAAGCCGCAGGTCGACCTCTGGAAGTTCGCCGACGGGCACGCGATCATCGTGCTGTCGGAGGGCCGCCTGCTCAACCTGGGCAACGCCACCGGCCACCCGAGCTTCGTGATGTCGAACTCGTTCGCCAACCAGACGATCGCCCAGATCGAGCTGTTCACGAAGACCGAGGAATACCCGACCGGCGTCTACGTGCTGCCCAAGCACCTCGACGAGAAGGTCGCCCGGCTGCACCTGGACGCGCTCGGCGCCAAGCTGAGCACCCTCACCAAGGAGCAGGCCAGCTACCTCGGCATCGCCGTGGAAGGCCCGTTCAAGCCGGACCACTACCGGTACTGACCGACCCCGCCCGACCGGGCCGGCCGCCTTCCGCAGGCGCCGGCCCGGTCGGCTTTTGCGGGCGGCCCGCCGGTCAGTCCGGGCGGGAGCGGCGGCGGCCCGGACGGACCCAGCTCCACACGCACCAGACGAGCCAGGCCAGCGAGACGATGGCGGCCAGCGTGGACAGGCGCAGCGCGTCGAGCAGCAGCACCACGGCGAGAACGGCCAGCCAGGGCCAGAACGCCCTCATGCCCGCCACCGGCCGAGCACCATCCGCCGGACCAGCGGCGGAGCGATCCACGACCAGACGCAGAAGAGCAGCCAGGCCAGGCCGAACAGGCCCGCGAGGACCTTCAGCCCGATGGCGTTGAGCAGCACGATCAGCCCGACCGCGAGCAGCCACGTGCGGAACATCCCCAGCCGGTAGAGCGGGCGCAACGGCAGCAGCAGCGGGTGCGCGTGTACCCGGGACTCCCAGGCCGCGTCGGCGTAGTCGGTGTCGGCCGGGGCCTGCGCCGTCGCCTGGCCGAAGGCGCGGTGCGCGGTGCCCACCCGGCCGCGCCGGGCGGCGGCGACACCGTGCAGGGCGAGCGCCGCGGGGTTGCCGGGCCACGCCCCGAGGAACTCCTGGGCGATCCGTTCGGCCGCGCGGTCGTCGCCCCGCACGTACGCGATCTGGAACCGGGAGGCGAACACGGCCGGCGCCTCCGGTGCGAGCGCCGCCGCGCGGGCCGCCAGGCGCTCCGCCTTGTCGGTCTGGCCCACGGCGGCGCAGAGATCGGCGTACTGGCAGAGCAGCCACGGGTTCTCCGGCTCGATGGCTAGCGCGTCGAGCAGCGCCCGCTCGGCGGGGGCGTGCTCGCGGCGGTGGCGCAGCGCCAGGCCGAGCCGCCCGAGCAGCTCGGCGTCGGGGCCGCTCTCGGCGAGCCCCTGCCGGGCGACGGTGACCACGTCGTCCCAGCGGTCGAGCACGGTCAGCGCCGCCGCCCGCAGCCGGAACGCGGCCTGGCTGGTGGCCAACCCGGCGGGTAGCCGGTCGACCTCCGCCAGGGCCTGCTCCGGCCGGTTCACCTCCAGCAGTTGGGCCACCCGGGCGAGCTGCGTCTCCGGCCCGGTCACGCGGCGGCCACCAGGAGGACCAGGATCGCCTCGGCGAACCCGAGCACGAGCACCGCCCCGAGGCCCGGCAGCCACAGCGACGCGGGCTCGCCGCCGCTCAGCTCGTACGCCCGGAACCGGCGCTTCTGCGTGGCGGCGGCCACGAGCCAGACCAGCCCGCCGGCCAGCGCCCCGACCAGCCGGACAGGACGGTCGGCCCCGTCGTCGAAGATCGCGAGCGTGACCACCAACCGGGCGGCGAGCCCGGCCGACCCGGTGCCGAGAACCGCCAGTTGCTCCCGGCGGGGCACCCCCAGCCGACGCCCGTTGAGCAGGGCCAGCACGGTGCCGGCCGTCGGGCCGCCGAACACGGCGGGATAGAGCAGCGACTGTGGTCGCCACGGCGGTCGGCGCGCCTCGGCGGCCGGCGCGATCGTGGGGGTGAACAGGTCGTCGGCCACTGTGGTCCCGTCTCGGTAGGGGCGAGCCGGATCCTGCCACAGCCGGCCGTCGTGCGCCTCCCCCGGCCGCCTCAGGTCCGGGCGCTCAGGCGCCGGGCGTCGGCCCGTCCTCCCGCGTCGACGCGGCGACTGCCGGTCGTACCGCCGGCCCGGTCTGCGCGGGCACTGCGGGCCCCGCCACCAGGGCGGGGTCGGGCACGGCCGGGCGGACCGGGCCGGCGGCCACCTCAGGCCCGGGAACGGCGGCGGGCGGCGGGGCCGCCCCGGCCGCCGCAGGTGGTCCGGCCGGAGCCGGCGGTGCGGGCGGTCCGGCCGGAGCCGGCAGCGTGGGCGGGCCGGCCGTCAGCTCCGGCCAGAGTGTCGCGGCGACCGCCCGGCCCCGCCCCAGCCGGTGCCCGGCCCGCCGGTGCCGCTCGCCGAGGACCGCGGCCAGGTAGACCGACTCGGGCATGCCCGGAGGCGGAGGCGGCGTGGTCACCGCGGAGATCTCGGCCCACAGGCCGCGCCCCAGCCGCCCGCGCGCCGGCTCCGCGAGCTGGTGCACCCGGGCCAGGTACTGCCGGGCGGCCAGTGCCAGGCCGTCGTCGAGCCGGCTCAGGTCCGCCGTCGACGCCCAGCCGACCAGCGCGGGCACCGCCGTCGGGACAGGCCGCCAGGCGGTCGCCGCCCGGGTGTGCACGACAAGCGTGCCCGCCACCAGGTCGCCCAGCCGGCGCCCGCGCCGGTCGGTCAGCATCACCGACACCCCGGCCACCCAGCTCAGCAGCGGCAGCACCAGGCCGGGCCACTCGACCGCCACGCCGACCAGCGCCCGGATCAGCGACTGCCGTGCCCCGACCGGGGCGCCGTCGGCGCTGACCACGCGCAGCCCGACCGCCATCTTGCCCAGCGTGCGGCCGTGGTTGAACCGCTCGCAGAGCACCGGGTAGCCGACCAGCACCAGGATCAGACCCACCGTGGCGAGCCCACCGGCCAGCGCCTCGTCGACCAGCCCCTCGGGCAGGCCGAGCAACGCGGCGCCGACGCTCACCGTCAGTGCCAGCATGAGGGCCGCCTGAGCCAGGACGTCGAGCAGCAGCGCGAGCACCCGGGACCCGATCCGAGCAGCCCGCACGTCCAGCTCCACGGCCTCCCCGCTGACCAGCCCGGCGTCGCCCCAGTGGGCGGGCCGCACCGGCGGTCGTGGTTGCGCTCTCACCCCGACAGTGAACACTATGATCGCCGGACGGGGGTGGTGGTGGATCTCGACGCGTACGTCGCGGAACACGGCGGCGAGTGGCGGCGGCTGGAGGAGCTCGCCGGCCGGGGCCGGCTCGACGCCGCCGAGGTCGACGAGCTGGTCGCCCTCTACCAGCGGGCGACCACCCAGCTGTCGGTGCTGCGCAGCCGCTCACCCGACCCG
Source organism: Micromonospora sp. NPDC047074 (assembly GCF_040643815.1). Taxonomy (NCBI): domain Bacteria; kingdom Bacillati; phylum Actinomycetota; class Actinomycetes; order Micromonosporales; family Micromonosporaceae; genus Micromonospora; species Micromonospora sp. NPDC047074. Next base: position 396,602 of record NZ_JBEYVB010000002.1, read on the forward strand.
GCGCTGGTCGGCCAGCTCTCCCAGGTGGTGCTGCGGGCCCGGGCCCGGCTCACCGGCCGCCCGCGCCCGTCGTGGTCGGCGGTCGGGCGGTTCTTCGTGGTCGGCTTTCCCGGCGCGGTCTACCGCGCCTGGCCCTGGTGGTGCGGGGTGGCGACCGGGTTCAGCCTGCTCAGCTTCTTCCTGATCTGGTACGTCGCGGGCAACCCGGAGACGGCGGGAGCGTTCATCGGCGACGAGGCGGCCGCCGACCTGGTCGAGTCCGGCTTCGCCGGCTACTACACGGAGTTCTCCGCGCCGACGTTCGCCTTCCACCTGTGGACGCACAACGCCTGGCTCGCCGCCCAGTGCCTCGCCGCCGGGGTGCTGATCGTCCCGGTGCTCTACCTGCTCTGGCAGAACGCGCTCAACATCGGCGTGGTCGGAGGCGTCATGGTCGCCTACGGCCGGTCGGACGTCTTCTTCGGCCTGATCACCCCGCACGGGCTGCTGGAGCTGACCGGGGTCTTCGTGGCCGCCGGGGTGGGCCTGCGCATCGGCTGGGCGTGGATCGCTCCGCCGACGCAGCTCACCCGGGGGCAGGCGGTGGCCCGGGCCGGACGCGAGGGCGTCCTGGTCGCCGTCGGGCTGGTGGGGCTCTTCGCGGTCTCCGCCCTCATCGAGGCGTTCGTGACCCCCGCGCCCGTGCCGGTGCCGCTCCGCGTCGCGCTGGGCGCCGCCGTCTGGCTCGCCTTCGGAGCGTACGTGGTGATCCTCGGCCGCCGCGCCACCCACCCACCTAGCTCTCGTTGATCATGACGTTGTCGCCGTGACACGCCGGGTGGACGGGCGATAACGTCATGATCAACGGGAGCTGCCGATCGGGGGCGTGGGCGCGGGCGGGGGTCAGAGTTGGCCCAGGGACTTGAGGCGGAGGTAGGTGTCGGCCAGGGTGGGGGCCAGGCGGCCGGCTGGAGCGTCTACTACCGTCACGCCGTAGCGGCCCAGGGCGGCCCGCACCCGGTCGCGTTCGGCTAGGGCCCGCCAGGCCGCCGCCGCCGCGTAGGCGTCCCCGGGGCGTTCCGGGGTGGCCGTGGTGAGGGCGGTCAGCACCGGGTCGTGCGTCGCCGCGACCACCACCCGGTGCCGGGCGGCCAGCCGGGGGAGGACCGGCAGCAGCCCCTCCCCGATGGCGCCCGCCTCCAGCGCGGTGAAGAGCACCACCAGGCTGCGCTGGCGCTGCCGGCGCAGCAGTTCGCCGGCGATCATGTCGAAGTCCGTCTCGGCCAGCGTCGGCTGGAGCGGCGCGAGGGCGTGCACCACCCGGGGGAGCAGGGTCGGCCCGCCGGAGCCGGTCACCGTGGCCCGGACGGCCGTGTCGGCGGCGAGCACGTCGACCCGGTCGCCGGCGCGGGCGGCGAGGGCGGTGAGCAGCAACGCCGCGTCGATCGAGGTGTCCAGCCGGGGCTCGTCGCCGACCCGCACCGCCGACGTCCGGCCGGTGTCCAGCACGCACACCAGCCGTCGGTCCCGCTCCGGTCGCCAGGTGCGTACCAGCACGTCGGCCCGGCGCGCGCTGGCCCGCCAGTCGATCGACCGCACGTCGTCGCCCACCACGTACTCGCGGAGGGTGTCGAACTCGGTGCCCTGCCCACGCCCCCGGCTCACCTGGGTGCCGTCGATCACCCGCAGCCGGGACAGCTTCTCGGGCAGGTGCCGGCGGGAGTCGAAGCGGGGCAGCACGCGCAGCGTCCACGGTGGGGTGGCCGGCCGGCCGGAGCGCTGCCGGAACCCGAGCCCCAGCGGCCCGAAGGAGCGGACGGTGACCGCCACCGCCGGCCGGTCGCCCCGCCGCAGGGGGGTGAGCCGGCTGGGCAGCGCCACCGTCGCGCCCGGCTCGACGTGCACGAGCCGCGCCGGGGGCACGTCGGGGCGGGCGCCGGCGGAGGGCACCCAGGCGTCGCGGACGCGCGCCCGCAGCGTACGGCCGGAGGTGTTGTGCAGCAGGAGCGCGACGGTGGCGGTGCCGCCGAGCCGGACCGCGCGGTCCCCCTGCCGGGCGGCCGTGAGCGCGGCCGGCGGCGCGGCCAGCGCCCGGTCGAGCAGCACCAGCAGCAGCACCGACCCGGTCATCACCAGCAGCCCGGCGAACGGCGCCGGCCAGGCCGGCAGGGTCAGCGCGCCGACCGCCAGCAGGAGCGCCGCCCGCCAGGTCATCGGGGCGTCGGCACGGTGGCGAGCACCGTGTCCAGCACCGCGTCCACGCTGACGCCCTCCAGCTCCACCTCGGGGCGCAGCCGCAGCCGGTGCCGCAGCGTCGGCCGGGCGACCGCCTTCACGTCGTCCGGGACGACGTGGTCCCGACCGGCCAGCCAGGCCCACGCCTTGGCCGTGGTGAGCAACGCGGTGGCACCCCGGGGTGAGGCCCCCAGCTCCAGCGCCGGGGTGCTGCGGGTGGCCCGGCAGAGGTCGACGATGTAGCCGAAGAGCGGCTCGGCCATGTGCACCCGGCCGACCGCGGCCCGGGCGGCGTTCAGATCGGCCGCGCTGGCCACCGGCCGTACGCCGGCGGCGGTCAGGTCGCGCGGGTCGAAGCCGGCGTGGTGCGCGCGGAGCACGCCCAGTTCCTCCTCCCGGCTGGGCAGCGGCACGGTGAGCTTGAGCAGGAACCGGTCGAGCTGCGCCTCCGGCAGCGGATAGGTGCCCTCGTACTCGATCGGGTTCTGGGTGGCGGCGACGATGAACGGGTCGGGCAGCGGTCGCCGGTCGCCCTCGACCGAGACCTGCCGTTCCTCCATCACCTCCAGCAGCGCCGACTGGGTCTTCGGCGGCGTCCGGTTGATCTCGTCGGCGAGCAGCAGGTTGGTGAAGACCGGGCCCTCGCGGAAGGTGAAGGCGGCGGTGTGCGGGTCGAAGATCAGCGAGCCGGTGACGTCGCCCGGCATCAGGTCGGGGGTGAACTGCACCCGCTTGGACCCCAGGTCGAGGGCGGTGGCCACGGTGCGGATCAGCAGGGTCTTGGCCACCCCCGGTACGCCCTCCAGCAGCACGTGCCCGCGGCAGAGCAGGGCGATCACCAGGCCGGTGACGACCGCGTCCTGCCCGACGACCGCCTTGGCGACCTCGGCGCGCAGCCGGTGCAGGGCCGCGCGGGGGTCGTCGGGGCCGGTGGTCAGCGGCTCGGCGGTGCCGGCGGGTCGGGTCACCGGGGTTCTCCTTCGGGTCGGTGCGGGTACGGCGGGTCGGCCGGGGGCGGCCCGTCGGCGGCCTGCGGTGCGGCGGCCGGGGGCGGCCCGTCGGCGGGCTGCGGTGCGACCGCGTTGGTCAGCCGGTCCAGCGCGCGGGCCAGGTCCAGCAGTTCCTCGTCGGTCGCGGGCGCGCCGCCGTGGAGCGTCTCGTCGGCCCAGCGGGGATCGTCGCCGGTGCGGGCGGCTACGGCGGCGGCCACCTCGGCCGGCGGGGCGGTCGGCGGCAGGTGCAGCCGGGGCAGCAGGCGGTCCAGGGCGGCGGCCCGCAGCGTCCGCGCGGTCGCGTCCCGGGCACCGGCCTTCTCGTAGAGCCGGGCGCGGCCCAGCACCGTCTCCGTTGAACGGACCGTGACCGGCAGCGGCTCCGGTGCCGGAGGGCCCAGCCGGCGCGCCCGCCAGAGCGCGGCCACCAGGGCGGCCAGGGCGAGTTGGGCCAGCAGCGCCCACAGCCAGCCGGGGAAGGCGGACCAGAGCGGGTTGGGCGGGTCGGGCCGGTCGGCCGCCTGGTCGTCGGCGTCCTCGGCGTCGCCCTCGTCCTGGCTCTCGCCGTCACCGTCGGAGTTCCCGCCCGGGCCACCACGGCCGTCCGCGCCGCCGGGGCCGTCGCCGCTGCCGTCGCCCGGCCTGCCGTGCCCGGTGGAGCCGCCCGGCGTCGGCGACCAGCCCGGGCTGCCGTCGTCGCCGGTGCCGAAGGTCGGCGGGGGCGCCGGGCCGTCCAGATCGAGCCACACCACCCGGCCCGGCGTGCCGAGCAGGGCGGTGGCGAAGGCCCGGTTGTCCCACTCGTCGATCCGGTCGTTGCGGAACGGGTCGCTGGCGCCCACGACCACCACGCTCTCGGGAACCCGGAGCAGCCGGGCCAGCCCGCCGTCGAAGCAGAACTGCACGTGCGTCGCCCGGCCCGAGGTGACCGCGTAGCGTTGCAGCCCGACCGCCGCCCGCCCGAGCTGCGCCAGCTCGGGCAGCGGGCAGGGCAGACCCCGCGCGTCGGGCTCCACCGCCTGCGCGGCCCACCGCCGGCCGGTTGGCTTCACCGACAGCGGGATTGCCTCCAGCACCCGCCGTGGCGGGTCCACGAGCACCAGCCTGGTGGCCGAGGGCAGCAAGGCCAACGCGCCGACCGTGTCCGGGTGCAGCAGGGCCGGCGCGGGCACGAAGAGCGTGCCGGGCTCGTCACGGGCGGCCCGCAGCGCGGCCAGCGTGTCCGTCTCCCGTTGCACCGTCACCCCGCGTTCGCGCAGGGCGTCGGCGAGCCGGCTGCCGCCGTCGTCGCCGGTCGCGACCGGGGAGAGGAATCCCCGGTCGCCGGGATCGGGCTGGTCGACCGCGTGGGTGACCAGGGTGGTGGTCAGCAGCAGCGCGGCCAGGCCCAGCGGGATCAGCAGCCGGTGCCGGCGACGTCGCCGTCGGGGGGTGTCGCCCGTGCGTGGCGCCGGTGGGGCGGTGGTGGCCGGTGCGCTCATGGTCGTGGCCCCTCCTCGGGGTCCGCCGGGCGGCCGGTCAGCACCCGGTCCAGGTCGGCGGCGTGTTCCCGCATCCGGCGGTCGTGCTCGACGGAGGCAGGGCGCTGGCCGTACCACAGCTCGGAGAAGATCGCGGCGGCGGCGCCCAGCGGCGGACCGAGCTGCGGCCGGGCGTCCGTCGCGGCCCGCACCACCTCGACGACGGTCATGCCGGGCTGCGGCTGCACCAACCGTCGGGCGACCAGCTCCCGGACCATCGCGCGGAGCCGCTCCCGGACGGACTCGGCGTACCTGCCCTCGGCGGCCAGCCGGTCCGCGAGCGACACGTACGTGGCGGCCGGCAGCTCCGGCTCCGGCTCGCGGGGCGTGGGGACGGCCGGCGGCGGGACGGCCGGCCGCGTGCGCTCGGGGCGACGCCGACGCAGCCGCGGCAACCTGGGCAGCCGCCGGGGCACCCAGGCCGGGAAGGTGTACCAGCCGGCCGCGACCAGCACCGCCGCGAGCACCAGCAGCAGGGCGGCCAGGGGCAGCGGCACCCGGTCGCCGAGTGCCGCCGTGGTCTCGGTCCACCATCGGCTGAGGCTCATCGCCCGACCGCCAGCAGGACGGCCTCCGGCGTGCCCTCCCGGGCCCGGGAGAGCCGGATGTCCAGTCCCTCGGTACGCATCCGGTTCTCCAGGTGCAGCACCGCGTCCAGGCAGGCCAGGGCCGGGTAGGCGACGCTGTTCACGCCCGCCCAGATCGCCATCGACAGCCACCCGGCCCAGGCCCGGTCGACCAGGTCGAGTGAATCCAGCCCGGCGTAGACGCCGATGCCGAGGCCGAGGCGGACGATCCACCAGACCAGGTAGCCGAGCAGCCGGATCCAGCCGGCCCGGCCGCCGCCCCGGACGGCCAGGGCGGCGGCGCGCAACGGGGCGCGCAGCGGGTGCACCCGGTCGACGACGAGGGCCGGCGCCACGGCACCGAGCAGGGCGAAACCGACGATCCAGACCGGCCCGAACAGCGACACCCCGCACATCAGCACGCCCACCAGGGCGGCGAGCAGCCCGGTGGCACCCCAGCGGGCGCCGGCGGGGCGGAGCAGCTCGCGCGGGCCGACGGCGCGGCCGAACAGCGCGGCCCGGGCGGCCCGGGCGGCCGGGTTGCCGAGCAGCAGGACGATCGTCGCCTCGATGGCCGCGCCGACCGCCAGCAGCAGCCAGTACACCCCGAACCGCTCGGATTCCAGGAACCAGACCGGCGGCCCGGTGTCGGCGGCGAGCCGCAGCGGGTAGAGCAGGAGCTGCTCCGCCACGGTCAGCGCGAGGGCGACCGGGACCAGCACCCGGGCCTGGCCGCGCAGCAGCAGGACGGCGGAGTCCAACAGCTCGCCGACGGTGAGAGGACGGCGTGGGAGCACGGCGGTCGGGCCGGCGTCGGGCACGCGTACTCCCTGGGGACGGTCGGCGGTGGCGCCTGACGGCGCATGCGGGGATCATGGTGACATGCGAGGTCCGATCGGGTGGACCCGCACGCCGGGACGACGCCGCCGGGCGTCGGTTGCTGGGCGGCGGCGGCCCGCGGCAGTAGCGTGCCGGGTGACGCGGATCCCATCGAACTGAACGGGATGGAAACATTAACCCCATGAGAGCCCGGGTACTGGTGGTCGACGACGACCCCGCGCTCGCCGAGATGCTCGGCATCGTCCTGCGCAGCGAGGGGTTTCTGCCCTCCTTCGTCGCCGACGGGGAGCGGGCGCTGGCCGCGTTCCGCGAGAGCCGTCCCGACATCGTCCTGCTCGACCTCATGCTCCCCGGCATGAGCGGCATCGACGTGGCGCGGTCGATCCGGGCCGAGTCGGGCGTGCCGATCGTCATGCTGACCGCCAAGAGCGACACCGTCGACGTGGTGCTCGGCCTGGAGTCCGGGGCCGACGACTACGTGGTCAAGCCGTTCAAGCCCAAGGAACTGGTCGCCCGGATGCGGGCGCGGCTGCGCCGGGGCGAGGACGTCGCCCCCGAGATGCTGACCATCGGGCCGCCCGGCAACCAGATCACCATCGACGTGCCGGCGCACACCGTCAGCCGCAACGGCGACGAGGTGAAGCTCACGCCGCTGGAGTTCGACCTGCTGGTCGCGCTCGCCCGCAAGCCACGCCAGGTCTTCACCCGCGAGGTGCTGCTGGAGCAGGTCTGGGGCTACCGGCACGCGGCGGACACCCGGCTGGTCAACGTGCACGTGCAGCGCCTGCGGGCCAAGATCGAGCCGGATCCGGAACGGCCGGAAATCATCCTCACCGTGCGGGGCGTGGGCTACAAGGCGGGCACCGGATAGCCTGGTCGTACTGTGGCGACCTCCCCGATTCCGGACCCCCCGACGGCAGCGCCGCGCCGGCTCGCCGCCGTGCGGGAGCTGTGGCGCGGCGTACGCGACCGGGTCGCGCGCCTGCTCGCCGGGCTGCGCCAGGCCTGGCGGCAGTCGCTCCAGCTTCGGGTGGTGACCATCACACTTGTCGCGTCCAGCCTGCTGGTGGGTGGCTTCGCCTACCTGATCGCCGACAAGATCACCGGCATCCTGGTGGAGAACGCCGAGACCGACGTGCGGGTGCGGCTGGACAGCGGCGTGGACTACGCGGCGAAGCAGTTCGGCCTCTACAACCAGCCGCAGGAGACGCAGCTCCAGGCGACCATCGACGGCACGGTCAACTACCTGGCCGGCGGTGACCCGCAGCAGAAGACCGGCGTGATCGTGGCGCTCACCGCCGACAACCACGCGACCATCCAGCCCCGGTCCTCGCCCGCGGTCAACGTCCGGCCGTTGCTCAGCCGGGAGCTGCGCGAGACGGTGGCCGGGGGCAAGGTCGCCAGCCAGATCCGCACCGGGCGGCTCGACGGGGAGCCCGCCAAATACCTGGTCTACGGCTCGCCGGTGCCCACCCGGTTCGGTCAGGTGGAGCTCTACTACCTCGTGCCGCTGGCCCGGCAGGATGCCACGGCCGCCGACGCCTGGGCCACCGTGGCCGCCACCGGGGCGGCCCTGGTGGTCCTGCTCGGGCTGCTCGCCGGCCTGGTCACCCGGCTGGTGGTGACGCCGGTGCGGGTGGCCGCCCGGACGGCCCAGCGGCTCTCCGCCGGCCTGCTGGACCAGCGGATGGTGGTCAACGGCGAGGACGACCTCGCCCTGCTCGCCGCGTCGTTCAACCAGATGGCGACCAACCTCCAGCGGCAGATCCTGCGGCTGGAGGAGATGTCCCGGCTGCAACGGCGCTTCACCTCCGACGTCTCGCACGAGCTGCGCACTCCGCTGACCACGGTCCGGATGGCCGCCGACCTGATCTTCGCCGAGCGGGACGAGTTCGACCCGGCGGTGGCGCGCAGCGCCGAGCTGCTCCAGGCCGAGCTGGACCGCTTCGAGGAACTGCTGACCGACCTGCTGGAGATCAGTCGCTTCGACGCCGGCTTCGCCATGCTGGACGCCGAGCCGACCGACCTGGTGCCGGTCGTGCACCGGGTGGCGGACCGGCTGGCCGGCCTCGCCGAACGGGTCGGGGTGACCATCGAGCTGGACGTTCCGGGCACCCCGGTGATCGCCGAGGTGGACCCCCGGCGGGTGGAGCGGGTGCTGCGCAACCTGGTCGGCAACGCCGTCGAGCACGGCGAGGCCAAGCCGGTGCTGATCACCCTGGGCATGGACGAGACGGCGGTGGCGATCACCGTCCGCGACCACGGGGTCGGGCTCAAGACGGGCGAGGAGAAGCTGGTGTTCAACCGCTTCTGGCGGGCCGACCCGTCCCGCGCGCGGCAGACCGGCGGCACCGGGCTGGGGCTGTCGATCAGCCTGGAGGACGCCCGGCTGCACGGCGGCTGGCTGGAGGCCTGGGGCGCGCCCGGCCAGGGCGCCCAGTTCCGGCTCACCCTGCCGTCGCGGGCCGGCGACCGGCTGACCACCTCACCGCTGCGGCTGGTCCCGTCGGACGCCACGCTGCCCTTCGGCGGCCCCCGGGCGGGCGGGCTGCTGGCCATCGGGCCCGGCAGCGGGGGCGCGCTCACGATCGGCCCGGGGACCGACGGCGCGTTGGTCGTGGGCCCGGGGCCCGGCAGCGGGGGGCACGCGGAGGTGGGGTCGTGAGGCGTCGACTGCTCGCCGGCCTGCTCGGCGGCGCGCTGCTGGTCAGCGGCGGGGCCGGCTGCGGCATTCCGGAGCACACCGAGGTCCAGGTGGAGGGGCCGGGGCCGGCGGCGCAGGGCGGCTCGATCAGCGGCAGCCGGGGGGTGCCCCCGAGCCGGAGCGAGAGCGGCGGCAGCAACGAGCAGTTCGTCGAGAACTTCCTCTCCGCCGCAGCCGGCGAGCCGGACCGGGCCTACCAGCGGGTCCGGCAGTTCATCCAGCCGGCGGAGCGCGACCGTCTCCAGGCGAGGGAGGGCAGCGAGGTCGCGCTGACCGTCGTCCGGCTCACCGAGGATCCGGTGATCATCCCCTCGCCGAGCAAGACCGAGGTCACCCTCAACGTGCAGCAGGTCGGCCAGTTGCGGGCCGACGGCACGCTCGCCCCGCCCGAGACGAGCATCACGCAGTACTCGTTCGAGCTGACCAGCATCCAGGGGCAGGAGGGCCAGCCGGACGCGGGGCTCTACGTGGCCAACCCGCCGAACGTGCTGCTGCTCAGCGTCCGGGCGCTGGAGCTGTACTACCAGAGCCGGACGATCTACTTCTGGAACTCCGACCGCAGCCAACTCGTGCCCGACCAGCGCTACCTGCCGCTCGCCGTGCCCGACGAGCGGTTGGTCAGCGAGGTGGTCAGGTGGCTGACCGCCGGTCCCTCGGACTGGCTGCGTCCCCGGGTGAGCGGGTTGCCGGACGGCACCCGGCCCATCAACAACGCCACCCGTACGGGCGAGCGCTGGGAGGTGGACCTGGAGATGCCGGACGAGAAGTCCCGGGTGGAACAGCTCGGCGTGCAGCTCGCCTGGTCGCTCTACCACCTCGACGGGCCGCTCGAAATCAAGATCCGCGGCCAGCTCCGGAAGGAGATCCCCAGCCTGGACGTGCACCGGCGGGCCCACCCGGTGTACCAGCTCGGCGAGGGTTTCCAGCGGTTCTGCGTCTACGAGGGCGCCATCCACCCGTTGACCTACCCCGGTGAGCCGAGCGGCCCGGAGCCCGTGGAGGCCAAGGCGAACAAGAAGGTCGTGTCGGCCGGGCTCAGCCGCGCGGGAAACCAGGTCCTGGCGGCGCTGGTGGTCTCCGACGCCGACCGCCAGCGGCTCTCGGTCGGCGCGGGCCCCGAGCCGGTGGCCGTGTTCACGCGCAGCGCCAAGAGCTACACCGCCATGAGCCGGCCGGTCTGGCTGCGCTCGACGAGCCAGGGGCCGCCCACCGGCCTGGTGGTCGCCGACGGCGCCCTGTACCGCTTCGACGCCCGGGCGCAGCTCACCCCGGTGTCGCTGGGCGTGCCCGGCCCGGTGACGGCGGTGGCCACCTCGCTGGACGGGCACCGGATCGCCGTCATCGCCGGCGGCGCGCTCTACGTCGCCGCCCTCGACCCCGACGGCGCGGGGGTCACCCCGGGCCCGGCCCGCCAGCTGCCCACCCAGCTGACCGGCCTGTCGGCCGTCGACTGGTACGGCGAGAACACCCTGGTCCTCGCGGGCACCGTCGGGCGCCCGGCGGTCTACGAGGTCAGCGTGGACGGCGTCCGGGAGAGCCCGCTGGAGGACAGGATCGGGGCGCGGGTGACCCATCTGGCCGCGTACCCGGCGGACGCGGTGAACCGCCTCGGTGCCGCCATGTACGAGGCGAACGGGGTGGCGTACCGGGGTGGCCCGCTCGAGCGGATCCAGCCCGAGCAGGTGCAGCAGGCCTCCCCGCCGCCGGCCGGGAGCAGCGCCGGCAATCCGACCGCTCCCTTCTTCCTCTACTGACGCCCGTGCGGGACCTCGGCGGGCTCTGGACGGATCTCACCGACCTGGTGCTGCCCGTGGAGTGCGCCGGCTGCCGGGAACGCCGGCCGGGGCTGCGGCACGGCGTCTGCCCGGAGTGCGTGGCGGCGCTGGGGGCGCTGCGGCCGAGGGCGGCGAGCCCGACCCCGGCCCCGCCCGACCTGCCGCACTGCGTCGCCCTCGGCCCGTACGCCGGCCCGCTGCGGGAGATGCTGCTGGCGTACAAGGACCACGGCCGGCACGGGCTCGCCCGACCGCTGGGTGCGCTGCTCGCCGAGGTCGTGGCGGCGGGGGTCGGCACGGCCCGCCCGGTGCTCCTGGTGCCGGTGCCGGACACTGCCGCGGCGGCCCGCGCCCGGTACGGCGACCACCTCGGCCGGCTGGCCCGGCACTGCGCGGACCGGCTGCGCGGGGCGGGCTGGCCGGTGCGGGTGCGACGTCCCCTGCGGGCCCTGCCCCGCCCCGACTCGGTGACGCTGGACAGCGCGGGCCGGGCGGCGGCGGCCGAGTCCGCCTTCCGGGTCCGCCCGCGGCCCGCACCGGCGCCCGACGGGGCGGCGGTGGTGGTGCTCGACGACATCCTCACCACCGGCTCCACCCTCGCCGCGGTGGGGCGCGCGCTGACCGCGAGCGGGCTGTCACCGACGGTCGCGGCGGTGCTCGCCGCGACCGAGAAACGGCACCCGTCGTAACCGATCGTGTTTCCGTTTCACCCCTTGGTGTATGAGCTGTGAAAAATTTGTGGCCGTCACGGCGACGGGGGGTGACTGCCGGACGAACAGGAGTTAGCGTTTTCCTGTCGAGGGTAGGAGGTCTTCCCACCCGCTCTCGGCGGTGAAAGGAGGCGTAGCCGTACTGACCGGTCGACGCCGAGTGGGCCCTCCCCGCGGCGCGACCGGATGCCGGATCGAACGACCATCCGATCAAGGGAGGTCACATGGACATCGTGGTCAAGGGCCGTAACGTCGAAGTGCCGGATCACTACCGGGTGCACGTGGCGGAGAAGCTCGCGAAGATCGAACGCTACGACCACAAACTCATTCGTGTCGACGTCGAGTTGTTCCACGAGCGCAATCCGCGCCAGGCGGACCACTGCCAGCGCGTCGAGATCACCTGCGTCTCCCGTGGCCCGGTCATCCGGGCGGAGGCCTGCACCAACGACTTCTACAGCGCGCTCGACGCGGCCATCGCCAAGCTCGACACCCGGTTGCGCCGGGCGGCCGACCGCCGCCGCGTCCACCGGGGCCGGCACGCGCCGCTCTCCGTCGCCGCCGCCACCGCCGGCCTGCCGGTCGCCGACCTCGACGGGCCGCTGGGCGCGTCCCCCGACGGCGTCCGTTCCGGCACGGCCACCGCCGTCGCCGAACGGGTCGAGGAGGACGAACACGACCAGCCCTGGCACATCGCCCGGGAGAAGGCGCACCCCGCCGAGCCGATGACCGTCGACGACGCCCTCTTCCAGATGGAACTCGTCGGCCACGACTTCTACCTGTTCCAGGACAAGGAGTCGGGACGGCCGAGCGTCGTCTACCGGCGGCACGCCTACGACTACGGAATCATCTCCCTCGCCGTCTGATCCCTCCGTGCCGTGGCGGCGGCCGACGCCGCCACGGCCGGCCGGGCGTCCCGGCGTCGCCGGGCCGGGCCGCCGCGCGGGTCAGCGGAGTTCGTCGGGAAGCAGCCCGAAGACCAGATCGTCGAGCCGGCTGCCGGCCAGGCCCGGCAGCCGGCCGCGCAGCAGGCCCTCCCGGCGGAAGCCCACCCGCTCCAGCACCCTGTGCGAGGCGGTGTTCTCGGGCACGGTGCCGGCGGTCAGCCGGGCGATCCCGGCCGGGCCGAACGCCCAGCCGGCCAGGAGCCGCACCGCCCTGGTGGCGAGGCCGCGCCCCCGTTGGCCTGGCAGGAGCGCGTAGCCGACCGACCCCTCGCCGGCGTCCTGGTCGGTGACGTTCAGCCCGCAACTGCCCGCCGGCTCGCCGGTGACCGCATCGAGGATCAGCAGGCGGGCGAGGGTGCCGGTGAGCCAGCCGCTCTCGGCCGTCCGGCAGCGCCGCTCGATCGCCGCCCAGGCCGGCGGCACCGGCGGGGCCTGGTTCGCCACCACCTCCGGCCGCGTGTGCAGGCGGTGCATCACCTCCACGTCGTCCGGGCCGAGCCGGCGCAGGGTCACCACGCCGTCGGTGAGCCGGCCGTCGGGCAGGTCGGGCAGCAGCCGGGGGGCGGGGCCGGGCGGGTCGTCGGCGAGGCGTGCCCACGCGAGCAGGTCCGTCCGGCCGCCGCCGCGCAACTGGCCGGCCGCCCGGCGTACCCCCTCGTGGCGGAAGCCGGCGGCGAGCGCCACCCGCAGGCTGGCCGGGTTCTCGGCGTGGATCAACAGCTCCAGCCGGTCGAAGCCGTGCCGCAGCGCGGAGGCCGCCAGGGCCCGCGTCGCGGCGGTGGCGACCCCGCGCCGCCGCGCCCACGGCGCCACCCAGTAGCCCAGGTCCGCCTGCCGGCGCGCCGCCACGACCGGGCCGATGCCCGCGCCGCCGACCAGCCGGTCGGTGGCCCCGTCGGCGATGGCGTACGCGGCCCCGCCGGTGGCCCAGGCCGCCGGGGCGCCCTCGGCGATCCACCAGCGGGCGTCGGCCTCGGTGTACGGCTGCGGCATGCCGGGGTTGAACCGCAGGTTGACCGGGTCGCCGCAGCCGGCGGCCAGGTCGGCGGCGTCGCCGGGGCGGAACTGCCGCAGCCGCACCCCGTCGGCCTCGATCTCCTCGGGCGTCACGTCAGGTCCCCGGCGAGCAGCGCGCCGACCCAGACGTCCACCCGCTCGTCGCGATGGGTGAGCCCGTCCCGGGCGACGCCCTCGATCGTGAAGCCGGCCTTCTCGGCGACCCGGCGGGATGCGGTGTTGCCGACGTGGGCCCGCCACTCGATCCGGGCCAGGCCCAGCGCGGTGAAGCCCCAGGCGCTGAGCGCGGTCAGCGCGGCCGACAGGTGACCCCGGCCCCGGGCCGCGGGGGCGGCCATGAAGCCGACGTCGGCCACCAACGGGTCGGCGGGGGAGAGCCGCAGGTCGATCGTGCCGGCGTACCGGTCCTCGGCGTCGGCGACCACGAAGCAGGCGCTGCTGCCGCCGGCCCAGGTGCCTCGGCCGAAGTTCAGGTACGACTCGGCGTCCGCCCGCTCGTACGGGTCGGGCACGCTGGTCCAGCGGACGGTCTCCGGGTCCCGGCAGGTGTCGACGATCGCGGCCAGGTCACGCTCCTCCATGGGGCGCAGCCGCAGCTCGGTGCCGCCGGCCGTGGCGAAGAGGACGGGCTGGGGCCCGCCGAAGACGGCGGCGCGACGGGCCTCCAGGGTGCCCGGCCCGGCCGGACCGGTCTCCCCGGGGGCGGGCACCTCGCCGGGGAGCAGGGAGCCGATCCAGCCCTCCGCACTGCCGCCGGGGGCGGGGTCGGCGAGGCGCAGCCGGCCCTCGACGCGGAAGCCCGCCCGGAGCGCGACCAGGCGGGACGCGTGGTTGCCGACTCCGGCCTGCCAGATCACCCGACGCAGCTTGAGGGCGTCGAAGGCCCACCGGGCGACGGCCCGGGTGGCCCGGACGGCCACGCCCGTGCCCCGGGCCCAGGGCGCGGTCCAGTAGCCGATCTCGCCCGAGCGCAGGCCGGTGTCGATCGAGACCAGCCCGCAGGAGGCGAGCAGCTCGCCGGTGGCGGCGTCGCAGACCGCGAACGGCGTCCCGGTGCCCGCCGCCCAGTCGGTCGTGGCGACCTCGGTCACGAACCTGTGTGCGTGTTCGGGCAGGTACGGGCGCGGTACGGTGGTCCAGCGCTGGATGTCCGGGTCCTGGCACGCCCGGTGCACCGCGTCGGCGTCGGTCGCCCGCCAGGGTCGCAGCAACAGGCCGTCTTCGGTGATCTCCACAGGCTCCACCCGAGCCATCGTGCCGGAACGTTCGCGGACGGCGTAACCGGATTACGGCGAGGCGGTGCGAGTCGAGCGCGTTATGTCGGTTTCGCCGTCACCGAGGGCCGCCACCAGTGACCATCGCGCCGATGAAGCGCCTACGATGGTTCGAGACTGTCTAGGGGAGCGTTGATCCGTGTCGATTCTGGAAAAGGTCCTCCGCGCGGGCGAGGGCCGTATGGTGCGCCGGCTCAAGGCCATCGCCGCCGCCGTCAACTCGATCGAGGACGACTACGTCAACCTCACCGACGACGAGTTGCGCGGCATGACCGACCAGTTCAAGGAGCGGCTCGCTGACGGCGAGACCCTCGACGACCTGCTGCCGGAGGCCTTCGCGGTCTGCCGCGAGGCAGCCGCCCGGGTGCTCGGCCAGCGGCCGTACGACGTCCAGGTCATGGGCGGCGCGGCGCTGCACTTCGGCAACATCGCCGAGATGAAGACCGGTGAGGGCAAGACCCTGACCTCGGTCATGCCGGTCTACCTCAACGCGCTCTCCGGCGACGGCGTGCACGTCATCACGGTCAACGACTACCTGGCCCAGCGTGACGCCGCCTGGATGGGGCGGGTGCACGAGTTCCTCGGCCTCACCGTCGGCGTGGTGCTGCCCAACCGGCCGGCCACCGAGCACCGGGCCGCCTACGAGTGCGACATCACCTACGGCACCAACAACGAGTTCGGCTTCGACTACCTGCGCGACAACATGGCGTGGTCGAAGGAGGAGCTGGTCCAGCGCGGCCACAACTTCGCCGTGGTCGACGAGGTCGACTCGATCCTCATCGACGAGGCCCGCACCCCACTGATCATCTCCGGCCCGGCCGAGCACTCCGCCCGGTGGTACGGCGAGTTCGCGGGCGTGGTGGCCCGGCTCCAGTCCGGCAAGGACGGCGAGGGCGACTACGAGGTCGACCACTCCAAGCGGACCATCGCGGTCACCGAGCGCGGCGTGGCCAAGGTCGAGGACCGGCTGGGCATCGACAACCTCTACGAGTCGGTCAACACCCCGCTGGTGGGCTACCTCAACAACGCCATCAAGGCCAAGGAGCTCTACAAGCGCGACAAGGACTACATCGTCAGCGACGGCGAGGTCCTGATCGTCGACGAGTTCACCGGCCGCATCCTGCACGGCCGCCGCTACAACGAGGGCATGCACCAGGCGATCGAGGCCAAGGAGGGGGTGGAGATCAAGCAGGAGAACCAGACCCTGGCCACCATCACCCTCCAGAACTACTTCCGCCTCTACGCGAAGCTCTCCGGCATGACCGGTACGGCCCAGACCGAGGCGGGCGAGTTCAACAAGGTCTACAAGGTCGGCGTCGTGACCATCCCGACGCACCGGCCGATGGTTCGGCAGGACCGGCCGGACGTCATCTACAAGACCGAGAAGGCCAAGTTCAACGCCGTGGTGGAGGACATCGCCGAGCGGCACGCGATGGGTCAGCCGGTGCTCGTCGGCACCGTCTCCGTCGAGAATTCCGAGATCATCTCCCAGTTGCTGCGCCGGCGCGGCATCCCGCACTCCGTGCTGAACGCCAAGTTCCACGCCCGCGAGGCCGAGATCGTCGCCCAGGCCGGCCGCAAGGGCGCCGTCACCGTCGCCACCAACATGGCCGGTCGTGGCACCGACATCCTGCTCGGCGGCAACGCCGAGTTCCTTGCCGCCAACGAGCTGCGCCAGCGGGGCCTCGACCCGCTCGAGCAGGAGGAGGAGTACGCCAAGGCGATGGAGGAGGTCCTGCCCCAGTGGAAGCAGGCCTGCGACGCCGAGGCGGAGGAGGTCGCCGCCGCCGGTGGCCTCTACGTGCTGGGCACCGAGCGGCACGAGTCCCGCCGCATCGACAACCAGCTGCGCGGCCGGTCGGGCCGGCAGGGTGACCCCGGCGAGTCCCGCTTCTACCTCTCCCTGCAGGACGAGCTGATGAAGCGCTTCCGCTCCGGTGCCGTCGAGGCGGTCATGGAGCGCTTCAACATCCCGGAGGACGTGCCCATCGAGTCGAAGATGGTCACCAAGCAGATCAAGAGCGCGCAGGCCCAGATCGAGGGCCAGAACGCCGAGATCCGCAAGAACGTCCTCAAGTACGACGAGGTCATGAACAGGCAGCGCCAGGTGATCTACGCCGAGCGGCTGCGGGTGCTCAACGGCGAGGACCTCTCCGACCAGGTCCGCAACATGATCGACGACGTCGTCGAGGCGTACGTGCGGGGGGCCACCGCCGACGGCTACGCCGAGGACTGGGACCTCGAGCAGCTCTGGACCAACCTCAAGCAGCTCTACCCGGTGGGCGTGACCATCGACGAGCTGGAGGAGGAGGCCGGCGGCTCCCGGGCCGGCATCGACGCCGACTTCCTGCTCGCCCGCCTGAAGGACGACGCGCACGCCGCGTACGGCCGGCGCGAGGAGCAGCTCGGCGAGGAGGGCACCCGCCAGCTCGAGCGGATGGTCCTGCTCCAGGTCATCGACCGCAAGTGGCGTGAGCACCTCTACGAGATGGACTACCTCCAGGAGGGCATCACGCTGCGGGCGTACGCCCAGCGCGACCCGGTGGTGGAATACCAGCGCGAGGGCTTCGACATGTTCGCCACCATGATGGACGGCATCAAGGAGGAGACGGTCGGCTTCCTCTACAACCTCGAGGTCCAGGTCAACGAGCCGGAGCCGGAGGCCGAGGAGGTCCAGCTGCTCGACAAGCCGGTCGAGATCCGGGCCAAGGGCCTGGGCCGGGCGCCGCAGCAGCAGGGTCTCCAGTACTCCGCGCCGACGATCGACGGCGAGGCAGGTGCCGGTGCCGTGGCCGTCGAGCAGGCCGAGCAGCAGGCGCCGGCGCTCGGTGTCGGTCGCCCGGCCCCGGCTGCCCCCGCCGCGCCGGGACGGACCGCTCCGGCGGCGCCCCAGCGCCCGGCGGGCGGCCTGCGCGGCCCGGGCCTGCCGGCCGGTGGCGCCCGTCGGCCGGCACCGGGGCAGGCGGACGCCGGAAACGGCCCGTCCCGCAACGCGCCGTGCCCGTGCGGCTCGGGCCGGAAGTACAAGCGTTGCCACGGCGCCCCCAACGGCGGCGCGTGACAGGTGGTTGAGCGGGGCCGAGCCCCGCAGGCAGACACAAGCAGCCGAGCCGCGTTTCCTGGAAGGGAGCGCGGCTCGGCTGCTTTTCCGACCTGGCCAGGTGTTCCCGCTGCCGGGAACTCCCGCACGGCCTCGCGGCCGTGCCGGCAGGGTCAGAGGACCTGCAGGGCGGTGCAGAGCCAGGAGCCGCGGCGGTGCTCCAGGCGCAGCGCCATCGCCCAGGTGCGCCCGCCGGTGCCGGCGAGCACCGCGGCGACCTCGACGGCGGCGGCACGCGGCTCGCAGACCCGCAACCGCCGCAGCCGGACGGTCGGCCGGGTCGACCTGCGCCGCACCGGACCGGACCGGGCGGTGGCGCGGGCCAGCTCGGGCAGCATCCCGGCCGCGCGGGCCGGGTCGAGCAACGGCCGGAGCTGCCCGGGCGGGCGGTAGCCGTTGAGCACCTCCAGGCAGGTGCAGACGAAGCGGTGGGCGGCCCGGGTCGCCTCGGCGGTGGCGGTCACCAGCGCGCCCGGCGGCAGCGGATCGGTGGCGCGACGGCCGGGCCCGGCCGGGGACGGCGACACCCGCGCCCGGCGGGCGGGTGGACGGTCGTGGTCGCGCCGGGCCGGCTCGAACAGGTCGAGGGCGAGCTGGACATGCGCCGGAACGGGCCAGTGAGCGGTGTCGTCGTCGGCGAACGGCGGCTCGAACGAGGGCGCGGGGCGCAGTCGGACGGGTGGGCGCGTCGGCCCGGGACGTCGCGAGTCTGTCATCCGGACTCCTCTGATCTTGTGTTTGCCTTCGTTTGCCTTCGGTTGACTCCATTCTCGGGCACGGGAGAGCCGCCGGTCAATGCCTGTGAGCGCCGGAGCGACTACTCAGGGTCGCGTTCCGTCAGCGGGTTGCTCCGCACCCACTCGGCGGTCTCGGCGTACTTGCGCTCGATGTACTCCTCCAGGCGCGCCCGCTCGACGCGCCACTGGCCCCGCCCGCCGATCTTGATCGCGGGCAGTTCACCGCTGCGCACCATGTGGTAGACCTGCGAATCCGACACGTTCAGCTCGGTGGCCACGTCGGAGAGCAGCAGGAACCTCGGTTCCACGGAAACTCCTGGGGTCGGCATCGTTTGGCTCAGTTTGCCACCGACGGCCGACACCGCCCAGCCTCTGGGACGAACCCCGTGGCGACGCGTTCGGTGGACACGCCGGCCGGGAGTTTCCCGTCGGCCAGGTGCCAGGTGTATGACGGTCACGACGTACGGCATGATCGGCGTCGGACCGCCGGAGGCCGGCGGAGGACCTGAGCGGGGGAGTCGACGGTGACCGAGGAGCTTGTCCGGGTGTATGTCCCGGCCACCATCCCGATGCTGACCCTCCTGCGCGGCCCCGGGCTGCCCGTGGCCGCCGCCCACGCGGTGACCCCCACCCTCCGCGAGTGGTACGCCGAGGGCGACGAGGAGGAGCTGGAGTACGTCGCCTTCACCCGTGCCGCCCAGGACGCGCTGCAACTGATCCACGCCGATTCCGACGCGCCCCGTCGCCGGGTGGTCGTCTCGGTGGACCTGCCCGCCTCGAAGGTGGGCCGGGGCGACGGCGAACTCGGCTCCAGCGCCGTCGACCTGGGTGCGCCCGTGCCCGTCGCCGCCGTCGCCGCCATCCACGTGGACGGCGCCGACGCGGTCGAGGACGTGCTTGCCGCGGTGGAGGTGGTCACCGAGGCCCTCGCGGGCGACCCGGACGCGCAGTTCACGGTCGACGGGGCCGAGGACCACGAACTGGAGTGGTACGACGTCTCCGAGCTGGACATCCTGCTCCGCGCCACATCCTGACCGTGTAACTGGCCGGTGTCACCCGACACCGGGCCGCCGCGCCCGTGTCAGGGGGTTTCGACGGCCTCAACCGGGTCGTCGTCGGAGCGGGCCGGGCCCAGCGTGCGGCCGAAGGCGATCATGGCGGTCAGCGCGCCGACGAAGAGCACCCAGATCCCGTTGTCGATCCGGGAGGTGCCCAGCGAGGTCTGCGCCACCGCGTCCGCCTCGCTCAGCGCCCCGGCCAGGTCGAGCAGGGACCGCCCGCCGACCCGGATGATCACCTCGGCGAGGAGCAGGAACAGGCCCGGACCGGCCCCGGCCAGCAGGTACGCCGGCCAGCGCGGCGCGGACGCCGCCCCGTCTTCCCGGGCGGCCCGGCGCCGGGCCCAGGTCAGGTATCCGAAGGCCAGCAGACCGGCCACCAGGCCGGCGAGCAGCGACTCGGTGCGCGACACCCACTTGGCCGCGCTGAGCAGCGACTCCTGGGTGTCCCCGGCGCCGAAGAGGTCGAAGAGCGGGTCGCGGGCCTGGCTGAAGGCCACCACGAAGAGCAGCGTGCCGAGGGCGGCGGCGACCACGGCCCCGACCACGGGCGCGTTGCGGGCGCCGGCGATCGCCCCGCCGATGGTCGCGGCGGCGGCGGTGGTGCCGGCGATCACGTTGGTGGTCGCGTTGTCCGCGTACGTCAGGTTGATCGCGAACGCGGCGGCGAGCGCGATCAGCAGGCCGCTGCCGATCGCGGCCACGAAGCGCAGGGTGACCCGGTCGCTGCCCCGGCGGGCGAGCAGGTCGACGCCGAAGAGGGCGAACGCGGCACCGGCGACCAGCGCGGCCGAGATCACCCCCGGCAGGGCGAAGGCGGAGAGGCTGATGGCGGTGAGTCCGGCGGCCGCCGAGTTGATCACCTCGCGGGTCGACCACAGCATCGCGGCCAGCCACCCGAGCGCCAGCAGCGCGAGCAGCGGCGTGCCGGGCGCGACCGCCGGAGCCGAGTCCGACGCGTCGGTCGACCCGTCCTGCGCCTCGGTCGGCTGGTCTGCCGTGCCGGTCGATCCCCGCGCCGGCACGGCCGGGCGATCGGGTGCGAGGCCGTCGTCCGCCGCGGCCGTTGGCTCGGAGGCGCTCGTCAGCTCGGGGGCGGTGTCCTGCTCGACGGGCGGCACGTCGGCGGCCGGCGCCGGCCGGTCGGACTCCGCGGGGGCGGAGCTGCCGGGCTGCTTGGTCATCGTTTTCCCTCCGACGGACGCCCGGCCCCGACGGGGCCGGCAGTTCACCGGCCACCCAGCGTACGCGCCGTCCGACCGACCCCGCCTCCACCGCGTCCCACCCACCCCACCCCCGCGCGGCGTGCCCTCCCGCACCGCGCCCACCGCGCCGCCGAGTCCCGCGCGTCCGGCACCTCGGCGCCGCGTCCTCGGGCGCGGGCCCCGGGGGCGCCGGCCCGTCCCGCACCCGGGCAGCGACGGCCAAGGCGGTGGTGTGTGGGACGGGGTGCCGGCCGAGCCATGGGAGAATCGGGGCCGGTTCCCGCCGCCGTGACCGGTCATCCCGGCGCGGCGTCCGGTGCCGGTCGTCGGCCGGTGCCCGTGGGTCCGATTTCGCCACCGCTGTCGACATCGCCAGGAGCCTTGATGGACGCCGTGTTCTCCGTACCCGAGCCGCACAACGAGCCGGTGCACAACTACGAGCCGGGCAGTGCCGACCGCGAACGGCTCCAGCGGCGGCTGACCGAGCTGGCCGCCGAGCGGATCGACCTGCCGATGACCATCGCCGGCGAGCGGCGGATGGCCGGCGGTGAGTCGATCGACGTGGTCCAGCCGCACAAGCACGCCCACGTGCTCGGCGTCACCGCGCACGCCACCCACGACGACGCCCGCGCGGCGGTGAAGGCCGCCAAGGACGCCGCCCCGATGTGGCGGGCCCTGCCGTTCGAGGAGCGGGCGGCGATCTTCCTGCGCGCCGCCGAGCTGCTCGCCGGCCCCTGGCGGGACACGCTGAACGCGGCCACCATGCTCGGTCAGTCGAAGACCGTGATCCAGGCCGAGATCGACGCGGCCTGCGAGTTCGTCGACTTCCTCCGGTTCAACGTGCACTTCGCGCGGGGCCTGCTGGAGGAGCAGCCGTTGTCGTCGCCGGGGGTGTGGAACCGCTTCGACCACCGCCCGCTGGAGGGCTTCGTCTACGCGGTCACCCCGTTCAACTTCACGGCCATCGCCGGCAACCTGCCGTCGGCGCCGGCCCTGCTCGGCAACACCGTGGTCTGGAAGCCGGGCCCGACCCAGCAGTTCGCCGCGCACTTCACCATGCGGCTGTTCGAGGCGGCCGGGCTGCCGCCCGGCGTGATCAACATGGTCACCGGGCGCGGCGAGGAGGTCTCCGACGTCGTGCTCGCCGATCCGGACCTGGCGGGCATCCACTTCACCGGCTCCACCAAGGTCTTCCAGCACCTGTGGCGGACCGTCGGCGAGAACATCGCCCGCTACCGGGGCTACCCGCGGCTGGTCGGCGAGACCGGCGGCAAGGACTTCGTCGTCGCGCACCCCAGCGCCGACGTCGACGCCCTGCACACCGCCCTGATCCGCGGCGCCTTCGAATACCAGGGCCAGAAGTGTTCGGCGGCGTCCCGGGCGTACGTCCCGCGCTCGCTGTGGGAGGGCGGGCTGCGCGACCGGCTGGCGGCCACCGCGGAGTCCCTCACCTACGGCGACGTCACCGACTTCGGCAACTTCGGCGGCGCCGTGATCGACGCCAAGGCGTTCGACCGGCACGCGGCCGCGCTGGAGCTGATCTCCGGCGACGACTCCTGCCGGGTCCTGGCCGGCGGTACCGCCGACGACTCCGTCGGCTGGTTCGTCCGGCCGACGCTGTTCGAGTGCACCGACGCGGCGCACGAGACGTTCACCACCGAGTACTTCGGGCCGATCCTCGGCGTGCACGTCTTCGACGACGCCCGGTTCGACGACGTGCTCGCCCAGGCCGAGTCGATCGCGCCGTACGCCCTGACCGGCTCGATCTTCGCGACGGACCGGCGGGTGGTCGACGCGGTGGCCGAGAAGATGCGGTACGCGGCCGGCAACTTCTACATCAACGACAAGCCGACCGGCGCGGTCGTCGGGCAGCAACCCTTCGGGGGCGCCCGGGCCAGCGGCACCAACGACAAGGCCGGCTCCTGGCACAACCTCGTCCGGTGGATGTCGCCCCGGACGATCAAGGAGACCTTCGTCCCGCCGACCGACCACACCTACCCCCACATGGGCTGAGGTGTAGGGAAGGGCACCTTATTAACGTCTCCTGTATAGGAAGGGTCCCTTCCTTGCAGATGTGGCGCGGGCGGGGTGGGTGGCGGTCACTGTGACCGACTCCACTCCGCCTCGCACATCATGGACCTGGCCCGTGCCGACGGTTGGGCGGCAGGTCGGTACGAAGTCGGGCAAGGTGGTTGGGCCGGCGGGGCGTACCCGCCTTTCCGCCGGGCGACGGCCAGACGTGGCGACGCGATTTCTACCCGGGCTGTGGGAGCCGCGTCGCCGACTGTGACCGCCCCGGGCGGACTGTCTCGCGCCGACAGTGCACTTAGGAACCCGACCGGGTGGCGAAAATGCCAAATCCTGGACGCCGCGTCGGCAAAGTGGCAGCGTAAGGGCATGGCGGAATCCGGAGTCAACCCCACAGCGGCGGCCCTGCTCGGGCTGCTCCACGAGGGTCCCATGACAGGCGGCCAGTTGATGGCCGCCGCCGAGCGCCGGCTGGCGCCGTACTGGTCGATGACCCGCAGCCAGGTCTACCGGGAGTTGCCGGTGCTGGCCGAGCGCGGCTTCGTCCGGATGGGCAAGCCCGGTCCGCGCTCCAGTCAACCGTACGCGATCACCGCGTCGGGGAAGCGAACATTCTCCCGCTGGCTGGCCGAGGAGCCGGGGCGGGACACCATCCGCAACCCGATCGCCCTGCGGATCGCCTTCGGCGACCTGCACTCGGCCAGCCAGCTCAAGAACCTCCAGGCCGCGGCCAACGAATACCACACCGAGGCCCTGGCCAGGGTCCGGGAGCAGGTCAAGAACGCCAAGAAGGAAGGCGAGACGTACGACGCCAGCGCGCTGGAGTTCGCCGTCGCCTACCACAAGGCCGCCCTGACGTGGCTGAAGGGCGCCCCGGTCGGCTGATCGCCGGGGCCTCCCGACCCTGCCCGCACACCCACTCCGCCACGAGCGGGGGTCTTTTGGTTCGTGCTGCGGGGCTCGCAGGCTCACTCCTCGCACGAGCGGGGCTTTTTTGGCTCGTGCTGCGGGGCTCGCAAGCTCACTCCTCGCACGAGCGGGGCTTTTTTGGCTCGTGCTGCGGGGCTCGCAAGCTCACTCCTCGCACGAGCAGTACCCTTGTCTGTCGTGACCGCTGCCGATTACGCCGAACAGCTCAAGGGCCTCGACGCCACCCTGCGCAACATCGAGGCGGTGCTCGACATCGACCGGCTGCGCGAGGACAAGGCCCGCCTGGAGCAGGAGGCGTCCGCGCCCGACCTGTGGGACGACCAGGCCAAGGCGCAGCAGGTGACCTCCCAGTTGTCGTACGTCAACGGCGAGATCAACAAGCTCGGCAGCCTCCGGTCCCGGCTCGACGACGCCAAGGTGCTGCTGGAGCTGGCCGAGGCCGAGTCCGACCCGGGGGTGCTCGCCGAGGTCGAGACGGAGATCGCCGGGCTGGGCAAGGCCATCGAGGAGATGGAGGTCCGCACCCTGCTCTCCGGCGAGTACGACTCCCGGGAGGCGCTGGTCGCCATCCGGGCCGGCGCCGGCGGCGTGGACGCGGCGGACTTCGCCGAGATGCTGCTGCGCATGTACCTGCGCTGGGCGGAGCGGCACGGCTACCCGACGGAGGTCTACGACACCTCCTACGCCGAGGAGGCGGGCCTGAAGTCGGCCACCTTCACGGTCAAGGTGCCCTACGCGTACGGCACGCTCAGCGTCGAGTCGGGCACCCACCGGCTGGTGCGGATCAGCCCCTTCGACAACCAGGGCCGCCGGCAGACCAGCTTCGCCGGCGTCGAGGTGCTGCCGGTGGTGGAGCAGACCGACAGCATCGAGATCCCGGAGAACGAGATGCGGATCGACGTCTACCGCTCCTCGGGTCCCGGTGGGCAGAGCGTCAACACCACCGACTCCGCCGTGCGGATCACGCACATCCCGACCGGGATCGTGGTCACCTGCCAGAACGAGAAGTCGCAGTTGCAGAACAAGGCGTCCGCCCTGCGGGTGCTCCAGGCCCGGTTGCTGGAGCGCAAGCGGCAGGAGGAGCAGGCCAAGCTCCAAGGCCTGAAGACGGACGCCGCGGGCTCGTGGGGCGACCAGATGCGCTCGTACGTCCTGCACCCGTATCAGATGGTGAAGGATCTCCGGACCGAGCAGGAGACCGGCAATCCGACCGCCGTTTTCGACGGTGACCTGGACAAGTTCCTCGAAGCGGGCATCCGGTGGCGCAAACAGCAGCAGCTCGCTGGCGACGCTGCGTGATCGACCATGGGCGGAGCGCGTCGTCGATCTCTCCCGTACGCCCGAAATGGAGGACGCGACGCGCAACGGCGGGGCGTGGCGCTTGGCTCCCCGGTTACACCGCGTAGACTCACCACCCGTGATTCAGCTTGAGCAAGTGACGAAGACGTACCCGAAGGCGTCCCGGCCTTCGCTCGACAACGTGTCCGTCTCGATCGAGAAGGGTGAGTTCGTCTTCTTCATCGGTCCATCCGGCTCCGGCAAGTCCACCATCATCAAGCTGCTGCTGCACGAGGTCTCGCCCAACAAGGGCCGGGTCGTCGTCAACAGCAAGGACGTCACGTCGATGCGGTCCTGGAAGCGACCCCACTTCCGGCGTTCCATCGGCTGTGTGTTCCAGGACTTCCGGCTGCTGCCGAACCGCACCGCGTACGAGAACGTGGCGTTCGCCCTCGAGGTGATCGGCAAGACCAAGGCGGTCGCCCGCCGGGTCGTGCCGGAGGTGCTGGAGCTGGTCGGCCTCGGTGGCAAGGAGCACCGCTACCCGCACGAACTCTCCGGTGGTGAGCAGCAGCGGGTCGCCGTCGCCCGGGCGTTCGTGAACCGTCCGCTGATCCTGCTCGCGGACGAGCCGACCGGAAACCTGGACCCGGACACGTCCATCGAGATCATGCGCCTGCTGGACCGGATCAACCGCACCGGCACGACCGTCGTGATGGTCACGCACGACTCCAACATCGTGAACCAGATGCGCCGCCGGGTCATCGAGATCGAGAGCGGCCGCATCGTGCGCGACCAGGCCCGCGGCGTCTACGGCTGAGCCGACGCCACCCCCCTGCGCAGCCTGACGAACACCTCATGCCGGAGACCCGGAGGAAATCCCGATGCGCGTGAAATACGTCCTGTCCGAGGTACTGGTCGGACTGTGGCGCAACGTGACCATGACCATCGCGATGATCATCACGATGGCGGTCTCGCTGACCATGCTCGGCGCCAGCGGTCTCATGTACCGCCAGGTCGACGACATGAAGGACCTCTACTACAAGAACATCCAGGTCTCGATCTTCCTCAAGCAGGACGTGAGCCCCGAGCAGCGTGACGCGCTGAACGCCAAGCTGGGCGGCGACCCGCTGGTCAAGGAGGTCATCTACGTCAACAAGGACGAGGCGTACAAGCGCTTCCAGGAGATGTTCCAGGACGCTCCGGACCTGCTCAGCGCCGTCAAGGCGGACAGCCTGCCCGAGTCGTACCGGCTCACGCTGAACAACCCCGAGCAGTACAAGAACATCTACGACCAGTACAAGGACACCGAGGGTGTCGACGAGATCGTCGACCAGAGTCGCCTGCTGGACAAGATCTTCGACATCCTCACCGCGATCCAGAACATCGCCCTGGCCGCCGCGATCGTGATGGCTGTCGCCGCGCTGCTCCTGGTCGCCAACACGATCCAGGTGGCCGCGTACAGCAAGCGGCGTGAGGTCGCGGTCATGAAGCTGGTGGGCGCGTCGAACTGGTTCATCCAGGCGCCGTTCGTGCTGGAGGCCGTGGTCGCCGGCCTGATCGGCTCCCTGCTCGGCCTGGGGGCCCTGATCGCGGCGAAGTACCTGCTGTTCGACGGGTCGCTCCAGGCGCTGCAGGGCCTGCTCTCGCCGGTGAGCTGGGGTGACATCCTGGTGATCTTCCCGCTGATGGCCGGCGTCGGTGGCCTGGTCAGCGCGGTCACCGCCTGGGTGACGCTCCGCTTCTACCTGCGGGTCTGACGCCCGTACGGCTCGACCAGGGCCCTCCCGCGCCAGGAACAAACGGCTCGGGAGGGCCGTTGTCGTTCGGGTAGCATGATCTCCGCTCCGCGGCCGGCCATGTCGGCGCGGACCATCGGAAAGGGGGTGGCGCCGATGCCACGGGAAAAGGGGCGCAAGGTCGTCGCCTCCAACAAGAAGGCCCGGCACGACTACTCGATCCTCGACACCTACGAGGCGGGTATGGCGTTGACCGGCACCGAGGTCAAGTCGCTGCGGGCCGGGCGCGCGTCGCTTGTCGACGCGTTCGCGCAGGAACGCGACGGCGAACTCTACCTGCACGGGATGCACATCCCCGAGTACACGCAGGGCACCTGGACCAACCACGAGCCCCGGCGGACCCGCAAGCTGCTGCTCAAGCGGCTGGAGATCGACCGGCTGATCGGCAAGACCCGCGAGGGCGGCCTGACCATGGTGCCGTTGCAGGTCTACTTCTCCGACGGCTGGGCGAAGGTGGAGATCGCCCTGGCCAAGGGCAAGAAGTCGTACGACAAGCGGCAGGACCTCGCCAAGCGGGACGCGGACCGGGAGATCGCCCGGGTCGTCGGCCGGCGCGGCAAGGGCATGGACGACTGATTTGTCCGCCGTGTCTGGTTCGGTGCGCCGGCCAGGGGCTCGGGATGAAACCCGTTGCGGCAGGCGTTAGGCTTGTCAGTGCCGCCACACCCGGCGGCCCGTCGAGGGGGTGACTGGTTTCGACTTCGTACGCAGCGACAGGGGAAGCGAGCCGAGGAAGCCGACGTCGTCTCGAGAATCGTTCGTCGGAAACCAATAAGCGCCAAGAACAATCGCGCTGACTTCGCTCTCGCCGCCTGAGGCGAGTAGTGAGTCTGTCGGCCTGGGAGTGCCTTCGACCCAGTTAGCCGGCATCAGCTAGAAGGCTGGCCAACCGGACCCGGTCGCGGGGTCCGTGCGGCGAGATCAATCAGCGACTGGGCCCGTCACACCAACTCGCTCGCGTGAGCGGTGGGGCCGAGTAGAGGCATAGCGAGCTGCGCTCGGAGAAGCCCTGACAAACCGGCGAAGGACCCGGGTTCGATTCCCGGCACCTCCACCATCAGGCGATGCGCCCCGGTCCACCGGACCGGGGCGCATCGTCGTATTCCGGAAGACCGGGTGCGGGAACCGGCGGGGAACCACGGGCGTCCAACCGACATGCGCCGTACCGCCGCCCTGCTGGGCCTGCCGCTGTTGATGATCGCCGCCGGCTGCGCCCCGGCCGGCACCGATCCGGGCCCCGCCCCGGCCGGCGACGACCCCCGCCGGGACGCGTTCGGCATGCGGGCCACCGAGGTGGCCGAGGCGTGGCGACCGCTCCCGGCGTGGAGGACCGGCTACCTGCCGATGCAGGACGCGACGGTGCTGGTCGGCGACCCCGGCTTCACCGAGGAGACCAAGAGCGCCTTCCTCAGCGGCTGGTACCGGGAGCAGGTCGACCTGCCTGCCGGCAAGCCCGCCGACGGCACGATCCGGTTCCCGGACGGCACGCTCAGCGTCCCGCTGGTCAGTGCCGCCGAGGCGTACGGGCAACTCGATCAGGGTGAACCGCCGCCGTGCCCCGGCCGCCCGAAGGACCCCGCCGGGCCGAAGTTGCCCGGCGGGCCCACCGTCGAGCCGGGGCCTGACGGCCCGGTGAGCAGCAACCCGCAGACCGCCTGTGTCCCGCTGACGGTCACCGGGGTGACGCTGGGCACCGCGCCGGTGCGCACCAGCCGGGGCGAGGCGCAGGTGCCCGCGTGGCTGTTCACCGTGGAGGAGCTCGCCACGCCGGTGGCCCGCGTCGCCGTGGCCCCGGCGGCCGTCACCGCCCTGCCCGAGCCGAACGCGCCGGCCGGTCCGGCGCCGCAGGGCGTGGTCGGCGCCCAGGATCTCCAGACCGTCAACGGCGCCGAGCTGACCTGGCGACTGGGCGTGGGCACCTGCGACACCGCGATCAGGCCACTGGTGCAGGAACACGACGACGTCGTGGTGGTCGGCGGCGGCGTGACCCCCGCCACCGGCGTGTGCAACGCGATGCTGAAGCTGGAGCCGGTCACCGCCACGCTGAAGGCGCCACTCGGCGGCCGGCCGGTCCTCGACGTCCTCACCGGTGCGCCGCTGCGACTCGCCACGAGTTGACCGGGCGGTTCACAGCAGGCGGGGCACCTCGGTGCTGACGGGCACCGGCAGCACGGTCGGGCCGTCCGCCCGTAGGCCGGTGGACAGGGCGTCGCCGAGCTGGTCCGCCGCCTCCACGACGGTGGTCGCACAGCCGTAACCGCGGGCGATGGCGGCGATGTCCAGCCCGGGCAGGTCCAACCCGGGCACCCCGGGCGTGTCCTTGAAGTCGGCGAAGGCCTTCAGGATGGCGTACTGCTGGTTGACCGGCACCACGACGACCAGCGGCAGGCGCAGCCGCGCGGCGGTCCAGAGGGCCTGCACCGAGTAGTGGAACGAGCCGTCCCCGATGACCGCGACCACCGGCCGGCCCCGGCCGGTGTCGCGTTGCGCCAGCGCGATGCCGACGGCTGCCGGGAGGCCGTACCCGAGACCGCCGCTGGCCATCGTGAAGTACGACCCCGGGCGGGTGCTGCGCAGCCGGCGGCGCAGGGCCGGCAGGTTGGACGGCGACTCCTGGACCAGGATCCCGTCGGCGGGCCAGTGCCGGGCCAGGGCCGCGAAGAGCGCGTCCGGGGCCAGCGGCAGCCCGTCCGGCGGCGGAGGCGGGTCGGGGCGTGGCGGCGGTGCCGGCCGGTCGGTGGCCGGCAGCAGGTCGACCAGGGCGGCCAGGGCCAGCCCGGCGTCGCCGAGCAGGCTGTCGCCCACCGGGGCCCGGGCCGCCTCGTCCGGGTCGTCGGTGACGTGCAGCAGGCGGGTCCCGCCGGGCAGGTGGTCGCCCGGCACGTGCGGGTAGTAGCGGAACACCGGGGCGCCGACCACCAGCACGGTGTCGTGCCCGTCCAGCGTCTCCGACAGCGGGCCGATCGCGAACGGGAGCACCCCGCGGAAGTGCGGGTGGTCCTCGGGGAAGGCGGCCCGCTCCGGGGCGGGGGCCGACCAGACGGGCGCGGCGAGCCGCTCGGCCAGCGCAGCCGCCGCCGGCCAGCCGTCGGCCCGGTCCACGGCCGCACCGAGCACCAGCGCGGGCGCACGGCTGGTGGCCAGCAGGGCGGCGAACTCGCGCATCCGAACGGGATCGGGCGCGAACCGGGTGGCCACCGTCCGCACCGGCGGCGGGGGGTCGGCGGGCTGCGCCCAGTCGTCCAGGGGCAGCGAGAGGAAGACCGGCCCGGTGGGCGGCTGCACGGCGGTCGCGTACGCCCGCATGAGCGCCGCCGGGACGTCCTGGGCGCGGACCGGCTCGTGGCTCCACTTGACGTACGGCTGGGGCAGTTCGGTGGCCCGCCGGCTGGCCAGCCGGGGCTCGATCAGCAGCATCTCCCGGGTCTGCTGACCGGCGGTGACGATCAGCGGGGTCCGGTTGTGCCACGCGGTGACCAGGTTGCCCATGCCGTTGCCCGTGCCGGGGGCGGTGTGCAGGTTCACGTGCGCCGGCCGGCCGGTGGCCTGGGCGTAGCCGTCCGCCATGCCCACGGCCGACGCCTCGTGCAGGGCGAGCACGTAGTGGAAGTCGTCCGGAAAATCCCGCAGGAACGGCTCCTCGGTGGAGCCCGGGTTGCCGAAGACGGTGGTCAGGCCGAGGGCACGGAGCAGGTCGTACGTGGTGTCGCGGACCGTTGCCATCGCCCCCCAATCTATCGGGGCAGCCCGGGCATCCCGGGCCTTTCGCCGCGCTCCAGGTGTTAGGAAGGGCCCCTTCCTATACACAAAGCGATGGGAAGGTGCCCTTCCTTACACGTCAGGGGAGCGTGAG
The DNA here is from genome assembly GCF_040643815.1 of Micromonospora sp. NPDC047074. Lineage (NCBI taxonomy): Bacteria > Bacillati > Actinomycetota > Actinomycetes > Micromonosporales > Micromonosporaceae > Micromonospora > Micromonospora sp. NPDC047074. The sequence continues at coordinate 427,146 of NZ_JBEYVB010000002.1, forward strand.
GGGCAGGGGGATGCCGTCCAGCGACCGACCGCAGGCGCAGTCGCGCTCGGCCGGCAACGCGGCTACCGCCGCCAGCAGCAGTCCGCGCAACCGGTCGATGTTCTCGCCGAAGACCCGGAACACCTCCTCGTGCGTCACCGGCTCGCCGCCCTCCACGCCCGCGTCGTGGTCGGTGACCAGCGCGATCGAGGAGTAGCAGAGGGCCAGCTCGCGGGCCAGGACGGCCTCCGGGTGCCCGGTCATGTTGACCACGGTGCCGCCGATCGAGGCGTACCAGCGCGACTCCGCCCGGGTGGAGAAGCGCGGGCCCTCGATGACCACCACCGTCCCGCCGTCCACCGCCGGCACGTCCCGGCCGGCCGCCGCGGCGAGCAGCGTACGCCGGCCCGTCGGGCAGTACGGGTCGGCGAAGGAGACGTGCACCGCACCCCGGTCGTAGTAGGTCTGCGCCCGCCCGCTGGTGCGGTCGATGAGCTGGTCCGGCACCACGAACGTGCCCGGGCCGAGTTCCGGCCGCAGGCCGCCCACCGCACACGGGGCGAGCACCTGGCGCACCCCGAGGGAGCGCAGGGCCCAGAGGTTGGCCCGGTAGGGGATCAGGTGCGGCGGGTGTCGGTGGTCCCGGCCGTGGCGGGGCAGGAACGCCACCCGTCGACCAGCCACCTCCGCGATCGTGACGGCGTCCGACGGCGCGCCGTACGGGGTCTGCACCTCGTGCTCGGTCGCGCCGTCGAGCAGCGCGTAGAGCCCTGAACCGCCGATCACCGCGAGTTCCGCCGTGGGACCCACCGGGTCTCCCTCCGTGTCAGTCGATCAACCGCCCGTCAGACCTTAACCACCGCACCTGGGGCAGGCTATGGTGCCAGTCATGGCGTTCACAGCGCGGATGACACCGGTGCCCCCGGGCGTCCCGGTCCGGTCGGTCTGACGGGTGTCCGGCATGCAGGGAGAGGGGCAGGCGATCGGCGGGCAGGCAACGGGGTCGATGACCGGGCAGTTGCTGGTCGCCACGCCGGCGCTGAAGGACCCGAACTTCGACCGTACGGTGGTGCTGCTGGTCGCGCACGAGCCCGGCGGCGCGCTCGGTGTGGTGCTCAACCGGGCCACCGAGGTGCCGGTCGCCGACGTGCTCGGCGACTGGAGCGACCTGGCCCGCGACCCGGCGGTGCTCTTCGAGGGCGGGCCCGTGCAGCCCGACTCGGCGATCTGCCTGGCCCGGATGCGCCACCCGGTGCGGCGGCTCAAGGGTTTCCACCAGGTCTCCGGTGCGGTCGGCACCCTCGACCTGTCGGTCGAGCCGGGAGAGATGCGGGAGGGCATCACCGGCATCCGGGTCTTCGCCGGCTACTCCGGTTGGGGCTCCGGGCAGCTGGAGCAGGAGATCGAGGACGGCTCCTGGTTCGTGCTGGACGCGCTCCCCGGCGACGCCTTCGTCGACCGCCCGGACGACCTGTGGCCCATGGTGCTACGCCGCCAGGGCGGCATGATGGCGGCGGTCGCGCACTTCCCGCCGGACGTGGCGCTCAACTGAGCCCGGGGTGGCCCCCGCGAGATGACCATGCGGCGGAGCCTGTGTATAGTTCTCTCGTGCCCGGGTGACCGGGACGAGGCAAGGGGCCGTGGCGCAGCTGGTAGCGCACCACACTGGCAGTGTGGGGGTCAGGGGTTCGAGTCCCCTCGGCTCCACCCTTGCAACCACAGGTCGGCGGCTTGGTCGAGAGAGATTCGACCAGGCCGCTGAGTTGTTTTCCGGCCCATCCGGCTCACGTTTTCCCGTCTGCGTCGCGGGTCACATCCCGGGCCGTGTCGATGGTCGCCGGTTGCGGTGATGTCCGGCTTGAGCGCCCCGGCCGGCGCCGGAAGATGGCGCCTGCCGGTTCCGCTGACCATGCGAACGGTCTGCCGGGGCGAACCCACCCGCGGGAGCAGTAGGCGTTGGTGGAGTCTCGCCGATGCTCAACTCCGCCAGCCGCCGAGCGCGGCGCATCCTTCGTGCCGACCGCCGGTGGACCTGACGAGGGGCGGACCGGGCGAGGGTGCACATCCACCATGGACTAATCGCCGGGTAATGAGGCGCCTATTAGTGGACAAATCCGGTCTGGCCTATCTCCCTGAGCATACCTACATTCAGGGACGCTGGCGAAGTTCCAGTCGGATCTCCCGAACTTCACATTACGCTGCGCAACACGACTGATGCGTGGAGATACCTATGTTGAACTGGTCGGAATCGCATTCATTGACAGGTCACAGGTCGAGGCGGCCCGAGGCGCCGGATCCGGTTGGCCGCCAATACGCTGCGGCCAACGGTCTGATGACGGCGATCAGAGAAACACCGAGCGTGTTCCTGTCGTGTACGCCACGCGAGGGGGACGCGCGACTGGTGGCCAAACTGGAGTCGGCCAACCCCGGGGGCAGCCTCAAGGACCGGTCGGCCTGGCACATCGTCAGGGAGGCCGAAAGGGTCGGAGCCCTCCGGCCCGGCGGAGTTCTCATCGAGTCGTCGTCGGGAAACTTCGGAATCGCGCTCGCCATGATCGGGGCGAGCCGCGGCTACCGGGTCATCGCGGTGGTCGACCCGAAAATCACGGAAGCCAACCTCGGGCTCCTGCGCGCATTCGGGGCCGAGATCGTCGTGGTTCACGAGCGCGACGATTCCGGGTCGTATCACAAGACGCGCATCGCTCTTGCGAACGACCTGCACCGGCAGATCCCGAACTCCTTTCGCCCGGACCAGTGTTTCAATGTCAAGAACGGCGAGGCGCACTACCTGACGACCGGCCCCGAACTGCTCGATCAGGTCGGAGAAGGCCTGGCCGCCGTCGTCTGCACCGTGAGTACCGGAGGGCAACTGGGCGGCATATCGCGGTATCTCAAGCAGGTGGCGCCGCAGGTGAGGATCGTCGGCGTCGACATCGCCGGCTCCACCGTGTTCGGAGGTGCCCCGCATGCGTACCTCACCCCGGGCATGGGTCTAAGCTGGACCCCAACGAATCTCGATGACCTGGGCCGGATCGACGAGGTCTACCTGCTCCATGACGAGGACAGTTTCGTCGGCTGCCGAGCCCTCGCCCGCAACGAGGGGATCCTGGCGGGCCCTTCCACGGGGGCGGCATACCTGGTGGCAACGAAACTCGCCATGAATCTGCCCGCGACTTCGAGCGTGGCCTTTCTGGCCAGCGACCGTGGCGAACGGTACCTGCAGACCGCCTTCAGCGACGACTGGATGAGGTCGAAGGGCTTCACCGTCGATGTGACAATCGACGCTCTCCGCGCCCGCGCGCAGAAGGTGTCTCTGCGATCCAGCAGTCCGGCTCAGGACTGTGCCAACTATGACGAGACGATCGCCGAGGCGCTCGGCTCGCCGACCGTCCTGCCGACGGCTCACTACGCGACCCAAGGAAGTTGAGCGATGACCCGACCCCTCATCGTGCTGCTGGGCAACGACTACGACGAGACGGACCACGCCGTCCTGTTTCCCGAGGTGCGACGTCGTGGCGCCGACATCGTCCGGGTGCATCCCGACGAACTGGTCACGGAGTTGACGGCAACGGGCGCGCGCTTCCACTTCGAGGGCGAGGAGATCGCTCCGGATCTGGTCGTCGGCTGGGTGTACGAGGACATCCTCTACCGGGGGATGTACCAGCTCGAAGCATTCGAGCGAATGGGCGTGCCGGTCCTCAACACGGCACGCACCCTGTTCTGCGGTCAGAACAAGTATCTGAACAGCGTCATGTTGCACGCGGCTGGCGTACCGCACATGCCCGTACTGAGCGGCCGAGACGCAAAGAGCCTGGGGCGGTGGGCGCAGACCCAGACGTACCCCCTGGTGCTCAAGCCTGTCGTCGGTTTCGGTGGCAACGGGCTGCGGAAAATCGAATCCATGGCGGAGTTGTCGGAAATCGTCGACACCCTGCCTCCCGACGAGCACTACTATCTCGTCCCGTTCGTCGACAATCCTGGTCGCGACATCCGCGTCTACTGCCTGAACTACGAGCCGGTGTACGCGCACTACCGTTACGCGCCCGAGGGGCACTGGATCACCAACTTCAGCGCGGGTGGATCCATGGCCCCGTGCGACCTGACCCCCGATCTCATCGACATCGCCGCCAGCGCCTCCCGCGCGGTCGGCGCGCGCATGTCAGGGGTCGACGTGGTGGAGGACCAGAGGACCGGGACCCTCCGGATCTTCGAGGTCAACACCTGCCCCAGCAACGAACCACCCGTGTTGCCGGACTTCGCGCAGTTCCTGGTCGAAGCAGCCACCGACTTCGACCGGACTCTGGCGAGTTGGAAGCCGGAGCACGTGTTGTACGAGCCCAAGCCCACCGACAAGCTCTTCCACGACTATGCGTGATTCGGGCGGCGTGCCCCGTAGGGTCCTGGCGCTCAACTACAGCGGCGACAACGACTATCCGGCCATGCTGCCGGAGATCGCCGACCGCCTCGTGGTGCTCTCCCAGGAGCCCCTGGAGAACGCCGAGGGCCTGGCGCACTACGAGCAGATCGACAACCTGGAGGAGTCGCCGCTCGGGGCGCAGCGAGCGCGCGCCCTGCACGCCGAGGACCCCTTTCACGCCGTCATAACCGACAACGAGTACGAGATCCTGCGGTGCGGGCAACTGCGGGACGAGTGGGGTATCGGCGGCCAGTCGGCCGCGTCGGCGCTGGCCTTCCGGGACAAGGTGGCGATGAAGGACGCCGCGCGACCCGCCATGGAGGTCCCGGCGTACGCCCGCGTGGGCTCGCAAGCCGACGTGGAGCGGTTCGCCGACAGGCACGGCTTTCCGCTCGTCCTCAAGCCCGTCGACCAGGGCGGCTCGCGGGGCATCCAGGTACTGCGAGATCGGCGCGACATCACCACAGCCTGTGCGACGCCGTGGACGTACGACATGGAGGTGGAGCAGTTCGTCGAGGGGGACGTCTACCACGTCGACGCGTTGGTGACACCCGGCCTGGAGTTCATCTCCTCGGCGCGCTACAGCGTTCCGCCGTTGAGATTCCTGCAGGGTGCGCCGATGGCACACGTCCTCATCGAGCCGGATGCCCCGATCGCCAACCGGCTGCGGGACCTGCTCCGGGCGCTGCTCGTCACGATGCCGGCGCCGGACTCGGCGGCCTATCACCTGGAGGTGATCCGCACGCCCGACGACCGGCTGGTCTTCTGCGAGATCGCCTGCCGGGTCGGAGGTGCGCAGATTCCGGATCTCGTGCATCGGACGTACGGCTTCGATCTCGTCGCCGCCTCCTTCCGGGCGGCCTGCGGACTGCCGGTGGGGCAGTCCCCGGCCTTCGGAGGAAAGATCTACTCGTCGTTGATCCTGCCGTCGCCCGGTGGAACGCTGAAGGACGCGCCGACGGAGCTGCCCTTCGACTGGGTGGACCGGTACACCTTCCGGCGGGCCGTCGGGACGACGATCCCCGCCAGCCGCCACTCCAATGATCACGTGTCGTGCGTGACCTACCAGGCCGAGGACCACGCGACAGCCCTCCGACGAGCCCGCATCCTGGAGGAGTTCCTGCTGCCCCGCATGATCTGGACGGCAGCGGGCAGTGGCACGTAACCCGCTGGCCGCGGACCTGGCCCTGTTCCCGGCACGGCTCAAGGCCCTGCTCGTCGCGGTGTTCCTCACCGGCGTGACGACCTTCATGCTGATGCCGTTCCTGGCCGTGTCACTCACCCGCTCAGGTCTGAGCATCGGCCAGGCAGGCACCTGCGTCGCGGTGCTCCTGTTCGGGCAGCAGGGCCTCGGCCATGTCGTCGGGATACTGGTCGACCGGTACGGGACGCAGCGGATCCTCACCGTCGGACTGCTGCTGCGTGTCGCGGCATTCGTCGGACTGATGTCGGTGAACGGGTTCGGGGCGCTACTCGTCGTGTGTGCCCTGATCGGTGCCGGCGGCTGTCTGGTGACGCTGCCGATCCGGGTCGAGTTCATCCAGCAGGACCCCGCGATCCGGCAGCGTAGCCTCGCGTTGCGCGGAGCGGCCGTCAACGGCGCGGCCATCCTGGGGCCACCCCTTGGCACCGTGCTGCTGGCGGCGGACTTCCGGTGGGTCTGTGTCGCCGCCATGTCGACCCAGATCGCCGTACTGACGCTGCTGTCCCGCCGGTCACTGCGGACCGGAGAGCACGCCGGGCAGCGGCACGGAGGCCTGCCGTCGACCGACCGGGACGCCGGTCAGGACCCTCGACCATCGGTTGTGGCCCTGCTCAGGGACCGGCGTACGGTGACGCTGCTGCTGGTCGCGTTCACGTTCTGGTTCAGCTACTCCCAGCTGAACACGACGGTGGCGCTGGCCACCATCACCGCCACCGGCTCGGAAGCGATCCTGTCCGCCCTGTTCGTCGCCAACGCCGCCATCGTGTTGACTCTCGAGTATCCCGTCATCCGGGGGCTGTCGGCGCGGCGACCGTCGTCCTACCTGCTCAGGCTCGGGATGATTGCGATGAGCCTGGCGTTCGCGGTCCTCGCGGCGGGCGTGTCGATCTGGGTCCTCGCCATCTTCATCGTGGCGTTCTCCGCCGCTGAGATCTTCTACAGCAGCTCGGTCGACGACGTGATCGGGCGCATCGCGCCAGCGCAGGGCGGCGGGCGTTACATCGGCGTCTTCAGCCTCGGCGACGCGGCTGGCAGCGTTGCCGGAAGTGCGGCTGGCTCCGCCCTGTTCGCTCTGGCGGACACGGGTGGCTTCACCCATGCGTACTGGTTGGCTGTGGCCGCGCTCGTCGGTGCGGCGACCGTTCTGTTCGTGATCGGCGAGCAACGACGTCCGCACCTGTCGAAGGTCGAGGTTCAGGTATGACCCGGAAGCCCGTCGTCGCGCTCATCGAACCCCGACCCGCCGTCACCGAGGCTCTTCGGACACTCGATGTCCGCTGCGTCGCTGTTCGGTCGGAAGCCTGCGAACCCGACGTCCACGCCGAGACGCTGCACGTGCGGTGGGACGATCCGGCCGAGTTCGAGCGAACCGTGGCCGCGATGGCCCAGGTGGCTCCAGCCGTCGTGCTGGGCTTCGGCGAGACGTCGGTCGCTGTCGCGGCCGCACTCGCCAAGCGGCTCGGTGTAGCCGGCCCGGGGGCGGATGACGTGGCGATCACGACGGACAAGTGGCTGTTCCGGCGGCGGCTCAGCGAATCCGGGCTACCAGCGGTGGCCCAGCGGATCTGCGACAGCGCCGAGGCTCTGCGAGCCGCTGTCGCCGAGCTCGGCACACCGCTCATCGTCAAGCCACGAAGCGGCGTGGGCAGCGAGGGCGTCCAACTGCTGGCAGATCCTGACGAGGTGGATCGCCTGGCTCACAAGCTCGACTACGGGCAGGGCCACGTCGTGGAGGAGTTTCTCGTAGGGCCCGAGTTCAGTGTCGAGTCCATCAGCCGTGACGGCGCGCACGAGATCCTCGGTGTCACCCGCAAGTCGACCTCCGGTCCGCCAGGGTTCGTGGAAACGGGACACGTCCACCCGGCCCCGGACGGACCGTACGACGAGTTGCGGCGAGCCGCTGTCGACGTGCTGGACGCGATCGGAATGACGACCGGGCTGGCGCACACCGAGTTCATCCTGACCGACGGCGGGCCACGTGTCATCGAGAGCCACGCCCGTCCGGGCGGAGACCGCATCACGGACCTGTTCCGCCTGGCGACCGGGCGGGACATGTTCGTCGAGGTCGCGGCGGCCCATCTCGGGATGCCGGTGCAACCATCGCGCCAGGCCGCCCGCTACGCCGAGATCCGGTTCCTCTCCGTGCCGCCGGGTACGGTCCGGGCCGTCACCGGCCTGGCGGAGGTGGCCGCGTTCCCATGGGTCCACGAGATCTCCCTCCCACTGGCTCCCGGCGACCCGGTGCGACCCGTCGTCAGTTCCGCCACCCGACCCGGTTTCGTCGTGATCACCGGCGCCACCCCGGCTGACCTCGCCGAACGGTTCGACCGGATCGGGGAGTTGTTGCTCGTCGACGTCGTGTGACAACGGCCCCGGAGCCTTCCGCTCTCCTGCGCCGGCTTCGTGCCGCCGGCCGCGGGGGTGACCAGAATAGGGGTCCCGTCCGGCGAATGAGGCGTTGTCGCCCATTCGGCCTCGTGCCACGATCGTCGCACCGGAGGCCTTCCCCGCCTGGTGGTAGGGCTCGATCCCGTACGGCGCACGAAGGAGCCGATGGTGGACCACCCCCACGCGTTGACGGCCGAGCAACTGGACCAGTTCCGGCGTGACGGGCACCTGATCCTGCGGGGTGCGCTCCCGGCCAGGATCCTGGACGGGCTGCACGGCTCGTTCAGCCGGGTCGTCGACCACCTCGCCCGGCAGTGGCAGCAGCGGGCCGGGATCACCGAGACGTTCGCCGACCTGCCGTACGACCAGCGTTACCTGCGCCTGATCGAGTCCAGCCCGGTCCGGGTGCCGGCCGCCTGGCGGCGGATCCTGGTGGGGCAACCGGTGTACGACCTGTGGCGCAGCCCGGAGCTGCTCGGTCCGGTGCGGAGCCTGATCGGTGACGAGGTCTACGCGCACGGGGTGTGGAACGCCCGCCCGCGCGACCCCCACGGCCGCACCCAGCAGGTCGCCTGGCACCAGGACGCCTACTACTACAAGGGCTGGGACGCCGCCGTCGGGCCGCTGCTGTCGGTGTGGATCCCGCTGGTGCCCGTCGACGAGGACACCGCCTGCCTCCAGTTCGTCACCGGCTCGCACACCCGGGGCTGGATCCCCCGTGACCGCCTCCCGAACGGCGAGTACGGCACGTCGGACGCGGCGCTCGGGGACGGCCCGGTCAGCACCGCCCGGATGGAACCCGGTGACGTGGTGATCTTCACGGACACCACCCTGCACCGCTCGACGCCCAACGTCTCGGACCGCATCCGGTGGAACATCGACATCCGGTTCGCCCCGGCGGTCGACCAGGTGATCCGGAACTCGCCGCGCGGCTACCGCTGCTTCAGCGGCGCCGACCCGACGCAGGTCGAGTCGTACGAGACGTGGGCCCGCCGCTACCGGTACGAGCCGGAGGAACTGCTCACGGAGCTCACCAACTTCGAGGAGGGCTACGACCTCGACGCGCTCAAGGCGTTCTCCCGCGCGTCGCCGTACGCGGACATCTACTGACCGTGCCGTGCCGGGGGCGTCAGCCGAGGTGGCGGGCGATCTCGGCCAGTTCCTCGGCGGTGAGGTCGAGGTCGTCCAGCGCCGCGACGTTCGTCTCCAACTGCGGCACGCTGCTCGCCCCGATGATGAGGCTGGTCATCCGCGGATCGCGCAGCGCCCAGGCGAGCGCGAGCTGGGCGAGTGACTGGCCGCGCCGTTCGGCGATCCCGCCGAGCGCCCGGATGGTGGCCATCTTCTCCTCGGCGAGGTCGCTCTCGTCGAGGAAGACGCTCGTGCGCACCCGGGAGTCCGCCGGGATGCCGCCCAGGTAGCGGTCGGTGAGCAGGCCCTGGGCGAGCGGGCTGTAGGCGATGCAGCCCGCGCCGACCCGCTCCAGGGTGTCCAGCAGGCCGTCGTCCTCCGTCCAGCGGTTGAGCATCGAGTACGAGGGCTGGTTGATCAGCAGCGGCGTACCCAGCTCGCGCAGGATCGCCGCGGCCCGCTCGGTCTGCGCCGAGTCGTAGTTGGAGACGCCGACGTAGCGTGCCTTGCCGGAGCGGACGGCGGCGTCGAGCGCGCCCATCGTCTCCTCCAGCGGGGTGTCCGGGTCGAAGCGGTGCGAGTAGAAGATGTCGACGTGGTCCAGCCCGAGCCGGCGCAGCGACTGGTCCAGCGAGGAGAGCAGGTACTTGCGGGAGCCCCACTCGCCGTACGGGCCGGGCCACATCAGGTAGCCGGCCTTGCTGGAGACGACCAGCTCGTCGCGGTACGCCCGGAGGTCGGTGGCGAGGATCCGGCCGAAGTTCTCCTCGGCGGCGCCCGGCGGCGGACCGTAGTTGTTGGCCAGGTCGAAATGGGTCACGCCGAGGTCGAAGGCGCGCCGGACGATGTCCCGCTGCCGCTCGAACGGCCGGTCCGGGCCGAAGTTGTGCCACAGCCCGAGCGAGATCGCCGGCAGCCGCAGCCCGCTGCGTCCGCTGCGCCGGTAGGTCATCTGGTCGTAGCGCTGGTCCGCGGCGAGATAGGTCACGAGCGAGACCCTAACCCCGCAGGCACCGGCCGTGCGCGGCGAAGCGGCGTGCCGTCGGGGACGCCGGGGTAGTTTCGGGACATGCGGTTCGTCCAGCTCGACACCCCGAAACCCCTGTCCAAGATCGGCCTCGGCACCTGGCAGTTCGGGTCCCGGGAGTGGGGCTACGGCGCCGACTACGAGCGCCTGGCCGCCGACATCGTCCGGCGGGCCGTCGAACTCGGGATCACCGTCTTCGACACCGCCGAGCTGTACGGCTTCGGCCGCAGCGAGCGGATCCTCGGCGAGGCGCTCGGCGACGACCGGCACAAGGTCGTGCTCGCCACCAAGATCTTCCCGATCCTGCCGGTCGCCCCGGTCGTGCAGCAGCGGGCGGTGGCCTCGGCCGCCCGGCTCGGCGTCACCCACCTCGACCTCTACCAGGTGCACCAGCCCAACCCCCTGGTCGCCGACCACACCACCATGCGCGGCATGCGCGCGTTGCAGGACGTCGGGCTGGTCGGCGAGGTCGGCGTCAGCAACTACAACCTGCGCCGCTGGCAGGTCGCCGAGGCGGCGCTCGGCCGGCGGGTGCTGAGCAACCAGGTCCGGTACAGCATGGTCGACCGTGGGCCCGAGCACGACCTGCTGCCGTACGCACGGCAGGCCGGCCGCCTGGTGATCGCGTACAGCCCGCTGGCCCAGGGCTTCCTGTCCGGCCGGTACGACGCGAAGAACCCGCCGAGCGGGGCGGTGCGCCGGGCCAACCCGTACTTCCTGCCGGAGAATCTGGAACGCGGCGCGACGCTGATCGAGACCCTGCGGCAGGTGGCCGACGCGCACGACGCCACCCCCAGCCAGATCGCCCTGGCCTACCTGCTGCGGCACCCGAACGTGCTGGCCATCCCCGGCGCCTCCAAGGTGGAGCAGGTCGAACGCAACGCGGCGGCGGCCGACATCGAGCTGGCCGACGACGAGTACGCCGCGCTGGTCCGTGCGGCGAAGGAGTTCCGCCCGATCACCGGGCTGGCGGCGGCGCCCCGCCTGCTCCGGGCCCGAGCCGGAAGGTGAGCCCATGGACGACATCACCGCGCTGATCCTCGACGACCACGCCGCCTTCCGCCGGGGCTTCGCCCGCCTCGACGACGCCCGCGACGAGCACGAGCTGCTGGCCATCTGGGACGCGCTGGCCCTGCACCTGGACGTGCACGCCGAGGCGGAGGAGGCGATCCTCTACCCGCACCTGGTGCGGCACGGCGACGACGGCGAGGCCGAGACCGTCGACGCGATCGGTGACCACAACAAGATCCGTGACGCCGTCGCCGAGTCCAAGCTGCACCCCGTGGGCTCCGCCGAGTGGTGGGCGGCGGTGCGTACCGCCCGCCGGGAGAACAGCGAGCACCTCGCCGAGGAGGAGGACGAGGCCCTGCCCGACTTCCGCCGGCACGCGAGCGACGAGCTGCGGGCCGAGCTGGGCCGCCGCTGGCTGACCTTCCACGGCGAGCACAAGAACGGTCGCGACCTCGCCTTCGCCGACAAGGACCCGCAGCGCTACGTCGACGAGCACCGCTGAGGCGTCCGTCGGTCGGTCCGCTTCGTCGGCCTGTCGGTTTGTGTACCCGGCCGACGGACCGGGCGTACCCGATTATGTGAGCTAGCGTGGATCGGGTGACTGCGCCTTCCCCGGTTACCCCGGTCCCACCGGCCGACCTGCCCGGCACGCTCGGCGCGCTACGGGCGGCCGGCCACGCGTACCGCACGGTCAAGCAGGAACTCCGCGACAACCTCCTGGCCCGGATGCGTACCGGTGCCGACCGCTTCCCCGGCATCGTCGGCTACGACGACACGGTGCTGCCCGAGGTCGAGCGGGCCCTGCTCGCCGGGCACGACATGGTGCTGCTCGGCGAGCGGGGCCAGGGCAAGACCCGGCTGATCCGTTCGCTGGTCGGCCTGCTCGACGAGTGGACCCCGGTGATCGCCGGCTCGGTGCTCAACGAGCATCCGCTGCACCCGCTCACCCCCGGCTCTCGGGCGCTGGTGGCCGAGGCCGGCGACGACCTGCCGGTGGCGTGGCTGCACCGTTCGATGCGCTACGGCGAGAAGCTCGCCACCCCCGACACCAGCGTGGGTGACCTGATCGGTGACGTCGATCCGATCCGGATCGCCCAGGGGCGTACGCTCGGCGACCCGGAGACGATCCACTTCGGCCTCGTCCCGCGTACCAACCGGGGCATCTTCGCCGTCAACGAGCTGCCGGACCTGGCCGAGCGGATCCAGGTGGCGCTGCTCAACGTGCTGGAGGAGCGGGACATCCAGGTCCGGGGCTACCAACTGCGGCTGCCGCTGGACCTGTTCCTGGTGGCCAGCGCGAACCCGGAGGACTACACCAACCGGGGCCGGATCATCACCCCGCTCAAGGACCGCTTCGGCGCCGAGGTGCGTACCCACTACCCGGTCGACCTCGACCTGGAGCTGGCCCTGGTCCGGCAGGAGGCCGACCTGGTCGCCGAGGTGCCGGAGCACGTGCTGGAGGTCCTGGCGCGGTTCGCCCGCGCGGTGCGCGAGTCGCCGTCGGTGGACCCGCGCTCGGGTGTCTCCGCCCGGTTCGCCATCGCCGCCGCCGAGACGGTCGCCGCCGCCGCGCTGCGTCGCGCCGGCCTGCTGGCGGCAGCCGAGGGGGCGGTGGCCCGGGTGGGGGACGCGGTGTCGGTGACGAGCACCCTGCGCGGGAAGGTCGAGTTCGAGAGCGGCGAGGAGGGACGGGAGGTCGAGATCCTCGGCCACCTGCTGCGGACCGCGACCGCCGAGACGTTCCGGACCCGGCTGGCGGGGCTGGACCTCTCCGGGTTCACCGCCCTGGTCGAGGAGGGCGCGGTGATCGAAACCGGCGAGCTGGTCGGCTCCGCCGAGCTGCTGCGCCAGGTGGGCACCGTCCCGGGGCTGGCCAAGGCCCTGGACCGGCTCGGGCTGAGCGACGCGCCCACCCCCGAGCAGGCCGCGGCCGGCGTGGAGTTCGTCCTGGAAGGGCTGCACCTGACCCGCCGGCTCGGCAAGGACGTCACCGACAGAGGCCGGACCCGCTACGGCGGCCGGGCCTGAGCATGGCCGGCAACCGGTTCCGGTACGGGCAGTGGCAGGGCGGCCCCGACCCGCTCGCGCCCCCGTACGACGTGCGGGGCGCGGTGGACGCCGTCGGCGCCGAGGTGCTGGCCGGCGGCAGCCTCCGGGAGGCGCTGCGCGATCTGCTGCGCCGGGGCCCCCAGGGGCGTGGCGGCCTCGACGACCTGGCCGCCCGGGCCAGGCGGCTGCGCCGGGAGGCGTTGCGTCGGGGCGACCTGGACGGGGCGGTGACCCGGGCCCGGGCCCTGCTCGACCAGGCGCTCGCCGCCGAACGCGACGAGCTGCGCGGCCGCGACGACGACGCCGCGCGGTTCGCCGAGGCGGTGCTGGACAACCTGCCCCGCTCGACGGCCCGCGCCGTGCAGGAGCTGGCCGGCTACCAGTGGGCCAGCGACGAGGCACGCGGGACGTACCAACGGATCCTCGACGGGCTCCGCGACGACGTGCTCGGTCAGCGCTTCGCCGGCCTGCGGGACGCGGTGCGCGCCTCGGCGGATCCTGCCGCGCAGCGGCGGCTGGCCGAGATGATGCGCGACCTGAACGACCTGCTGGCCCGGCACGCCCGGTCGGAGGACACCACCGACGCGTTCGCCGAGTTCATGCGCCGGCACGGCGACTTCTTCCCGGAGCAGCCCGCCGACGTCGACGAGCTGGTCGACGTGCTGGCCCGGCGTTCGGCCGCCGGGGAGCGGCTGATGCGTTCGCTGTCGGATCGGCAGCGCGAGGAACTGGCCGGCCTGATGCGGCAGTCGCTCGGCGACCGGCTCGCCGGGGAACTGGCGGCGCTGGACGACAACCTCCGCGCGCTCCGCCCCGACCTGCACTCCGGTCGCGGCGAGCGGGTGCGCGGCGACCGGCCGCTCGGGTACGGCGAGGCCGCCGACGCGCTCGGCGAGATCGCCGAGCTGGACGAACTGCTGGACCAGCTCGACCAGGAGCATCCGGGCGCCACCCTGGACGACGTCGACGTCGACGCGGTGGCCCGGACGCTGGGCCGGGACGCCGCCGACGACGTACGCCGGCTGCGGGAGCTGGAGCGGGAGCTGCGCCGGCAGGGTTGGGTGAGCCGGGACGCCGACGGGCTGACCCTGGCCCCGAAGGCGCTGCGCCGGCTCGGCGGCACGGCGCTGCGCCGGGTCTTCGCCGACCTGACCGCCGGGCCGCGCGGCCAGCACGACCTGCGCTCGGCGGGGGCCGCCGGCGAGGTCAGCGGCGGATCGAGGCCATGGGAGTACGGCGACGAGCAGCCCCTCGACGTGGTGCGGACGCTGACCCGGGCGGTCCGCCGCGCCGGCTCCGGCGTGCCGGTGCGACTGGCCGTCGAGGACTTCGAGGTGGTGGAGACCGAGCGGCGGGCCTCGGCGGCGGTGGCGCTCTGCGTCGACCTCTCCTACTCGATGATCTCCCAGGGCCGGTGGGGCCCGATGAAGCAGACCGCGTTGGCGCTGGCGCACCTGATGGCCACCCGGTTCCCGCAGGACGCCCTCCAGATCGTCGGTTTCGGTCGGGAGGCGCTGCCGCTGACCCAGCAGGAGCTGGCCGCCGTCGAGCCCGACATGCAGCAGGGCACGAACCTGCAGCACGCGCTGCGGCTGGCCGCCCGGCACCTGCGGCGGCACCCGGACGCCGAGCCGGTGGTGCTGGTGGTCACCGACGGGGAGCCGACCGCCCACCTGGATCCGGACGACGGGGAGGCGCTGTTCCACTGGCCGCCGCTGCCGGAGACGATCGCGGCGACCGTACGCGAGGTGGACCGGCTGACCCGGTACGGTGCCACGCTCAACCTGTTCATGCTCGGCGACGATCCCGGCCTGCGCCGCTTCGTCGACGCCGTGGCCCGCCGCTCGAAGGGCCGGATGTTCACCCCCGACCTGGAGGATCTCGGCGAGTACGTGGTCTCCGACTATCTCCGCTCCCGCCAGCCCCGCCGGCGCTGACCGGACGGATCCGACGGACCGCGCGGCTGCGCCTCCTGGCCCGGCTCGGCGCGGCGCGGCCGAGGAGTGGTATCGCCGCGGACGCTGTCGAGCTGCCCCATCGGTGGGACCACGGCCTGTGCCGATGGGGTCGGACCTGCTGCGAAGTGTCCCGTCGGCCGCCGTCCCTGGTCCTATTGGTGGGGCAGCTCGACAGCGCCCGATCAGTCCTTCGGCCTGCGGCGCCCCGGGGCGCTTCCGACCGGTGCCTTCCGCCGGTGCCTTCCGGCCGGTCCCTTCCGGGTGAACCGTCCGTGGGAACGCCGGGCCGGGCAGCGCGGGCCGGGATTGACTGGGGGCATGGACAGCGGGGCGTTGCGGGGGGCGTACGCGGAGGTGCTCGCGGAGGTCGAGGCGGGCGGGTTCGGGCCGCCGCCGGCCGGGCAGTTGAGCGCCGAGCAGATCGTCGCGCACCTCGCCGCCAACGACGAGTTGATGACGGAGGCCACCGAGGCGGTCCTCGCCGGTTCGCCGTTCGCGTACTACGACCTGGAGACCATCCACCGTCCCCAGGTGGACGCACTGGTCGCCGAGTGCGGTGGGCTGGACGGGCTGGCCACCCTGCTGCGGGCCACGAGCCAGAAGCTCTGCGCCCTGACCGATCGGCTCGGCCCGGCCGCGCAGACCCCGGTGGAGACCCACCTGCGCGAGGGCTTCGACCTGGTCGTGGACGAGCCGTTGCCCTGGGCCCGCACGTTGGACCTGCACACCCGGGTGCACCTGCCGAAACACCTGGCCCAGTTGCGCATGCTCCGCACCGGTTGAGCCGTCGGCGTGGGCGTCAGTCGACGACCCGGACGTCCTTCCAGAAGGCCACCCGGTCGCGGACCAGCTCCGCCTCGGGCTTCGGGTCCGGGTAGTACCAGACCGCGTCGGCGCTGGTCCGCCCGTCGCGTTCCAGCGTGTAGTAGGAGGCGGTGCCCTTCCACGGGCAGACGGTGCGGGTCGCCGACTCGCGGATCAGGTCGTCGCGCAGTGCGGACCGGGGAAGTAGTGGTTGCCCTCGACCAGCACGGTGTCGTCGCTCTCGGCGATGACCAGGTCGTTCCACACGGCTCTCGGCATTGCTCCACGCTATGCCGCCGGGGCCGGCGCGGCCACCGTCGAGGTCCCACACCTCGCGCTTCTCGCGCGTACAGTGATCGCATGTGTGCGGTCCGTGTGGATCATCATCCGGTCGACCACGACGACGCGGTGGCGCGCCTGCGGCGGTCCTACGCGGCGGTGCCCGCGGGTGAGCCGGTCCGGCTCGCCAAGCGCACCTCCAACCTGTTCCGGCCCCGGTCCGCCCCGCGCGCGCCGGGCCTGGACGTCGGCGGGCTCACCGGCGTGCTCGCCGTGGACCCGGCCGCCCGCACGGCCGAGGTGCAGGGCATGTGCACCTACGAGCACCTGGTCGACGCGACCCTGCCGCACGGGCTGATGCCGCTGGTGGTGCCGCAGTTGCGCACCATCACCCTCGGCGGGGCGGTGACCGGGCTCGGCATCGAGTCGACCTCGTTCCGCAACGGCCTGCCGCACGAGTCGGTGGTCGAGATGGACGTGCTCACCGGGGCCGGCGAGATCGTCACGGCGCGACCGGAAGGAGAGCACGCGGATCTGTTCGCGGCGTTCCCCAACTCGCTGGGCAGCCTCGGCTACGCCACCCGGCTGCGCATCGAGTTGCAGCCGGTGCGGCGGTTCGTGGGGCTGCGCAACATCCGGTTCACCCGGTTGGAGGCTCTCGTCGACGCGGTCGCCGAGGTCACCGCGACGGGCTCCTGGGCCGGGCAGACGGTGGACGCGATGGACGGGGTGATGTTCAGCCCCGGCGAGGCGTACCTGGTCCTGGGCACCTTCACCGACGACGCGCCACCGGCCAGCGACTACACGGGCCAGGGCATCTACTACCGGTCGCTGCGCCAGCGCACGCACGACGTGCTGACCGCGTACGACTACCTCTGGCGCTGGGACACCGACTGGTTCTGGTGTTCGGCGGCGTTCGGCGTGCAGCACCCTGTGGTGCGGCGGGTCTGGCCGGCGCGGTGGCGGCGCAGCGACGTCTACCACCGGCTGGTCCGGTGGGAGCACCGGCACGGGGTGGCCGCCCGGATCGACCGCCTGCGCGGCCAGCCGGCGCGCGAGCGGGTGGTGCAGGACGTGGAGATCCCGCTGGAGCGGACGGCGGAGTTCCTGCGCTGGTTCGCCCGCACCGTCGGGATGACCCCGGTCTGGCTCTGCCCGTTGCGGCTGCGCGAGCCGTCGGGCCCGGGATCGGCCCGGGCCTGGCCGCTGTATCCGCTCCGGGCGGCTGAGAGCTATGTGAACATCGGCTTCTGGGGCAGCGTGCCGATCGCGGAGGGCGCCGCCGACGGCGACGTCAACCGGGCGATCGAGCGCATGGTGTCGGAGTCGGGCGGCCACAAGTCGCTCTACTCCGACGCGTACTACGACCGGGAATCCTTCGACCGGCTCTACGGCGGCGCGACGTGGCGCGCGGTGAGGGACCGCTACGACCCGGACCACCGGCTCACCGGACTGTACGAGAAGGCGGTAGCACGAGAATGAGCCTGACCGATCGAGACCAGGGGGCGGCAAGCGCTCCCGCCACCCCGCCGGCGGGGGGCCGGCGACCGGGTCCGACCGTGGCGGACGTCGTCCGCGCGCTGACCACCGGGGCCCTCCCGGTGCGGGTCACCGGCTACGACGGCAGCGCGGTGGGGCCGGCCGACGCCGGGATCACCCTGTCGATCCGTTCCGAGCGGGGCCTGACCTATCTGCTCACGGCCCCCGGCGACCTGGGCATGGCCCGGGCGTACGTCGGCGGCGACCTCGCGTTGCAGGGGGTGCACCCGGGCGATCCGTACGAGGCGCTGCGGGTGCTGAAGGACGAGTTGCGGCTGCGTACGCCGTCGTTGGCCGAGGGGCTGGCCCTGGTGCGCGGGCTGGGCTGGGAGCGGCTGATGCCGCCGCCGCCCCCGCCACAGGAGGCGCAGCCGCGCTGGAAGCGCCTGATGAACGGGCTGCGGCACTCCCGCGTGCGGGACAGCACCGCCATCTCGCACCACTACGACGTCTCGAACGCCTTCTACGAGAAGGTGCTCGGCCCGTCGATGACGTACACCTGCGCGGTCTTCCGCGGGCCCGACGACACGCTGGAGCAGGCCCAGGCGGCCAAGTACGACCTGGTGGCGCAGAAGCTGGCGCTCGGGGCGGGGATGCGGCTGCTCGACGTGGGCTGCGGGTGGGGCGGCATGGTCCGGCACGCGGCCCGCGAGTACGGCGTGAAGGCGCTCGGGGTGACCCTGTCCCGGGCGCAGGCCGAGTGGGCCCGGGCGGCGATCGAGCGGGAGGGGCTGACCGGCCTGGCCGAGGTGCGCCACCTCGACTACCGGGACGCGCCGCGCGAGCAGTTCGACGCGGTCTCCTCGATCGGGCTGACCGAGCACATCGGGGTGCGCAACTACCCGGCCTATTTCGGCGCGCTGGCCGACCGGCTGCGGCCGGACGGGCGGCTGCTCAACCACTGCATCACCCGCGCCGACAACCGCGCGCCGCACCGTTCGGGCGCGTTCATCGACCGGTACGTCTTCCCGGACGGGGAGCTGGCCGGCCCAGGGCGGGTGATCAGCGAGATCCACGACGTCGGCCTTGAGGTGCAGCACGAGGAGAACCTGCGCCTGCACTACGCGCTGACGCTGGCCGCCTGGTGTCGCAACCTCGTGGCGCACTGGGATTTCTGCGTCTCCGAGGTGGGGGCGGGCACGGCCCGGGTGTGGGGCCTCTACATGGCCGGTTCCCGGCTGGCGTTCGAGCGCAACGGCATCCAGCTGCACCAGGTGCTCGCCACCCGCAACGGCCCGGAGGGGGCGAGCGGCTACCCGCTGCGCCCCGACTGGCTGCCCTGATCCGCGTCCGACATCCGCGCCGCCCCTCGGCGCGGATGTCGCCGTTCCTATTGACAAAGAAGTTTTGTACGTACAAACTGATTTTGCCATGAGAGAGATCCTGTACCTGGAGCAGATCGAGCAGGCCGAGGTCCTGCTCAAGCCGCAGCGCGTCGAGGTGCTGCGGCAACTGGCCGAGCCGCGCACCTGCACCGAGGTCGCCGCCCGGCTGGAGCAGACGCCGCAGCGCGTCTACTACCACGTCAAGCAGCTCGTCGTCGCCGGGCTGGTCGAGCTGGTCAGCGAGCGCAAGGTCCGGGGCATCACCGAGGGCATCTACCAGGCCGCCGCCCGGTCCTACTGGCTGTCCCCCCGGCTGGTCGGCCGGATCGGCCTGCGCCGCGCCCGCGACGAGCTGAGCCTCGGCTACCTGCTGGACCTGATGGAGGAGGTCCAGGAGGACATCGCCGGGCTCGACCGCACCGCCCCCGAGCTCCCCTCGGTCGGGGTGGCCGGCGAGATCCGGGTGCCGGCCGAGCAGCGCCAGCAGTTCCTGCACGACCTGCAGACCGCTCTGCAGGACCTGTTCACGCGCTACGGGGGTGCCGAGGGAGACGCCTTCAAGCTCGCCGTGGCCTGCTACCCGAAGGGGAAAGACCGTGACTGAACCCATGAAGCTGCCCGTCCGCCTCGCCGCGCCCGTCGCGACCGTCCGTCGCGCCCTGACCGACCCGGCCGAACTGCGCGTCTGGTTCGCCGAGCACGCCGAGGTCGAGCTGCCGGACCGGTACGAGTTCTGGGGCCGGCACACCCCCGAGGGCGACGCGCCGCACCAGCGCCTGCTGCAGGTCGACGACGACACGCTGCGCTTCGCGTGGCTGCTCGACGGGGTGGAGACCACCACCGAGTTCGTCCTGCGCGCGGAGGGCGCCGACAGCACGGTGCTGACGTTGACCCAGAGCCACTTCGACTTCGCCGAGGCGATGAGCGGCAGCAGCATCCGGGGCGTGCTCCAGACGTTCTGGAGCCTGTCGCTCGCCAACCTGGCCGCCCACCTGGCGGGGCAGTCGCTGCTGCCGAAGGTCGACTTCACCTCCGCCGAGATGCGCGGCGAGCTGCTGATCGACGCGCCGGCGGCGAAGGTGTTCGAGTCGCTGACCGACTCCGAGCAGGCCAGCGCCTGGTTCGGCTACCCGATCGGCATCGAGGCATGGGTCGGCGGCCGCTATGCCATGGGCGGCTTCGAGGCGGGCTACGCGGCGAAGGTCGTCGACCTGGAGCCGGGTCGGAAGCTGTCGGTGGACTGGGGGCCGACGGGCGTCAGCACCTGGGAGCTGGCCGAGTCGCAGGGCAAGACGAAGCTGACCTTCGTGCAGTCCGGCTTCGACGAGCAGAACCCGCCGTACGGGGCGTGGGCCGGGTCGGTCTCCTCGCTGTTCGAGCTGCGCCGGTTCCACGAGATGAAGGACTGGCAGCCGATCTGGCTGCCCGCGGAGGTGCCGGGCCTGGAGCCGCAGACGGCGTGACGAGCTGACGTCCGGAAAAAGGACCCCTGCCACCCGACCGGGTGACGGGGGTCCTTTCCTGTCGAAGTGCCCCAGGAGCGGGTGCCGGCTCCCACAGCTCGCGAAGGGCGCCTGACGGCCGGATCAGGAAGACAACAACGGCTCATAGGAAATATGGGACAATTTCATCATAGGGCGCTGACCTGGACGCGCCTTCCGCCTGCGCCCTCAACGGACGGTCGACAGCCGTCCGTGAGCCCGGGCCCAGGCATCCGCCTAGAAGGAGCAGCGATGATGATGAAACGTACCCGTTTGTGGGCAGTTGCGGTGGCGGCCAGCGCGGCGGTGGCGGGGGTCGCCGTGGGAAGCGCAGCCATGGGCGACGGGCGGGACGACTCGCGCGACCGGCACGACTCGCGCGAGGCGTCAGACTCCCGCGACTCGTGGGACTGGGACGACTC
The DNA here is from genome assembly GCF_040643815.1 of Micromonospora sp. NPDC047074. NCBI lineage: Bacteria > Bacillati > Actinomycetota > Actinomycetes > Micromonosporales > Micromonosporaceae > Micromonospora > Micromonospora sp. NPDC047074. Next base: position 448,160 of record NZ_JBEYVB010000002.1, read on the forward strand.
GCGGAACGGCGAGAAGGACACCGTACGGGCGAAACTCAGCGGCTACCAGGAGGATCCGCTCACGATCTCCACACCCGGCTCCGGCCGGTTCGAGGCGCACATCGACGAGCGGAACAAGGAGATCAAGTGGCGGCTGAGCTACGACGACCTGAATGACGTCGAGCAGGCGCACATCCACTTCGGCGGACGGCACCAGAGCGGCGGCGTCGCCGTCTTCCTCTGCTCGAACATCAAGGACGGGAAGGGCGGCGCCCCGAAGGGCGTCCAGTCCTGCCCCACCGCGCCGGCCAAGATCGAGGGGACCGTCAAGCCCGCCGACGTGGTGGGCCCCGCCGACCAGGGCATCGAGCCGGGCGAGTTCGACGAACTCGTCGACGCGATCGAGGCCGGCGTCACGTACGTCAACGTGCACACCAAGAAGTACCCGACGGGCGAGATCCGGGGCCAGCTGAAGAGCGACCACGATCGCGGCGAGGACAAGGGTCGCGACAACGGCGGCGACCAGGGCCGTGAACAGGGCGGCGACCAGGGCCGCGACAAGGGCGACGACTGGAACCAGGAGGCGAGCGACGCCGAATGGGAGAAGAGCGGCCACTGGAACCAGGAGGCGAGCGACGCCGAATGGGACCGGCAGATGAGTGACGACTGACGTCGACAGCCGCCCGAGGCAGGGGCATCCGCTCGTCCCCGACGAGCGGATGCCCCCTCGCGTATGCCGGGCCGGGTGGTGACTACGGGGCCGGTGGTGGGTATTGCCAGGCGATGTTCTTCATCTTCGGGCTTCGTACGAAGGTCAGCCGGTCGGGCGTGATGCGACAGGTGTGCCGCAACTGCGGCAACGACGTCGCACAGGTGATCACCCGTCGGTCGACGAAGTTCAGCCTGTTCTTCATCCCGATCATCCCGATCCGCACCCGCTACGTGCAGCAGTGCACCTTCTGCGGCGCCCAGTACGACATCGCCGCGTCCGACGCCCGCCGCCTCCCGATCGGCTGAGCGCCGGTGGCCCGGTTCCTCTGCTGGCTGATCGGCCGCCAGCCCGTCGCGCCCGCCCCGGCGCCCGTGCACACCGCCCCCCGGCCGCCCTGCACGCCCGGCCGTCGGCGTCGCCGCCAGCGCCGGCCGCTGGCCGGTGCGGCCCAGCCCCGCTCGCCCTGGAACCGCTCCGGCGGGCGCTGACCCTGCTCCGGACGAGGCCCCGACCTGGCTATTCCGTTCGTGGTCGGCAGACCCTCGGCAACGTCGCCGGGTCGTGCCAGGATGTGCCGGTGTCGTATCCCCCTCATCCGCAGTACCCGCCGGTGCCCGGCCCGGTGACCCCGATGATCGCCTACCCGCACCCGATCGCACCCCCGCCGGGCTACGCGGTGCTCGTCGTCTCGGTCAACCGTGGCCCGTACATCGTTCCGGCCCCCACCACGAGCAGGTTCAAGGTCAACGGTCAGGCGGTGTCGATCCCCGGCGAGGGCACCTGGCACGTGGCCGTCCCGGCGGGGCAGCACGACGTCCGCTACACCGACTTCATGGGCATCCCGCTGATCACCACCGCGCTCGTCGCCCACCCCGGCACGGTGCAGCACCTGTCGTTCCGCTTCGGCGGCTGGCGCAACCGCGTCCACGACGGGCAGGGCACCGACGTCACGAAGTTCGGCCTGTGGTCGAACTACAGCATCATGCTGGTCACGTTGGCCGTGGTCGGGCTGCTCTGCTGCGGCGGCTTCGGGCTCGTCGCCGCGCTCTCCACCTCGCCCTGACGGCGATTCCGTCCGGCGCGGCCGGCGGTGACCGCCTATCGTGGCGGATCGTGACGAGCAGCGAGGAGCGACTGGCCGCGATCCGGGGCGGTGTGCCACCGAAGCGGCACAACGCCCGCACCATCGCCGCCCTGACCGGCAACCCGGGCTGCACCCGGCGGGCCGTGCTGGACGGCGCCGGGGTGGACAAGCCGAGGCTGGCCGAGCGCATCGGGTTCCCCGCCGGGTTCGGGCAGTCCCGGTTCGCCATCACCCGGGGCAACGCGTTCGAGGCGCAGGTCAAGGCCGACGGCGGGGCGGAGCTGCTCCGGCTGGTCGCCGAGCGGTTGGGCGTACCGGTGCCGGCGGCGGCGACCTGGACGGACCTCGGCGACGGCGGCCCGGACGACACGGCCGCCCGGCACCGGCGCTCCGCCGAACTGCTGGCCGGCGCCGCCCCCGGCGACGCCACGGACGACGCCCCCGGCAGCGGGACGGACGCCGACGCCGCGCTCTTCGACCACCCGCTGCTGGGCCTGGACGTCGCCGGCCGCCGGGTGCACCTGGAACCGGACCTGGTCGCCGCGCGGCTCGCCGGCCGGTTCCACGTGGTGGAGATCAAGTCGTTCGCGGTGGTCGACGGTCAGGCCGACCCGGCCAAGGTGTCCGCCGCCGCGACCCAGGCCGCCGTCTACGTGCTGGCCCTGCGCGAACTGCTCGTCGCCGCCGGTCACGACCCGGAACTGGTGTCGCACGACGTGGTGCTGGTCTGCCCGCGCGACTTCGCCAACCAGCCGATGGCCAGCCTCGTGGACGTGCGCAAGCAACTGCTGGTGCTGCGCCGCCAGCTCGACCGGATGGCCCGGCTCGACACGCTGCTGGCCGCCGTGCCCGGGGACTTCACCGCCGACCTGACCGCCGAGCCCGCCGAGTTGCTCGCCGCGCTGGCGACGGTGGAGGCCCGCTACGCGCCCGACTGCCTGGCGGCCTGCGAGCTGGCGTACTTCTGCCGGTACGAGGCGCGCGGCCACACCGGGGCGCTGGGCCGGCCGGTCCGCGAGGCGCTCGGCGGGATCGCGGAGGTCGAGGAGGTGCTGGCGCTGGCCGCCGGGGAACGCACCCCGGAACCGGAGCAGGAGGAGGCCGCCGCGCTGCTGCGGGCCGCCGCCCGGCTGCGCGCCGACGCCCTGGCCGGGACCACCGCATGAGTACGCTGCGCGCGCTCGCCAGGGCCGAGGCGCTCGCCGCCGGGGTGGCCCGGCCGGTGGCGACCGTCCGGCACCTGCACCTGGCCGAGCGCCCGCTGGTGCTGGTGCCGCTGGCGATGGCCGGCGAGGCGAACGCCCCGTTGGCGGCGCTGGTCGGCGACGCCCCGGACGCGGCGCGGCTGCTGATCGTGCCGCAACCCCGCAACCGCGACCAGCGGTTCGCGTTCGCCGCCGAGCTGGCCGCGCTCGTGCTGCCGTACCTGGACGGGTTCCGGGGGGTCTCCGAGGCGGTGCCGGTCGACCGGGGCAGGGACGTGCGGTACCGCTACGTCGACGCGCCGCAGCTGCTGGTGCCGAACCCGGCCGGGGTCACCTTCCTGCGGCTGCTCGGCCGCTCCACCCGCTTCCGTCGCCCCGACGGGGACTATCCGGTGCACCCGTCGGTGCCGGTGCTCGGGCGCTGGCTGACCTTCTTCGCCGAGCGCGCCGAGCATCCGGGCTCGGCGGCGCTGGTGGCGATGACCGACGCACTGGCCCTGCACTGGGCCACGGGCCAGAGCGCGGTGGAGGACCAGCACCTGCCGGCGCTGCTCGGCTGGATCGGCCCGCCGGCCGGGCTCACCGGCGTCGAGGCGGCGGCCCGGGCCGAGGACCCGTCGGTCTGCCCGCCTGCCGGCCCGGCCACCGACCCCGACTTCGACAACCGGCGGCTCGCCCCGGCCATCGACGCGTACGTCGGTGCCGAGGACGACCCGGTGGCGCGCGCCGGGGCGTACGCGGAGCTGGAACGGCTGCTGCGCGACCAGGTGGCGCCCACCTGGGAGCTGATGTGGCGCGGCGTGGGGCTGCTGCGTGGCCTGCCCCCGGGCGCCCGGGCCGCCGGCCGGTGGGACGGCGATAAGGACGCCTTCACCGGCTACGCGGAGCACGTCGACAACGGGGGCGCGCCCCAGCCCCGGCGCGACGGGGCGGTGGCCGCCGCCCAGCGGCTGCACCGGCTGGAACGGGCCCTGACCTCCTACGCCGTGCAACGCGCCTACGACGACCCGCTGGTGATGGCGGAACACCGGCTGACCGGCGAGGCGTTCGTCGGCGACGTCACCCTGGCGGACCCGAAGCGGGTCGACGACACCGGTAAGCGGCCGGTGCTGCGCCCCCGCGTCCAGGTGGTCACCACCGAGCCGGTGCCGATGCCGGTGGGGGCGACGCTGTACTCGCCGGCCCGGCCGGCGCAGAAGGCCCGGGTGGTCTTCGTCACTCCCGCGCCGGACGGCAAGACCGAGGTGGTGCTGGAGCTCTCCGGCGGAATGGGCCGGGGGCTGACCGCCCCGCCGGGCAGCGTGCCCGAGGTGGGGGAGCGGCTCTGCTACACCACGCTCTCCGACGCGTTCCTGCCGGTCGGCGCGTTCCCGGCACCGGAGGAGACGCCCTGGACGCACGGCGGTCCGCCGGCCGTCGGTTCCGACAGCGATCCCGTACCGGAGCGGGACTGACGGCACCTTTGCGGTCCTCTTGTCCCTTCTCGGGCCCCTATGCGTGCAGGGGTCTTCCCCGTCTCCGGTGGCCGATAGCATCCACCGGAATCGAATCGACCTTGGTCTGATCGCGTGTCGATTCCTTATCCATGGGGGATGCATTGTCAGTTCACCGAACGCGTCGATGGGGTGGCGCCCTGCTCGCCGCCACGCTCGCGGCAGGCCTGCTGGGTGGCGCTTCCGCCCAGGCCGTCGCGGGGGCCCAGCCGGTACCGGAGGGCACCTACCGGTTCAGCGCCAAGGTCACCTTTGGTGACCTCCGTGCCTGCTCGGGCGCGCTCATCGACCAGAACTGGGTGATGACGGCGAAGAGCTGCTTCGCCGAGGGCAGCGCGCCGGTCGCCGCCGGTGCGCCCACCCGGCCGACCACGGTGCTGGTCGGCCGCGCGGACCTCACCGGCACCGCCGGTCACCAGCGCACGGTGGTGGCTGTCGCACCGCACCCGGACCGGAACGTCGCCCTGGTCCGCCTCGCCGCGCCGGTCACCGACGTGCCCCCGGTCGCGCTCGCCAGCACGCCGCCGTCGGCCACCGAGACGCTCAAGATCACCGGCTACGGCCGTACGGCCACCGAGTGGGTGCCGGACAACCTGCACCAGGGCTCGTTCACGGTGCAGGACGTCACCGCCACGTCGGTCGGCCTGCTCGGCGCCTCGGCCGGCGCGACCCTCTGCAAGGGCGACGCCGGCGGCCCGGCGTTCCGCGACGGGTCCGCCGAGCTGGTGGCGATCGTCAGCACCTCGTGGCAGAAGGGCTGCCTGACCGAGACCGAGACCCGCGACGGCGCCACCGCCACCCGGGTCGACGACCTCGGATGGTGGATCGACTGGCAGACCACCGACGTCCACCTCTTCGGCGTCACGCATCAGCTCATGCCGGACGCCACCGTGCAGAGGCGCCTCGTCTCCCACGCCGTCGACTCCGCCACCGGCGACGTGCGAACCCGCACCGCGGACGTGCCCCTGCCCTTCGCGCCCAAGTCGATGGCCACGCTCAACGCGGACACCATCCTGTTGACCAACGGGGCCGGCGAGCTGCACCGGGTGGATGTGGCGAACACGGTCGCACTGACCTACACCATCACGAAGATCGCCTCCGCCGACTGGGCCTTCGACGAGTTGGTCTACGACGGACACGGCTCGCTGTACGGCATCATCTCGGGCTCGCTGCGTCGCTACACCGTGACCAAGGTGAAGCCGGCGGCGGCCGACTTCACGGCCCCCACCACGATCAGCAGCGGGTTCGGCCTGCAGACGCTCGCCTCGCCCGGCCCCGGTCGGCTCCTCGGCACCACGACCACCGGCTACCTGATCTCCTACAAGATCAATGGCACCGGTTCCTGGTCCCGGTCCGACCTCTACCAGACCGGCTGGGACAGGCCCAGGGAACTGGTCTCGCCGGGTGGGGGCCTCTACCTCACCATCAACCCCAGCGACGGCCTCAAGCGCTACCGCGACGCCAACCCGCTCGACGGCCGAGGTGACGACATCACGCTGATCGGCGAGGAGCCGATGAACGGCGGATGGTTCCGCCATGAGCTGCTCTCCGCGCGGCCGTGGACGGGCGTCGTGTCGGTCTTCGGCACGGGGCCGGAGGGGCGGCTGTCCCACACGACCGTCGAGCCGGGGACCGGCGCCAAGCGCAGGATGGTCTCCGCGGCGACGCTCGGCTTCACCCCGAAGGCGATGGCCGCCCTCAACGCCGACACCCTGCTGGTGACCAACACCGACGGGAAGCTCTACCGGGTGGACGTCACCGGCACCGACCCGCTGGCCTTCACCACGACGAAACTCGCCGACACCGGATGGACGCAGGACCGGCTGGTCTACGACGGCAACGGCTCGCTCTACGGCATCAACGCCGGCTCGGCGCTGCGCCGCTACACCGTGACCAAGCCGAAGCCGGTCTACGCCGACATCACCAGCGCGAAGACGATCACCGGTAACTTCACGCTGACCTCGCTGGCCGCCCCCGGCCCCGGCCGGATCCTCGGCACGACAAGCACCGGCAGGTTGATGGCGTACGCCATCGACGCCGCCGGCGTGTGGACCTCCGCGGAGCTCGCCGCGACCGGGTGGGGCGACACCACGTCGCTGTTCAACCCCGGCGGCGGCCTCTACTACAAGCGGTTCGACTCCGGTCAGGTCGTCACCTACCTGGACGCCAGCCCGTTCGACGGCAGCGGGGCGGACATCCACCCCCACCTGCCCGACGCCCGGAACAACACGGGCTGGGACCCGATCCTCTCGGCCCGCCCGTACGACACCTGGCCGGACGGCCGCCGCTGGTGACCTTCTGACCGCCCTACCGCAGTGATCGTGCGGGCCGCCCGGACCGGGGCGGCCCGCACCGTCGTTTCCGGGGCGGCTCCCTGCCCACACCCGGCCTCCTGAGGCGGGCCGGATGGCCGGTTTCCCGCGCCCGGCCCGGCGGGGCGACCGGCGGCGCAGAATCGGGCTTGACCCTCACGTAACGGCAGGCGGGAGCCTGGTGCCCGGAAGGGAGGGAACCATGGCCTACACGGTGGGACAGGTGGCGAGGCTGGCCGGGGTGACCGTGCGGACGCTGCACCACTACGACGAGATCGGGCTGCTCTCGCCCAGCGGTCGCAGCGGCGCCGGCTACCGGCGCTACGACGACGCCGACCTGGAGCGGTTGCAGCACGTCCGCTACTACCGGGAGCTGGGGTTCCCGCTGGAGGAGATCGCCACGATCCTCGGCGATCCGGCGAGCGGCCCGTCGGCGCACCTGCGCCGCCAGCACGAGCTGCTGACCGAACGGATCAAGAGGCTCCAGGAGATGGTCGCGGCGGTCGAGTTCGCGATGGAGGCGAGCAAGTTGAACATCCCACTCACCCCGCAGGAACGGTTCGAGGTCTTCGGTGACTTCGACCCGGACGCGCATGCCGAGGAGGCGGAGCAGCGCTGGGGCGGCACCGACGCGTACCGGGAGTCGAACCGGCGCGTCGCGCACTACACGAAGGACGACTGGCTGCGGAACAAGGCGGAGAACGAGGACTGGTCGCGGCGGCTCGTCGAGGTGATCGCCTCCGGCGCGCCGGCGGACAGCCCGGCGGCGATGGACGTGGCCGAGGAGCACCGGCAGCTGATCAGCCGTTGGTTCTACGAGTGCAGCTACGAGATCCACACCGGGCTGGCCGACATGTACGTGGCGGACGAGCGATTCACCGCGTACTTCGAGAGGATCAGGCCGGGAGCGGCCGCGTACCTCAGCGAGGCCATCCACGCCAACGCGATCACCCGCGCCTGAGAGGGTGCGGACGTCCCGGGAGGTCAGCAGTGCTCATCGTCGCCGGCAGTCTCTACGTCGACCCGGACCAGCGGGACGCCTACCTGGCCGACTGCGTCGGGGTCGTCCGGCAGGCGCGCTCCGCGCCGGGCTGCGTCGACTTCGCGGTCAGCGCCGACCTGGTCGAGCCGGGCCGGATCAACGTCTACGAGCGCTGGGAGACCGAGGAGGGACTGCTCGACTTCCGGGGCTCCGGCCCCGCCGGGGAGCAGGCGGTGGCGATCCGCGGCGCTGAGGTGCACCGGTACCTGATCTCCGGGGTCGAGGCACCCTGACCGGCCGGCCGGCGGCCACGGCTGCCGCCCGGCCGTCCGCCGTCGCCGGCCCCGCGGTCAGCGCCGGCCCCGTTGCCAGCGCCAGCACGGTGACGACCGCCAGCGGTACGCGGACGCGCGAGCGCGGCCGGGTGCCGCCGGCCAGGGAACGCCGGCGCGAAGATGAGTGCCGCTTGTCTGTTTTCCTCACGTTTGCACCATATGAACGTGGTTGGTGCGGACGGCGGCCCCTCGGCGGTGTCACCCGTCCGGGCGGCGGTCACTCCGGCGGCAGGCCAGGGGAGAGCCGGCGCAGCGAGGTGAACGCGGGGACCAGCGCGTCGTACAGCTCGGAGAAGAGCGGCAGCAGCGCGGCGTAGGTGGCGGCGGCGGCCGGGTCGGGGCGCGCGGTCTCCGCGATCTGCACCAGGTCGGCGGCGACGTCGACGGAGGGGATCAGCCCCAGCGCCTCCAGGCCGAGCAGCGCGGCGCCGAAGCTGGAGCCCTCGCGCCCGGCGGGAAAGCGCACCGGCATGCCGAGCACGTCGGCGAGCATCTGCCGCCACAGCGGGCTGCGCGCGAAGCCGCCACTGGCCCGGATCTCCCGGACCTCGTTGCCGGCGGCCCGCACCGAGGCCAGCACCAGTGCCAACTGCTGGCAGACGCCCTCCAGCGCGGCCCGCACCAGGTGCGGGCGGCGGTGCCCGTGGGTCAGCCCCACGTACGCGCCGCGCGGCAGCGCGCTCCAGTGCGGCGCGCGCTCGCTGAGCAGGTACGGCAGCATGATCAACCCGCCGGAGCCGGCCGGGGCGCGGGCGGCCAGCGCGAGCAGTTCCTCCTCGGCGTGCTCACCCAGCTCAGGGGCGAGTGCGTCGCTGGCCCAGTCCAGCACGATGCCGCCGTTGTTGATCGCCCCGCCGACCACCCAGCGCTGTTCGGTCAGCGCGTAGCAGAACACCCCGCCGAGCGGGTCGACGCCCGGGCGCTCCACCATCACCCGCAGCGCGCCGCTGGTGCCGATCGTGCAGGCCATCACGCCCGGAGCGACCGCGCCGAGACCGAGGTTGGCCAGCGGGCCGTCCCCGGCGCCGACGACCACCCTCGTGTCCCGGGGCAGCCCGGTCGCGGCGGCGGCCTCGGCGGTGAGGCCGGGCAGCACGGTGGTGGTGGGCACCAGCTCGGGCAACTGCGCCTCGGTGATCCCGGCGATGCCGAGGGCCTCGGAATCCCAGGCGAGCTGGTGGACGTCCAGCAGCCCGGTGGCGGAGGCGACCGAGTGGTCGGTGACCAGCGCGTCGCAGAGCCGCAGCAGCACCCAGTCCTTGATGCCCACCCAGTACGCCACCCGGCCGAAGAGCGCCGGCTCCTGCTCGGCGAACCAGAGCAGTTTGGACAGCGGCGCCATCGGGTGGACCGGGGTGCCGGTGCGGCGGTGCAGCGCCAGCCCCGACGGGACGGCGCGCAGCCGCTCGGCCTGCCGGACGGCCCGGGAGTCGGCCCAGGTGATCGACGCGGTGATGGGGTCACCGTCGGCGCCCAGCCCGATCAGGCTGTGCATCGCCGTGCTGAAGGACAGCGCGGCGATCGGGCGGTCCAGCTCCGCCACGACCGCGCGGACCGACTCCAGCACCGCCGCGTGGATGTGCCGCGCGTCCTGCTCGGCGTAGCCGGGCTGAGGCTCGTCGAGCGGGTAGCCGACCGCGTGGTTGGCGATCCGGGTGCCGTCGGCGTCGTACGCGACCGCCTTGGTGCTGGTGGTGCCGATGTCGACGCCGATCACCAGCGGGTGGCGCGGGCCGGCCAACGCTTCCACCCCCTCGCTGACCTCGGGTGCCGCTGACGTTACCCAGCGTCCGGGTGGCCCGTAGGGGGAACAACCTGTTTCCCGCTCGGGTCTTCCTCAGCGCACCTTCGGGGCGTGAGAATGCCGGCCAGTGTGAAAATCCCACACGTTCATCCCGACGGGGAGGAAACTCGATGAGGCCAAAGCCAGCCTGTGCGCTGGTCGCCGCCCTCGCCACGGTAGTCACCACAGTGGTGACCGGCGTACCGCCGGCCGCCGCGCAGCACCGTGACGGCGGCTACTCGGCGGAGATCCGCCGGGCTTCGTACGGCGTCCCGCACATCACCGCCCGCACCTTCGCCGACCTCGGCTTCGGCGTCGGCCACGTCCAGGCCGAGGACAACATCTGCGTCATCGCGGAGAAGGTGGTCACGGTCAACGCCGAGCGGTCCCGCTACTTCGGGGCGGCCGGCCCGACGGACGCGAACGTGCGCAGCGACCTGTTCCACCGCAAGGCGATCGACGACGGCACCGTGGAGCGGCTGCTGCACGGGCCCCGCGACGGCGTGCACTCGCCGTCGAACGACGTCCGCGACCAGATCCGCGGCTTCGTCGCCGGCTACAACAACTACCTGCGCACCACGGGCGCGGCGAACCTCACCGACCCGGCCTGCCGGGCGAAGCCGTGGGTGCGCCCGCTGACCGAGCTGGACATGTGGCGTACGACCTGGGCCAGCATGGTGCGGGCCAGCTCGCGGGCGGTGCTCGACGGGATCGTGGCCGCCGCCCCGCCGACGGCCACCGGTCCGGCCGCCGTCCTCGACGCGCCGGGTGCCGCGGCCGTGGTCGCGGCCAGCGACGGCGCCCCCGCCGGGGTGGGCAGCAACGCGTACGGGCTCGGCTCGCGGGCCACCACGCACGGCGGCGGGATGGTGCTGGCCAACCCGCACTTCCCGTGGGAGGGCGCGGAGCGCTTCTACCGGATGCACCTGAAGGTCCCCGGCCGCTACGACGTGGAGGGCGCGGCGCTGGTCGGCGACCCGATCATCGAGATCGGGCACAACCGCACCCTCGCCTGGAGCCACACCGTCTCCACCGCCCGCCGCTTCGTGTGGCACCGCCTCGCGCTGGTCCCCGGCGACCCCACCTCGTACTACGTGGACGGCAAGCCCCGGAAGATGACCACCCGCACGGTCACCGTGCAGGTGCCCGGCCCGGCCGGCGGCACCGTGCCGGTCAGCCGTACGTTCCACGACACCCACTTCGGCCCCGTGGTCGTCGTGCCCGGCACCTTCGACTGGACCACCAGCGCCGCGTACGCGATCACCGACGCCAACGCGACGAACAACCGCGCCTTCGACGGCTGGCTCCAGATGGGCCGGGCCAAGACGGTCCGGGAGCTGAAGCAGGTCCTCGACCGCTACCAGTTCCTGCCCTGGGTGAACGTGATCGCCGCCGACGCCCGCGGCGAGTCGCTCTACGCCGACCACTCGGTGGTGCCCCGGGTCACCCACGAGCTGGCCGCCGCCTGCATCCCCGCGCCGTTCCAGCCGCTCTACGCCAGCAGCGGCCAGGCCGTCCTCGACGGCTCCCGGTCGGCCTGCGCGCTCGGTCGGGACTCCGACGCGGCGGTGCCCGGCATCCTCGGCCCGAACAACCTGCCGGTGCGGTTCCGCACCGACTACGTCACCAACTCCAACGACAGCTACTGGCTGGCCAACCCGGAGGCGCCGCTGGAGGGCTACCCCCGGATCATCGGCAACGAGCGCACCGAGCGCAGCCTGCGTACCCGGCTCGGCGTGGAGCAGGTGCAGGGGCGCCTCGCCGGCACCGACGGGCTGCCCGGGCGGGGATTCACCACGGCCCGCCTGTGGCAGACGGTCTTCGGTAACCGCGCGTACGGTGGCGAACTGCTCCGCGACGACCTGGTGGCGCTGTGCGCGGCACAGCCCACCGCGACCGCCTCGGACGGGACGACCGTCGACCTGCGCCCGGCCTGCGCGGCGTTGCGGGGCTGGGACCTGCGCGTCGACCTGGACAGCCGGGGGGCGCACCTGTTCACCGAGTTCGCCCTGGCCGGCGGCATCCGGTTCGCCGACACGTTCGACGCCGCCGACCCGGTGCACACGCCGAGCCGGCTGAACACCGCCGACCCGCGCGTGCTCACCGCGCTCGCCGACGCGGTCCGCAAGCTCGCCGGCATCCCGCTCGACGCGCGCCTGGGTGACATCCAGACCGAGCCGCGCGGCGACCGGCGCATCCCGATCCACGGCGGGCGCGCCGAGGCCGGCGTGTTCAACATGATCATCAACCCGCTGGCGCCCGGCGTCGGCTATCCCAAGACGGTGCACGGCTCGTCCTTCGTGATGGCCGTCGAGCTGGGCCGCGACGGCCCCTCGGGGCGGCAGATCCTCACCTACTCGCAGTCGAGCAACCCGAACTCCCCCTGGTACGCCGACCAGACCCGGCTCTACTCGGGCAAGGGCTGGGACACCATCAAGTACACGGAGGCGCAGATCAAGGCCGATCCGAACCTGCGCACCTACCGCGTGGGGGAGGGCCGCCGGCACTGACCCGCCCCACCCCGTCGCGCCCGCCCGGTCCACGGTGACCGGGCGGGCGCGACCGCGTACGGGCCGGTCTGCCGGCACCGACACGCCCGACGGAGGTGGGCCGGGTCGGCGAAACCCACCCATCGTCCGATTTGATCCGCCGTTCGGCCATTTTGTCCCCTCCGGCGTGTCCCCGTCGACCGCCGCCGCAGTTGACACCTGTGACACCCCGGTTGGTGGCCTGCGCGGCGAAGGAGTCGGCGTGGCAAAGACTGATTCGACGGGTTCCACGTGGCGGTACCGGTGGGTGCACCGGCAGAACGAACAACGGCGGCGCGTGTTCCGGAGCGCCGACCGGGCCTGGCGACGGCGCGACGACGAGCTGCGCCGCCTGCGTACCCTCGCCGAGGAGTTCCAGGGCTCGGCCTCGGCGGGCGCCGGGCTGCCCCTGGAACTCGCGCCCGACGAGGTGGTCTTCTGGGTGCTGCCGGCAGCGCAGCTCGTGGAGGTCCGGCACACCACCGTGCTCCCCGCGCCCGACCTGACGGTCGCCCCGGCGGCCACGCCGCCGCGGCCCCGCCGGCCCGACGGTGTCCGGGTCGCCGACGCCGGCATGGCGGTGATCACCAACCGCCGGCTGGCCCTGCTCGGCGGGCGCGGCCGGCGCGACTGGGCGTACGGAAAGATGACCGGCCTGGCCCACGACCCGCACGCGCCGGTCACCCTGATCCAGGTGCTGGACCGACGGCGCGCCTCCGGGCTGATGCTGCCGGCCGACGTCGCGGCCGACTTCCGGTTCAAGCTGACCCTGGCCTTCGCCGACGCCATCGAGCAGCGCGGCGCGGTGCTCGACCAGCTCGACGAGGCGATCGCCGAGCACGCGCAGCTCAAGCCCTTCCGGCCGCAGATCGCCACGCCGGCGCAGGCCCGGCCCTTCGCGTACGTGCCGGGCGGCCGGCGCACCGTGGCGGTCGCCGCCGGCATCGCCCTGCTGGTGCCCGCCGCGCTCTTCCACACCGACCCGTCCGACCCGACCAGCGCCGAGGTCGCCGTCGCCGCCACCCCGGCCCCGGAGGCCGGTTCCGCAGGCGTCCCCGCCGCCCCGCCGGCCGGCCTGCCGGCCCCGCCGACGAAGGTGCCGGCCCCGCCGACGAAGTCGCCGGCGGCGTCGAAGCCCCGACGCGACAGCCCGTCGCCCTCGCGGACGCCCGCCCGGGAGCGGCTCTGCGGCGCCCCGGACAACCCCATGGGGTACGACTTCTGCGGCGGGGAGCGCATCCGCCAGCCGGCCGTCGAGATCTGCGACTGGTTCGACTGCACGCCCGAGTTCTGGGCGGGCCGGGGCTACCTGGTGCAGTGCCGCGACGGCTCGGTGAGCCTCACCGGCGGGCGACGGGACGCCTGCGAGGCACACGACGGGGTACGCCGCACGGTCTGGAGCTGAGCCTCCGGCCCGCGCCCCGCCGTGCGGACGCCCGGCGGCGGGTGGCACGTGCCGGCGTGCGGTCCACGGTGCCCTCCGCATGCGGGGCGGTGGCGTGGCCGTCGCATCATGTTCCCTGTGATCTACCTGCCGAGCGACCGGCGTCGCAAGAAGAAGAGCCGCTTCGACAACTGCGACGCCTGCAACTGCGACGTGCCCTGCTGCGATCTCGGGCTCTTCTCGACCCTGCTCACGCTGGGGGCGCTGCTCGCCCGCCTCGTGGCGCCCGCCCGTCCGGCGGCACCGCCGAACCTCACCGTCGGACAGGCGCCGCTGGTCGACCGGGCCGGGCGGGCCGCGATCCTCGGCTACCGGCGTTGGCTGTCGCACCGCTGGCCGGGGCAGTGCCGCTATACCCCGACGTGCAGCGCGTACGGGCTGGATGCCGTGGAGCGGTACGGTCTCGCCGTCGGCGGGCGGATGGCGGCGGACCGGCTGCGTCGCTGTCGGCCCGAGGTGCCACGCGGCACGCACGATCCGGTGCACTGACGGGTTCCGCGGCGCCTGCTGGTCCCGTCCGGACAACTTCCTGGAAATAGTGGGCTCCCGCGTCGAGGAGGGGACTACTTCCGGGAAACAGTGCGATCTTGGTCGGCGCGGCGAGCAGCGGGGTGGTCGGGGGGCGCCAGGGTGGGCAGGGTTGGGGAGTGCGGGGGAGTGCGGGAGCGTGCGGGGAGCGCGGGGGAGGGGTTTGTCGGGGATTCGACCGGTAGGTGTTTTTTGCCCGTGTATTTAGCGGGTTCCGCCATGATGAGGGCATGGAGATCCGCTCCGACGACGGCGCCCGGGTGAGGATCCGCCCGGTGGGCTACCAGCCCGGGGTCGCGCCGCCCGACGACCCCGACGAGGCGACGGGCTGGGACGACTGGTTGCTCGTCGAGACCGATGCCCGCACCGCCGACGGTCAGGCGTGGTCGCACTTCACGCCCTGCCTGACGGTGTCGGAGGCGTACGCGTTGGCGGGCTGGCTGCGGCAGCAGGCCGAGACGACCGGCGACCCGGTGGAGTCCTCGGCGGTGACCCGCTTCACCGAGCCCAACCTGGCCTTCCGCACCCGGGTGCTGCGCCGCCGCCGGCTGGCGTTGACTGTCGAGTTCTCGTACGAGTTGCTGCCGCCGTGGATGCGGAGGCGACCGCTCAGCACGGTCTACCCGCTGACGCTCACCGTCTCCGCCGACGCCCTCTCCGTGGCGGCCGAACAGTGGGCGCGGGAGGCCGAGGCGTATCCGGGCCGCGCCCCCTGCTGACCGGCAAACCTTCTCGCAAGTGGACTTTCCCGGCTTACCGGCCACCAGGCCGGGCCGGTGGCGGCGACACTGGACGGTACGACGAGCCGCAGGAGGCGGGATGGCCGGTGAGGAGCGCACACGGATCCGGCGGCGGGTGCGCCTGGGCTGGCTGGTGGGGCTGTCCGGCGTCGGGCTCGCCCTCGCGGTGCTGGCCGTCGCCGTCCTCCTCGTCCAGTCCTCCGACGACGATCCGAGGGGCTCCTCCGGCCAGGTCGACTATCAGGCACGGATCCGCGCCAGCCGGTCAGCGCTCTTTCCCGGCACCCTCCACGTGGAGGCCGAGCGGCGGGTGCCGGTCGACAGGGAGAGCGTGATCGCGATCTGGGCGTGCGGCCCGGACAGCGCGGAGACCTGTCCCACCGGCACGCTCGGCACGGGCCCGGCAACGTCCGCCCCCGGCGCGTCGCCCACCGGCACCGGCCCGGCGACGCCCGGCGCGAGCCCGTCGGTCGCCGGCACCCGCCCGGCACCGGAGCGTCCGCCGGTGACGGTCCCGCTCGGCGCCCGGCTGCGGATCGACCTGATCGCCGGCGACTCCGAGGCGATCACGGTCCGATCGGTCGACGCGGCCGGGGATCCCGCCCAGCCCCTCACCGAACGCGACGACGTGGCCAACTGGTCCTGGTTCGTCCGCGCCACCCGGCCGGGCACCTATCCGCTGGTCGCGAGCGTGTCGGTCCTGGCGGCCGACTCGGAGACGCTGCTGGTGCCCCGGGAGCGGGTGGACATCGAGCTGACCGTGACCAGGACGGGCGCCTACACGGCGCGCGAGGCGACCCGCGGCGGCTGGGCGGTCACCCGGTGGGTCGTCGGCACGGTGATCGCGTTGCTGGGCACCGGGCTGATCACCACGGCGACACTCGCCGGGTGGCGGCGGCGCGGCGGCCGGGCCGGCCAGGGTGAGGGTCGGGCCAGCCGGACCGGCACCTGATCCGCCCACGCGGTGCTACCTGGCGTGTTAGGAAGGGCACCTTCCTATGCGGAAAACGATAGGAAGGTGCCCTTCCTTACACCCCACGTCCGGCTAGAGCTGTTCCGCCAGGCCGTCCGCGAGGCGGCGCAGCGCCGGCGCGGCGGTGAGCAGGGCCTCGCGGTCCGGCCCCTCCAGCGCGCCGAGCGCGGCGGTGAGCAGGTCGTGCCGGTGCCGCCCGTACGCGGCGATCCGCTCCCGCGCCGCGTCGGTCAGGTCCAGCCGGACCGTCCGCCGGTCGGCCGGGTCCCGTTCCCGGTGCAGCAGACCGGAGGTGGTCAGCTCGCCGACGAGCGTGCTGACCGTGTTCGGTGCGGTGCCCAGCCGCTCGGCGGCCTCGCGTACGCCGATCCCGGGCCGCCGCTCGACCAGCCGCAGCACCTCCACCTGGGCGTCTGGCAGGGCGACCGAGCCGGCGCGCTGGCTGGCCGCCCGGCGCAGCATCCGGTGCAGGTCGCCGAGGGCCCCGCTGAGCTGGTCGATCGTCTCTTTCGTCACAGGCACGCTCTCCATACCTCAAAAGCTCTGTAGCCAGAGCTATCGTGTGCGGGCTGAGCCGCCAGCGAGGGGACCATAATGCCGCACGCCACCGCGCCGCCCGCCCGTCCAGACGAACGGGTCGCCGCGCCGACGGGGCGGTCCGCCGTCGTGCTGGTGGCGTTGCTCGGCGCGATCACCGCGGTCGGGCCGCTCTCCCTGGACACCTACCTGCCGGCGTTCCCGGACATGACCGACGACCTGAAAGCCAGCCAGGCGCAGGTCCAGCTCTCGCTGACCACCTGCCTCGTCGGGATAGCCCTCGGTCAGCTCGTCACCGGCCCGCTCAGCGACCGCTTCGGGCGGCGGCTGCCCGTGCTGGTGGGCGTCGGCGCGTACACCCTGATGTCGTTGCTCTGCGCCGTCGTGCCGTCGGCCGGGACCCTGGCCGCGGCGCGGCTCGCGCAGGGTTTCGCCGGCGGGATGGGCGTGGTCGTGGCCCGCGCCGTCGTCCGCGACCTCTACTCCGGACGGGAGGCCGCGAAGTACTTCTCCCGCCTCACCCTGATCTTCGGCATCGCGCCGATGGCCGCGCCCGCCCTCGGCAGCCTGGTACTGCGCTTCGGGGACTGGCGTGCCATCTTCGTCACCCTCGCGGTGATCGGCGCGCTGCTCGCCGCCGCCGTCGCGTGGCGGCTGCCGGAGACGCTGCCCGCCTCGCGGCGCAGCACCGGCGGCCTCGCCGCCACGGCCGCCGCCGGCCGCGCGCTCCTCACCGACCGGGTCTTCCTGGGGTACGCGCTGGCGCAGGGCCTCGCCTTCGCCGCGCTGTTCGCCTACATCTCCGGTTCGTCCTTCGTCTTCCAGGACGTCTTCGGCGTCTCCGCCGACGCGTTCAGCCTGATCTTCGGCGTCAACGCGCTCGCGCTGGTCGCCGCCGGTCAGCTCAACGCCCGCCTGCTGGACCGCTTCGAGCCCCGCCCGCTGCTGGTACGGCCGCTGGGCGTGGGGGTGCTGGTCGCGCTCGTGCTGCTCGTGGGCGCGCTGCTCGGCAGCCTGCCGCTGGTGGCGGTGGCGCTGTTCGTCTTCCTCGGGTCGCTCGGCATGGTGATGCCGAACGGCACCGCGCTCGCGCTGGACCGGCACCCCGCCCGCGCCGGAACGGCCGCCGCGCTGCTCGGCACGATCACGTCGCTGGTCGGGGCGATCGTCGCGCCGCTGGTCGGGCTCGGCGGTGAGGGCAGTGCCGTCCCGATGGCGGTCGTGGTCGCCGGGGCGGCCGTCGCGTCCCTGGCCGTGATCGGCACCCTGACCCGTACCCGCCGGGTGCCGTGAGCGACCAACCGTAGACGGTGACCGCGGTCATCCGCGGACAAGCCGGACGGCGTGGTCGGTGGGGATCAACATGACCGGGCCTGCTCCGACGGGCGGCAGCCAGGTTGCCGGGTCGGCAAGGGCAGCCGCGACCTCGGTATCGGTCATGGGCGGGGCGTCGGGCGGGTCCGCGTAGCCGGTGGCGGTCACGAGCTGGACGAGGTCGCGGTCGATCATGTTCCGGACGATGGCGACGAAACGTGGGATCAGGGGTGCGATGGCCTCGGTGTCGTCGCTGAACCTCCAGCTGCCGCCATCGTCCCGGTGGCCGAGGTAGTCGCCGATGACCTGGTTGAGCGGGGCCTCTTCGAGCGCGTTGGTCAGGACGACGCGTTCCGCGCGGCTCAGTTCGTCCCAGATGTTCATGAGCTGATGGTCGCAGTCGGTGTGTTTGATTCGCTCACCTGTGCGGGAGCGCAGGGGTTGGGCCCGGGAGCCCAACCCCTGCGGCCGTGTAGCGGTCTCAGCGGAGCGTGGCGGCTCCGGCGTCGGCGTACCGCTCGTCGAGGTCGCCCGATGGCGCGCCGCCGACCCCGATGGCGCCGACGACCTGCTGGTCGACCGAGACCGGCACGCCGCCGGCGAGGAACAGCGTCCCGGGGATGTCGCGCAGGGTGGCGCCCGACCCGGTGACCCGCCCGGCGAGCGCCGAGGTCGGCTGGCCGAAGGAGACGGCGGTGAACGCCTTGCGGGTGGCCGAGTCGGCGGTCTGCGGGCCCGCGCCGTCGCCCTTGAGCTGCACCTGGACGGCGCCCGACCGGTCGAGGACGACGACGGTGACCCGCTGGCCGTCCTTCTCTGCCGCCTTCAGGGTCGCCTGGGCCGCCCGCAGCGCCGCGTCGATGTCGAGCGACGGGTTGGCGACGACGTTGCTGGCAGCGGCCGGTTTCGCTGCCGCCACCGGCACGGCGGGCTTCGCGACGGTCGCCGGCCCGGCGGCGGAGGCGTTGACGGCGACACCGGCGACGGCGACCAGGCCCAGGGCTCCGGCGCCCAGGCCGAGTGCCGCCCGGCGGCGGATGTTCTTGATCATGTGGGTTCCTCCGGTCGAGGCGTGCGGTCGAACTGGCACCACCCACCCTCGTCGCGCCGGACGGTGCCCACATGGCGCGCCCGATGCAACCCCGATACATCGGATGGTTGATTCACCCGCCCCGAAACTGCCGTACGCTGGACTTTGTCAAGATCATCTGATCGTTTCCGGTGGGAGGTGGACCCGATGCGGGAGGACCGGCTGCGCCCGGCGATGCGGTGGGGGTTCCTGCTCCTGCTGGCCGCCGCGACCTCCCGCTACGTCGTACGCCACGACTGGGACGACCGCACCGCCCTGGTCCTGGCGCTGACCGGGGCGCTGCTGGCCGCGTACGCCGTCAACGAGCTGGGGCGGGCCGCACCCGGAACGCGCTTCGCGGCGATGCTCGTCGCGTTCCTCGCGCTGGTGCTCGTCGCGCCCAGCTTCGCCCTCGTGTCGATCCCGCTGTTCTTCGTGGGCCTGCGCCAGCTCCCGCGTCGCGCGGTCTGGCCGCTGGCCGGGCTGCTCACCGGCGCGGTGATCGTCGCGCAGGTGCGGCTCGCCGACCGGTTCGACCCCAGCCTGGTGCTCGGGCCGGTGGGCGTGGCCGCCATCACCACAGTCGTCTTCCTCGAACTCGACAGGCAGAACCGGGCCCGGCAACGCGCCCTCGACGACCTCCTGGCCGCCCGCGACGAGCTTGACCGCAGCCAGCACGAGGCCGGGGCACTGGCGGAACGGGCCCGGCTCTCCCGGGAGATCCACGACACCCTCGCCCAGGGCCTGTCCAGCATGAACCTGCTGCTCCAGGCCGCCGACCGGGACTGGGACGCCGAGCCGGCGCAGGCCCGCGGGCACGTACGGCAGGCCGCCGCCACGGCCCGGGAGAACCTGGCCGAGGCGCGCCGCTTCGTGCGTGGCCTGGCCTCGCCGGCACTCGACGGCGCCTCCCTGACCGACGCCCTGCGCCGGCTCTGCGCCGCGACCGAACGCGACACCGGGACCCCCGTCCGGTTCGCCGTGACCGGCCCGGTCGCGCCGCTCGGCGTCGACAACGAGGTCGCCCTGCTGCGGGTGGCGCAGAGCGCCCTGGCCAACGTCCGCAGCCACGCGCACGCACGGCAGGCCGCCGTGACGCTCACCTACGGCGACCAGGAGGTGATGCTCGACGTGTACGACGACGGCACCGGCTTCGACCCCACGGGCACCAGCGGGTTCGGGCTGACCGGCATCCAGGAGCGGATCGCGCACCTCGGCGGCACCCTCGCCGTCGAGAGCGCACCCGGGGAGGGCACCGCCCTCGCCGTCAGCCTGCCGCTGCGGGACACCCGGTGACGCCCCCGCTGCGGCTGATCCTGGTCGACGACCACCCGGTCGTCCGCGCCGGGCTGCGCGCGCTGCTGGGCGGCCGGCCCGACATGACAGTGGTCGCCGAGGCCGCCACGGCCGGCGACGCCGTCCGGCAGGCCGCCGCGCTGCGCCCCGACGTGGTGCTGATGGACCTGCAACTCGGCGACGGGGTCGACGGCGTCGCCGCCACCACCAACCTCCTCGCGCTGCCCGACCCGCCGCGCGTGCTGGTGCTCACCACCTACGACACCCAGGAGGACATCGTGCGCGCGGTCGAGGCCGGCGCCACCGGCTACCTGCTCAAGGACTGCCCGCCCGACGACCTCTTCCGCGCCGTGCACGCCGCCGCGGCCGGGCAGACCGTGCTGTCCCCGCCGGTCGCCGCCCGGCTGATGGACCGGATGCGCGGCCCGCAGGACACCCTCAGCGCCCGGGAGGTGGAGATCCTTACGCTGCTCGCCCGTGGCCATGCCAACAAGGAGATCAGCCGACGGCTGTTCATCAGCGAGGCGACAGTCAAGACCCACCTGGTCCGCATCTACGCCAAGCTCGGCGTCGACTCGCGTACCGCGGCGGTGCACGCCGCCGTCGAACGGAAGCTGATCCGACTGTGAGACGCCGCGCCCTGCTCGCCCTCACCCTCGCCGCCCTGGCGGCGGCCGGCTGCACGCCGCCCGAGACCACACCCGCACCGGAGGACACCATGACCGCACCCACCGACCAGGACCTGCTCGCCGCCGCGAGCGCCGGCAACCCGACGACGGTACGCGCGGCGCTGGCCGCCGGCGCCGACATCGAGACCCGCGACGAACGACGGCGTACGCCCCTGCTGCTGGCCGCCGCGAACGACCACGTCGAGGCCGCCCGGACACTGGTCGAGGCGGGCGCGGACCCGAACGCGCTCGACGACCAGCACGACACCCCGTGGCTGGTGACCGGCGTGACCGGCAGCGTCGCGATGCTGGAGGTGCTGCTGCCCGCCAAGCCCGACCTGACGATCGTGAACCGCTACGGCGGGATCTCCGTCATCCCGGCCAGCGAACGCGGCCACGTCGACTACGTCCGGCGGGTCGTGCAGGCCGGCATCGACGTCAACCACGTCAACAACCTCGGCTGGACCGCCCTGCTGGAGTGCGTGATCCTCGGCGACGGCAGCAGGCCGTACCAGGAGATCGCGGAGATCCTCGTGGCCGCCGGTGCGCGCGTGCAGCAGCCCGACCGCGACGGCGTCGACGCGCTGGAACACGCCCGCCAGCGCGGGTACGCCGAGATCGTCGCCATTCTCTCCCGCTGACCGGGGCTCATTCCCGGCGACCTGCCGCGCTGGCCGGCGGTGCTCCCGGCCACGGGCTCAGCCGGGTTAACCGGTCGCCCGGGTTCGCGTGCCGGCGGTAGCGTGCCGGCGTGTCCCGCCTCGTGACCCTCGTCCTGGTCGACGCCGCCGGTGCCCCGCTGGGCGCACTGCCGCCGTTCGACGTCCCGTCCCCGTGGTGGCAGGAGGTCGCCCCGGTGGTGGCCGAGGCCCGCCGGCGGTACGGCGTCGAGGTGGCCGTCCTGCGCCTGCTGACCGGTGAGGCGCCGCAGCCGATGGGCGGCGCGGTGACGTACCTCGGGCAGGTCGCCTCTCCGCCGGGCGGGCCGCTGCTGCCGGCGCGCGTCCCACTCGCGGCGGACCCGCTGCGCGCGCCATACGCCGAGCCCGGCGGCCCGGCGCGCAGCCTCGCCTGGGCGACGGGGGAGTTGCGGCGGCTGGGCCGACCGGCGGAGAGCGCCGCCCAGCAGCGCACCTGGAACCTGTCGGCCGTCTGGCGGCTCGACGGCCCGGGCGGCACCGCCTGGCTGAAGCAGGTGCCGGTGTTCTTCCGGCACGAGGCCGCCGTGCTGCGCTGGCTCGGCCGCACCGTGCCCGGAAAGACCACGACGCTGCTCGCCGACGACGGCGACGGCCGGATGCTGCTCGACCACGTGCCCGGCGAGGACCGCTACGGCGCACCCGTCGCGGAGCGGCTGGCGATGGCCGCCGACTTCCACCCGGTGCAGGTGCGGTCCATACCCGACGTGGCGGAACTCGTCGCGGCGGGCGTGCCCGACCTGCGCGGCCCCGCCCTGCCGGGCTGGATCCGGTCCAAACTGGCCGGGTGGGACACCTCCTCGGTGGCGTCGCTGCTGGCGGGCCTGGAGGCGCGGCTCGACGAGGTACGCGGGTGTGGGCTGCCGGACACCCTCGTGCACGGGGACCTGCACCCCGGCAACGTACGCGCCGACGGCGGCCGGAACGTGATCATCGACTGGGGGGACGCGTTCGTCGGGCACCCGGCGTTCGACGCGCTGCGGCTGGCCGAGGGGCTTTCCGACGATGCCGCCGCTCCGGTGCTCTCGCAGTGGTGCGCGCGGTGGCGGGCCGAGGTGCCGGGGTGCGAGCCGGAGCGGGCCGTGGAGCTGCTGCAGCCGGTCGCGGCGCTGCGGATGGCGGCCGTGTACGCGATGTTCCTCGCCGGGATCGAGGCGAGCGAGCGGATCTACCACGCGACGGACGTCGACACCTATTTCGCGCACGCACTCGCGCCTTGACGCGCTGCTGGCGGCGGATACAGGGACACCTGTAGGTCGGGCAGGTCGGCGAGGGCGGCCTCGACGAGGGGCCGGACCTCGGCCCAGTCCAGGCCGCCGTGGCCGCAGCCGAGCGCCGGCACCGCCACCGAGGCGATGCGGTTGTCGCGGAGGACGCGGACCAGATCGGGCAGCCCGGCCGCGACGTCGGCGAGGCGGGACCGGGAGCGCCAGTGGCCCTTCGTCGGGAAGTTGATGACGTAGCGGTGCCGGCCCGGCGTGCCCGAGTCGTACACGAACATGTGCCCGAGGCAGACGGTGCCGGCGGCGCACGCGACCCGGTAGGCGGTGAAGTTCGCGGGGTGGGCCCGCTTGAAGGCGAGGGCGAGGCCCTTGCCCATCACGCCGACGGTGTTGACGGGGTTGACGAGCGCCTCGACATCCGCGTCGAGCAGATCACCGTGCCGAATGCTGATCACGGCGTCATGGCTACCAGTCGGCTACGACAAACGCTCTAGCAGCAGGAAAGGCTCAGATCAGGGAGCGAGACATGCAGGTGGTTACGCCATAGCATTCGCGCTATGGCGTGCACGGAGGGGCGGAGCGATGAGTGATCGCGTCGACTGGAACGACCTGCGCGACCGCCGGATGGCGGAGCCGGGAGCGGCCGAGACGTACGAGGCGACGCGTATCGCCTTCGAGCTCGGGCAGGAGATACGGCATCTGCGGGAGCGCAACGGCTGGAGCCAGACCCAGTTGGCGGGGGCCGCCGGCATGACCCAGTCAGCCGTGGCCCGGTTCGAGGCGGGCGGCACCGTGCCGACTCTGCCGGTCCTGGAACGCCTCGCGCGGGCGCTCGACATGCGGCTGGACGTAAAGTTCGCTCCGAACGCCGACGCCGCCTGAGCACGCTCACGCCTTACCCCGCCGACCTCGGCCTGTGCCGTCTACTACGCGGCGAGGGGTTCGCCCTTGAAGACTTCCCGGCGGTGCCAGGAGACGTGTTCGTCGGCGGGGACCTGCGTGCCGGGGCGTGGTCGCAGCGCCCTGCCGTGCAGGTCGTAGGTCGATCGGCCAGCCGGCGTACGCGCGGTGAAGGCGGCGGAGACGTGGATGCGCAGGTCGCCGTCGAGACCGAGCGCGCCGAAGTCGAAGAGCTTGTGGTGCAGCACGCAGAGCGCCAGGCCGTTGTCGGGGCTGTCCGGCCCGTCGAAGGCCCACCAGCGCACGTGCGCCGCCTCCACGCCGACGCAGGCGTGGCCGAGCTGGCCGTCGTACCCGCAGAACGCGCACTGCCGGTCCCAGGCCTGGAGCACATCCCTCCGCCAGGCGGCGTCCCGTCGCCGGGCGGGGACCGGGGTGACGCCCGGCGCCTGGAGGATGTCGTCGGGATCGAGACCGGCAGCGGTGAGCACGTCGGGCGCGATGGTGGGCGGGAAGTGCTGCTCCACCAGGGCGCGGGCGGCGCGCCGCACCAGCTCGGGATCCCGGCGCAGGGCCGACTCGGTGGCGGCGTCGAGGCGACCCACCACGTCGTGGGTCGCCAGCGGCCCGACCAGATCCATCGGTACGTCCCGGTTCAGCGTCCACACGCCGTCGCTGCGAAGCCGGGTGAACGGGTACGCGGCGCTCTGGGCCCGCCCGGTCTTCGACGCCGGGCCGAACTCGGCGATCAGATCGCTGAGCTGTTCCTGCGCCTGCGACCACGGCAGCTCGCTGGAGCCGTCCCGGGTGAATTGACTCAGCGCCAGCAACACCAGCAACGGCTTGTGCGGTGCACGCCGGCCCCGCTGCTGGTGCAGGCGCAGGGAGGTCAGCCGCTCCAGCACCTCCTGCCGGGTGCTCATGCGGCGATCGCCCGGGCGGTGGCGTACACATCGGCGGGCAGCTCATGTGTCAGCCGCCAGAGGATCCGCATGGGCCGGTCCCCGGTGTGCTCGCGGTAGGTCATCGGGCCGGCGTAGAGGTAGGCCGGCGCGCCCAGGTCGCGGTCGGCGACCCGGGTCTCCCGCACGAACAGGTGCACCGTCGAGCCGCGCGAGGCGTGGTGGACATACCGCTGGCCGGTCGCCGACGCCGACGACGTGGTGCTCTGCGACTCCCACTGGAACAGGGTGTCGGTGACGGCCCGGTCGGCGTACATGGTGGTGGGAGAGTAGTGCTGCTCCGACTTGACCAGGGTGACGAAGAAGAGGTCGGCTTGGGCGTCGGGCAGCCACTTCACCCCCTCCCGCAGCGAGCCCGGGTTCGGCATGCCGAAGGCGGCGCACGCCTCGTTGCGGCTGTAGCGGGCGTGCACCCGCAGCGGCACACCAGCCGACAGCGGCTGCGGCGTGACCCGGTGGATGCGTTCGCGTAGCACCTCGGCCACCTGCCGCAGCTCGTCGCAGCGGGCCGGCTCCGCCCAGAGCCGCGCCAGCCGCTCGTCCCGCGAGGTTAGCGACGCGTTCGGCCCCCAGAGGTCGAAGTGCAGCATGTCCCAGAGCCGCCCGGCGCCGGGCCGCTCGCCCGCTGCCACCCGGGCCAGCAGGTCCAGCCGGTCCGGGTCGTCGAGGTGCAGCATCCGCCCGATGGCCCGGCCCAACTCCCGGTCGTCCGAACCCGGCGTCGACGATTCCAGCCCGGCGAGCCGGCGCAGCCCCGTCCACCCGCCGATGGTCGCCGACCGGTACACGTCCTCGATCTCCACGCCAGTCTCCCGCAGGAACCCGGCGAGGCTCACGTCCCCGAGGTGCCGCAGCTCCGCCAGCAGGCCGTTCTTTGATGTCGGCATGACGGTACGCAGGTTGTCGAGCACGACCCTGCGGGCGACCGGGTCGAGCTGGATGTGGCAGCCGCTGGGCAGCGACGGGAAGTCCTGCTCGACGGCGTCCCTGATCGCCCGGCGGCTGACCCCGGTCAGCGCGCGCCAGCGCAGATCGAAGCGGAAGTTGGCGTGCTGCCCGCCGATGAAGTCGAGCACCGTCAGGCAGGGCTTGTCGTCGTCCAGGCGCAGCCCCCGGCCGAGCTGCTGAAGGAAGATCGTGGCGCTCTCGGTGGGCCGCAGCATCAGGATCGTGTCGACCATCGGCAGGTCGACGCCCTCGTTGAACAGGTCGACGGTGAAGAGCACCCGCAGCTTGCCGGCCCTGAACTCCCGCAGCATGTCCTGCTGCGCGGGCCGGTCGACGTGGGAGGTCACCGCCGCCGACGGCACGCCGCGCCCGGTGAACCACTCCGCCATGAACCGGGCGTGGGCGATGCTCACGCAGAACCCGAGCGCCCGCATCCGGTCCACGTCGACCGTGTCGCGTACCGCCTTCAGCACCAGCCGCGCCCGCGCGTCGTTGCCGGTGTAGAGGCCGCTCAGTTCGCCCAGGTCGTACCCCTGGCCGCGCTTCCAGCGCAGGTGCGACAGGTCCACGTCGTCGTGCAGCCCGAAATACTGGAACGGCGCGAGCAACTGCCGCTCCAACGCCTCCCACAGGTGCAGCTCCACCGCCACGCGGCCGTCGAACCACCGCCGCACATCGCGACCGTCGGCCCGGTCGGGGGTCGCCGTCAGCCCCAGCAGTACGCGCGGCCGAAGCCGCTCCAGCAGGCCGGCGTACGTCGGTGCCTCCGCGTGATGGAACTCGTCGACGATCACCATGTCGTACGCCTCGGGGTCGATCTCCCGCCGGTGCAGCGACTGGATGGAGGCGAAGACGTGCCGCCACCTGCTCGGGGTTCTGCCCCCGACAAGCGTCTCGCCGAAGCTGCCGTCGAGCATCACCTGCCGGAACGTCGCCAAACTCTGGGTGAGGATCTGCTCCTGGTGGGCGACGAAGAGCAACGAGTCGACCTGGCCGTTGCGGTGCAGGCGCCGGAAGTCCAGCGCCGCGACGACCGTCTTGCCGGTGCCGGTCGCCATCACCACCAGGTTCCGGTGCCGGCCGTGCACCTGCCGCTCCGCGTCCAGGTCGGCGAGAATTTCGGCCTGGTACGGGTACGGCCGCACGTCCAGGTTGGCGATCTGCGTCGGCGAGTCCTCGCGCCGCTCACCGCTGAGGGCGTTCCGCAGCCGTTCGGCGTCCCTGTCGGGGTCGTAGTCCTCGAACGCCGGGTCGTTCCAGTAGTCCTCGAACGTGGCGGTGAACGTGTCGATGACGTGCGGCTGCTCGACGTTGGAGACGCGCACGTTCCACTCCACGCCGTCGATAAGCGCGGTCTTCGACAGGTTGGACGAGCCGACGTACGCGGTGCTCATGCCGTTGCCCCGGCGGAACAGCCACGCCTTGGCGTGCAGCCGGGTGGTCCTCGTCTCGTAGGACACCTTGATCTCGGCGCCCAGCTCGGCGAGCCGGTCGAGGGCCCGCTGATCGGTCGCGCCCAGGTAGGTGGTGGTGATGACGCGCAGCTTGCGGCCCCGGTCAATCAGCTCGCGGATGGCGGGCTCGACGATGCGCAGGCCGTACCACTTGATGAACGCGCAGAGCAGGTCCACCTGCTCCGCCGACGCCATCTCGTGGGTGACCTCGTGGCCGATGCGGGGCTGGTGGCGCCCGTTGACCAGCAGCGCGCCGGTGGAGAGCGGGGTAGTGGGGCGCTGCGGGAAGGCTGGTTGCGCCGGTGGGGTGGGTGGGGCGGCGATGGCGTGCAGGAGGTGCCTGGCGTCGGTGACCTGGTCGTGTGCCGTCGACGCCTGTGGGCTCTCGGCGGCGATGGCGTCGGCGATGCGGTTGGCTAGCTCGATCTGGCGGTGGAGTTTGTCGTCGCCGGTGGGGACGGCGTGGAGGGCGCGGTGGGCCAGGGTGGCGATGTGACGGGCGAGGGCGTCGGGAGCGTCGGCGGGGTCGAGCTTGTGGTGCTGGACGAGGACGGGATCGACGTGCTGGAGGCGGGCGGCCAGCTCGCGCGTGACCAAGTGCTCATAGATGCCCTGCTCAAGATCCGTCACCCGGGCACGTTAACCGCCCCAGGCATTTGATGCTGCCCCTGCCATAAGACTCGAAGGCGTTGTCGCATTTAGGACACTTTTATTCGTGATCTTGATGGGCGGGCTTAGGTTGCCTGGCGATCGAGCTGATAGCTGTCCGGGACCAGTCGGCCAGATGTGCCTGGCATGAAAGACGTCGGCGATCGAGGGTCCCGCTGCCGGGGCTCTGTCGGTAATGTCGCCAGCGCGCCTTGTGGGGAGGTGAGGGTGTCAATCGACCTCGGACTTGTGCTGCTTTTTGTGGCAGTCGTGCTTGTCTTGGTGACGTACGTTATTGTCGACCGTCGTCATGTGGCACGCCCTCGCACGGAGCAAATATGGGTCGCTTGCCGTCGCGACCATTCGTCGGACCTTGAGGGGTCTATAGCTCTAGCTGTTCGGGCACATCAATATGAAGTCAGTGCCAGTCGGGCGTCGGGTGTGCGGCTGGATGCAGCCTTGCGTGTCGCGCCTCGCGAATTCGCTGCTGCCGCCGCCGAAATTGCGAATCTTTTGCAGTCTGGTCGGGTTGTTTCCATCGACTTATCTCTAATGGAGCGCTACGAAGCGGCTCGTCTGGTTGATTATTGCCACGGCCTGACAGCTATGGCGAACGGATGGGTATTCCGTTTGGCTCGCAGTGTGATTGTAATTACGCCTGGACCTTGATGGGGGACTCCTTGCCTACGCCCAACCAGCACGATCAAGTATTGCTACTGAATCACGAGATTAGGCAGACGGAGCACGCACTTACTTATGCGCGAATGCGGCGCAAGTGGTCGAACATTTCGACGGTCTTCGGGCCGCTGCTTCTCGTTGTTCTGTACGCTCTCTTTTGGCTGCCATGGTTAAGTGGGCACTCGAAAAAGGTCGTGCTCATTCCGGCCGCTATCGTCGCGTCTCTCTTTGGTGTGGCTGCCTTTATGCTGAAGCGGGATCCGGGCGGTCCTGTTCAGTTTTCTTCAGCGGGTGATCGGTCTTACCGTCTCACCGAAGGTGATCTGGAGCTTCAGCTCGCACGCCTCCGTGACGAGCGGAAGCTCGTTGTTGCAGGTGTCACCGGAGACCTAAAGGTTCGTCGAGTGGCCTACAAGGAGGACGCCTTCGCGGACATCGACCAGCTGAGGGAAGAAAGTAAGAGCTACAGGAGAGTAAATAATCTATTTCAAGGATTTCTGATCGTCGGCTCCCTGGCTGCTACTGGTATCGCTGGCATATCTGAACAGATGACCTGGGATAGGTGGACGATTCTTGGCATCACCTTCCTCGTCGGTACGGCGAGTGGTTTTATGGGGTACTTCAAATATAAGGAGCGAAGCTTCTATCTGCAGCAGACTGCTGATGCCATTGAGGCCGAGTGGGAGGCCGTTGAAGTGGGTGTCGGGAGATATAAGCGCATTCAATCAGAAGAGGAGCAGCTGGCTGAATTCGTTGAGGAGGTGCACCGACTGAAGTCGGAGCAGAAGAAGCGCCAGCAGAATCTCGAGCAGCCTCCTGAGTCTCGCAACCATAGCGATTAGTAACGGAACCCGCTGGGGTTGGAAGGAAGTTGGCCTAGATGCTGTGCGGCGGCATGTGCGTTGCCGCCATGTGGTGCAGTCGCTCGCGGATGCATGGAAGATTGTTGCTGCTCGGATGGTGTCTGGTATTGTTGTCAGTAATTAAGAAGCAGTCGAAGGGCTGTGGCGCCCATCGGTTTCACAGGTCGGCGAATGGAGTCCATCCAGCTACGTGATCCCCGCTGCGCACCGATTCGATTCTGTTGGCGAATTCGGCGACGTGCGAGGGTGAACTGGCTAACAATGGCACGGCGGCCACTATCATCTTCAACTCGCGCACGTCTCGCAGTATTGGCCATTCCGGGTCCGAGGTGACGTCAAAGCCGTACGCTTTGGCCAGCCTGCGGTGTGCTCTAGTGCCTCCGAACCGGGCCTCGCCAACGGCCACCGCTGCCAGGTCAACCTGCCATGGGCCAGCACTCGTGGCGTCGAAGTCACACATCACCACCCGTCGGGATGAGTATCGGAGCAGGTTACCGGCATGGGCATCGGCATGGATGAGCATGGGGTCGGTCCGCTCATTGAGCGCCGTAATCGGCGGATCGAGTCGGTCGCACCACTCTAGTAGGAAGTCTCGGTCATTTCTATTGATCCCCTCCGCGTCGGCCAGTCGTCGGCGCGCGTCGTGTATCGGATCCCATACGGGCATCGGAAAGGGAGGGAGTCCAAGGGCGTGAAACTCGCGCAACACCGAGCCGAGATCCTCCACCGCTGGGGCAGGCGAGCGTGGCGGAACGTACGTCCAGATCGAGGCGACCAGGTCGCCGACCTCAACCGGCTGCTCGACGCCGGGTGCCAGGCGGATCGTCGGCGCGTCGATCTCGGCGAACCAGCGCGCGAGCTGAACGACCTTGGTCACCCGGTCGCGGAGCCGATGGCTTCGCGCGATCCGGATGACGATCCCAGAGCGGGGCAGAGCGAAGACCGCGTTATTGGTCAGTTGTAGCAGTTGGGCGTCATCCGATGGCACGCCCAGGCCGGTGGCGGTCTGACGCATCGCCGTCCTCATCGCCTGTTCGGAGAAC
This sequence comes from Micromonospora sp. NPDC047074, assembly GCF_040643815.1. Classification (NCBI taxonomy): domain Bacteria; kingdom Bacillati; phylum Actinomycetota; class Actinomycetes; order Micromonosporales; family Micromonosporaceae; genus Micromonospora; species Micromonospora sp. NPDC047074. Next base: position 478,559 of record NZ_JBEYVB010000002.1, read on the forward strand.
CGCCCGCTCACTTCGCTGCCAGAGCATGAGGGGTGAGGTGACGCTCGAACTCGGCGACCTGTGGCAGCCTTCGGTGCCGCCCCAAGTCGCGGCGCAGGTTCACGACTCTATCGATGACTCGCGTAGAACTCATTGTTCGGACTTGCTCCATCACGCGGGCACCCACGACGAGCGCCTGCTCGGGCTCGTCCGCGAGGAACAACGCGCTGCACAGCCCGACCTCGTTCAGTACCGTGCTCCGTACGTTCGCGGGGCCGAAGGTGGCAATAGCACTCTCGACCCAACGCACCGCCTCGGGTGCGTGTCTGCTGTCCTGCCGAGCCTTGTCCCGGTAGACACGGCCGTACTGGGCGAACAACTCGCCACGATCGTAGAAGCCCAACCAGCCCGGCTCGCGCTCGCTGCTGATGCGTTCGAACTGATCGCTCGCCTTGCCGAGGGTGGTCACGGCGGTCCGGTGGTCGCCGAGTGCCGCGACGGAGGCGGCTTCCGCGCCCCAGAGCAGGGCCTTGATCGCCGGGGTGGCGTGTGCCCCGAGCTGAGTGTGAGCGAGTTGCAGCGTTGCGAGTGCGTCCCGGTTGTGTCGGAGGTGTTGAAGCTGTTTGGCCTGCGAATACCGGATCATCGCGGCTAGCAGGACGTCCCCAGCGGTGAGGGCAGCTCGTTCGCCTGCGACGAAGTGCCGCTGCGCGTCATGGTGTCGACCCGCGTCGAGCGCCGTCCAACCGGCCAGTTGTCGTGCTGCAGCCACCGCAGCGACAAGCCTGGGCGTCAACCCAGCCGGATGCGACCAGTCGAGCATTCGGTACACCGACTCGGCGAACCGAGCCACCTCCTGGTGCAGCAGTCCGCCGCCGCATTCATAGTCCACCGAGCGGTAGAGCTCCAGCACTGCGTTCAGTCGAGCGACATCCGCCGCGCCGATTCGCCGGGGCTGGACGAGACCAGCGCCGCCGACGAGTCCCGCGCCTGCGGCGACGGCGGCGATGCCGGCCAGCAGTGCCCGCCGCCCCTCGTCCGGTCCCGAGGACTGCTGGTTAGGCAGAGGAGTGACATGTACCGCGTTGTTACCTGCGCGGTGGGTCTGGCCCGGCAACGCAAACCACAGATGTGCCAGGGGGATACGAAGCACCTTTGCCCAATGGGTGAGTCGGTCCATGTGCATGATCGGTGGCCCGGTCTCCACTCGGCTCAACTGCGCCTGGGTGATCCCCAGCCACCCCGCCACCACGGTCTGCGGCAGCGCGGCCCGTCCGTGGTACGGGTGGCACCGGTACGCCCGGATGACCCGCCCGAGATGCCGCTCCGCCAGTGCCCGCCGCACCGGCCTGTGCTCCCAGAAGCTCGCCGGCACCACCGGCGGCGCGCTCAGCCTGTCGCGCTCGGCGGCCTGGCACGGCGCGCAGCGCCCGCTGTCGTTGTCGCGGGCCAGTCGTCCGCCGCACCGGGGGCAGTTCGCGTGTGTCACCGGCAACCTCGCCATGCGCAGGTGGCTCCGTCCATCTCGCCTCGTCGAGCCTATCCATTCAAGCCACTCCGTGCAGGCTCGGTATACGCAGCGCGCATATCGATGATCCTCACGTCGTCATCCGCCGCCGAGCAGTCGGAACACGGTCTGAGCGCAGACCCGCTCTACGGAAGGAGCGCCATGCTGCTCATCGGCGACAAGACCCGCGCAGGCCGAACCCTCGTACCGGATGAGCTGTTCGACCGGCTGACCACCCGCATCGCCCACGACCACCCCGACCTGACCCCAGACCTGCCCGCCAGGATCCTGGACCAGGCGCTGGCCTTCCTCGGCGCGTGCGCCGTCAGCGCCGAGCCCATCGGGCCGACCGATCTGGTGGACATCGGCTGGCACACGTTCATCCTGCACACCCACGACTACGCCGAGTTCTGCGACCGTGTCGCCGGCCGATTCATTCACCATCAGCCCGAGCCCGTGCCCGACGAGAACCGCCCGTCGGTCCCGGAGCCGGTCGGCACCCCGATCTCCCGGGCGGTCGCCGCGATCACCGCCGCCGGCTTCGTGCTCGACGCGCCGCTCTGGGCGGTTCGGGCGGCCGACTGCAACTCGAAGTGCAACCAGTGCCACGCCGGCTGCCACGACAGCCCCAAGGAGTAGGCCGGTTGACCAGCGGTCCCGGGCATAGACTGCCCGGGACCGCGCCGCCGGAAGGCCCACCGCATGCCACGCCACCACTGGGATGAGCTTCCCGACGGGGTACGGCGTGACGTCGAGCGGCGCACGGGTCCGATCCGTACGGCCAGCCCGATCCCGACCGGCGCCGCCAGCGACATCGCCGTCACCCTCGACACCGCCGCCGGCCCCGTGTTCTGCAAGGGTGGGCAGGTCGACGGCCGGTTCGGGTGGCTGTACCGCAACGAGGCCCGGGTCAACGCGTCGCTGCCCCTGCTGGCGCCCCGGCTGCTCTGGGCCGTCGAGCGCGACGGCTGGCTGCTCCTGGGCTTCGAACACGCCGCCGGCCGCCATCCCGACCTGTCCCCGGGCTCACCCGACCTGACTCCGCTGGCGGCCCTTCTCGGCGACCTGGCGCGACAGCTCACGCCATGTCCGCCCGTCGCCGTGCCGTCCATCGCCGACCGGTGGCGCACGCTCATCGCCCCCGAACGGGTCGACGGCGACACCCTCCTGCACACCGACATGACACCCCGGAACTTCCTGATCGAGACCCGATCGGCTGCGGGGGAGAGCCCGTCCGTCCGGCTCGTCGACTGGTCCGGTCCCGCCCGTGGCGCCGCATGGATCGACACCGCTCTCCTGCTGCACCGCCTGATCCGTGCCGGCCATGATCCGGCTTCCGCCGAGGAGCGGGGCCGGCAGGTGCCCGCCTTCGCCGAGGCGCCCGAGCCGGCGGTGACCGCCTTCGCCGAGGCCCTGGTCGTGCTCTGGCAGCGCAAGCAGCGCGCCGCTCCGGCGTCCCACCACGGTCCGCTCGTTGACGCCGCCCGCCGCTGGGCCGCCCACCGATCCTGCCCTCATGGACGGGGCAGCTCGACAGCGCCGGTGGCCTGACAGGCAGGCGCGGCACCGCCCGTCTTCTGTCAGGCGTACACGCCCTGCACGGCTGCGACGAACGCCTGCCCAATCGTCGAGGGCGGCCCGTCCTTTGTCGGGAACAGCTCCATCCGCAGGTCGTACGTCAGCTCAAGCTGAACGCCGGCACCGTCGGCGTCCTTGTTGACGAAGTTCGCGGTCGACGTGCCGGCGATGTCCGCGGGCGCGGGCTGGACGACGCTGAAGCCGGCGGCGCTCAGGGCTGTCGCCAGCTCCGCGCCGGTGGCGGTGTCCCGCCCGCCGATGTAGACGACCTTGCCCGCTTTGGATGTGCCATGCACCGACAGTGCGTGGGTCCGCTGGGCAATCAGGATCAGGCACTCCTCGACGTCCCAGTTCTCACTCGTAACGTGTAGTCGCGGGAAGTTCTGGCCAGCCGGCAGCATGCCCTTGAACTGGCACTGGGTGTGATTGGTCCCCGCGATCGCGCTCGCGATCTCGCTGGTGCGTGATTCGATCGCGCCGCCGTGCGGGGCGACGACGATCAGCGGGGAGCTGGTGATCTTCCAGCTGAGCTCGTAGGCGACGCCCGCCTGTTCGACCTTGCGTAGCGCGGTCATCGACGGATACTCGGTCACGCTGCCCACCGGGGCGGCTGCCTGCGGCGTTGGCGCGTCGCCCACCCGAGCGATGCCGTATCCCGTCAGCAAGACGAGTGGAACGGCGAGGGCGCTGAGCATCCATCGCACATGTCTGTTCAAGGGGATTCTCCTTGTGGCCGCATCGATCTCGCCTCGTCGAGCCTATCCATCGAAGTCGCTCGGTGAGGGGCCAGCACGTGAAGCGACTCCGGCGCCGCCCTCGCGCCTGGCGCCGCCGCCGGGTCGTGAGTGACCATCCGAATGCACAGCGTGTATGGCTGTCACATCATCGCGGCATAGCAGGAGCCTCGTCCGGAGCCGAAGGTCGACCCATGGCCCGGGGCGGGTGCTGGCTCCGGAACTGCGTCGATCCCCGAACGACGCAGCTCCGCTCCCGCCCGCCCCGGCGCCACTCCACCTGTTAGCAAGGGGCCCTTCCTCTACCGAATCCGTTAACAAGGGCACCTTCCTTACATCCCCGGGAGGAGTTGGGCGTGAGCACCGTTGCTGCCTGGGAGGCGGTTGCCGACAAGGCTGTCGAGCGGGGAGCCGACGACTTCTGGTGCACGCTGGAGGACCGTCGCCCCGGGCTGCTGCCCGAACGGGTCGCGCCGCTGCTCTTCGCCGGGCTTGGCCGCCTCACGGTCGGCGGCGACGATCCGGCCGGGCGGGCGGCGCTGCTGGCGGTGCTCGGCCGCGCGTACCACCGGCACGGCCTGCTGCCGCACGCCGCCACGATCGGCGACGCGCTGCTCGCCGCCGTCGCCCGGCACGCCCGACCGGTATGGACGCCACGGCACACTGACGCCTGGGAGCGCGCCGCCCGCCGCGCCGCCGAGGCCGTGCGCCACGCCGCCGCCCGCGCCGGTGACGGCCCGGCGTGGTTGCCGGCCGAGGTGATCGGCCACGACCGGCCGTGCGACACCATCGCGATCCTGACCGTACGACCGGTGCGGCGACTGCCGTACCAGCCCGGCCAGGCGGTCCCGGTCTGCACGCCGCGCCGGCCCGGCCGCTGGCGCTGGCTCTCCCCGGCCAACGCCCCGCGCTCCGACGGCACCGTCGAGCTGCACGTCCGCGCCGTCGCCGCCGGCCGCGTCGCCCACAGCCTCGTCCACGACGTACGCCCCGGCGAGCCGCTCTGGCTCGGCCCGCCGCGCGACGTGGGCCTGTGCCTGGACCCGTCCGCGCGGCGGGACCTGCTGCTCGTCGCCGGGGGCACCGGGCTGGCGCCGCTGCGCGCCCTGGTCGAGCAGGTCGCCGCCGCGCCCGACGGCCGGCGGGTGACCCTGGTCGTCGGCGCGCGCCACTTCGCCGATTTGCACGACGCGGTCACCCTGGACCGACTCCAGAGCGCCCACGACTGGCTGACCGTCGTGCCCGCCTTCAGCCATGACCAGGGCGCGAAGCCCGCCGAGCAGGGCGACGCCCTCACCGTCGCCCTCGGCCACCACCGCCCCGATCATGACGTGTACGTCTGCGGGCCGCCGCCGATGCTCGCCGGGGCGCGGCCGCGGCTACTCGCCGTCGGGGTGCCCGCCGAGCGCATCCACCTGCCGGCGGAGTTGGTGCCGTGAGCAACGAGCGCTCGCAGGCACGAGACTCCTGAGTGGAGGGACGGGCCGCCGCCCGTTAAGTCGCGAGTGCGACGATCACTAGGATCTCCGCCGTGATGATCAAACGACGGATCCCGATAGTCCTGTTAGGACTGTCGGCCGCTCTCACGACACTGGGCGTGCCTCCCGCTCACGCCGACGAGCACGAGACCGAACCCGTCGAACCGCCCAAAGTGGAGCTGGTGCTCGACGTGAGTGGTTCGATGCGCGCCAAGGACGTCGGCGGGCGTTCCCGCATCGCGGTCGCCCAGGAGGCGTTCAACGACGTCGTGGACGCGCTGCCCGAGACGACGGATCTCGGCATCCGCGTCCTCGGCGCCACCTACGGCGGCGACGACAAGAAGCTCGGCTGCCAGGACACCCAGCAGCTCGTGCCGGTGGGCCCGGTCGACCGGGTGAAGGCCAAGAACGCCATCGCCACCCTGCGCCCGACCGGCTTCACCCCGGTCGGGTTGGCCCTGCGCGAGGCGGCCAAGGACCTCGGCACAGGCGAGACCACCCGGCGCATCGTGCTCATCACCGACGGCGAGGACACCTGCGCGCCGCCGGACCCCTGCGAGGTGGCCCGGGAGCTTGCCGCCCAGGGCACCCACCTGGTGGTCGACACGCTCGGCCTCATCCCCGACGAGAAGGTACGCAAGCAGCTCGTCTGCATCGCCTCGGCGACCGGCGGGACCTACACCTCGGCGCAGAGCAAGGAAGACCTGACCCGGCGGATCAAACAGATCGTGGAACGGGCCAAGGACACCCACACCAAGACGCCGGCGAAGGTGGCCGGCACCGACGTCTGCGCCAAGGCGCCCGTGCTCACCCCCGGTGTCTACACCGACCGGGAGCGCTTCGAGGAGCACCGGTGGTACCGGATCCCGGTCCAGCCGGGGCAGGAACTGCGGGCCTCGGTGAGCATCGGCCTGGACCGGCCGTTGAACCGGGACTACGGCGTACTGCTGCGGGCCACCGCCACCGACGGCCGGGAACTGGTCCGGGGCAACGACGCCGGCAGCGGCCGTACGGACGTGCTGTCGACCGGCCTGCGCTGGTCGGCGGCGGAGGACGACGAGGACGAGGTGGAGGACGACGACAAGGGCGGCCTCTTCACCGACTCGACCGAGAAGGCTCCCGAGCCCGCCGTCGTCTGCCTGGTGGTCAGCAACTCCTTCTCCGCGAAGGCGGGCGCCGGCCAGGCTCCGGGCATGCCGCTCGAACTGACCATCGACCTGGTCGACGCGTCGCCCGCCCCGAACAGCCCGGGTCTCGGCCGGGGCTGGGTGTTGTTGGGCGTACTGATCCTCGCGGGTCTGCTCAGTGGGTTGATCGTCGGTTGGCTGACCCGTTGGTGGGTAGCGGTCTGGAGGACCCGATGACGATGCCGAAGGCCCCGATCTCGGCCCGCCGGGCGGCGGTGCTGCTCGCCGCCGCCGGTTTTGCCGTCGCGCTGCCGGCCGCCGCCAGCGCGGAGACACCCACCCCGTCGCCGGGGGCCGCCACCGTCAACAAGGCCGGCACCTCGTTCCTCACCGCCGCCGGGATCAGCCCCGGCCAACCCGTACGCGTCGGTGCCTCGGTGGGCGACTACCTGTACTGGTCGTTCACGGCCGCCGCCGGAGACACCCATCATGTGGCGGCCACCGTGTCGCTGCCCGCCGCGGCGAGCCGGAAGGGCGACTCCACCTGGACGGTCGAGGTCTTCGACGGGCTGCGCCGCCGGCAGGCCTGTGTCGCCGGGGCGCAGACTCCGGTGGCGTCGAAGAGTGCCGCCACCGTCGAACTCGACTGCGAGCTGCGCCAGGTGCGCTCATGGGCCGAGCCGTGGTCGGGTGATCCGCTGCCCGGCACGTACTACGTCCGGCTGTCCGGCATCGAGCTGCCGGAGCAGGAGCTGGGCCTGCCGATCGAGGTGAGCCTGCTGGTCGGGGTGGAGTCCGACGGCGACACCGAGCCGGAGGGCGGCAACCTGAAGGAGCCCCTGGTCCCGGCGGTGAACCCGGGCAAGGTGCTCGCCGGCGACCCGACCGCCAGCACTCCGGACCCGGCGGCGGCCGGTGACGAGGAGGACGGCTGGTTCGACTGGGTCCGGTGGCCGAGCCTGTCGTCCCGCTGGTACTGGACCATCGGGGGCGGCATCCTGGCCGCCGTCGCTGGTGTGGTCGGCTTCGCCCTGACCCGCCCCCGCCAGCGCGTCGGCTGACGATCGCGCGGTTCCGGGCCCGGTGACAGCCGGCGCACCGGAGACGAACGGGATCGACGAAGACGGCGGGGCGGGCATGACTGAACGGGTCGTGCCCGCCCCGCCGTCATCCGTTCACGCACGATGTGACGTGGCGACCAAACGCCGGGAGAGGGTCGCCCGACAGTAGAGCGTGTTACCTACTCCTTCCCCATGGCACGACACGTTGACGGTGCTGGCCGCTCTGAGTGCGAGCACCCTGACCTGGCAGTGGGCCGTGCTGTTGGTGAGCCTGCTGGCCGTCCGTACCGCGCTGGGCCTGCTCGCCGAGTGGCAGGCGCGACGTGCACTGACCGCCCTTGTCCGAGCGGTCCCCGCCGGGCTGGTCACGGTCCACTGGGAGGCCCCTGGGACTGTCCGGATGGTGTGGGGTGTCGACTCGGACCAGCGCAGCCAGCAGCCAAGGACATGATGTGGGTTCCGCGGAGTCACGGCCGAAGCTCACCAAGGCGCAGCTCGACCAGATCGAGCACTTCTACCGGCAGGAAGCCGGGGACCTGTACAGGTATGCCTGTTCGCACTCAGCCGGTCGGGAATCCGAACGGTGGGACCTGGTCCAGACGACCTTTCACGAGGCGATCCGTGCCTGGCGGAAGGTCGGCCGGTACGGCCCGGACGAGCGGCGGAGGTGGCTGCGCCGGGTGCTGAAGAACAAGGCGATCGACCTCTGGAGAAGACAACACGTGGTCGACCTGTTCGCTGACGTCTCCCATCCGCACCCGCGCTCCGACGACACGAGCGAGCGCGCGGAGTTCGCGATCGCCCTGGCCAACTGCTGGCGGGTGATCGAACAGATGCCACCGGTACGGCGGAGCGTCGTCGCCCTGTTCTGGGGCGAGTCGTGGGCCCCCAACCGCGTCGCCGGGCATCTCGGGCTGGCGCCGAGCACGGTCCGCGGCCATCTGCTGGAGGCACGCAGACAGTTGCGGGCCAGCATCGGCCATCTGGTGCCGTTCATCGACGACGAGGAAGAACAGGAGTCAGCTTCATGAGCAACGACGAGGAGCGGGCTCCGCTCACCTTCGCCGAGGTCTACCGGCGTGCCCGCGCCGCCGGGGCCGGTGCGGTCCCGTCCTTCGACTTCGAGCGCGGGCTGGCCGACCTGGCGGCGTGGATCGACCGGGAGGTCGACGTCGTCGAGGAGACGGAACAGGACCTCGCCCCTGCGGTGGCGCACCGGTCGCCGACCGAGCTTCGAGGGCGCCAGGACCTCCTGGCGGAACTGCTGGCACTGGCGGAGCGGCCTGAGCACGGCCCTGCCGTGCTCGTCGGGCAGGCCGGTGCGGGGAAGTCCGCGCTGGTCGCCGCCCTGGCTGAGCTGATGCGGGGCTGGGGGCGGCAGGTCTGGTGGATCTCCGCCGCCGACCTGGCCGGTTTCTCCATGGGTGTCGCCCGAGTGGTACGGGATCTCGGCGGGTCACTCACCGACGTGGAATCGGTCACCAAGGGGGCGGCTGACGGCCCGGACCGGCTCTGGCGCCTGCTGGACCGCTCGCCGCTGGGGTGGCTGCTCGTCATCGACAACGCCGACGATCCCTGGACCCTCGCGGCACCAGGCGCGCCGGCGGGCGTGCAGGACGGCGCGGGCTGGGCGCGCGCGTCGAGGCACGGCCTGGTCGTGGTGACCAGCCGGGAGACCGACGACCGGATGTGGACCGGGGCGCGAACCATCGGCGTCGGCCATCTGGGCGTGGCCGACGCGGCCCAGGTCCTCCGCGATCTCGCGCCGCAGGCGGGTGACGAGACCGGGGCACGGGCCCTGGCGCGAAGGCTCGGCGGCCTTCCGCTCGCCCTCCAACTGGCCGGCAGGTACCTGCGCTCCGGGGTCGCGCAGTGGCCCACCTTCACGGAGTACGACCGGGCCCTCGGCGGCCTGGAGGGAACGATGGTGGACCGTGCCGCCGAGCTCTCCCTGGACGGGCTGGCCCGGCACGGCGTTCCCCAGGCCCGGGAGCTGATGCGGCTGGCCAGCTGCTATGCGCCCGACTCGATCCCGACCCGCATCCTGCCCACGACCGGCTTGCAGGAGGCGCTGGACGGGCTGAGCGGTGTGGGCCTCATCCAGGAGAGTCCCGCGTCGATCACGCTTCATCCCGCGGTGACCGACGCCAGCCGTGCTCACCTCGAAGGACCGGAGGTCTGGCAGTCCGCGATCGGGCACCTGGTGGGCGCGCTGCGGGAGCTCAGCTTCGGCCAGCCGGAACACTGGCCGCAGTACCGGCTGCTCGGCCAGCACCTGCTGGCCCTGCTCGACACCGCCGCCCATCGGGTGGGGCACGAACATCTTGCCCTTCTCGTGGAGGCCACCGCGGAGGTGACCAGAGCCCTCATCCACAGCGGCGCGGGCAGGGCGGCCGGCACGTTGGGCCAGATCGCCCTGGCGCGTTGCGCGGCACTGGGCGAGGAGCACCGTGCGGTGCTGCGCGTCCGGCACTATCTCGCCTGGGCGGTCGCCGACGCGGGGGACCTGGCCCGGGCGGAGGCCATCTACCTGGACGTTCTCGGCGTCCGGCGCCGGGTGCTCGGTGATTCCGACCCGGACACCCTCGACAGTCGCCACGAGCTGGCGTGGATCGCCAGTCGTCTCGGCAGGTGGGCCGAGGCCGAGCAGCGCTACCGGGACACCCTTCGTGATCGCCTGGTCCTTGCGGCACCGGATGTGCGGGAGACCCTGACAACGCGTCACGAGTTGGCCTACGCGATGGCCCGGCAGGGCCGTACCGAGGAGGCGCGCCGGGCTTTCGAGGACGTGCTGCGGGACCGGCGGCGGGTCCTTTCCGATCTGGCTCCCCAGACCCTCCAGACCCAGCACGCCATCGCCTGGATCACCGCCAGGCAAGGCAGGTGGGCGGAGGCCGAGGGACTCTACCGCGCACTCCTCGACCTGCGTTCCGTGCTGGAGACCGATCATCCCCACGTGCTGCTCACCCTGCACGAACTCGCCTGGACGATCGCGCGCCAGGGCCGTCGCGCCGAGGCGGAGGCCATCTACCGGCGGGTGCTGGAACGCCGCCGCCGCACCCTGGGCGACGACCACCCCGACACCGACACGACCCGGTGGGCGCTGCGCGAACTCCAGCGGGGCCGGATCGTCGACGCCGTCCATCCCGCCTGACCACGTGGAGGTCCACATGATCCTCGTCGAGAACCTCATCGCCGCCGTCGACGCCCTGCACCTCGCTGAGCGCCCCGTCATGCTGCACGCGTCACTGCGGTCCTTCGGCACGGCGGTCGACGGTGGCGCCGACGCGCTGCTCGACGCGCTGCTCAAGCGCGGCTGCACGGTGCTGGCACCCGCCTTCACGGAGCCACAGTTCGGGCTGCCCGCGCCTCCCGACCTGCGACCGGCACGCAACGGCCTCGACTACGCCGCCCCGCCCGCAGGGAGCACCTGCCAGGAGGGAGTGCCCTACCGCGTCGACTGCGGGCTGATCAACCCCCGACTGGGCGTGCTCGCCGCGGCGCTCGTCGGGCGCGCCGGCGCCGTACGCGGCAGGCATCCGCTCAACTCCTTCGCCGCCGTCGGCCCGCGGGCCGCCGACCTGATCGACGCCCAGAGCCCCGACGACGTGTACGGGCCGATCCGCGAGTTGACCGACCACGACGGCCGGATCCTGCTCGTCGGCGTGGGCCTGAACCGCATGACGGCACTGCACCTGGCGGAGCAACGGTCCGGCCGTCGCCTGTTCCGCAGGTGGGCGCGCGACGAGGACGGCGAGATCCGCATGGTCGAGGTCGGCTCCTGTTCCGGAGGGTTCCCGCGGCTCGAACCACTCCTCGCCCCGCTCGCCCGGAGCACCGTCGTGGGCGCCTCGCACTGGCGCGCCTACCCGGCCCGGCAGGTTCTCGCCGTCGCGAGCGCCGCCATCGCCGCCCGCCAGGGCATCACCCGCTGCCCCGAGCCCGGCTGCCTGCTCTGCCGCGACGCGATCGCCGGAGGCCCGGTGGTTTCCTGACGGATTCGCGTCGACCCCGGTGGCGGATCAGGCTCCCGGCGGTTGGTACGCGATGTGCATCCGGAGTGCCTCGTCCACCTCCTCGGGGGTCAGCAGGGGACTGACCCGGGTGTCCACGCCGCGGGCCGCCCGGATCGTGACGGCCAGCGCGGCGGCGGTCCGGTGGTCCGGGAGGTCGCAGACAAGGTAGGTGTCGTACTGGCCGAAGCCGAAGTACAGCGCCTCCAGCCGGCCACCGGAGTTCTCGATTAACGCCCGGATCACCTCGGTGCGTTTCGTCCCGCCGTCCTTCATCAGCCCGTTGATCCCCTCGACCGTGTAGGTCGAGGTGAGCAGGAACTTCGCCATCCCGGCACCACCTCCGACATCCGGCCCGCGGGTACCCGGGTCGACGGTGACTAGTCCTGCCCGCTCCTCGGCGGGGCCCGCTCACTTGCGCCAGGCGGGGGCCATCCGTTCGGACATCTCGCGCCAGAACGTCCGCAGCTCCCGGCGGTCGACGGCCTGCCAGTCCGCCCGTCCGGCCGGGCGGAACCAGTGCCCGACGAGGTCGATCTGGTGGGCGCAGAAGACCTCGTCCATCTGGTACGGCAGCTCGTCGCCCTTCGGCGGCAGCGGGCAGAGCCGGAAGGGGCAGTCGTCGACGCAGGTGGAGCCGGGCTGTACGTCGTGGGCCTGGCGGCGGCTCAGGGTGACCCGCATGGCGGTGCGGTCGATGGTGAGGCACGGGGGCAGCTCGGGTCGGCTGGCCCGGGTGAGCCGGCGCGCCCGTTCGGTGCTGTCCTGGCCCCGGTCGGCGAGGTTGAGCAGCAGCATCACGTCGGCCAGGAGCCGTTGGGCGCGCGGTTCCAGGACGGCCCAGCCGTGCGCGGGCGGCAGCCAGGAGTCCTGGAGCCGGCGGATGCCGGGCTGTGGGCTGACCGTGCCGACCCGCCCGACGATCTCCCGTTCGTCGACCCAGCAGTGTCGCTCGGGGTGGCGGTCGACGAGCGCCTCCACGCACAGGTCGGCGACCTTGCGGACGAGCGGGTGGTCGGTGCCGCTGTGGCGGTGCGGGGCGCGGTCCCCGCTGCCGGCGATCGAGGTCCAGAAGCCGACCAGCCCGCGTGGGTCGGATCCGTGGCCCCGTTCACGCAGCGTCTCACCGGGGTCGCGGGGCAGGGCGAGCATGGTGAGCGCCTGGATGAGCGCCAGGTGGGAGTACCAGAACCGGGAGTGCCGCAGCGCCTTCTCCGCCTCCTCGATCAGCAGGCTGCGGTGCGCGGGGTAGACCCGGCAGTTCGCCGCCAGCCGGAAACCCTGGGCGAGGGTCAGCTCGTAGACGCGGGCCCCGTCGGTGGCGTCGGTGGCCAGGCGGTGCACCCAGCGTTGCAGGTTCTGGTGGGCCCGGTGCTGCTGGTTCGCCTCGCCCGGCGCGTGCCCGCCGTCGGTGTAGAGGAACAGCGACGGCGCGATCCATGTCCGCAGTTCCTCCAGGCGCTGCCGGCCCGGGGTGTCGACCGCCTGCGGCGGCTCGTCGAGCAGGTCGCTGAGCGCGCGGACGGCCGCGTCACCGCCGGCGGCGATCTCGCGGGCCGCGGCCAGCCGGGGGAGGTACGACGCCTCGTCGGCCATCATCGAGAAGAGCTGGTCGTACTGCGGCGTGGGGTGCCGCGGCCGGAGCCCGGTGGGCGCGGGCGGCCGGGCCACGAGCTGCCGGGCGGCGTCGCCGTACCGATGCACGAGGGCGATCTTGGCGTCTTCGAGGGGGCGGTCGGTGACGGACCCGTCGGCCTGGTAGCGGCACCAGGCGCGACGGATGGCGTCGGCCAGTCGCCGGTGCGAGGGGTGCCCGGTGGCGGCGTCCATCTCCAGCGCGGCCGCGAACATCTCCAGCGCCCGGGTGCGGTTCCGGGTGCCGGTCGCCTCGTCGCAGAGCCGCTGGACGAGGGCGACCGACCGGTTCCGGGTGGCCTTCGCGTCCCGGTCCGCCGCCGAGAGTCCCACCCGGTGCCGGACGGCGTCGCCGAGCCGGGGCAGGGCGCGGTGCCGGGCGGTCCGTCGCCCGTCGAGCTGTTCGAACGCGCCTCCGCTACAGGCGTACAGCGTCAGGGCGGACAGCAGTTCCCGCCCCGGGCCGTCGACCCGGGTGAAGGCGTGGTCGAGGAAGTCGTCGTGGCGCATCGCGGCGGTGAGGAACCGGGCGCCGAGGTACGCCTGGATCACCCCGTGCTGGAAACGCACCCCGTCCTGTCGCTTCACCACGATGTTCAGCGCGTCTCCGGTGGTCTCGGCGAGCCCCACGTCCTGCGGGTTGTCGGCGTCGAGCTTGCGCAGCCGGGCCCGCAGCTCGGTGAGGATCCACCGCCGGCCGGCGTCGGTCGCGTCGTCGCCGGTGAGTTCCGTCGTCCGCACCGACAGCCGGTTGTTGCGCAGCCCCAGGCAGGCGAGGGCGGAGAGCACCTCGATCGCGTCGGACCGTTCGACCTGCGGCATGCCGTAGTCCTCGTACAGGTCGCCGGCCACGGTGGCGTCGCACCACTGCTCCAGCAGGCACCACCGCAGGGCGGCCCGGCCCGGGCCGACCGGCGCGACGCGGTCGAGCCGGTCGACCTCGTGGAGCTGCCCGATGATCCGCAGGTAGAACGGTGAGTCGGCGACGTCGGCGGCCTTGACCAGCTCGGTGACGCGGTCCCACCGCTGCCCCGCGTCCGGGCGGCGGCTGCGGGCCCGCACGTACTCCAGCGCGGCGCCCTGGCCGAGCGGGTCCAGTTGCAGCAGCAGCGCGTCCAGCCCGCGCAGCGGATCGTCGGGCCGCGACGCGACCACCAGGGGGAGGCCCACGCGGACCGCACCCCGGATGGCCTCCCGCAGCACGCTGTCCCGGTCGGCGGGTTGGGCGGCGTCGGCGAGGGCCTCCTCCAGGCCGTCGGCGAGCACCACGATGCGGTTCTCCAGCCAGAGCCGCCGCCAGATCCGGTCGGCCTCGCCGGCGGAGCGCAGCCGGCTGTCGATGGTGCGTTCGAACTGTTCGAGGGCGAGCTGGTGGAAGTCCAGCTTCTCCGGGTCGGTGACCGTCCGCAGGTCGATCCCGACCGTCGCGACGTTGGCGGCCATCAGCATCTCCGCGAGTCGTGCCAGGGTGGCCGTCTTGCCGGTGCCGATGCCGCCCACCAGCAGCAGCGGGCGACGGCTCGCCCGGTCGCGGAGCCGCTGGACGATCAGTTCGCACAGCTCGTCGCGGCCGACGATGTGGGCCGGGTCGAGGCCCCGCTCGGCGGTGGGCAGCACCATCCGGCTGTTGCGCTGCACGTTGCGCCGGTACCAGCGGCGGACCGGGATGTACCGCCAGACGAAGAAGAACGCGAGCCCCAGCGCGGCGACCATCAGGGGCTTGACGAAGCCCTCCACCTGCCCGCAGTAGTAGGCCCGCGGCTGGCCCCCCGCGCACCACTTCGCCACCGGGAGGAAACGGGGCTCGGTGTCGACGATCATCAGGACCAGGGAGAGGGCGGTCCAGCCGAGGAACACCCAGGCGGTGGCGAGGATCGTCCACCGCACCCCGCGGCGGTGCCGCCAGCCCACCCGGCGGCTGGCCCGTTCGTCCGTACGCCTGCGGCGGTCCCGCTCGGCCCGGCGTTCCCGCCGGGTGCGCCACCGGCGCCGGCGCTGGCGCAGCCACAGTCGGGCCAGCCAGACCGGCCCGCGCGTCGGCCCGCGCATGGGCACCCTCCATGATCACATGGTCGGTTGCCGGACGAGGCGCCCCGCCTCTCCTCATGCTCACGCTAGTGTCCGTTCGCGCAGCTCAGGTGCCAGTTCCGGCATCCTGGCCGGCCCTTCTCCCCGCCCTGCCGGCGGCACTCGACAGGGTCGACGGCGGAACCATCGCAGGGCCGCCCGTTTCATCCCGCACTGCCCGGCGTCGCGCGTCCAGTGGGGCCGCACCGGAGGCCCGGTCCCGGGCACCCGGCCGCGACCGGGTGCCCTCTACAGTCGACGGATCTATCGACCCGACGGCGAGAGGGCGCGGATGCGGATCGGCATCAACACGTGGGCCTGGGCGGCACCGCTGACCGACGAGGCGCTGGCCCGGCTGGCCCCCCGGATCAGGGCGTGGGGCTTCGACGCCGTCGAGCTGACCGTCCAGGCGCCGGGAGACTGGGATCCCGCGCGGGCCGCCGACCTGCTCGCCGGGCTGGAGTTGGCCCCCGCCGTCTGCGCCGGCCTGCTGCCCGGGCACGACCTGCTCACCGACGACGAGGAGGTCCTGCGGCGTACGGAGGATTTCGTGCGGCACTGCGTGCGGGCCGCGAGCCGGGTGGGGGCCGCCGTGGTGGCGGGCCCGCTCTACGCCCCGGCCGGCCGGCGGTGGCTGCTCGACGCGGACGCCCGGCGGGCCGCCACCGCGCGCCTCGTCCAGCGGCTCCGGCCGCTCGCCGACGAGGCCGCCGGGCAGGGCGTGACGATCGCCCTCGAACCGCTCAACCGGTTCGAGACGAGCCTGCTCAACACCGTCGAACAGGCGCTCGACGTGGTGGCGGGGGTCGCCGGCCTGGGCCTCGCGCTGGACACCTTCCACCTGAACATCGAGGAACGCGACCTGCCGGCCGCCATCCGGCTGGCCGGCGACCACCTCGCCCACGTGCAGGTGTGCGGCAGCGACCGGGGCGTGCCCGGCGGGGACCATCTCGACTGGCCGGCGCTGTTCGACGCCCTGGCGGAGATCGGCTACGCCGGTCAGGTGAACATCGAGTCGTTCCTCGCGGAGCCCCTGGCCGTGCCGATGTCCGTGTGGCGGCCCCTCGCCGCCGGCCCCGACGCGCTCGCCGTCGAGGGGTTGGCCTTCCTGCGCGGGCTGACCGGGGCACGGCGCCACCCGTCGGCGGCGGGGCAGGCGTAGGGTCCCGGTGACCCGGTGGGGGAGGTGAGGTCGGTGCGTACGAGGCTGGAGCTGCCGCCGGCGGTGGAGGCGGAGCGGGTCATCGCGGCCGTCCTGGCGGACCTGCGCTCCGGCGACCACCGTGGCGTCGTGGTCGACTCGCCGCCGGGGGCCGGCAAGTCGACCCTGGTGGTGCGCGCCGCCGTCGAGCTGGCCGCCGCCGGGGAGCCGCTGATCATCGTCGCGCAGACCAACGAGCAGGTCGACGACCTCATCGACCGGCTGGCGCGCAAGGCACCGGAGCTGCGTATCGGGCGGCTCTCCGCCGCCGACTACCGGCCGTCCGACCGGGTGAAGGGCCACGAGAGCGTCCGGGTCGCCGCCAAGGTCGCCGACCTCGGCGGTCCGGCCGTCATCATCGGTACGGCCGCCAAGTGGGCCACGGTCGCCGAGGGCTCCTGGCCGTGGGCGATCGTCGACGAGGCGTACCAGATGCGCTCGGACGCCCTGCTGCGCGTGGCCGGCAGGTTCGAGCGGGCGCTGTTCGTCGGCGACCCCGGCCAGCTCGACCCGTTCTCGACGGTGGAGACCGGGCGCTGGACGGGCCTGACCTGGGACCCGATGCAGTCGGCGGTGGCGGTGCTCCTGCGGCACAACCCGGAGCTGCCCGTGCACCGGCTGCCGGTGTCCTGGCGGCTGCCCGCCTCGGCGGCCCCCGTGGTGGCGGCGGCGTTCTACCCGTTCACCGGGTTCCGCGCCGGCACCTCAGCCCCCGACCGGTCGCTGTCCCTGCGCGAGCCGGGGCCGGGGGACGCGCTGGACCTGGTGGTGGAGCTGGCGGCGTCCACCGGCTGGGCGCTGCACGAGCTGCCCGCCCGGCACACCCTGCGTACCGACGGGGAGGCCGCCTCGGCCTGCGCGGCGCTGGCGCTGCGGGTGCTGCGGCGGGGCGCGGTCGCCGTCTCCGAGCACGCCCCGCAGGGCGCGCCGGTCACCGCCGACCGGATCGCCGTCGGGGCGGCCCACCGCGACCAGGTCGCGGCCATCCGCGCGCACCTGGGCCCCGAGGGGGCCGGCATCACGGTCGACACCGCCAACCGGCTCCAGGGCCGGGAGTACGACGTCACGGTGGTGCTGCACCCGCTCTCGGGGCGGCGGGACGCGACCGCGTTCCACCTGGAGTCGGGCCGGCTCTGCGTGCTCACGTCGCGGCACCGGCACGCCTGCGTCGTGGTGGCCCGGGCCGGGATCGGTGAGCTGCTGGACGCCCACCCGTCGACGGAGACCGTGCATCTCGACGTGCCGGTGAGGTTTCCGGACGGCTGGGAGGCGAACCAGACGATCCTCGCGCTGCTGGCCGGCGTGCGAGGCTCGCGACGTGCCATATGAGCCGTTGTCAACATGGTGCGCAATCGCTGTCGGGACATTGATGGCAATCACCGTCTGACGCTTCCTATCCTGACCATGGCGTCACCCGCCGCTGTCGGCCCGACCTGGGGCCTGCCGGCCACCTGACCGGCGGTCCCTCGCCCGTCCCCTGCGCGCCCACCATCGCGAGGTGTCGAATGGTCAGTGCACTGCGTCTCCGCGCCGCCCTCGCGGCGGTGCTCGCCTGCGTCCTGCTGGTGGTGACGACGCCGGCCTCGGCGTGGGCCGCCGTACGCGAGAGGGCCGCCGCCCGCGAGGAACTGCGGCGGTACCTGTCCACCCACCCCGGCGGCACGCCGATCAACGACAACGAGATCAGCTACGGCGGCGGCACGTTCGTCGTCACCCTCCGCGCCCCGGTGGGGACGTACGGCGTGGCGGACTGCCCGCTGGGCTGGTTCTGCTTCTACGAGTGGCCCAACTACGGCTATCCCCGGGGTCGCCTCTCCGACTGCGGCCGGCAGGGCCTCTTCACCTGGCAGTGGCAGTACCGCGTCGAGTCGGCCCACTACAACCTCGGCAGCGGCTCCGTCTCGTTCTACTACTACGGCACCCGCCTGTTCGACGTCGGCGCGGCGAGCCGGGTCCGCAGCGACGCGGGCCCCTACCGGAACTGGGCCAACTACGTCGAGCGCCGCTGCTGACCGGGCCGTGCGCCGCCGCTCAGCCGCAGCTCGGGCCGGAGAGCGTGTCGGTGCGACCCCGCTTGAGGAAGAGCTGGTGGCCCAGGACGGAGTTGTCCTGCACCCGGGTCGTCTCGTGGCTGAGCAGCTCGCCGCTGCCCGGGTCGACCAGCAGGGTCTCCCGGCGGCCCTCCCGGTCGTCGGCGCTGAACGCCAGCCCCGGCCGGTCGGCGCGGTCCCGGTAGGCGCCCCGTTCCTCGATGCCCGGCGTGTCGGCCAGCTGGTGCAGCAGCGCGGACCGTTCCGCCGGGCCGAGCGGGTGGTAGCGGTTCAGCCTCGCGATCTCCTGGAGGGTCCCGGCGGCACCGCGCCGCTCGGGGGCACCCATCTGCCGCGCGAGCTGGTCGCGCAGCTCCGCCGGGTCGGTCGACGGCCATGGCGGCACCTCGGTCAGGTCGCCCTCGCCGTAGGGGGTGGGCGGTGGGCTGCTCGGCGACGGTCGCCCCTCGGTGACCACGGTGACGGTCCGGCGGCCGGCCAGGCGGGAGTTCCACGTCAACCGCTCGTCACGGTAGCTGCGCAGGTCGGTGGTGCCGGACCCCTGGTTGTCAGGGGACCAGACCCGCAGGCAGACGAAGGCGTACGCCCCCTCGTCGCGCGGCTGCACCAGCCGGGCGACCGACTGCGCCAGGTCGGCCAACGGCTGCCGCGCGGACCCGTGCTCCTGGCCGTCGGGTGACTCCGGCGGGTTCTCCCCGGCGGGCGGGGCGGGTGGCTCCCGGCGGCTGAGCACCGACGAGGAGTGCGTGGTGATGGCCGGTACGGCCAGCCAGCCGAGCGCGACCAGCGCCCCGAGCAGGACGACGGCTCCCACCGCCCGCCCTGCCGTCCCCACCCGGTCCGCTGCCCTCACCCGGCTCGCCGTCCCCGCCCGGTCCGCTGTCGTCACCCCGTCCGCCGTCCCTACCCGGGCCGCCGTCGCTGTCGGGGCGGCCGGGAGGCTCTCGCCGCGAGGGGCGGGGCGGGATCGGGGCACGAACCGGCTGCGGGGCGCGACGAGATGGCGCGGTGCCGGCCGGCTGCGGAACAGCCGGGAGCCGCCGGACGCCGCCCGGGCGGGCGGGGCGGAGGCGTTGTCGCCGACGGGCCGGTGGTGGAACGCCGGCCGGTTTCCTCCCCGCTCGGGGAACAGCGTGCGGGTCGGTTCGGTGCCGAGCCGGGGTGCCGGGGCGGAGCCGGCGCCGTGCCAGGCGGCCGGTCCGGCCGCGGTCGGCGGCCCCACGGAAGGCGCGGCGCGCGGCGGCTGCCACGACATGTCCACCCGGGTGCCAACCACCTGCTCGCGGCCGGTGGGCTGGCCCGGCCGTCGTCCGGGCGGCTCGTGGCGGTACCGGTCGGCGTCGGGCGCCACGATCGTCGCCGGCTCGTTCCGGCCGCCCCTCCACCTCGACGTGGTGCCGGCCGGCGGCGGCTCGATGGGCGGGTGGAACTCGCGCCGGTACGCCTCCAGCGCCCACGCCGCCAGCACGAAACACCATCGTCGCGCGGCGGCCGGGACGTTGTCGTAGGTGCAGCAGGTCAGCGCCTGGCAGAGCAGCGAGAGCAGGTACTGGGCCCGCCACTCGGGAACCCAGTCGTCCCTGCGGGCGAACGCGTCGCCCACCTGGCGACCGGCCTCCACCAGATCGGCGAGCACCGGGGGCAGCCGTCGCGGGCGTTGGGGGGTGGTCGGGAAGATGAGGTGGCGGGTCAGGGCCTCCGCCTGGTCGGGTGGCAGGTCCGCGACGCGCCGCAGCACCGTGGTCAGCATCAGGGTGGCCAGGTCCCGGGTCAGCGGCGCGGTGTCGTCGAAGGTGTTGAGGTCCACCAGGCGGAAGTCGTCGGGCGTGAGGCGGCCCTCCGCGTCGCGGGGCACGAGGACGTTGCCGCCGTGCAGGTCGCCGTGGGAGTTGCCGTACAGGTAGTCGATCTCCTCGGTGTCGAACGGTGAACCCGGCTCGACCGTCTGGAGCGGATTGGGCAGCATCTGCTCGCCGGCCCACTCCAGCCAGGGCTCCTCGGCACCGGGCAGGCCGAGGTCGCGCGTCGCTTCGTGGACGGCGTCCAGCGCGTCGAGGGCGGCGAGTTCCCGCTGGACGTACTCGGCGACCGTGGCCTCGGCGGTCTGCCGCCCACCGCTGTTCCAGCCGTTGAGCATCCGGTCGTGCACGATGCGGATCACGGAGACGCTCTCCTCGTCGTCGAGGTCGTGCAGCGTCACCATGTCGTCCGCCCCGTTGGCGACCTCCTGGAACATCAGGTAGCGCCCGTCGGTCAGCGGATACGGGCGATAGGGCTGGCGGACGAGGTGACGCTCGGCGAAGGTGGGGCAGGACAGCAACGCCAACTCGTGCCGCGCGGGCTCCCGACGGGCGGCGCCCGCAGCCGGCAGCACCTTGACCAGCAGCTTCCGCCCGATCAGGCGCCCCGGGCCGCCGGGCACCTTCAGGATGATCGTGAACAGCAGCGCCGGCGTGTAGCCGCGGGCGCGTCGGGGCCGGCGGGGGCGCTGCACCGTGCCGCCCAGCAGCTCGGCCCAGTCCCGCAGCGCCGCCGCGACTGTCGCATCCGGCGCGTAGTTTTCGAGGTCGTCGAGACCGTCGCCCATGTCCGTCGTTGGACCTTCCACGAGGAGTGAAAGAAGGGGTTGGACGAGCGGGGTGGATCGTCCGAAAGGTGCGCTGGTGAGCGCGGAGGTCAAGTTACCTCAACTTTCGGGCGAACGGGGCACCAGTCTGCGTTCCATCATGTACTTACCCAAAGGTAACCGAAAGATCGCTTTCGGTAGCGATTGCCGTGCGGTGGGTGACATCTAGCGATCCGAATATAGAATCGGTCACCCGAGTGGGAGGCCGCGATGACGGAGTGCACTGATTCCCTGCTCAAGCGCCAGACTCGGCCCGAGATGATGGCCCTGCTCCGGGCGATGTCGGTCTGCCACACCAGGGCGCAGCGGCTGGACAACCTGCGTATGGGGCTCTCCGTAGCCCTCGGCGTGGCTGGGGCGGTGGTGGCCCTGACCGGCGTGTCGGCGGCCGCCGTCACCGCTGTCGGCGCGCTCTGGGCGCTGGTCAACGCGGTGGGTCTCGCCTCCTGGTCGCGTGGGCAGGTCCGGCGCGCGGCCGTCCTCCAGGAGATGTTCGACGTGCGTCTCTTCGGCCTGGAGTGGAACACCGTGGCGGTGGGTGATCGGCTCGGCGCCGAGGAGGTGAGCCGGCTGGAGCGGGCCTTCCCGGGCGACGAGCGGTATCTCCGTGACTACTACGAGATT
Organism: Micromonospora sp. NPDC047074; assembly: GCF_040643815.1. Lineage (NCBI taxonomy): Bacteria > Bacillati > Actinomycetota > Actinomycetes > Micromonosporales > Micromonosporaceae > Micromonospora > Micromonospora sp. NPDC047074. Next base: position 500,240 of record NZ_JBEYVB010000002.1, read on the forward strand.
CCGTCCCTGCCCCCGCCGTACGACGTGCTGGCCTGCCAGCAGCAGAACCTCGGCTGGGGCTCCCGGGTGCGCCGTCGCTACGCGTACGCGGTGCTGGCCGGTGTCGTGACGTGGACGGCCGCCGGCGTCGTGGTCGGGGTGGCGACCGGGCTCACGGTCGCCGATCTGCTGTCGCGGTGGTTCGTCCCGTCGCTGGGCGCGCTGCTCCTGGGCCTGGAGATCTATCGCGGGCAGCGGGACGTCGCCGCCGAGCGCGACCGAGCACTGGCCATCGTGCAGCGACACGTGGTCGCGGCGGCCTCCCGCGGCGACGAGGGCGCCACGGTCGACGGGTCGATGGTCCTCGCCCGACAGGTCCAGGACCTCATCTTCCACAGCCGGCTGGTGCAGGCGCGGGTGCCCGGCTGGTTCTTCCGGCGCTACCACCCGAGCGACCGCGTCGACTTCCAGGCCGCCATGGCCGGCCTGGTCGAGATCCTGGACACCCGCGACCGGGCCGCGAGAGCCGACTGACCCCGGCCGGCGCGGCGAGCGGGGCTCGGCGAGCTCCGTGAGCACCGCGTGCCGGGATCGTCGGCGGGACGGTCCCGGCACGGGTGGCTCGTCGCGGCCTGTGCGCTGGGCGGGGCCGCGACGAGCCCAGCACCCCCGGATGCCTAGAAGTCCGCGGCCACGGCCAGGTTGAACTGATCGATTGCCTCCTTCTTCTCCGGCGGGAGCGACTCGACGTCGATCCGGTCGGTCTCGCTCCTCCCGTCGTGGGTGTCGACACCGTTCTTGAGGTGTTCGACGATGGAGTCCGCCTCGTCGGTCGTGAAGCCTGCGTCGGTCAGGATGTGCAGCGGAAGATCACTCATGCCGGCCGCCGGTACCCGTCGTCGCCCGTCTTCACACGCCTTCGGGACCCCTTCCCGCATCGGTGGGGGGTGGCCGCTTTGACGATCGGTCGATTACTTGACGTAGTCAGTTTGGAGATAATGCCTGGTCGCTTGGCTACCTACCGTGAGCGTGTCAATCGCAACGCCTCGGCGCGACCCTCGATGTGTGCGGGCTGTCGCTGCCGGGGCGACAGGCAGGAGAGCCACATGTCAGCTCAGGCAACACCCCGCCGGCCCGGCCAGGGCGCGCTCAGGGTCGCCCTCGGGTTCGCCGTCGCGGCCGTGGTGGTCGTCCCGGCCGCCCCCGCGTCGGCTGCCGTTCCCGGCCTCGTCCGGATCTCCGCGGTGAGTGTCAGCAACTCCACCGACTTCCGCAGCGTCACTGCCACCTGCCCGGCCGGGAAGGTGCTCACCGGGACGGGCTACGAAGTCAACGGGGCGACCGGCGAGGCGGTGGTCGACGACCTCCGCCCCAACGGCGGTCCGGCCGCCGCGCCGACCGCCGTCACCGTCGGGGCGTACGAGGCGGAGGCGTTCGCGGGCAACTGGTCCGTCACCGCGTACGCGATCTGCGCCAACCCCGTCGCAGGACTGGTGCGGGTCGCGGCGACCAGCGCCAGCGACTCGAACGACTTCCGCAGCGTCACCGCCACCTGCCCGGCCGGGAAGGTGCTCACCGGGACGGGCTACGAGTTGAACGGCGTCACCGGCGAGGGCGTGGTCGACGACCTCCGCCCCAACGGCGGCCCGGCCGCCGCGCCGACGTCGGTCTTCGTGGGCGCGTACGAGGCGGAGGCGTTCGCCGGCAACTGGTCCGCGACGGCGTACGCGATCTGCGCCAACCCCCTCCCGGGTCTGGTGCGCAACTCCGCGGTGAGCGTCAGCAACTCCACCGACTTCCGCAGCGTCGTCGCGACCTGCCCGGCCGGGAAGGTGCTGACCGGCGCCGGCTACGAACTCAACGGCGTCACCGGGGAGGCCGTCGTCGACGACTTCCGCCCCAACGGCGGCCCGGCCGTCGCGCCGACCTCCGCCACCTCCGGCGCGTACGAGGAGGACGCGTTCGCCGGCAACTGGACCAATACCGCGTACGCCATCTGCGCGACGGCGTAGCGGGCCGGGCCGGCCGGTGGCGCCGCCCCGATCGGGGGGTCCACCGGCCGGCTCCACGGGTCAGGCGTACGTGTCGCCGAACTCGCGTACGCCGTCGACGTCGAGGGTGATCCGGCTGTTGTCGGTCCACTGGCCGGTCGCGGCGCGCCAGCTCAGGTCGTCGCGCTCGTCGATGTCGGTCCAGCCGTTCCGGTGGTGGCGGAGCTGGATCGGCCCGGACGACGCGCCGGGGGCGAGGATCCCGTCGGTGAAGGTCAGCTCCACCCAGCCGGGGATCGGCGTGCCCGGCAACGGGTACCGGGTCGGGGTGGGGGACGGGGCCGGCGTGGGCGGGCCGCCGGGCGGCAACGGCGGCGGGAAGTACGCGAGGTCGCGCCGGATCCGGTCGCAGCCCAGCGCCGCCCAGTCGCAGTTCAGCACGAGCGAGGTGTTGCCGCCCTCGAACACCAGGTGGTAGCGCACCCGCACGGTGGCGAGGTCGAGCGGCCCGGTGCCGGTGTTGGTGACCTGGAGAGCGTGCTGGATCTGGTTGTTCGTCGGCGACCAGTCGAGGTTGAGGTAACTGACCTTCGCCCGCCCGTAGGCGGTGCGGACCGGCGTGACCGCCGAGGGGTTCGAGTAGGCGTTGGGGGCGTACGCGCTGACGACGAGGCGGTAGTCGCTGCCCGGGGCCAGGTTGGTCAGGGTCAGGGTGGTGGCGGTCGTGCTGCCGAGGCCCCGGTAGACGTGCGGGCCGAGCTGCACCCGCACCTCGTACGTGATCGGGTCCTCGCCGGCCGGCTCGCCCACCCAGGTCGAGGGCGTCCAGGAGAGGGTGAGGCGGTGCGGCTCGTCGAGCACGACGACGGGGCTGCCGGGCGTGGTGAGGGCGGGGGTGTCGTCCGCCCGCGCGACGCCGACGGCGAGCATGCTCAGCGACGCGGCGACGGCGGCGACGGCGGTGATCCGACGGACACGCATGGTGTCGATGCTATGGCCGCCGATCCATGTTTATCAATCGTTAGGGCTCCGCCCGGAGCGCGGGCCCGGTTGCCGCCGGCTCGGGTGGTCCGGGTCGTGGTCCCACCGGTGGGGCGGCTCGACAGCGGCCGGAAGCGGACATTCGGCCCGTCTCCGCCGCAGGGTGACCGGCAGCACAGTGGCCGGAATCGCGCCGCCAGCAATCACCGGAATTGATGTCGGTCTACCGATAGAACGGCGGCCCAGATGATCTATATCGGTCGATAGCGTGTCGTGGCACAGGCCGTCCACGAAAGGCGGGCCATGAACGATTCCCATTCCCCACTGTCCCGGCGGCGGGTTCTGCTCGGTGCCGCTACTGCCTCGGCGGTCACGGTCACCGGGGTGACCGCCGCCCACGCCGCACCGGCCGGCGCGGCGTCGCCGACCCGGCACCTGGTCGCCCGGGACCGGATCGCCGCCGCCCGGCTGGTCGGCGGGCCGGCCCGTTTCCAGGCCGACTTCCACGAACGCCTCGACGCCTGGCTGGCCTTCTGGTCGGCCAACTCCCCCCACGCGTGGAGCGCACCCGTCGAGGTGGAGGGCGGGGTGAGCGGGAACGGCGACGTGTTCACCCTGCTCGCCATCCGGGTCGTCCGCGACGACCAACGGCGGGACGCCTTCGCCGCCGGGCGCTCGGACGCCGCGCACCTGGCCACCCTCGCCAGCCTGCACCACCACTTCCCGGCGGTCCGCGTCGAGGCCGGTGGCGCGTTGCGGGTGACCGACGGCCCCGCCGGTTGGACCGGCTCGGCCGAGCAGGTCGCGTTCGCGGTCACCGCCTGCCGCGAGCTGTGGGGGCTGCGCGACGCCGACGCGACGGACTGGCGGGAGCACCTCGGCCGGGCCGGGCGCGGGGCCGACCCGGTCTCCCGATCCGGCTGGGCGGCATTCACCAGGGCGGGTCTGCGGCGCGGGCTGCGGACCGATTCGTACTGACCACGGAGGTAGGACATGGCACGCAGCGAGTTCCGTTTCGTCGTCGACGGCGTCGACCTGACCACCGAACAACAGAGCCTCATCGCGAGTGAGATCCAGAAGGCGGGCCTCAACGCGCTCTCCACGGCCGGCAAGCGGCTGACCAACCCGCTCGCCGTCGGGCACGCCAACCTCAAGCTCCGCCCCGAGTGGTACGGCCTGTGGGTCATCGACGGCCCGTTCGCCGAGGAACTCGGCCACAAGATCAACGACCTCGGCTTCTGGTTGCAGCGGTGACGGAAGCCGTCCACCGGCCGGACCCGCCGGAGCGGATGTGCCCGAGTACCCCCGCGGCCAACGCCACGGTCTTCCTCGGCATGATCACTCCGGCGGGGCGGGTCGCCTACGTCACGCCGCCGCTCCCGGCCGAGGTCGCCCTGGCCCAGGCCGGCACGGACGCGCCGGTCGAGTCGCGGTACCGGCTCGCCGGCCCGTGCGTCACCGCGAGGTGCGGCTTCTGGACCGGCGAGCACTGCGGCCTCGGCGAGCGGCTGGCGGCGTCCTTCCAGGAGGCCGCCGGGCCGACCGAGGACGACCTGCCGCGCTGCGCGATCCGGCGCACCTGCCGGTGGTACGCCGAGCAGGGCCGGGCGGCCTGCGCCGCCTGCTCCCACGTGGTCACCGACGCCCGCTGACGGCGCCGGTACGGCGGCCCGGCACGTAATCGACTCGCGATGTCCCACCGTTCCGCTACCGTCTGGGCGTCATGGATCCGCGGTACGACGAGGCCGTCATCGGGCGGGAGCACCCCGCGGCCCTGCTGCGCGCCGAGATCGACCGGGTGACCGCCAGCCACGGCGGCCTCGTCCTCGTCGCCGGTGAGCCCGGCATCGGCAAGACGACGCTGGTCACGGCGGCGGCGGGCGAGGCCCGCCGCCGCGGCGCGCTGGTGCTCGGCGCCGCCTGCTGGGACTCCGACAGCGCGCCCGGCTACTGGCCCTGGGTCCAGGTGCTGCGTGGCCTCCGCCGCTCGCCCGACGACTGGGCGTTGGTCCGGGAGGCGGCCGAGCCGGGCCTCGCGGCCCTGCTGGGCGAGGCGGCCGGCGGCACCGGCGGTGCGCCCACCGGCCAGCCGACCGGCGACGACCGCGCGGATCAGGAGGAGTTCGCCCTCCACGACGCGGTGACCGCCACACTCGTCGCGGTGTCCCAGCGCCGGCCGGTCGTGGTCGTGCTCGACGACCTGCACTGGGCCGATCCCGCCTCGATGCGGCTGCTGCGGTTCGCCGCGCAGCACACCTGGTTCGAGCGGCTGCTGCTGATCGGCACCTACCGCGACGCCGAGGTCGAGTCGCCGGACCACCCGCTGCGCCGGCTGCTGATGCCGCTGGTGGCGAAGGCGACCACGCTCACCCTCAGCGGCCTGTCCCGCGACGAGGTGGCCGCGCTGATGACCCGCACGACCGGCCGGGCACCCGACGCCGGCCTCGCCGACGAGGTGCACCGCAGCACCGGCGGCAACCCGTTCTTCGTGGAGCAGACCGCCCGCATCTGGCACGCCGACGGTCGAGTGGGCACGATCCCGCCGGGCGTACGCGAGGCGGTGCGCCGCCGCCTCGACCAGCTGCCGGCGGCGGTGGTCGCGGCGCTCACCGCCGCCGCCGTGCTGGGTCGGGAGTTCCATCGCCAGGTCCTCGCGGCCGGCACGGGCGAGCCGGCGGCGCAGGTCGACCGGGTCCTCGACCGGGCGATCACCGCCCGACTCGTGGTGTCCCGATCCGGCGGCCGGTTCGCCTTCGTCCACGACCTCGTCCGGGAGACGCTCTACGACGCGCTGCCCGACGACGACCGGCGCGGCCGGCACGCCGCCGTCGTCCGGGCCGTCGAGCGCGATCCGGCGCTCGCCGAGCGGCTGATCCCCGCCGACCTGGCCCGGCACGCCCATCTCGCCGGTGCCCACCTCGATCCGTCCCGGGCCGTCGAGCTGCTGATCGCCGCCGCTCGGGACGCGGGCGGCCGGCTGGCCATGGACGAGTCGGTGATGCACTTCCGCCGGGCGCTGGAGGTCGCCGACGATCCGACCCGGCGCGTGAAGATCATGATCGAGCTGGGGCAACTGCTCTACCACGCGGGTGCGGGCGACGAGGGCCGAGGGCTGCTCGCGGAGGCCGCCGCGCTGGCCGTGGCGGTCGACGATCCGGTCGTGCTGGCCCGGGTCGCCCTCGTCGTCAACAGCCGCCACGTGGACGGCTCCGGTCGCGCCGCCGACCCCGAGGGCGTGCTGCGGGAGGCGTACCGGCGGCTGATCGGCGAATCCGCGGGCGCCGTCCCGGTCGGCACGCTCGTCGCCGACCTGATCGCCGCCACCGAGTCCCTCGCCCGGCGCGGCGACGACGCCGAGGCCCTCACCTTCAGCCTGTGGGCCCGCCACGACACCACCTGGGGGCTCGGCTCGGCCCGCGACCGGGCCGCGATCACCGCCGAGATCCGGGAGGTGGCGCGCCGCGGCGGAAACCGGGAGACCGCGCTCTGGGCGACCGCGCTGCGCTGGGTCGCGCTGGTGGAGCTGGGCGACCCCCGCTACCGCGACGAGCTGACGGCCTTTCTCACCGGCGCCCGCGAGGGCGACGCCCGGCACCGTGCCTCCGCCACCGTCGACGACGCCATCACCGCGGCGTTCCGCGGCGACTTCGCGCGCGCCGACGAACTGTTCGGCGAGCTGACCGGTTTCGGCGACTGGGGCAACTCCGACTTCGCCTTCATGCGCCACCACCTGCGCTGGTCGCGGCTGGCGTTGCAGGGCCGGTTCGACGAGGTCGACGCCCTGCTCGACGGGCTGACCCCGACCGACTACCCCCATCCGGAGCTGGTCCGGGGCATCACGGCGGTCGAGCGCGGCGACGTCGGGACGGCCGTCCGGCTGGCCGCCGGCATCGAGGCCGCCGGCACGACGTACCCGGGGGCGGTCTCGCCGCTGTGGCTGCGGCTGCGCGCCGGGGTCGCCGCCGCCAGCCGCGACCCCCGGCGCTGCGCCGAGGCCCGGGAGGCGCTTCGCCCGCACCGTGGGCAGTGGCTGTCCGCGCTGTTCGGCTGCGACCTCAGCGGCCCCGTCGACCACTGGCTGGCTCTCGTGGACGCCGCCCAGGAACGCTGGGACGACGCGGTGGCCGGATTCTCCGCCGCCCGCGATTCCGCCGACCGGCTGGGCGCCCGCCCGTGGTCGGTCCTCGCCCGCGAGGCGCTGGCCGACGCCCTGTCCGGGCGGGGCCGCCCCGGCGACGCGACGGCCGCCGCCACGTTGCGCGCGACCACCACGCGCGACGCTGCCGAACTCGGCATGAGCCAGGTGACCGCTCGCCTGGCCGACGCGTCGCCCACGTCACCCGACGTGTCGTCCGCCGACCTGCTGCGGGCCGGCACCCTGGCCTCCCGGCCGGATTCGGCGTCGGCCGTCACCGGCGGGCCGCACGGACCGCAGGCCGGGCAGCAACCGGCGCCGGCGCACGAGTTCCGCCGCGACGGCCCGGTCTGGCAGCTCGACTACGCCGGCGTGCTGGTGCACCTGCCCGACGCCAAGGGCCTGCGCGACCTGCACGTGCTGCTGAGCCGGCCGGGCGTCGACGTCCCGGCGGCGGAGCTGCTCGACCCGGCCGCCGGGCCCGAACTCGTCGCGGCCCGCCGGATGGGTGGCGACCCGGTCCTCGACGACGAGGCGAAGGCCCGCTACCGGCGGCACCTGGCGCGGCTCGACGACGAGATCGACCGGGCCGCCGAGCGGAGCGACGAGCGGCGGGTGGCCGTCCTCGACGCGGAGCGCGGCGCCCTGCTCGCCGAGCTGCGCGCCGCCGCGGGACTGGCCGGCCGCAGCCGCCGCCTCGGCGACGAGGCCGAGCGCGCCCGCAAGACGGTGACCGCCCGCATCCGCGACGTGCTGCGCAAACTCGACCAGCGCCACCCGGCGCTCGCCGCCCACCTGCGCGACACCGTCTCCACCGGCAGCACCTGCCGCTACCTGCCACCCGCGCCCGTGCCCTGGCGTCTCTAGAGCCGGGCCGACACGCGTCGGTAAACCTCGCGACCTCCCGTGGTGTCTTGCTGGGTGATGAGACCAGGAGGCCAGATGCGAGATTCGCATGGCGCGGAGTTCGACGACTTCGTCCGCACCCGGTCGGTGGCGCTGTTGCGGGTCGCCTACCTGCTGACGGGTGACCGGCACGCGGCCGAGGACCTGCTCCAGGAGGTGCTGGAGCAGGTGTACGTGCGCTGGCGGCGCGTCCGGACCTACCCGGAGGCGTACGCCCGGCGCGCCCTGGTCAACCGGTCGATCAACCGGTGGCGGCGGCGCGCCCGGCGGCCGGAGCGGGCGCTGGGTGACAACGACGGGGTCGCCCGGGACCACGCCGACGACATCGCGCTGCGCCAGGCGGTCGTCGCGGCGCTGCGTGTCCTGCCGCCCCGGCAGCGGGCCGCCGTCGTGCTCCGCTACCTGGAGGACCTGTCGGTCGCCGATGTCGCCGCCACGCTGCGCTGCTCCGAGGGCGCGGTGAAGAGCCACGCCTCGCGTGGGCTGGCCCGCCTCCGGGAGGCGCTGGCCGGATCGAGTCTCGTCGTCACCCTGCCGACCGACACCAGGAGTTCGCGATGACCATGGAAGAGAGCGACGTACGCACCGCCCTGCGTCGGGTGACCGACGACCTCACCGGCCCGCCGACCCTGCTCGACGACGTACGACGGGGTGGGCGTCGCCGGTTGCTGCGCCGCCGGGCCGTCCTGGCCGCCGTGTGCGCCGTCGTGGTGGCGGTGCCTGTGGGAGGCGCGCTGCACCTGTCGGGCGACGGGGCCGCAGTCGAGGTCGCCTCGCCGTTGTTCGACGGGCCCACCCGCGGCGACCTGGCCGGCGACGAGGCGTATCTGCGGCGGGTCCGTGAGGCGTGGCGGCAGCGGGCGAGGCAACTCGGGGGCGGCTTCAGGGGCGATCCGCACGTGGTCTGGGCGGGAGACACGCCGGCCGGGCCCGCCGCCTACGTCGCCCAGCGGACCGCCGACAACGCGGTCGTGTCCTGGCCGGACGGCGCACGCGAGATCGGCAAGGCCGCGTTCGTCGAGCCCACCGCCGCCGGGCCCCGGGTCATGACGACCGAGACCCTCGTCGACACTGGTACGGACGGCCACTCCCAGGCAGCGCTGCTCGGGCCGGCACGCGACGTGCTGGTCGTGCTCGACGCCGGGCAGCCGGTGGAGTTCTCGCCGACGTTCTGGTACACGGCCGACGGCCGGATCGAGCGCACCTTCCAGCGGGTGGAGTTCCGGGACGGGGCGGCCGTCCTGCCCGTGCCGGCGCAGCGCGACAGGCTGACGGTGGCCCTGGCTCGGACGCCGGTCAGCAGGGCGAACGTCGTCCACATCGCCAACGCGATGAACATCCTCTCCGACGGCGGGAGGGGCAGCACGTCGCCGCGACAGCTCACCCACACGTTGCCCGGCGCGGAGGGGATCTGGGGCGCCGAGCCGGCCGCACAGGTTGGCGCGATCGACCACGAAACGGGCCCGCTCGCCGCCTACTTCGACTCCGTCGGCGTCCACCGGGCGGGGGAGTCCCCCCAGTTGACCGTCTACGGGGCCACCCCCGACGGCCGAATGCTGCTGCTCAAGACGATCCAGTACGACGACGATCCCGCCCGTGCGGTCGCCCTGCTCGCTCGCGGCTACGCGCCCTTCGAGGCGGTGGCCAGCGGCTTCGTCGACCGGGCGGCGCCGCTGCCGGTGCGGCTGCGGCTGCCCGACGGGCAGGGGGTTCTCGTCGCCGCCGAAGGTGCGACGCTCGGTTACCGGATCGGCGCCGGGCGATGGCACGACGCCGGGCGGGACGCGGCGCTGCTCCCGGCCGCCGCCACCGAGGTGCGGGTGACCGCCGCCGGCGGCGCGGCCACCAGGGTCCCGGTCGTCCCCTGACCCGCCGCCGGGCACCACCACCTCCGTGGCGGTGCCCGGCGTCCAATCGGCAGTTCAGCGGCGGTTGTAGCGGTACATCGTGAGCGTGCCGAAGACCACCAGGAAGCCGGCGCTCCACGCCAGCGTCCACATCGTGGCCGACGCGTCCCAGCCGCTCGACATCACCGCGCGTACGGCGGCCACCAGCTGCGAGATCGGGTTGACGTTGACGAACGCCTGGAGCCAGCCGGGCATGGTCGAGGGGTCGACGAACACGTTGCTCAGGAACGTGAGCGGGAAGAGCACCATCATGCTCACGCCCATCACGGACTTCTCGCTGCGCAGGACGAGGCCGAAGAACGTCCACACCCAGGAGAAGGCGAACGAGAAGACCACCAGCAGGCCGATCCCGGCCAGCACCCCGGTCAGCCCGCCGTCGGGCCGGAACCCCAGCACCAGCCCGACGCCGAGGATGACCACGGCCGCCAGCACGTACCGCAGCACGTCGCCGAAGATCATGCCGACCAGCGGGGCCGGCCGCCAGACCGACAGCGTCCGGAACCGGTCGAAGACGCCCTTCTCGATGTCGGTGTTCAGCCCGACCCCGGTGTACATGGTGATCATCACGACGCTCGTCACCATGATGCCGGGCAGGAAGAACTGGAGGTAGTCACGCGGGCTGTCGGCGAGCGCCCCGCCGAACAGGTACGTGAACATCAGCACCATGATGATCGGGAACGCCGTCACGTCGAACAACTGCTCCGGCACGTGCTTGATCTTCAGCAGCGCGCGCCAGCCGAACGTGAGCGACGCCGACAGCGCGTTCGGCCTGGCCGGTCGCGCGCCGGGCGCGAGGACGGTGGACAGCGCCTCCGCCGACGGTACGTAGACGGACGGGGCCGGCCCGGTCGTGGTGGCGTTGGTCATCGGGCTGCCTCCAGCTGGTCGTCCCGCTCGTCGGCCGCGACGGCGGGGTGGTCGGTCAGGGCCAGGAAGACCTCGTCCAGGCTCGGCTGGCCGAGGGAGAAGTCGTCGACGACGATGCCGGCGCGGGCCAGGTCGCCGAGCGCGCGGGCGGCCTGCTCGCTGGCCTCAAGGTCGTTGCCCTGGCCGCCGACCCGGGCGGTCAGCGCGACCGGATCGGCTTCGAGCTGCACCGGCACGCCGAGCGCCGACCGGAGCAGCCGCTCGGCCTCGGGCCGCTGCCCCGCGTCGCGCAGCCGCAGGTGGACGGTGCCGGCACCGACCGAGGACTTCAGCTCGCCCGGGGTGCCCTCCGCGATCACCCGGCCGTGGTCCACCACCGCGATGCGGCCGGCGAGCTGGTCCGCCTCGTCGAGGTACTGCGTGGTCAGCAGCACCGTCGTGCCGTGCGCCACGACCGCCCGGACGATCTCCCACACCTGGTTGCGGCTGCGCGGGTCCAGCCCGGTCGTCGGCTCGTCGAGGAACAGCAGGTCAGGGGTGTTGAGGATGCTCGCCGCGATGTCGACGCGCCGCCGCATGCCGCCCGAGTACTTCTTGACCTGCCGGTCACCCGCCTCGGTCAGCCCGAACGCGGCCAGCATGCCCTCCGCCCGCTTGCGGGCCGCCGGCTTGCTGTGCCCGAGCAGGCGGGCGAGGAGCACCAGGTTCTCCAGCCCGGTCAGGTCCTCGTCCACCGAGGCGTACTGGCCGGTCAGGCTGACCCGGGAGCGCACGGCGTCAGCCTGCGTGACGACGTCGTGCCCGAAGACCCGCGCCCGCCCGCCGTCAGGGCGCAGCAGCGTCGCCAGCACCCGTACCGCCGTGGTCTTGCCGGCGCCGTTCGGGCCGAGCAGCCCGTAGACGGTGCCGGCGGGGACCTGGAGATCCACGCCGGCGAGCGCCTTGGTGTCCCCGAACGACCGGGTCAGGCCCTCGGCCTCGATGGCCAGGCCGGTGTTGCGTGTCATTGTCCCTACCTTCCTCACGTTTTCAGGAGACGTACGGGCGCGCGGCGCGGCCGTCGCGCAGGGCCAGGCCCCACCAGCGGAGCTGATCGAGCAGGACGTCGGCGTCCCGCTCGAACCGGTCCGTGGCCGTGGGTGACGGCTCACCGCAGAGCAGGTCGACACCGACGATGTCGCGCATCGTGACCGTGTGCAGCGCGGTGAAGACCGTCCGGAGCTGGTCGACCGCGTGCAGGCCGATGGAACCGCAACCGTACGACACGAAGCCGACCGGTTTGGCCTGCCACTCGTCGTACGCGTAGTCGATCGCCTGTTTCAACGAGGCCGGGAAGCTGTGGTTGTACTCGGGGGTGACCACGACGAACGCCTCCGCCCGCCCCACCTGTGCGGTGAACGCGCGCATCGCCGGGGTCGGCTCCGCCGGGTAGCCGACGGGGAAGTCGTAGTCGGCGAGGTCGACGACCGTCACCACCAGCTCGTCGCGCCGGGTCGCCCGGTCGACGAACCAGCGGCAGATGCGGTCGCCCGCCCGTCCCTCGCGGGTGCTGCCGATGATCACGGCGAGGCGCAGCGGCGTCATGGTGCCCCCTCCCGGCTCCGGTCCCACCCGTCTGGCGCGAGACGGCGGCCGGCGTCCGCCAGATCAGAACTAGCGGGGGCGCAGGGCGGCGGCGGAGGCCTGCCGGGGCGTCAGGGAGGGAGGCCAGCCGCCGGAGACGGCTGGCCGGGCGCGCCGGCGCGTTTTGCTACGCCGGGACGTAGTCGAAGGTGTCCGGGTCCGGGCCCTGCCGACCGGTCTCGCCCCTGTCCAGCCCGGTGATCCGTTCCATCATCGTGTCGTCCAGTTCGAAGTCGAAGATCCGGAAGTTCTCCTCGATCCGCTGCGGGGTGGTCGACTTCGGGAAGACGATGTCGCCGCGCTGCACGTGCCAGCGCAGCACCACCTGGGCCGGGGTCCGGCCGACCTGCTCGGCGATGTCGACGACCGTCGGGTCGGTGAGCACCTTGCCCTGCGCGATCGGCGACCATCCCTCGGTGAGGATGTTGTGCGCCCGGCCGTACGCGCGCACCTCCTCGTTGCCGAAGTACGGGTGCACCTCGACCTGGTTGACCGCCGGTGTCATGTCGGCCTCGGCGGCCAGCCGCTCCAGGTGCGGCACCTGGAAGTTCGACACCCCGACCGAGCGGGCCCGCCCGTCGCGCTGGAACTCCTCCAGCACCCGCCAGGTCGAGACGAAGTCCCCGTCGTAGCGGGTGGGCAGCGGCCAGTGGATGAGGAACAGGTCGATGTGGTCCGTACCCAGCGCGGCCAGCGTCGACTCGAACGCCGCGCGGGCGTCGTCGGGCCGGTGGAAGCCGTTGTTCAGCTTGCTGGTCACGAAGACCTCGTCGCGGTTCAGCCCGGACTCCCGGATCGCGCGCCCCACCTCGGCCTCGTTGCCGTACATCTCGGCGGTGTCGATGTGCCGGTAACCGACCTCCAGGGCCGTGCGGACCGCCGCGACGGTGTCCCCGGGGTCGATCTGGAACACGCCGAAGCCGAGCTGCGGGATCGTGTTGCCGTCGTTCAGGGCGATGTCGGGAATGGCGTACGCCATCGGGGCTCCTTCGCGGTCGTGCGGAAGCGCTTCCACCTCCGGCGGGCCGACCTGCGCGTACCCCTGATCCGGGGTCTTCCAACCGGTGATCCGGGACTCAGGCAGGCTCGTCGAAGAGCACCGGCCAGGGCCGGGGTGCCGGCCCCGGCGGCGGTGCCGGGGGCGCCGGCCCGTCGGCCAGCACCTCCGCTGCGAGCTGGCCGAACATCGGGGCGGCCGGGTGCGCGGCCCGTCGTGGCCAGGCCGCCGAGGTGCGCCTGACCAGCGGGGTTCCGACGATCGGCCGCCAGGCGATCCGGGGCTCCCGGCGGGCCGTCGCCGCCGGTTCGACGGCGACCCCGCCGCCGGCCAGCACCAGCCCGAAGAGGAACTCCGGGTTCCGCGCCGGGCGGACCCGCCCCGGCGCGAACCCGTGCCGGCGGCAGACCGCCAACAGGTGGTCGTGCCAGCCGGGCGCGGTGGCCCGGGGCGCGGTCACCAGGTCCAGCCCGGCCAGCGCCGCCAGCTCGACCTCCCGGCTCCGGGCCAGCGGCGAGGCGCGCGGCAGCAGCACCCCCAGCGGTACGTCGACCGCGGCGCCGAGACGCAGCCCGTCGTCGGCGACGGGGTGGTGGAGCAGGCCGACGTCCAGTCGCCCCTCGGACAGCATCCGTTCCTGCTCGCCGCTGGTCAGCTCGTGCAGGTCCACGTCGAGCCCGGGCGCGCGGTCGACCAGCCGGTCGAGCAGCTCGCGCAGGGTCACCGCGGGCGTCTCCGGCGGCACGCCGGCCCGGAGCACTCCCGACACCCCGTCGCGGACCTGGCGCATCAGGTTGCGCAGCCGGCCCTCCCCGGCGAGCAGCTCCTCGGCCTCATCGAGCAGCAGTTGCCCGGCGGCGGTGAGCCGCACCTGCCGGCGGGAGCGGTCGAACAGCTCGACCGCCAGCTCCCGCTCCAGGCGCTGCACCGACTGGCTCAGCGGCGGCTGGGCCATGCCGAGGAGGTCGGCGGCCCGCCCGAAGTGCAGCTCGTGGGCGACCACCACGAAGTGCCGCAGGTGCCGGAGCAGGTCCACGGCCGGGACCCTACGCCAGCGCCCGCCCGCGTCCGCAACCGCGAACACCTCCGCGACCGCGACCGCGAACACCTCCGCGACCGCGACCGCGCCGAGATCTTGGTAGCGAAGCGCCCCTCGGGGGGCACTTTGCTACCAAGATCTGGCGTCGGGCGTCGGGCGTCTGGCGCGGGCGGCGGGCGCGGGCGGCGGGCGGGGACGGGGACGGGGCAGCGGCTACCGTGCGCAGTGTGGTGGCGGAGCGGATCGTGGAGATCTTCGAGCAGGCCGGGGTCACCGGCTGCCTGCACGTCGTCGACCTCGACGCGGGTGTGTCGGGCGGGGACGGTGGGCCACCCGGCGGCGTGCCGGGGCGGCCCGGCAGCCTGCGGGAGGTGGCCGTCCGGGCGGACGAGCAGGTGGTGATCGCCTCGATCTTCAAGGTCCTGCTGGTGCTGGAGTTCGCCCGGCAGGTCGTCGCCGGTCAACTCGATCCCCGGGAGCGGGTGCTCGTCACCGAAGACGACCGCCTCGGTGGCTGGGGCGTCGCGGGTTGCGCCGACGACGCCGAGGTGTCGCTGCGGGACCTGGCGTACTTCGCCATGTCGGTCAGCGACAACACCGCCGCCGACCTGCTGCTGCGCCGGGTCGGGGCGGACGTGCCGTCGATGCTCGCCGCCGAGCTGGGGTTGCCGCGTACCCGGGTGGTGGGCGGTCCCCGGCAGCTGGTCGAGACGATGCTCGCCGACGTCGGCGCCCGCACCGAGGCGGACTTCGCCCGGATCTTCCCCACGCTGCCGCCCGAGCGGGTCCGGGCGATGCGGATGTTCGACCCGGCGCACACCACGTCGAGCACCGCCCGGGAGATCACCCGGCTGCTGGGCCTGATCTGGCGGGACGAGGCGGGCCCGCCGGAGGCGTGCGCGATGGTCCGGGGCTGGATGGCCCGGCAGCTCTTCTGGACCCGGCTGGCCTCCGGCTTCCCGCCCGGGGTGCGGGTGGCCGGCAAGACCGGCACCCTGCCGGGCCTGCACCTGGAGGCCGGCGTCGCCGAATACCCCGACGGAGGCCGGTACGCCATCGCCGTCTTCGCCCGCGCCCCGCAGCTCGCCACCCGCCGCATCGACGTGGACCTGGCAATGGGAGAGGCGGCCCGGGCGGCCGTCGAGGCCCTGCGCGCCGGCTGATTCTCCGGCCGCGCCGCGCCGCCCACACCCCCGCTGAGCTGGCCCGATATGCCGGCCGGTATCGGTCGTGTCGGCCAAGGATCTTGGACCGGGCCCCGAGCGGGCTGATTGGCTCGGCACCGACCGATCGGCACCACGACGGGGAGGACTCCGCATGCCCAATCTCGACCGCCGTCGCTTTCTCCGCGACGCCGCCGCCAGCACCGCACTGGTGTCCGCCGGTGGGCTTGCCGGCGCCGCACTGGCCGGCCCGGCGCACGCCGCGCCGGCCGCCGCCCCGGCCGGTGGCCGCAGCGGCCCGGTCAGCTTCCGCTGGTGGGGCACGTCGGCCTGGCGCATCGACATCGGCGCCCGGACGGTCCTGGTCGACCCCTTCCTCAGCCGGATCGACACCGGCCTGTTCAGGGGCGCCTTCAACCAGGCCACGAAGTTGGAGGTCCGCACCGACGTCGTCGACTCCCTGGTGGACCGGGCCGAGACGGTGCTCGTCACGCACACCCACTGGGACCACTACATGGACGTGCCGCGCATCGTCGAGCGCACCGGCGCCCGAGCCATCGGCACGCTGACCGCCTACCACCTCGGGCTGGCGTACGGGCTGCCGTCGGAGAAGCTCATCCCGGCCCGGGGCGGAGAGGTGCTGGACTTCGGCGCTTACACCGTGGAGGTGGTGAGCTCGCTGCACAGCCGCAACGCCTCGTACTCGATGGCCTTCCCCGGCGTACGGGTCAGCCAGCCGGCGAAGCCCGCCATCATCGCCGACCTGCCCGAGGGCGACACCCTCGCCTACCTGCTGCGGGTGGCCGGCGGCCCGTCGGTCTTCTTCATGGGCGCGAGCAACTTCGCCGAGCGGAACCTGACCGGGCTGGCCGCCGACGTGGCCATGGTGGCGTTGCCGAGCAGCACCGTCACCGCAAACTACGCCGAACGGCTGCTCGACGCGCTGGACCAGCCGAAGGTCGTGGTGCCGGTGCACTTCGACAACTTCGAGACCGAGCTGCGCAACCCGGTGCCCGTCGCGCCAGCCGACCGTGAGCGGCTGGACACGTTCGTCGCGGCGGTGCGCCGGGTCTCCCCGCGCAGCCGGGTGGTCGTGCCCGAATACCACACCGCGTACCACTTCTGACCGGCGCGGGAGGGGCCCCGGGCCCCTCCCGGCTCCGCCGTCGCCCATGGGTGGAGCCGGGCCCGTCGGGATGGGGGCGGCGGGCCCGACCGGGTCAGGGCCTCGCCAGCTCCGCGAGGGCGCGCACCGAGCGCCAGTTGCGGGTGGTGGCCACCACGCCGAGCTTCTTCTCCAGATGGTTGTTGGTGAACTTCGACCGGCCGTAGCCGCCGTCCGGATAGTGCAGATAGACCTCGCGCCCGGTGACCGTGAACGCGACGTTCTCGCCGTCCGGCGCGGTCAGGGCCGACACGGCGGACCGGTCGGGCGCGGTCGCGAGGAAGACCACCAGCAGCCGCGTCGGGTCGTCCTCCCGGTCGGCGTACGGGTTGCCGCCGGCCACCGCCGCCAGCTCGCGGGCGCTGCGCACCAGCACGGGCACGGTCAGCCCCAGCTCGTCGGCGATCGCCCGCTCGATGCCCCGGGCCAGCGCGTCGGCGTCACGCACGGTGCTGCCGAAGACCACGTTGCCGCTCTGCAGGTACGTCTTCACGCCCTCGTGGCCGAGGTCGGTGACCAGCCGGCGCAGGTCGGCCATGGCCACCTTCGCGCCCCCGACGTTGACCCCGCGCAGCAGCCCGACCCACCTGTCCATGCACCCTCCTCGCCCCGCGGCCCGACAGCCAGCCTAGGCGGCAGGTCCGACAGCCCCGCCCCCATGGCGTTGATCATGACGTTGGCGGCACCCACGGAGATCCGGATCGCCGTCAACCTCATGATCAACGCGCTTCCGTCGGGGCTGTTGGAGGGGGTGCGGTTGCGGGCGGCGGGGGAGGCCGGGCCAGGGTGCCGCGGCCGGGGGGTGTTCAGAGTTGGCGGATGGCGGTGGAGGCGAGCCGGTAGCCGATGGTGCGGTCGACGATCCGGTCGACCAGGTCCGCCTTGCGTAGCCCGGCGACGCCGCGCAGCTCCAGGCTCGCGGCGAGCGCCCGCAGGTCGCGGGTCGTCCAGCCGGAGAGGTACGCCGTACCGTCGGCGCGCCGGGACATGGCCGCCAGCGTCTCCTTCGCCCGGTCCGGGTCCGCCGGGGCGGGCTGCCTTGCCGCCCTGGTCCCCGCGCTCCGGGGCCGGTGGCCGGCGGCCTGTCCGGCGGGCGTGGCGGTGGCCCGGCCGGCAGGCGTGGCGGTGGCCTGCTGTCCGGCGGGCGTGACGGTGGCCCGGCCGACGGCCGGCGCGGCTGCGGGGGCCGGGTCGACCGGCACCACCGCCAGCCGGGCCCGTCCCTCGGCCAGGGCGTCGAGGTCGGCGGCGGACAGCCCCCGCAGCAGCGCGGCCACCAGGTCGGCGACGTCGCGACGGGTCACGCGGGCACCCGCTCGGGCTGGAGGTGTTCGAGGAACTCGGTGGCGAGCTGGCGCAGCTCGTCGGCGACCGCCGGGGTGGCGATCCGGTCGCGGAGCACCACGGGCACGCCGCGCGGGGTGTTCGTGGCGAACGCGGTGACGTTCTCCCGCAGGGCGGTGGGGAAGACCGGCAGGCCGAGCGCCCGGACCTGGTCCATGTAGCCCTGGTGCGCGGCGATCGGCCGTTGCGCCATGAGGTGGATCATCGTGAACAGCACGCCGGCGACGCCCGGGGCGACCTTGTGGTGCCGGCGGGTGGTGGCGAACCGGCGGGCGTCGGCGTTGTACTGGTCGACCAGTTCGCGGACGTTGCCGTGCAGGTAGTCGATGCCCAGCGTGGACAGGTAGTCCGCCTTCGCCGGGATGACCAGGTGGTCGCTGGCGATGATGGCCGACTGGGTGACCACGTTGAAGTTCGGCGGGCAGTCGATCAGCACCATGTCGTAGACGCCCAGCGCCTCGTCGTGCAGCCCCTCGGCGAGGGAGCCGCGGACCCGGAACAGCTCGGCGTCGTACTCGTCGCCGTTGGCCACGCCCCGGGCCAGCGCCAGGTCGATGTCGACGAGTTGGAGGTGGGACGCGATCAGGTCGAGCCGGCCGGCGCCGGTGAGCCGCGCGTTGGCCGGGCCGGGGGAGACGACCAGCTCACCCAGGGTCGTCGGCGGGTTGTCCCCGCGCAGGCCGTCGTACCAGCGTTTCACCGTCCGGCCGTCACGCAGCCGGTCCCGCCAGTCGTCGGGATCGTAGAAGGCGAAGGTCAGGCTGGCCTGCGGATCGAGGTCGATCAGCAGCACCTTCATCCCGCGGTTTGCCAACTCGGCACCGAGATTGGCGGTGACGGTGGTCTTGCCGACCCCGCCCTTGTAGTTGATCACTGACACGACGTACATCGATGGCACCTCCCCAGACGGGGAACGGTAGCGGGCCGGTGATCGCCGCGCGGAACCGCTCCGGGCGCCGGCGCGGTCCACCTCGACGACCAGCACTACGACTGGCAGTACGGCCGCACCGTCGACGACGCTCACGCCGTTCCCGGCCGAACGGGTGTTGCCGCTGCTGGCCATCCTCACCGCAGCCCGCCGCTGACCACCACCCCACACCCCCCGCCCGCCCCACCCCCACCCCTGGTATTGATCATGAGGTTGGCGGGGGGAAATGCCGGAATCCGTGCTGCCAACGTCATGATCAACGGTGAGGGGGAGGGGCAGCGACGTCGTGATCAACGGCAGGGGCGGGGGAGGGTGGGGCTGTTAGAGTCGCGCTGCTCTTTCGGGGTGCAGGGGCAGGGGCAGGGGGAGGGGCGCAGTGGTGGGGGCGTTTCGTGAGACGGTGTCGCAGCTGCTCAAGGCCCGCTTTCCGGTGCTCTACGTCGAGTCGCCCGAGGAGCAGCGGGTGGTGGCCGAGGTGTGTGCCGTCGCCCGGGACGCCACGGCCGTCCGTACGCCCCGGGCGGTGTGGACGTGGTCGCTGACGACCGGGCTCGTGCAGCCCGACGGTGTCGCCCGCAAGGGCACCACCGACCCCGAGGACGCGCTGGCCATGGCGCTGCGGGTCGAGCACCCGAGCGTGCTGATCTTCAAGGACCTGCACCCGGCGCACGGCAGCGGCGAGCGGCCCGGCGCCCCCGGGGTGGTACGCCGGCTGCGGGACATCGTGGCGGCGTTCAAGGCCGGCCCGGTGCCGCGCACCCTCGTCCTGGTCTCGCCGGTGCTGCACATCCCGGTGGAGCTGGAGAAGGACGTCACGATCGTCGACTTCCCGCTGCCCACCGAAGCGGAGATCCGGCGGGTGCTCGACGGCATCATCGCCGCGAACTCCGCCAGCGGCCGGATCCGGATGGCACTGGACGACCTCGGCCGGGAACGGCTCGCCAAGGCGGCCCTCGGGCTCACGCTGCACGAGGCGGAGAACGCGTTCGCCCGCGCCATGGTCAACGACGGGGTGCTCGACGGCAGCGACCTCGCGGTGGTGCACGAGGAGAAGCGACAGACCGTACGCAAGTCGGGGCTGCTGGAGTTCGTCGACGCGGAGGTCGACCTCGGCGACGTCGGCGGGCTGGAGAACCTGAAGCGGTGGCTGGCCAAGCGGGACGGTTCCTGGCTGGCCGAGGCGGCGGCGTACGGGCTGCCCGCGCCCCGGGGCGTGCTGATCACCGGGGTGCCCGGCTGTGGCAAGTCGCTGACCGCGAAGGCGATCGCCTCGGCGTGGGGCCTGCCGCTGCTGCGGCTGGACGTCGGCCGGGTCTTCGCCGGGCTCGTCGGTTCGAGCGAGCAGAACATGCGCACCGCCATCCGGACGGCCGAGGCGGCGGCGCCCTGCGTGCTGTGGGTGGACGAGATCGAGAAGGGCTTCGCCGGCGGGCCCGGCGACTCGGGCACCTCCGCCCGGGTCTTCGGCTCCTTCCTGACCTGGATGCAGGAGAAGACCCGGCCCGTCTTCGTCATCGCGACCGCCAACGACTTCGAGGGGCTGCCCCCCGAGTTGCTGCGCAAGGGGCGCTTCGACGAGATCTTCTTCGTCGACCTGCCCACCCGCGCGGAGCGGGCGTCGATCTGGCGCGTCCACCTCGCCCGGCGGTTGCGCAACCCGGTCGTGGCGGGCGGCCTGACGTTCGACGACGCCCTGCTGGGCGAGCTCGCCGGGCTCAGCGAGGGCTACTCGGGCGCCGAGATCGAGCAGGCCGTCGTCGGCGGGCTCTTCGACGCGTTCGCCGAACGGCGACCGCTGCGCCGCGACGACCTGGTCCGGGCCCTGGTCGGCATGGTGCCGCTCAGCGTGACGCAGGCGGAACGCGTCGACGCCGTGCGCGGCTGGGCCGCCTCCCGCGCCGTCGCCGCCACCGCCGCCGAGGACTGGGACCTCGGCGGACGCCCCGGCGGCGCCGGCCCCGGCCAGCGGGGGCAGGGAGGGCGGGCGATCGAGTTCTAGTGTGTGCGTCGACAGGAAGGGAAGGGCCCCGATGAGCGTCTCACTGATTCTCCTCCCACTGGCCGTCGCCGCCGTCGCCGCGACTCACGGCGCCACCGCCGGACGGGACCGGGAGGGGCACGTCGTCTGCGAGGTGCAGACCAGGATGCGGGACGAGACACTGCTCGTCGCCGCGCTGCGCGACACCGACGCGGCGGTCGTCGCCGAGCGGGGCGAGATCACCGCGGACTGGGCCGGCGTGTGCGCCGTGTTCCGGCGCGCCGAGGACGGCATCTGGTCGGCGCACTTCACGGGCGACGTCGACGAGCGGCGGGCCGTCGAGGCCGTCCGGGCGATCGACGCCGCGTACGGTCGGCAGGTCCAGCGGGCGGTGCTGGAGCGGTTGCGCGAGCAGGCCCCCGCCGCCGGGCTGCGGCTGGAGTCCGAACAGGTCACCGAGGACGCGGCCGTCCGCCTGGTGTTCGCCGTCGAGGGCCGCTCGTGATGGGCGGGCAGCCACGGATCGTGGTAACCGTGACCAGCGAGGGTGTGGTGAGCGCCGAGACCAGGGGCGTGTTCGGCGAGGACTGTCTCGACTACGTCGCCGTGCTGGAGGACCTGCTGGCGGCCCGCACGGTGCACAGCGCGTACACCGCCGACCGCGACCGCACCGCCGTGACCGGGCGGCAGGAACACCACGATGTCGAACGCGCCTAGCCCGGGCTGGCCGCACCCGGCCGCCCCTCGGCAGAGCGCGCTGTGGCAGGTGCTGCAGAGCTGGTGGTTGCTGCTGCCCGTCCTCGGGTGCAGCTGCCTCGGCGGCCTCGGTTTCCTCTACGTCGGCCTGCGGGCGCGGCGCGCGGCGTGGTGGATTCCCGGCATCGTCTACACCGCGGTGGGCTGGACGGCGTTCCTGCTCGTCGGGCGGTACGAACAGGACACCGCCGCCAACGACTGGGCGATCGGCACGGTGATGGCCGTGTGGATCGCCAGCATCATGCACGCCGCGCTGATCAATCCGGCATGGCTGCGCTGGCTCGCCAACTGCCGGGCCGGGTATGCGCCCGGCTCCCCGGCGACGCCGTGGGCCGGCGGCCCGTACCCGCTCGCGCCGCTGCCCGGGGCGGCTCCCGCCGGCCCGCCTCCCGGGTTCCACCCGAGTGCGTCCCCGGCGTACCCGCCCGTGTCGCCGGGCCTTCCGCCCGCGCCGTCGGTCGGATATCCGCCCGCGCCGCCGGTCGGGTTTCCGCCCGCGCCGGCCGGCGGGCCGCCGCTGGCGGCCGATCCGACGATGGTGCCGTACCAGCCGGTCGACCACTTCGGGACCGGGCCGGTCGCGGCCCCCGCGTCGCAGCCTCCCCCACCGGCCGGGCAGTGGCCGGCCGGCGGGCCGCTGGACGTCAACGCCGCCGGCCCGAACGACCTCGCGGCACTGCCCGGCTTCGACCCGTTGCGGGCCCGGCAGGTGCTGGCCGAACGCGACCGGCGAGGCGCCTTCGGCAGCCTGGCCGAGTTCGCCGCCGCCGCCAACCTGGCCCCCCACGAGTACGCGCGCCTGCGCGACGTCCTGGTCTGCGCTCCGCCCCCGGGGCCGGCGCCCGGGCAGCTGCCGCCCGGCCGGGTCCTCGATGTCTGACGACGCCCGGACGCCCCGCCGGCCGACCGGGGCGGAGGCGGTCGCGCTGGCCCGGTTCCTGGCCGCCACCCGGGCCGAGGGGCCGGGCGAGCGGACCGCGGTCTGGGTGCAGGGCTGCGCCATCCGCTGCCCCGGCTGCTTCAACCCGCACCTGTGGAGCTTCCGGGGCGGGGAGCTGGTCGCCCCGGCCGACCTGGCGCGCCGGGTGCTCGACGCCGGCACGGAGGGGCTGACCCTGCTGGGCGGCGAGCCCTTCGACCAGGCCGCCCCGCTGGCGGCCGTCGCCGCCGGGGTGGCCGCCGCGGGGCGCTCGGTGATGACCTTCACCGGCTACACGAGAGCGCAACTGGACCGGGCGGTCGACGCCGGCCGGGACGACGTCGCGGCGCTGCTCGCTGCGACGGACCTCCTCGTCGCCGGGCCGTTCCTGGCCGACCGGGTCGACAACCGGCGGCCCTGGGTGGGCTCGACCAACCAGGAGTTCGTGCTGCTCGGTGACCGCTTCCCGGGCCTGCTCGACGAGCTGTCGCAGAGCCCGGACCGGGTGGAGGTGACCGTCGACGCCGCCGGCCGGATCGCGGTGAACGGCTGGGCCGAGGTCGACGCCCTCGACGAGCTGCTGGCCGCCGTGACCCGTCCCCGGCCCCGGCGGGCGGGCGCCGAACCGGGGAGACCGTAGACCGCCGTCGCGGGCACCGGGCACCGGTGACCGTGGACCGGTGGTCCCGGCACCCGGGTCACTCGGCGACCGGCAGGACGACCTCGTTGTGGCGCAGGAACCATGGCTTCCACGGCGGGTCGAAGCGGGCGTAGCGGACGGCACCGGTCGGTCGCAGCCCGGCCGCGGTGACCGCCCGGCCCAGCGCCGTCGACCGCTGGTCGAACGCCCGCGCCGTCCACCGCCCCGCGAACCGCGCGGCGGCGGCCAACTGCTCCGGGATCTCCCGGGTGTGGATCCGGGGATCCGTCGGCTCGGGCAGCGTGGCGGAGGTGAAGCCCGCCGGCATCACCAGCCACGTCAGCCAGCGGCCCGGCCGGTCCCCCTCCTCCTGCACGAACGGCGGGGTCACCGCGATCGTCCCGGAACCCGCCTCCCGCGCCGGCAGGCCGGTGTCCCGCCGGATGCGGTTGGCCCCGCCGACGTACGCGGCCAGTGCCCGGAAGGCGTCCCGGGCCGCCTGCTCGAACGCGCCCTCCGCCCGGACCTCGGCGACCAGGTGCGCCGGGTAGCGGCGCAGCTCGAAGCCGGGATGCCGCGCCACCACCCGGTACGGCTGCTGCTCGGTCATCGCGCGCTCCCCGTCCCCCGGGCCCCGTCACGAGCAACGCTACCGTCCGTCGACCCCCGGCTCAGGGGAAGTGGCGTCCTCCGGCCGGGGCCGAGGGGCCGCCCGGGTCAGCCGCCAGTACTGCCGTTTGCCGTCGTCGCGGATCACCACCCCGGAGCGGGCCAGTTCGCCACGCAGCTCCCGGGCCTCACCGCCCTTGTCGGCGTCGAGCGCCCGCTGCCGGGCCCGCAGCAGCGCGTCCGCGCCGGTCGGCAGCCCGGGCAGGTCCGGCACCCACCGCCGGTACGCGTCCCGGTGCGGGTCGCCCTCCGCCCACGGCCAGCCGTACGCCTGGAAGGCGGCGCGCAGCCGGTCGACGGCCAGGTCCGACCGCTCCCGGACCAGCTCCTCGTCGTCCGGGCCGAGCAGCACCAGATCCTTGCCGTCGACGAAGACGGCCCGCACCGACCGCCGCTCGACGTTCCGGTCCACGCGGTCGCGGCGCAGCCCGACCCGTTCGGTGCCGACGGTGACGGCGAGCCGTTCGGCGGTGCCGACGGTGGCGACCAGCAGGCCGCCCAGCGTGCCGACCGCCGCGCCGCCGATGCCGACCTGCGGGTCGGGCAGCCCGTCGAGCAGCTTGAAGAGGCCCTGCACCGGTGCCCAGGGCAGCCCGGCGATCCAGCCGGCGCCGGTGGCGAGCAGCCATCCGGCGCCCGCGCCGAGCGCCGGGATGCCGCCCCAGAGCACCGCCAGCTCCGCCGCGCCGCCGTCGACGACGGTCGGAGCGCCGTAGCCGTCCACCGTCACGACACCTCGCGGCGCAGCGTGCGGACGAGCCCCGCGACCAGCGGTACGACCAGCCACACCAGCAGCGACACCGCGAACCGCGCCCACTGGTCGGCGGTCACGTCCGGGGTCAGCAGCGGTTCCATGGTGCGGCCGGTGTCCAGCCAGCCCGCCGGCTCGCGCAGCGGCCGGATCATCCCGCCGAGGATCGTCCAGAGCGTCGGCAGCAGCAGGAAGCCGACGATCGCCAGCGGCGTGTTGAGCAGCAGCAGGCCGAAGGCGGCGCCCATCAGCACGTTGGCCACCTGGAGCACCACGGCGTGCAGCAGCAGTGACGCCTCGAAGCGCCAGGTGCCGGCGCCGCCGGTGGCCCCGGCGACCAGCGTGCCGACGGCGGCCACGCCGAGGCTCACCAGCACCGACGCGAGGGCCGCCAGCACCATCGCGGCCAGCTTGGCGGCGACGACCCGCCCCCGCCTCGGGACCAGGGCGTACGTGGTCAGCGCCGTGCGTTGGGACCACTCCCCGGTGACCGACAGGATGCCCAGCACGGGCAGCAGCAGACCGATCGGCAGCATCGACGGGAGAAAGAAGTTGGCGAAGGTCTGCTCCGCGTCGGGCGTCCAGATCAACTGGACCACCGCGATGACGGCGGCGGAGAGCCCGATGGTGATCAGCAGCCAGAGCCCGGCCCGGGTGTCGACGAGCTTGCGCAGCTCGACCCCGGTGAGTCGGAGCAGCGAGGGCCGGCGGACGTCCGACCGGCGACGGGGGGCGACGGCGGGTGGGGTGGCGGTGGTGGTCATCGGACGGCCTCCTTGGTCGACGCGCCGGCGGTCAGGGTGAGGAAGAGCTGTTCGAGACCGCCGCTGCCGGCCGCCCGCAGCTCGGTGAGGGCGACGCCGGCATCGGCGGCGGCCTGCCCGACCGCCTCGGCGGCGGCGCGGACCAGCAGCCCGTCGGTGCCGTCGGTGACCGCCAGCCCGGCCCGCTCGAGCGCCCCGCGCAGCGCCGCGGCGTCCCGGGCGCGGACCAGCGTCCCGCCGCCGGCCAGCAACTCGTCCTTCTCCCCCTGGGCCACGATCCGGCCGCCCCCGATGACCACCAGCCGGTCCGCGACCGCCTCCACCTCGCGCAGCAGGTGGGAGGAGAGCAGCACGGTGCCGCCCCGGTCGGCGTAGTCGCGCAGCAGGCCGCGCATCCAGAAGATCCCCTCCGGGTCGAGGCCGTTGGCCGGCTCGTCGAGGATCAACACCCGGGGGTCGCCCAGCATCGCGTGCGCCAGGCCGAGCCGCTGGCGCATCCCCAGCGAGTACGCCCGCACACGGCGCTTCGCGGCGACCCCGTTCAGCCCGACCAGGTCGAGCTTGGCGGCCACCTGCCGGCGGTCCACACCCATCGTGGCGGCGGCCACGGTCAGGGCCTCCCGGCCGGTGCGCCCGGCGTGCTGGGCCGAGGCGTCCAGCAGCACACCCACCTCCAGGCCGGGGTTGGGCAGCTCCCGGTACGGCCGGCCGGCGACGGTGGCGCCGCCGCCGCTGGGCGGGGTGAGTCCGCAGATCATCCGCATGGTGGTGGACTTGCCGGCGCCGTTCGGCCCGAGGAAGCCGGTGACGGTGCCCGGCTCGCAGCGGAACGACACGTCGTCGACGGCGGTGTGCCGCCCGTACCGTTTGGTGAGGTGTTCCACGCTGATCATGCCGGTAACGCTGCCGGAGCCACCTGGTCGCCCGCTGCGGCCGACGGTCTTCGCCGGGGGCTACCTTGGTCGATGCCGGGGTCTCGACTTTGGTAGCTGGTCGCTCCGTCGGGCGGCTGCCTAGCATGGGTCCGTGACCAGTGCCGCCGTACCGGAGCACCCCTGGCTGCTGCCGGGGGCGCTGGGCGTCGACCCGGTGGCACGGGCGGGTCGGGGGCCGCGTCGCACCACCCGCGACTGGGTGGTGGACAGCCTCTGCTTCCTGCTCTCCCTCGTCTGGGTCCTGCTCGCCACCGCCGACGCGGCCTCGCCCGACCCGGAGTTCGCCACCCCGCTGCCGCACGACTGGATGGTCCCGGTCGACGCGCTGCTCGGGCTCGTCTGCTGCGCGCTGCTCTGGGTGCGGCGCCGGTGGCCGCTGGGGCTCGCGGTCGCGACGCTGCCGCTGACCGTGTTCTCGATGGCGGCGGCGATCCCGTCGCTGATCGTCTTCTTCACCGTCGTGGTGCACCGGCGCACGGCCGTCGCGCTCTGGATGACCGCCGCCGGTCTGGTCACCAACTTCGCCTTCTGCTACCTGCGCCCGGATCCGCACCTGCCGTACTGGATCGCCACCGCCTGGGGCGTGGTGATCAGCCTCTCCGTGCTGGCGTGGGGGATGTTCGTCCGGGCCCGGCGGCAGCTCGTCGTGTCGCTGCGCGAGCGGGCCGAGCGGGCCGAGGCGGAGCAGCAGTTGCGGGTGGCGCAGGCCCGGCACCTGGAGCGCACCCGGATCGCCCGGGAGATGCACGACGTGCTGGCGCACCGGATCTCGCTGCTCAGCCTGCACGCCGGCGCGCTGGAGTTCCGGCCGGACGCGCCGGCCGAGGAGGTGGCGCGGGCGGCCGGAGTGATCCGGGGCAGCGCCCACGCCGCGTTGCAGGACCTGCGCGAGGTGATCGGGGTGCTCCGCGCGGAGGCCACCGCCGAGGAGGCTCCGGAACGCCCGCAGCCCACCCTGGGCGACCTGCCCGCGCTCATCGAGGAGTCCCGGTCCGCCGGGGTCCGGATCGGTGTCCGCGAGGTGGTCGCGGCGGCGGAGGAGGTGCCCGCGGGGGTGGGCCGCAGCGTCTACCGGATCGTGCAGGAGGGGCTGACCAACGCCCGCAAGCACGCGGCCGGCGCCACGGTCACCGTGGACCTGGCCGGTGCCCCGGGCGACGGGCTGACCGTGGAGGTCCGCAACCGGTGGCCGGTCGGGGGTGTCGCCGGCCCGGAGATTCCCGGCGCGGGCACCGGCCTGGTCGGCATCGCGGAGCGGGTCAGCCTGGCCGGCGGCCGGCTGGAGTACGGGCGGGACGACTCGGGCGACTTCCGGCTCGCCGCCTGGCTGCCGTGGCCGGCGTGACCGGGCCGCTGCCGGGCGGGCCCGGGGCCACCTCGGGGTCGGCCCCGGGCAGGCCCGGTTCCACCTCCGGATCGGCCCCGGGCGGGCCCGGACCCACCTCCGACCGGCCGGTGCGGGTGCTGATCGTCGACGACGACGCGCTGGTCCGGGCCGGCCTGTCGATGATCCTCGGCGGGGTGCCGGACCTGCTGGTGGTCGGCGAGGCCGCCGACGGCACCGAGGTGCCGGCAGCCGTGGCCGCCTGCGCGCCGGACGTGGTGCTGATGGACATCCGGATGCCCCGGCTCGACGGGCTCGCCGCCACCGAGGCGCTGCGCGCGTCCCCCGACCCGCCGGAGGTGCTGGTGCTGACCACCTTCGACGCCGACGAGCAGGTGCTCCGGGCGTTGCGGGCCGGGGCCGGCGGCTTCCTGCTCAAGGACACCCCGCCGGCTGAGATCGTGCGGGCGGTCCACCGGGTCGCGGCGGGGGAGGCCACGCTCTCCCCCGTGGTGACCCGCCGGCTCATCGACCACGTGACCGCCCAGGGGGCGGTCGGCGGTCCCGATCCGCGCCGGGAACGGGCGCTGCGGCAGCTCGCCGGGCTCAGCGACCGGGAGCGCGAGGTCGCCGTCGCGCTCGGGCAGGGCCGGACGAACGCGGAGATCGCCACCGAGCTGTTCATGAGCGTCGCGACCGTCAAGGCGTACGTGTCGCGACTTCTGGTCAAGCTCGAACTGAACAACCGGGTCCAGGTGGCCCTGCTGGTCCACGACGCCGGCCTCGTCTGACCGGGGGACGCCCGGCGCGACAGGGCGACGCCGGCCGGGGCACGGATGAAACACCCGCGTCCCGGCCGGCGTGGCCGTGGACCGGCCCGGTCAGTCGGCCGACCGGCTCAGTCGCCGGTGCCGACCCCGCAGTTCGGCGCGGACCAGCTGGTGGTGTTCGGGGTGTTGTCGCGGTTGTTCTCCCGCCGCGAGTCGACGTGCACGTGGTCGCCGTGGTCCGGGTAGCCCGGCCCGTAGATCCCGCTGAAGCCCCGGTTGCGGGCGTCCCGGGCGATCTGGCACAGGGAGCTGTTGCCCGCCACGATGTCGGCGGCGTTGCCGTAGAGGTGTTGGCTGTCCGACGCCCCGCCGACCTGGCTGTTGCAGGTGCGGCTGCGGAACCCGCTGCTCACCCGGAGCGGCTCGTCGCCGAGGCTGTGCCGCATCGCCTCCAGCTTCCACATCGTGCGCAGCGCGTTCTGCTTGGTCTGGGCGGCGGAGAGCGGGCCGCCGGTCCAGCCCCCGATACCGCAGCCGTTGTCCATCTCGCTGAAGGTGAAGTGCCGCGGCGTGCAGTCGTCGTCCTGGAGGTTGTAGAGCTTGGCGTACGTCTCCGGGCCGGCGATGCCGTCGACCCGCAGCCCGTACGCGGCCTGGAACCGCTTGACCGCGGCGGCGGTCTTCGGCCCGAAGCGACCGTCGATCTCCACGATGTCCCGGTTGCCGGCCCAGCCGGCCACCCGGGTCTGCAACTGTCGGACGTCGTCGCCGGAGCGCCCCTGGTAGAGGTTGCGCTTCCACGTGTAGCAGCCGTCGGCATGGGCCGCTGGCGCGGCGACCACCGTGGCGACAGCGGCTGCCGGCAGCGCCAGGGCGAATGCGACAGCCGCTCGTTTCAGGGTGTTAACGCGCACAGAAGTCCTCCCGATAGGAGTACGAATGGGGTGGCTTCCGGGACATCGACCGGGGCGTCCCGTCATTTCCACCCTGGCAGGCGGACGGCCGTTTGGCGGCGGATAACGAGAATTGTCCTCACGATTCGCTGTTCCTGTGTCCTGCCTGGGAATTGGGGCACATTGCGAAACGCCCATTCGCCGGCAATCGGCGAGGAAAGCGCGAACGGCGCGGAAGGGCGCACCGTGCCGGGCCCCGAAGTGAGGTTCCCCCACAGGTCCGACCCCGGTAACCTCAGCGCCGGCGGGGACCGGGAGGAGGCGATGTGGCACGCGGTGGCGTCTTCTGCGTCGAGGGCCAGTGGCACCGGGACCTCAACGAGCGCGGCTCGGTCCTGCCCACTCTGGAACTGCTCGAACGGCTCGGGAAGATCCGCTTCATCCACAAGGACGCGGCGACCCGCGACGAACTCTTCTATTTCGTCGACCGCTGGTTGCTCAAGCAGTACGCCGACCACCGTGTCGGCTTCTTCGCGATGCACGGCGAGCCCAGCCGACTCTGTCTCACCGACTGGGAATCCGTCCCCCTCGCCGACGTCGCGGAGTTGATGGCGGGCCGTTGCGAGGGCCGCCGGCTCTATTTCGGCAGCTGTTCGGTGCTGCGCGCCTCCGACGCGGTGCTGCGGGAGTTCCTCGACGCCACCGGAGCGGCACTGATCTGCGGTTTCACCCGGGAGGTGGACTGGGTCGAGTCCGCCGCCTTCGAAACCGTCCTGCTCGACGTGCTGGCCAACGGTCAGCGCCACAACGCCGCCGAACTGCGGATGGGCTCCGCGCACTGGGCGCCGCTCGCCTCGTACCTCGGCTTCCGGGTGATCTACGCCAACGGCCGCGCCTGGCGGCCCTTGGTCCGCCCCCGGGTGCCCGCGCAGCCCGCTGCCGGCCGGGCCGCCGCGCGACCCCGGTGACCCGCCCGGTTGCGGTCGCGGCGAGCCGGGCGCGCTGGTAGGAACGAACGATGGCACGCAGCATCGCGACGAACACCCGGGTCGACCGGACCGAGCTGATCGAGTTCCTCCGGCCACGGCACCGGGTGGTGCTGATGACCAGCCGCGCCGACGGCCGGCCGCAGTCGTCCCCGGTCTCCGCCGGGGTGGACGGCGAGGGCCGGCTGGTGATCTCCACCTATCCGGAGCGGGCCAAGGTGGCCAACATCCGCCGCGACCCCCGGGTGTCGGCGTGCGTGCTCTCCGACGACTGGAACGGCCCGTGGGTGCAGGTCGACGGCACCGCCGAGGTGCTGGACCTGCCCGAGGCGCTGGAACCGCTCGTCGACTACTTCCGCAGCGTCTCCGGCGAACACCCGGACTGGGACGAGTACCGGGCGGCGATGGTCCGCCAGGGCAAGTCGCTGATCCGGGTCACCATCGCGGAGTGGGGGCCGGTGGCCACCGGCGGCTTCCCCGCCCGCCTCGCGGACTGACCCGGCGTCCGGTCTGCCCGGCGGGCGCCTGCGGTGCTCGGCAGGCGGACCGGCAGACCCGGGCCGGGGCCGGCGGGCCGGTCAGGCCTCGCGGGGCGTGCCACGACGGGACGAGGCCGGCGCCGATCCGCCACCTGCCCCGTCTACGCGACCGGGCACCGCCCGGGTGCTCGCAGCGCGCCTGCCCCAGGTATGCAACCGGGTACCGCCCAAGTGCTCGCAGCGCAGGCACTGTCGACCTGCCCCATGCATGCGACCGAGCGTTGCCCCACCGGTAGGGGCAGCTCGACAGTGTGCGCGGGTCGACAGCGCCCGCACCAGCACCGCGGCTGCCGGGCCGGTCGCGGCACTCAGTAGGCGGCCGTGAAACGGCGGTTCTCGTGCCGCGGCTCCTCGATCTCGTCGACGATCGCCACCGCCAGGTCCTCATAGCTGAGCACCGAGCGGCCCTCGCGGTCGGTAACCGGCTCGTCGCCGCCGGTGCGGTAGTGCCCGGTGCGCTCGCCCGGGTGGAACTCCAGCGGCGGCGGTGACACGTACGTCCAGGTCACCCCGTCGGCCGAGGAGCGGTAGAAGTCGAGGGCCTCGGCCTGGCCCATGGCCGACTCGCGGTACTCCTCGGGAAAGTCCGGCTCGTCGAGGTAGCGGGTGCCCTTCGGGGTCAGCAGCGTCGACCCGCCGCCGACGTGGATGATCCGGGGCGCGGCCGGCATCCCCCGTAGCGCGCCGACCAGGTTGTACGCCGCGGCGAGCCAGAGCCCGTGCTCGCCGCCGCCGATCGCCACCACCATGACGTCCGTGTCCGGCGCCAGCTCCCGTACGCTCCGCTCGCTGGTGGCGTCCCCGGTGACCACCGTGACCGCCGGCGGCAGGTAGGAGGTGGCCTCCGGGCGGCGCACCGCCGCGGTGACCCGGTGCCCCCGGCCGACCGCCTCGGCGGTGATCCGTGATCCCGCGGTGCCACCCGCGCCGAACACGACGATGTTGCTCATGGCCGACCACCTCCCGCCCCGCCCGACGTAGTCCGCCTCCAGGCTATTGACCCGGTCGGCCGGCCGGTGCCGTTACGGTGATCCCGGGCTCAGTCGACCAGGGCGGAGTAGACGAGCTGCCGCAACTGCGGCCGGATCGGGTGGGTGCTCGACGGCATGAGCTGGGTGAAGAACAGGGCCGTGACCTCCTCCGCCGGGTCGACCCAGAACGCCGTGCTGGCCACGCCGCCCCAGTAGTACTCGCCGACGCTGCTCGGCACCCGGCTCGGCACGGGGTCGTCGATCACGGCGAAGCCGAGCCCGAAGCCGATCCCGTCGAGGGTGGTCTCGGCGAAGCCGCCGACGGAGAGGGCGGCCAGGTCCCGCCCGCCGGGCAGGTGGTTCCGGGTCATGAAGCGCACAGTGCGCGGCCCCAGCACGCGTACCCCGTCCAGCTCGCCGCCGCGCAGCAGCATCTGGGTGAACCGGTGGTAGTCGGCGGCGCTGGTGATCAGGCCGCCGCCGCCGGAGAGCAGCAGCGGCTTCTCGTACGCCAGGGCGCCCAGCTTGTCGAACCGCGCCGCCCGGCCGGTGCGCGGGTCGGGCGCGTACAGCGCGGCGAGCCGGTCGGCGGCGTCGCCCTCGGCCCACCAGTGCGTGTCGGTCATGCCCAGCGGGCGGAAGATCCGGTCGGCGAAGAAGTCGTCCAGGCGTTGCCCGGAGACCACCTCGACCAGCCGGCCGAGCACGTCGGTGGCGACCGAGTAGCCCCACGCGGAGCCGGGCTGGAACAGCAGGGGCAGCTCCCCGAAGGCCTGGCAGGCCGTGGCGAGGTCGACGTCCAACGGCGGGTACAGGTCGTAGCCGGCGGCCCGGTAGATGCCGTCGACCACCGAGGTCTGCATGAAGCCGTACGTCAGGCCGGCGGTGTGGGTCAGCAGGTGCCAGATCCGGATCGGCTCGATCGCCGGCACCGTGTAGGGCTTGAGCGCCGAGCCCTTGGAGTAGACCCGGACGTCGGCGAACTCGGGCAGCCACCGGCTGATCTCGTCGGTCAGCTCGAAGCGGCCCTCCTCCCAGAGGATCATCGCGGCGACGGAGGTGACCGGCTTGGTCATCGAGTAGATGCGCCAGAGCGTGTCCGCCTCGACCGGCGCGCCCGCCTCGGCGTCGCGCAGCCCGTACGTGGACGAGTGGGCGATCTCGCCGCGCCGGGTGACCAGCACCTGGAATCCGGCGAGGCGGCCGTCGTCGACGTACCTGCCGAAGTGCTCGTCGATCCGCGCCAGCCGGGCGGGGTCGAAGCCGATCTGGTCCGGGTCGATGCTGCGCGCCACACTCACGCCGCCGAAACTACTAGTCGGTACGCCCCGCCGGAAGGGGCGGCCCCCGATGTCGGACCCGGCCGATAGCCTGGCCCGGTGCCTGAGCTGACCGAGGACGCGACGTTCCGCGACGAGGACTGGTACGGCGAGGAGCTGGCGGACCGGCGCTTCGTCCGCTGCTCGTTCCTCCACGTCGACCTGACCGAGGCGGTCAGCCGGGGCGCGGTCTTCGACGGGTGCACCTTCGGCAACGTGCGGTTCAACGCCTCCCGGCACACCGACTCGGCCTTCACCCGCTGCGCCTTCCGGCGGTGCAACCTCTTCGAGGCGGAGTTCACCGGCTGCAAGCTCGTGGGCAGCACCTTCGCCGAGTGCGACCTGCGGCCGTTGACGATCTCGGGTGGCGACTGGTCGTTCGTCGCGCTTCCCGGCGCCGACCTGCGCGGAGTCCGGGTCACCGACGTCCGGATGCGCGAGGTCGACCTGACCGGGGCCAACCTGAGCGGCGCCACGGTCACCGGCGTCGACCTCTCCGCCGCGCAGTTGCACCGCGTCCGGCTGACCGGCGCCGATTTGCGCGCCAGCGACCTGACCGCGCTCGACCCGACGACCGTGGAGCGGGCCGGGGCGATCGTCGACGCCACGCAGGCCATGGTGATCGCGCAGGCCCTGGGGTTCGAGATCCGCTAGTGCCGTGACCAGCGCATCCACGAATCTTGACAATTTCTCGCGGGCTCGTAGCCTGTGCCGGTGATCTTTCAGCAGGGGCAGCGTGTCGTGTTCATCGGCGACAGCATCACCGACTGCGGCCGGCGGGACCACGCGGAGCCCTACGGTGACGGATACATGAGCCTGGTGCGGGCGTTCGTCACGGCTGCGCATCCCGAACTCGGCCTGAGCTGGGTCAACCGCGGCGTCAGCGGCGACACCGTACGCAACCTCGCCGCACGCTGGCAGCACGACGTGATCGAGCAGCGGCCGGACTGGCTCAGCGTGAAGATCGGCATCAACGACGTGTGGCGCCTCTTCAAGGGCCGCCCGACCGAGGCGGTGCCGATCGGGGAGTACGAGTCCACGCTGCGGGCGCTGCTGACCGAGGCGGTGGAGCGTACGGGCTGCGGACTCGTCCTCGCTGATCCGTACTTCATCGAGTCTGATCGTGACGATCCGCAGTACGTCATGACCGGCGAGTACGCCAGGGTCGTCGCGGCGCTGGCGGAAGAGTTCGGGGCGCGGCACGTGCCGACGCAGGCCGCGTTCGACCGCGTGCTCGAGACGACCCGCCCGGACGACTGGGCCGGCGACCGGATCCACCCGAACCTGGCCGGGCACGCCGTCATCGCGCGCGCGTTCCTGGCGGTCATCGACTGACGGCGGGCACCGCCAGGAAAGCAGACGCCGGCTGTCAGCTTCGCCCGGCGTCCGGCCGGGACCGGGAGTAGCGTGGTCGGGGCGACCGGGTGCGCGAGCGAACGGGAGGGCCGATGACGTCGAGCGAGCAGGTGCTGGACAGCCCGCAGAGCTGGGTGGCCGAACACATCCGGCGCTACGTCGAGACCGACGGCGCCGAGGGGCACGAGTGGCGGCCCGGGGTCTTCACGCTGCTGTTGACCACCCGGGGCCGGCGCAGCGGCACGTTGCGGCGCACCGCGCTGATCTACGGCCGGGACGGCGAGTCGTACCTGGTGGTCGCGTCGCAGGGCGGCGACCCGAAGCACCCGGCCTGGTATCTCAACCTGCTCGACGAGCCGGTCGTCGAGGTGCAGGTGGGCGCCGAGCGGTTCAGCGCGCGGGCGCGTACCGCGACGGCGGCGGAGAAGCCGGCGATGTGGACCAGGATGGCCACCGTCTGGCCGGCGTACGACGACTACCAGGCGAGGACCGACCGGGACATCCCCGTCGTCGTGCTCGAACGTCTCTGACCGGGCGGCCGGGCGCCGTTACCCCACGGGTAA
Source organism: Micromonospora sp. NPDC047074 (assembly GCF_040643815.1). Lineage (NCBI taxonomy): Bacteria > Bacillati > Actinomycetota > Actinomycetes > Micromonosporales > Micromonosporaceae > Micromonospora > Micromonospora sp. NPDC047074. The sequence continues at coordinate 535,398 of NZ_JBEYVB010000002.1, forward strand.
TCGACGCCGGGCGGGTGCGCGCGTGAGACTCGGCGTACCGCTCCGGTCGTCCGGCCGGGCGGCCGGCTCTCCGGGGGAGGACCCATGCCCGCGTTCGCGCTCGCGCACCTGCACGACGTCCCGATCAACGAGGACATCCTCACCTATATCGAACGGATCCAGGCCACCCTGGATCCGTTCGAGGGACGGTTCCGGGTGCACGGCACGACGGTCGAGGTCCGGGAGGGGGACTGGCCCGGCACCGTGGTCATCATCGAGTTTCCCGACCTCGACCGGGCCCGGGCCTGGTACGACTCGCCGGCCTACCAGGAGATCCTGCCGCTGCGCGCCCGGCACATCCCAGGCTCGACCGTGATCGTCGAGGGGGTCGGCCCCGGCTACGACGCCCGTCGGACGGCGGCCCGGATCCGTGCGCAGGCCACCGGCTGACCGACGGCTCCGCCTGCGGAGTCCACGGGCTGGGACAGTTTGTCCGTCGCGCTGTGTCGCGGCTGCCGTAACTTTCTGCTGTCCACGTCCGACCATCCCCAGTGGAGGATCGACCGATGAGCAGCACCGCCACCCGCACCGTCCGTCCGGCCGTCCTCCGGGGCGCCGGGGAGCAGTCCGGGGAGGTGCTCCGGGAGATTCCGCTGCCGCCGTACGTCACCGCCGAGGACGCCCAGTTCGCCGTGCGGGCGGTCGTGGTGCACGCGCCCCGGATCTGGTCCGGCGGGACGGTCTGCCGCAACGACGCCAGCCCGCACCCGTGCCGGCTGCACCGCTGGGGGACCCGGGTGCTGGCGCGGCGCGGCCTGCGTCCCGCCGAGATCGCCGCACTGATCGAGCGCGGCGATCCGACAGTCGAGCCTCCGCACCGTCCCGGCGCCTGAGTGCCGGCGGGGCCCCCGCACCGGGCCCCGCCGGCCCGTCAGCAGGCGCTCGGCTTCACCCAGGAGCACTCCCGGCCCTCCGGGGCCAGGGGGGTGTCGGGCGCCGCCGGGGGCGCGACGCGCGCACCGGTCGGGCCCTGCTCGGTGTACGCGGCCAGCGCGATCGCGATCTGGTCCTCCAGGTTCTTCACCGACGAGGCGAGGTAGTTGTTGAGCAGGATCGAGAACGCCAGCAGCCGGCCGTCGGCGTCGGTGACGTAGCCGGAGAGCCCGGACACGCCGGTCAGGCTGCCGGTCTTGGCGTGCACGTTGCCGGCCGCCGGGGTGCCCCGCATCCGGCTGCGCAGCGTCCCGCCCACGAAGCGCTCGGCGTCCCCGGCGATCGGCAGGGCCGCGTACCAGGTGTCGAACCAGGGTTCCGCCCGCACGGCGGTGAGCAGGTCGACGAACTCGTCGGCCGGGATCAGGTTGCGCCGGGAGAGCCCGGAGCCGTCCCGCTGCCGCAGCGTGCCGGTGTCCATCCCGGCGTCGGCGACGTACCCGCTGATCTCGGCCAGCCCCGCCGACCAGGTGCCGGAGCCGGCGAGCACCCGGCCGATCTCCTTGGTCAGCACCTCGGCGTGCCCGTTGTTCGACAGCTTGAGGAACGGCACCATCAGCTCGGCCAGGGGCATCGAGCGGTGCCGCGCCACCTCGGCCGTGCCCTCGGGGGTCGCCCGGCCGAGCACCGTCCGGCCGAGCACCCGTACGCCGTGCCGGCGCAGCGCCGACCGGAAGACGTCGGCGGCGTAGCCGGTGGGCTCCCAGACGCTCACCCAGTCGCTCGTGGACGCGGCGCCGAGCGCGATCTGCCCGGTGACCACGACCGTGTTACTGCCGTGCCGGCGCTCGAAGGAGATGGAGGTCTGCCCACCGGCGACCGTCTCGGCCCGGTTGTCGATCTTCAGGTAGCCGGTGGCGGGGGCGGTGCTGACGACCGGGCGCGCGCCGACGCTGGCGCCGGGGGCGGCCTGCACGATGACGGTGCCCGCGTCGTAGTCGGTGTCCGGCGCGACGGTCAGCGCCGAGACCTGCGCGGCGTAGTAGTACGGCTCGTCGTCCCAGGTCCAGTCCGGGCCGAGGCGGGTGCTGTCGTAGCGGGTGTCGTCGGCCACCAGGTTTCCGGTGACCACGCGTACGCCCGCGGCGGCCACCTGCGCGGCCAGCGCGTCGTAGTCGGCGGCCAGCATGGTCGGGTCGCCGCCGCCGCGCAGGTAGAGGTCGCCGGAGACCAGGCCGGCGCGGCGGGTGCCGCCGGTCCGCACCTCGGTGCTGAACCGGTGCCCCGGCCCGAGCAGTTCCAGCGCCGCCGCCGAGGTCAGCAGCTTGGTGTTGGAGGCGGGCACCAGGCGGCGTTCGCCGTTGCGGTGGTAGACGGTCGCACCGGTGGACGCGTCCTTGACCACCACCGAGACCTGCGCCCCGTCGAGCCGGCTGTCGGCGAGGATCGCGTCGATGGTGGCGTTCAGGCGGGTCGCCGCGGGGGTCGGCGACTCGGCGGTGGCGGTGGGCGCACCCGCCGTGGCCGCGGCGGCGACCAGCGCCACCAGCGCGAGCGTCCGGGGGAAGAGACGACGATGCATGGGCTGATGCTGCCATGGAGATATCTGCCAGGAAAGACCGCCGGCAGAAGGAAACTTTCCAAACGGGCTGCGTGAGCGCAGGTACGCGGTGGTCGGTTACCCGTCTCCGGCCGGTTCACGCCCGACGGCTCGCCGGCGTACGCCACTGACCGGGCTCTATTTGACGGATCCCCCGGCAGGGGGCACCGTAGGCCGTGGAGGGGCCCTCAGCTGCCCCGGAGCGCGACCGCGACCTGCGGGTCGCCCTTCCGTCGCCTCCCACGTGTGCTCGTGCGCGGGCCGATCCCGGTCCGTACCGCGAAACCGAGAATCCACGAGGAGTTCCGCCATGCTCACCATGACCGACAACGCCGTAATGGTGATCCGAGACCTCGCCACCCAGCAGGACGTCGCGCAGGACGGTGGCGTGCGGATCGCCGCCGACACCGACGCGGGCTCGCTCACCGTCGAGCTGGTCGCCGAACCGGTCGAGGGCGACCAGGTGGTCGACAACCAGGGCGCGCGGATCTTCCTGGACTCCGACGCCGCCGACCTGCTCGGCGACGCGTCGGTGGACGCGAGCGTCGACGACGAGGGCATCGTGCAGTTCGGGTTCACCGAGAAGCAGTGATCGTGGGTCAGCCCGCCCGGCGGGTCTCCCCGGGCCGGTGCGGCCGGGTGGGACGGCCGCGCTCCGGGGGCGCCTGACCGGGCGGCCACGACCCCGGTCGGGACTCCCCGCCGGGGTGCGCGAGCGTGGCCAGCACGTGCGCCAGGTGGTGCGACGTGCTCCACGCCGCCCAGTTGCTGGCCGAGCCCGCGCCGGCACCCCGCCGGGCACGCCGGAAGATCTCGTGGTCGCCCCAGGAGAACGCCGCCCCGGTGGCGGGCCAGTGCGGCGCCGAGACGACCGTGCGGCACAGGTCCGCGAACCGGTCGTCGCCCCGCCCGCCCCGCCGCGACCAGCGGTACACCCACCAGGCGCCGTCCGTGGTGTAGCGGACGGTGGGCAGCCGGTCGCCCGGCTGGTCGGCGCCGGGCACCGCGGATCCGACGCCGTAGTCGCCGTACCCGACGCCGAGATCGGCCAGCCGCTGCCAGAGCTGCCAGTCCCAGCGGTCGAGGCGTACCGGTTCGTCGGTGGGCAGGCGGGACATCGCGCCGGGCATCCCGCCCGCCGCCACGCTCACCGAGTGCCAGGCGTGCCGGCGGGCCCACTCCAGCAGCCGGCGGATCCGGGGCTCGGCCATCCGCACGTCGGCCGGGCAGCACACGTCGCCCGCGTCGAGGAGCAGGTCGCACTGCTCGGGCACCAACCGGGCGAGCCGCCAGATCCGCTCCGCCGCCGCCGTGGCCGCGTCCGGGCCGGCCCGGTCCTGGCCGACCCGGAGCCGGACGACCGCCCGGTGGGTGTGGGCCCGGGCCGCGGCGCCGTGCGCCACCAGGCGCCGGTCGCCGTCCGCGAGCCCGATCACCGGCACCAGCGGTACGCCCCAGCGGACCAGCTCGGTCTCCGGGGTGTCGGGCAGGCCGGTGACGTCGACGGCCGTGAGCAGCCCGTCGGGCAGCCGGCCGAGCATGTCCAGGGTGAACTGGTCCAGGATGGACACCTGAAGGACCGGGGCGAGCATGGGCGCGACGACGTCGTCGAGATGACCGAGCGCCTCCAGCTCACCCCGCCGGTTGGCGAGGATGGGGCGGTAGACCGGTTCCGCCGCCCGGCCCCGGTGGGCGGGCACCATACCTCAATGTAGCCAGACATCGGCGCCGGTCACAGGGGCGACCGGTTCCCGTCGTCGCCCGGGTGGCCGCTCCCCGGCGTTCTCCCCCGGCGGACACGACGACGCCGCCGCCCACGGTGGGACGGCGGCGTCGCGGGGGACGGATCAGTTGTCGTCGTCGTCCGAGTCGTCGTCGTCATCGTCGTCGTCGCGGTCGTCATCGTCGTCGTCATCGTCGCGGTCGTCGTCATCGTCGTCGTCGACCGGCTCCTGCTCGGCCTTGACCACGGTGCCGTCGTTGCGGTCGACGTCGATCTCGTGCTCGGTCTGCCCGGCCACGATCTCGACGCTCCACACCGCCCGGCCGTCCTCCGTCTCGCGCTCGACCTCGACGATCTTGCCGCTGCCCACCCGGGCCAGCGCGATCTCGCCGGCCCGCTCGGCCGTCACGGCGTCGCCACCGGTGGCCGGGGTGCTGCCGCCCGACGGGGTGCTGCCCGTGGTCGGGGTGCCGCCCGTGGTCGGGGTGCTGCCGGTGGTCGGCGTGCCGCCCGTCGTCGGGGTGCCGGTGCCGGCCGGGGTGGTCGGGGCGGTGGTGGCGGCGGCCAGGGTGGTCGCCCCGCCCTTGCCGCTGTCGGCCGCCGCGACGCCGAAGGTCGCCCCGATCACGGCGAGTACGGCCGCGCCTCCGATCGACGCCAGCATCACAGACTTGCGCTCCATCTTGTTCACCCTTTCCTCGGTTGCCGGTCCAGGATCGCGCCCGTCGGGATAGCGCCACGCTGCCCGAACGCTAAGGCCGGGTTAAGCCTGGCGCCGGGCGTGGAAACGAGGCGGGCCACCGACCGCGACCGTCCCGGGGTTCCGGCGGCGAGGTCAGCGCGGGGGCGGGCCGAGTTCGAGGCGTACCTCCGCGCCTGTGGAGGGGACCGTGTGGAGGGTGAGACGACCACCGCTGGACTCGGCGGCGCGGCGGGCGATGTCCAGGCCGAGGCCGGTGGAGCCGGCGGTGCTGGTGCCCCGGTCGATCGTGCCGGGCGGCATGCCCGGACCCTCGTCCGCCACGGTCAGCACGGCCCGATCCGCCTCCGCCACCAGCCGGACGCCGAACGCGGTGCCGTCCGGGGTGTGCGCGAAGACGTTGCCGAGCAGGGCGTCCACCGCCGCCGCCAGCTCGTCGGCCGGTACGCCCACCGGCAGCGGCCCCGGTGCCAGGTCGAGCGTCACGGCCCGGCCGGTGTCCTCGGCCAGCACCGACCAGAACGCCACCCGCTCCGCCACCACGGACGCCGCGTCGGCGCTGGCCGCCCCGGCCGTCGGCGCGCGCCAGCGGGCCTGGCGGATCAGGCCGGTGACGGCCCGCTCCAGCCCGTCCACGGCCGAGGTGACCCGGGCCGCGTCCTCCGGGTCGCGCAGCGACTCCGCCTCCAGGCGCAGCGCGGTCAGCGGGGTACGCAGGCGGTGCGAGAGGTCGGCGATCTCCTCGCGTTCCTGCACCAGCAGCACCTGGATGCGGCCGGCGAGGTGGTTGAGGGCACCGGCCACCTCGCGCAGCTCGGCCGGCCCGGCGGGCGTGACGCGGGCGTCCAGCTCCGCGTTCGCCAGCCGGTGCGACACCTCGGACAACTCGCCGATCGGCCGGACCAGGGCACGCGCCAGCCGGTCGGCGACGGCCAGCCCGATCAGCACCAGCAGCACCCCGAGCAGGGCCAGGACCAGCCAGGACCGGGTCACCCCCGCGGTCAGCTCGGCGGTCGGCACCACCGTACGGATCACCCCGGTGCCGTCCGGCCGACCCAGCACCGCGATCACCACCTCCCGGCCCTGTTCCGACTCGGCGGTGAGACTCTGGCCCCGGGCCGCCAGCGCCACCGCGGCCGTACGCGGGGCCGGGGTGCCGAGCACGGTGCCGTCGGGCAGGAAGACGGTGACCGGCCGGTGGGACTCGGCGACGAGCTGCTCCACGGTCAGCCGGATCGTCGCCGGATCGGCGGTGCCGACGACGGTGACGAGGCTCTGCGCGTCGGCCGTGGCCCGCACGGTGGCCCGGTCCTCGGCGACGGTACGCACCAGCAGCGCCAGCGGCACCAGGAAGGCGAGGAGGGTGAGCACGCTGACGGAGGCGACCAGCAGGATCAACCGGGCCCTCACCCGGCGCTCCCCGGTGCCTCCAGCCGCACCCCGACGCCCCGCACCGTGTGCAGGTAGCGGGGTGCCTGGGCGCTCTCCCCGAGCTTGCGGCGCAGCCAGGACAGGTGCACGTCCACGGTCTTGTCCGCGCCGCCGTACGGGACCTGCCACACCTCGGCGAGCAGCTCCCGCTTGGTGACCACCTGGCCGGGCCGGCCCGCGAGGTGGTGCAGCAGGTCGAACTCCCGCGGGGTCAGCTCGACCGGCTGGCCGTCCAGGGTCACCTGGCGCGAGCGGGGGTCGACCCGCAGGGAGCCGACCACCAGCGACGCGTCCTCCGGGGCGGCGCCGGCCGGGCCACGGCGCAGCACCGCCCGGATCCGCGCGTCGAGCTGTGCCGCCGTGAACGGCTTCACCACGTAGTCGTCGGCCCCGGCGTCGAGCACCCGGACTATCTCCGTCTCGTCGTCCCGGGCGGTGGCCACGATGACGGGTACGGCGCTGACGGCGCGCAGCATCCGCAGCAGCTCCCGGCCGTCCAGGTCGGGCAGCCCCAGATCCAGCACCACGAGGTCGGGCCGGTCGTCCAGGGCGTCGCGCAGGCCGGCCATGGCCGTGGAGGCGGCGGCCACCGCGTGCCCCCGTTCTCGCAGCGCCCGCAGCAACGGCGTACGGATGGTCAGGTCGTCCTCGATCAGCAGCAGGCGGGCCACAGGAGGCAAGGCTAGCCGGCCCGGGGCGTACCGGCCCGGCCGTTGGTGGTGCCTTAACCTGGTCCAAGGGTCGCCTTAACCCGCGATCGGCGACACTCGGTGGATGCGTCGCCGTTCGTTTCTCGCCGTCGCCGGGTGGCTCGCCACCGCCGTGCTGGCCACCCTGATCGGGCTGGCCGCGATCCGGCTGGTGGGGGAGAGCATCGCCGGCACCCCTGGCGGGGTGCTCAGCCAGGACGAGATCGAGCACGCCCTGGCCTCGCCCGAGCCGAACGCCACCGCGCCCACCGGCCCGCCGCCGTCCGGGGCACCGCCGTCGCCGACCGCCTCCGGGTCCGCCGGGCCGGTGGCACCGTCCGCGACGGGTTCCGCGCAGCCGGGCGTACGCCGGGCCTTCGCGACCACCGGGGGCACCGCCGTGGCCGAGTGCGGGCCGGACGGGGTCCGGCTGGTCTCCTGGGCGCCCGCGCAGGGCTATCGGGTGTCGGAGTACGACCGTGGGCCCGACGACGACGTGGAAGTGACCTTCACCGGCCCGGGCGGCGAGTTCGAGCTCCAGGTGCACTGCGTCGGCGGCGAGCCCGTGGCGTCCGTCGACGACTGACCCCGGTGGCGGTGGCTTGACGATCCGGAAGGCCCGTTCGGGGGCCGGACACGAGCGCGCGGCGCCGCTCGGATCCGTCCGGATCGGAACGTCGCCGCGCTCTGGCCGTCTCCCACCACCGCAGCCATCCGGCGGTACGTCAGCGGGGACCTGGCTCGACCGGCCACGCCGTGCGCCGGTTAGTGACTCGATCCCCGGCCGGGGCGGATCCAAACCTCGGGACCGTGACGAGTTGCACCTTCTGCGAGTCCCGGCGTGGCGTCGGGCCGCAGCGGGTATGAGGGCGACATGGAGCATTTCACGATCGCGACCGTCGCCGAGAAGAGCCCGGACTTCCGGCGGGTGCTGTGGACCGGTGAGCACACCCAACTGGTGATCATGACGATTCCCCCGGGAGGTGAGATCGGCGAGGAGGTCCACGAGGGCATCGACCAGATCCTGACGTTCGTCAGCGGTACGGGCGAGGCCCGCGTGGCGGGGGAGAAGCGCGAGGTCGTGCAGGGCGACCTGGTGGTGGTGCCGGCCGGCACGAAGCACAACTTCGTCAACACCGGCCCCAACCCGCTGGTGCTCTACACGGTCTACGGCCCGCCGGAGCACGCCGACCAGGCGGTACACCACACCAAGGAGGAGGCCGACGCGGCGGAGGCCGCCGGCGAGGACGAGCCCCCCGGCTCCTGAGACGTCAGGAAGGGCACCTTCCTATCGTTATGTGTAGCGGAAGGTGCCCTTCCTAACGCCTGACACCTCAGGCCGGCAGCACCGGTACGTCGGTCACGTCCACCGTCTCCGGGTACTTCACGCCGGCCCCGGTGTTGAGCACCACCACCCGTTCGCCGGCCCGGATCCAGCCACCGGCGCGCAGGTGCCGGGCGGCGGTCAGGCAGGCGGCCCCCTCGGGGCAGAGCAGCAGCCCCTCCCGGGCGGCGAAGTCCCGCAGATCGGCCAGGATCTCGGCGTCGTCCACCGCGATCGCGGTGCCGGCGCTGGCCCGCAGCGCGTCGAGGATCAGCTCGTCGCCGAGCGGGGCCGGCACGGTGATGCCGAACGCCACGGTGTGCGCGTCGGCCCAGGGCCGGGCCCGCTGCTCCCCGGCGGCGAAGGCCCGGACGATCGGCGCACACCCGGTCGACTGCACCGCCACCAGGCGGGGCAGCCGATCCTCGATCCAGCCCAACTCGCGCAGCTCGTGCAGCGCCTTGTGGATGCCGATCAGGCCGACCCCACCTCCGGTGGGATAGATGATCACGTCCGGCACCTGCCAGCCGAGCTGCTCGACGATCTCGTACCCCATGGTCTTCTTGCCCTCGAGCCGGTACGGCTCGCGCAGCGTGCCGGCGTCGAAGATCGCGCCGCCGGAGTCGGCGACCAGCCCCGCCACGTGCCGCCCGGCGTCGCTGATCAGCCCGTCGACCAGGCGCAGGTCGGCCCCGGCGGCCACGCACTCCCGCCGGCAGATGGTCGGCGCGTCCAGCGGCATGACGATGGTCGCGCCCAGCCCGGCCCGCGCGGCGTAGGTCGCCCACGCCGCGCCCGCGTTGCCGTTGGTCGGCATCGCGATCCGCCGTACGCCCAGCTCACGGGCCCGGCTGACGCCCACCGCCGCGCCGCGCGCCTTGAACGAGCCGGTCGGGGTCAACCCCTCGTCCTTGACCAGCAGATCCGGAACGCCGATCTCGGCGCCGTAGGCCGGGGCGCGCAGCATCGGCGTCCAGCCCTCGCCCAGCGTGGTCGTGTGCCGGGGGTCGGCCACCGGCAGCAGTTCCCGGTAGCGCCACAGGTCGGCCGGGCGCAGCGGGAACCGCTCCGGGGTGAGCACCTTCGCCACCGCCGCCAGGTCGTAGCGGGCCAGCAGCGGGGAACCGCACTCGCAGAGGTTGGCCAGCCGGCCGGCGTCGTGCTCCCGCCCGCAGCGCGGGCATTCGAGATGGGTCAGGTACACGATGCTCCTCGCCGTCTCAGCTCGGGGGCCGGCTCGCGTCGATGCTCAGCCAGCGCCGGCTGCGCCGGCCCGGCTCGTAGACCGAGTCCAGCCGCTTCGCCACCACACCGGGCAGCCCCTGCTCCCGCCCGGTCCGCAAGGCCTCCCGGCCGGTGCCGGGGAACCACGGCGGAGTCTGCCAGTGCGGGCCGGCGAGCGCCAGCGAGTCGAGCAGCTCCCGGCGCTGCCCGTAGGGCAGGTCGGCGCTGGTCACGCCCTCCATCCAGAGCAGGTCGAAGATCAGGTACTGGGCGTCGGGGGCCCGCCGCCCGCCGCGTGCCGGCCGCACCCGGCCGGCGCGGTCGATGCGGACCAGGACCCCGTCCAGCACCGCCTCCGCGGGCGCCATCTCCTCGGCGAGCTCCCGCAGCCAGGGGTACGCCCCGGAGAGGTCCTCGTCGTCCTCGCCGAGCAGCCGCAGCCGACCGCCGGAGACGTACGCGACCGCGCGCACCCCGTCCCAGCGCAACTCGTAGCCCCACTCCGGCTCGTCTGCGGGCAGCTTCGCCACCGGGGTGGGGTGCATCGGGCGGACCAGCTCCGGCATGCTCGTCCAGCCCTCCGGCGGCGGGTCGGTGCGGCGGACCATCCAGTCCCGGCCGCCCTTCCCGCCGGTGGCGAAGAGCACGTACCGCCCGGAGGTGCGCTCGCCGTCGAGCACCACGATCACCTCGTCGGCGCGCCACTTCTCGCAGCGGTAGGTGCCCCGGTCGTGGACGGTCATCCGGCCGCCGCCGTACTCGCCGGCCGGGATCTCGCCGTGGAAGTCCAGGTATTCCATCGGGTGGTCCTCGGTGTGCACGGCGAGGTGGTTGCGGCCGGTGTCGCGGGGCAGCCCGCGCGGCACCGCCCAGGAGGCCAGCACCCCGTCGTGCTCCAGCCGCAGGTCCCAGTGCAGGCTCCGGGCGTGGTGCTGCTGGATGACGAACCGGGCCGCCCCGTCGGCGGGCCGTCCGCGCCGAGGGGGTCGCTTCGGCACCGGCTCCGGGGTGCGCGCCGAGTCCCGTTTGCGCCGGTATTCCTCCAGCGGGTCAGCCACACCCGCATTCTCCGGCAATCGGGCCCGGCCCGCCGGCCGCCGGCGGGTCCGGTTCACGCGGGCATGTCGCAGGTCGGCACGGGTATGGACGAGCGCATGGATCACGAGGACCAGCCCACCGTTCTGCTCCCGGGCGACGTGCGGATGCCGCTGCTCGGCTTCGGCACCTGGCAGGCCACCGGCCGGGCCGGGTACGACGCCGTGCTCGCCGCGCTCGACGCCGGCTACCGGCACGTCGACACCGCCACCATGTACGGCAACGAGAAGGAGGTGGGCCGCGCGGTGCGGGAGAGCGGCCTGCGCCGCGAGGACGTCTTCGTCACCACGAAGCTGCCGCCGGAACGGGTCGGTCGGGAGCGGGAGACCATCGAGGAGAGCCTGGCCGCGCTCGGCCTCGACCAGGTCGACCTGTGGCTGGTGCACTGGCCGCCGGCCGACCCCACGGACACCATCCCGGTGTGGCGGGAGATGCTCGCCGCCCGCGACGAGGGGCTCGCCCGCGCGGTCGGGGTGAGCAACTTCGGCACCGCACAGCTCGACGAGCTGATCCAGGCGACCGGGGAGATTCCCGCCGTCAACCAGATCCGGTGGAGCCCCTCGCTGTACGACGGTCGGCGGCACCAGGAGCACCGGGAGCGGGGCGTGGTGCTGGAGGGCTACAGCCCGTTCAAGACCAGCGACCTCGCCGACCCGGTGCTGGCCCGGATCGCCGCCGCGCACGACGTCTCCCCGGCCCAGGTGGTGCTCCGCTGGCACGTCGACCACGAGATCGTGGTCATTCCCAAGTCGGTGACCCCGGACCGGATCCGGACCAACGCCGACATCTTCCGGTTCGCCCTGACCGCCGACGAGATGCGGGAGATCGACGCCCTGGGCAACCCCTGACCGACCCCTCCCGGTAAGCCCGGATCGTGGGTCGGGCGGGGGCCGACCCGGACCGGTTTTGCCAATTTCCTTCAGCCTGAATAGGGGCGATGAAGGGTATCGACATAGATGCTCGTGACGATATAGCGTGCGCGTCACCAGTACATCGATGAGTCGGAACCCCTCCGCCCTTGTCTGAAGGAGCGCCATGAACGCGTCCGAACCCGCCCGCCTGCCACGCCGCGGCGTGCTGGGCATGTCGGCCCTGGTGGCCACCGCGGTCGTCGTCGCCGCCAAGCCCGCCGCGGCGAGCGCCGCGCCCCTCGCCGCGCCGAAGGCCGAGTGCCTCGCCGACCTGCTCGGGGAGTCCTGATGGCCACGATTCCCTGGCTGGTGGACGTGCTGCGGGGGGCGGGCGTCCAGGTCGTGACCCACGGCGACTGGGTGAACCGGATGCGCCCGGGCGACTTCAACCCGATCGGTGTGCTCTGGCACCACACCGCCGCCACGTCCAGCGCCAGCAACCCGCACCCGGCGCTCAACGTCTGCATCAACGGCCGCTCCGACCTGCCCGGCCCGCTCTGCCAGGCGCTCGTCGACTACCACGGCGTCTTCCACGTCATCTCCGCCGGCCGCTGCAACCACGCGGGCGTCAGCCGGGGCAGCGGGCCGATCCCGTCCGGCGACGGCAACACCCTGATGATCGGGTGGGAGATCGACTACAACGGGGTCAACCAGGAGATGACGGCGGCGCAGTACAACGCGTCGATCGCCGCCACCGCCGCCGTGCTCAAGCGCCTCGGCAAGGACGCCAGCTACGCCCGGGGGCACCGGGAGACGAGCACCACCGGCAAGATCGACCCGTCCTTCATCGACCTGAACACGATGCGCGCCGACGTCGCCGCGAAGATGGCGGGCGGCGGCACCACGTGGAGCTCGGTGGTGGACAACAGCACCGCCGGCCGGTTCACCGCCAGCGCCAACTGGGGCACCTCGTCGTACTCGGCCCAGCGCTACGGGACGGACTACCGTTTCGCGGAGCCGGTCGCCGCCAGTGACGCCGCCTGGTACAAGTTCAACGTCCCGGCGACCGCGAGCTACCGGGTCGACGCCTGGTGGCCGGCCGTCAGCGGCTACAACACCGCGACCCCGTACATCGTGTCCACCACCACCGGCAACCAGACGGTCATCGTCAACCAGGCGGCGACCGGCGGGCAGTGGCGCACCCTCGGCACCTTCACGCTGCCGGCCGGGGACGCCAACCGGGTCGCGGTCAGCCGGTGGAGCTCCGCCACCGGCCTGGTCATCGCCGACGCGGTCCGGCTCACCCGGGTCTGACCGTTCGACGTACGACGCGTGGGGGCGGCTCCGGTGACCCGGAGCCGCCCCGCGCCCGACGGCCGCCCCGCCGGTTCGCCGCTGCCCCGCGAGGCGGAAGAATGTGATCCGTGCTGGGTCCCGGTGCCGTTGCGGGGACAGAGATCACCCGGACCGTCGGTGATCCCGATCGTCATCCCGGTGGAAGCCGATAATGCGCCCGGAAGTGTCTCGAGCGGCCGTCGAGGAATCCCGACGAAGCGCTTTCCCCGCGGCAAGCACCCGTTCTGGGTGCCCACACCCGACAGGGGCGACCCCACCGACCTGTAGGTCGGCCGGTGCCTGCGTACCTCAGATGGGGGCCCGACCATGTCGGGCCCCCATCTGCCTGCCAAAGGGATCGCGGTGGGGGTGGAGCCTGGGGTGATCACGCCCAGGGTTGATGGTGCGAGCTGTCAGCCCCTGGCGCAGGTGACCCCGTTGAGGGTGAAGCTGGTCGGGGACGAGTACGCCCCGCTCAGCGTGCCCTGGTAGCCGAAGCTGGCCGTACCGCCCGGAGCGAGCGAGCCGTTCCAGCCGATGTTCCGCGCGGTCACCGCCGAGCCGCTCTGGCTCACCGTGGCGTTCCACGAGCTGGTGATCTGCTGCCCGGCGGGCAGGTTGTAGTTAAGCGTCCAGCCGTTGATCGTGCTCGTTCCGGTGTTGGTGATCTGCACGTCGGCGGTGAAGCCGTTGCTCCAGGAGTTCGGCGTGTACTTCACCGCGCACCCGGCACCGCCCGGCGGGGGAGTGCTCGGCGGAGGCGTGGTGGTGGGCGGCGGGGTGGTCGGGTTGCCACCGCCGTTGACCGCCGCCGAGAACGAGGTCACCGCGAGGCCGGCACCGCCCTGCCACGGCTCGAAGCCGGCCTGGACGCTGGTCAGGTACCAGGAGTTGGTGATCGCGCCCCGGTTGCGGGTGTCGTTGATGAACGCCAACAGGTTGAGGTTCGCGCTGGGGATGGCCGACGGCGCCAGGTAGGAGATGACGTTGTTGCCGCCGTTGTTGCCCCGCCAGACCTCCCAGCTCCGCCCGTCGATGGTGGCGGTGCCGACCGGGGAGCCGATGGGCTGGATGGGGCCCTGCCGGTTGAGCCAGATCATGATCTCCATCTGGTTCACCCCGTCCCGCTTGGGCGACGGGTCGAGCCAGATGTCGTACGAGGCGTTGTAGATGGCGCCGCTGACGTACCGGTAGGAGATGTTGCTGGTGGCGCTGCTGATCTGGCTGACCTGGATCGGCAGGTTGGTGCCGGGGGAGCAGTTGGTGTAGTGGCAGCCCAGGAAGACCGACGGGTACGCCGTGGGCGCGCCGTTGGTGGGGTTGCTGCCGTTCTGGGTGGTGATCTCGAAGCCGCTGTCGGTGACGTTGATGCACTGCTGGGCGGTGGTGCCCCAGCGGTTGTTCTGCACCACGTAGCGGCCCTGGATGGTGGTCGAGCCGTACTGCTCGCAGATCTGGGTGTCGGCGCTCGCGGTGCCGCCGAGGGCGACGGCGACGATCGAGCCGGCGGCCAGCACGGCGGCTGCCGCGAGGGCCCGGAGTGGACGTTTCATGATGCTCCTTGGCTTTCTCAGGGGGACGCCGGACGAGCGGCACGGGACGCCGGACGGGCCGGTCGGACGGTGCGGTCGGATGATGCGGGAGCGCTCCCACGCTCATTCGACACATTTACATCTCTGAAACCCTGGCGCAACGGTGTCGGGTTATTGGCGTTGTAAGTGAGGTTTGTCACGCCAGGGCCGGACGGTGGGCAGGTGATCCGCCGAAGCAGCGGCCGGCCTCGCCGAGGAATGTTTCTTCTGGGACGGTTGACTCTGGTGTGTGCCGATTGCGCCGAGTAGTGTCTTGCCTCCAACGCGTGCCGAACCCCTCCGGAGGCGTACACCACCATGGGTGGCTCTCCCCTGCGCATCCTCGTCGTCGGCGCGGGCATCGCCGGCCTGGCCGTGGCCCGGGCGCTGCGGATGGTGGGCCTCCGGCCCGACGTCACCGAGAGACTGCCCCCGGGCGAGAGGGCCGATGCCGGCCTCTACCTGCCCGGCAACGCCGCCCGGGCGCTGGGCCGGCTCGACCTCGACGGGCCCGTCCGTCCGCTCGGGCACGTCGTGCACCGGCAGCGGTTCCTCGACGCGGCCGGCGCGCCGCTCTGCGAGGTGGACCTCGACGCGCTCTGGTCCGGGGTCGGTGAGTGCCGGGCACTGCCCCGGGCGGAGTTGCACCGGGTGTTGCTCACCGGTGCCGGCGGTGCCGTCCGGCACGGCGCCGAGGTGTGCACCATCGACCTGCTGCCGCACTCCGTCGGGGTCACCTTCGTCGACGGCACCGCCACCGAGTACGACCTGGTGATCGGTGCTGACGGGCCGCGCTCCTCGATCCGCGCCCTGGCCGGGCTCGGCGGCCCGCCCCGGCCCGCCGGCCAGGTCGTCTACCGCGCCGTGGTGCGCGACGGCCCCCCGGTCACGGACTGGACCGCCCTGCTGGGCCAGCGCGCCGGCTTCCTGGTCGTGCCGATCGGCGGCGGCCGGCTCTACTGCTACGCCGACGAGGCCGGCGCCGTCCTGCCGGCCGACCCGGCGGCCCGGCTGCGCGAGGTCTTCGGCGACTACGGCGGGCCCGTGCCGGCCGTGCTGGAGGCGCTCGACCGGGTGCACGTCGGGTTGACCGAGGAGGTGGAACTGGGGCGTTGGTCCCGGGGCCGGGTGCTGCTCGTCGGGGACGCCGCGCACGCCACCTCTCCGACGCTGTCCCAGGGTGCCGCCATGGCGCTGGAGGACGCCGTGGTGCTCGCCGAGTCGCTCCGGGCGGCCGGCGACGTGGAGACGGCGCTGACCGCGTACGAGAGTCGTCGCCGCCCGCGTACGCGATGGGTGCGGGACCGGACCCGGGACCGCAACCGGACCCGGGACGTGCCGCCCGCGCTGCGCGACCCGCTGCTACGCGGGCGCGGCGGCCGGATCTTCGGCGAGCACTACCGGCTGCTGCTCGGCCCGCTGTGACGCCGGTCGTCGAGCGCCCTCCGCGCCGGGGTGGTGCAGGCTACCCGACCACCCCACGCGGCACACCCACCTGCCGGGGACTATCCTCCTTGCGGATGACGGCCCGCAGATAACCAGCGCGTGCCGAGCGGGACAACCCAGAACCGGAGGCCACTCGTGACCACCGTCGCACCCAAGCCGGTCGTGACCCGGCCCTGGCCGGTCCGAGAGCCGGTCAAGGGGTCGGCCATCGCGCGGCTGCTGCGTACCACGGACGCGAAGCAGATCGGGATCATGTACATGGTCACCGCGTTCGTGTTCTTCATGATCGGTGGCCTGATGGCCCTGATCATGCGGGCCGAGTTGGCCCGGCCCGGGCTGCAGTTCCTGTCGCCCGAGCAGTACAACCAGCTGTTCACCATGCACGGCACGATCATGCTGCTGTTCTTCGCGACGCCGATCGTGTTCGCCTTCGCGAACTACGTGGTGCCGTTGCAGATCGGCGCTCCCGACGTCTCGTTCCCCCGGCTGAACAGCTTCGCCTACTGGCTGTTCCTGCTCGGCGGCTCGATGACGATGGTCGGGTTCCTCACCCCGGGTGGGGCCGCCGACTTCGGCTGGACCGCCTACGCGCCGCTGAGCAGCGTCGAGCACTCCCCGGGCATCGGCGCCAACCTGTGGGTGGTCGGCCTGGTCGTCTCCGGTCTGGGCTCGATCCTCGGCGCGGTCAACCTGATCACCACGATCCTGACCCTGCGCGCGCCGGGCATGACGATGTTCCGGATGCCGATCTTCACCTGGAACATGCTGGTCACCAGCCTCCTGGTGATCCTGGTCTTCCCGCTGCTGGCCGCCGCGCTCCTGGCGCTGGCCGCCGACCGCCTGCTGGGCGCCCACGTCTACGACCCGGCGACCGGCGGGCCGATGCTCTACCAGCACCTCTTCTGGTTCTTCGGCCACCCCGAGGTGTACATCATCGCGCTGCCGTTCTTCGGCATCATCTCCGAGGTCATCCCGGTCTTCTCCCGCAAGCCGATCTTCGGCTACAAGGGCCTGGTCGCCGCCACCATCGCCATCGCCGGCCTCTCGATGAGCGTCTGGGCGCACCACATGTTCTCCACCGGCCAGGTGCTGCTGCCGTTCTTCAGCTTCCTGAGCTACCTGATCGCCGTGCCGACCGGTATGAAGTTCTTCAACTGGCTCGGCACCATGTGGCGCGGTCAGATCAGCTTCGAGACGCCGATGCTCTTCTCGATCGGCTTCCTGGTCACCTTCCTCTTCGGTGGCCTGACCGGCGTGCTGCTGGCCAGCCCGCCGCTCGACTTCCACCTGCACGACTCGTACTTCGTGGTGGCCCACTTCCACTACGTGCTCTTCGGCACCATCGTGTTCGCCGTCTTCGCCGGCATCTACTTCTGGTTCCCGAAGATGTTCGGCCGGATGCTCGACGAGCGGCTGGGCAAGGTGCACTTCTGGCTGACCATGATCGGCTTCCACACCACGTTCCTGGTGCAGCACTGGCTGGGCAGCGAGGGCATGCCGCGCCGGTACGCCGACTACCTGCCCGGCGACGGCTTCACCACGCTGAACATGATCTCCACGATCGGCGCGTTCATCACCGGCATTTCGACCCTGCCGTTCATCTGGAACTGCTGGAAGTCGTACAAGTCCGGCCCGGTGGTCGAGGTCGACGACCCCTGGGGTCACGGCAACTCGCTGGAGTGGGCGACCACCTCCCCGCCCCCGCTGCGCAACTTCGACCGGATGCCGCGGATCCGCTCCGAGCGGCCGGCGTTCGACCAGAAGTTCCCGGAGCTGGCGGCCGGCGGTCAGAGCCTGGCCGGCCCGCCGGAGGGTGGCGCCAAGCCGCTGACCAGCGAGTCCGACGGTGGCGCGAGCTACCAGGAGGACACCGCCTCCGACATCGACAGGCAGCACTGACCCCACCCGCACCACGCCACACGACGGGCGCCGCCCCCCACCCGGGGGCCGGCGCCCGTCGCCATTCCACCTTCACCCGTCGGCGGTAGGACACCCGCGATCTGCCCCGACAGGCCGCGATCTTGCACTGTGTCCCCCGACGGGCCGCGATCTTGCACTGTGTCCCCCGGCAGGCCGCGATCTTACGCTGTGTCCCCCGGCAGGCCGCGATCTTGCACTTTGTGCCCGGGCAAAACGGGTGAAGCCGGCAAGGCGGGGGCGGAAAGTGCAAGATCGCGGCCGGGGGCCGGGGGCCGGGGGCCGGGGGCCGGGGCTGGGGCTGGGGCGGGGACGAGTGGGCTCGCCCCCGCCTCATGCCGCCCTGATCACAGGCTCCCCGCGCAGGACGACTCCGGCGCCGTCCATCGCCCGCAGGGCCACGTCGGTGGTCGGCGGTGCGACAGCGGCGGTGAGGTTCAGCAGCACGGTGGTGGCGAAGCCCTCCCGGGCGGCGTCCAGCGCGGTCGCCCGTACGCAGTGGTCGGTGGCGATTCCCACCACGTCGACCCGGTCCACCCCGTGCCGGCGCAGCCAGTCGGCCAGGCACTCGCCGTCCTCGGCGTGCCCCTCGAAGCCCGAGTACGCCGCCGCGTACTCGCCCTTGCGGAAGATCGTCTCGATCCGGTCGGTGGCCAGGTCGGGGTGGAACTCCGAGCCCGGGGTGCCCACCACGCAGTGCCGGGGCCAGGAGTCGATGAAGTCGGGCGGGTCGCCGAAGTGGGCGCCCGGGTCGATGTGGTGGTCCTTCGTCGCCACCACGTGGTCCCAGCGGTCGGGCTCGGCGGCGAGCAGCCGGGTGATCCCGGCGGCCACCCCGGCCCCGCCGCCGACGGCCAGCGAGCCGCCCTCGCAGAAGTCGTTCTGCACGTCCACGATGATCAGTGCGTTGCTCACCGGGGTGCTCCTTTCTCAGTCGGCGGGGACGACCGTGACGGGGATGGCAGGGTCGCCGGCGGAGAGCTTCAGGCCCTCCCAGGGAATGGAGATGAGGCACTGTCGCAGGTGTTCCCGTGACTCGTCCAGCGTGGGCCGGTCCACCGGCTCGCCCCCGGCCAGGAACGAGTGCTGGAGCAGCCGGTCGTTGGGCCGGGGGTCCGGCACGCCCTGCGGCACGACGATCTCCTCGGTGGCGGTGCCGGTCGGCTTGTGCCGGCGTACGGCCACCTTGCGACCGCCGATGGTGGCCTTGTGCTCGGAGCGCTTGACGACCGGGCGCCCCTCGACCTCGACGAGCTTGTAGACGAGCCCGGCGGTGGGCGCGCCGGAGCCGGTGACCACGGCGGTGCCGGCGCCGTACATGTCGACCGGTTCGGCGGCGAGCGAGGCGATGGCGTGCTCGTCGAGGTCACCGGAGACAATGATCTTGGTTTCGGTGGCGCCGAGCGAGTCGAGCAACTCGCGGGACTGCTGGGCGATGACGGCGAGGTCGCCCGAGTCGATCCGCACCGCCCGCAGGTCGGGCCCCGCCACCGCGATCGCGTTGCGGATGCCCTGGCTGATGTCGTACGTGTCGACGAGCAGCGTGGTCTCCTTGCCCAGCGTGGCGACCTGCGAGGCGAACGCGGCCCGCTCGTCGGTGTGCAGCAGGGTGAACGCGTGCGCGGCCGTGCCGGCGGTCGGGATGCCGTAGCGCTGCCCGGCGGCGAGGTTGGACGTGAACCGGAACCCGGCCAGGTACGCCGCCCGCGCCGCGGCCACGGCCGCCTCCTCGTGGGCGCGCCGGGAGCCCATCTCGATCAGGGTCCGCCCGCGGGCCGCGGTGACCATCCGCGCGGCGGCGGCCGCGACGGCGCTGTCGTGGTTGAGCACCGAGAGCACGAGCGTCTCGAGCACCACGCACTCGGCGAAGCCGCCGGAGACGGTGAGGATCGGCGAGTTGGGGAAGAACAGCTCGCCCTCCGCGTAGCCCTCGACGTCGCCGGTGAAGCGGTAGTCGCGCAGCCAGGCGGCGGCCGCCTCGTCGACCACCCCGGTGCGCCGCAGGAAGTCGACCTCGTCGGCGTCGAAGCGGAAGTCGCGGATGAGTTCGACCAGCCGCCCGGTGCCGGCGACCACTCCGTAGCGGCGGCCGGCGGGCAGCCGCCGGGTGAACACCTCGAAGACGCAGGGACGGTCGGCGGTGCCGTCGCGCAGGGCGGCACTGACCATGGTCAGCTCGTAGTGGTCGGTCAGCAGCGCGGGGCGAAGGGTGCTCACCACCCCAGCCTAGAGTTCACCCGTTCTCGCCGCCGTCGTGGCCCGGGATCGCCCGCAGGGCGGCCCACAGCTCGGCCCGACTGGTCACGCCGAGCTTGCTGTAGATCCGCTGGAGATGGTTCTCGACCGTACGGGCGGAGAGGTAGAGCTGCTCCGCGACGGCCCGGCTGGTCACGCCCTCGGCGGCGAGCCGGGCCACCTGCCACTCGCGCTCGGTCAGCGCCGGAGAGCCGGCCTGCAACGCCGAGGTGCGGACCAGATCGCACCGGCCGAGCAGGGCGGCGAGGCGCTCCCGGGCCGTCGCCGCCGCCGGGGAACGCTGCCGGCGCAGCCGGTTCAGGGCGGAGGCGGTCGCCTCCGCCGCGTAGACGGTCAGCTCCAGCGCGTCGAAGCCGTCGGCCACCGCCAGCAACTCGTCGGCGGAGCCGCTCGCGGCGGCGCGGGCGTGCCTGGCGAGCAGGGGCGGCAGCAGCCCGTCGACCCGTTCGGACAGCTCGGCGAGTCGCTGCGCGACGGTGCGCCGGCTGCCGTCGGAGCAGGTCGGGCCGAGCCGGGCGTTCGCCTGGTCCAGCCGGACCAGGTCGTGCAGCACGTGCACCTCGTGGCCGGCGAAGCCGTCCGTGCGGAGCCGGTCGGCCAGCCGGGTCAGGTGCTTCACGGCGCCGGACACGTCGCCACCGGCGGCGAGCGCCGCGCCCCGGGCCTGTTCCAGCCACGGGTACAGCACGACCATGCCCGGGGCGTGGGTGCGGTCGGCCTCCGCCATGGCCTCGGCAGCCTGCGTGGCGTCGCCGCGCAGCGCCGCCGCCTGGGCCCGCTCGGCGTGGGCCAGTCCCGCGTAGACCCGGCTGGTGGCGAGCACCGCGCAGGCGCCGAGGCTGGTGGCCAGGGCCGCGTCGCTCTGGCCCCGCAGCCGGGCCGCGTACGCCTGGAGGATGGCCAGGTAGCCGGTGCCGAGCCGGAAGTCGCCGGCCCCGGCCAGGTCCGCGAACTCGGCCGCGACGATCGCGTCGATGCCGGTCAGGTCGCCGGCGAGGGCCAGCCGGGTGCCCCGGGCCAGTTCCAGGGCCAGTTGGAGGTACGGCATGTCGGTCCGCCACCGCCCGACCTCGGCCTGCACCTGGTTGATCGCGATGGCGCTGCGGTGCAACTGGCCCTGCGCCGCCTGTAGGTGGGCGATCGTGCTGCGGGCCAGCTCCCGGGCGGCGACGCTGGCCGCCGGGCGGTCCAGCACCGTCTGCGCGAGCCGCAACGCGATTCCGGTGTCCAGCCGGTGCAGCCGCATGATGGCCTCGAAGGCCAGCACCCGGGCCTCGTCGGCGGAGTCCGTCAGGGTCGACCGGCGGGCGGCGATCTCCTCCACCGTGGACTCCCGGCTCAGGCCCCAGTAGCTGACCAGCCCCCGCACCGTCAGCCACCTGCTGAGCCGCCGCTCACCCTCGATGTCGGCGGCGACCGCGTCGAGCACCTCGAGCGCCTCGTCCGGCCGGTCGGCGAACATCAGGATGGTGGCCAGCAGCTCCGCCGCGTCGAACCCGCCGCCCGCGTCGAGCGCCGCCCGGGCCAGCCGGGTCGCCAGTGGTACGTCGTAGCGCGCGAACGCCTGCCCGGCCGCGTCGAGCAGCAGGGAGAGGTCCTGCGCGGTGCCCGAGTCGAGCCGCCAGACGGCCACCCGGAGCAGGTCGTCGCGGCGTCGCTTGCCGACCTTCTCCAGCAACTCGGCGAGCTGGGCCTGCAACCGACGCGTCCGGCTGACCGGGCAGCGGCGGCGCAACAGCTCGCCGTAGAGCGGGTGGGCCAGCCGTACGTTCGCCCGTCTGTCGTCGTGGTCCACGGCGATCAGCCCGCGCTCCTCGGCGTCCTCCACGTCCGCCGGGTCAGCGGCCTGGTTGAGCAGGTACAGGCCGAGCGGCTCGCCGAGGGCGACCAGCTCCACCACCCCGCGCACGCCGGGGGTGAGCTGCCCGATCCGGACGTCGATCAGGTCGTTGAGGTTGGGCGCCAGCTCCAGCCGGCCGGTCCACTTCCAGATCCCGTACGTGCGGGTCAGCTCACCACGGTTGGCGGCGAACACCAGTTCGCGCAGCAGCAGCGGGTTGCCCTCGGAGAGCCGGCCGAGCCGGTCGGCGGAGGTGGCGTCGACCGGTCCGTTCAGGATCTCGGAGAGCAGCCGGGTGGTGTCGGCCGCCGCCAGCGGCTTCAGCTCGATGTGCTCGGCCAGGTCGTCGGTCCACAGGGCCCGGATCGGCAGCGGGAGCTGCTCTCCGTCGCGCAGGGTGCCGATCACCGTGGCGTTGTCGGCGCGGGCGACCAGGTGCACCAGCGCGGCCGACGGCGGATCGAGCAGGTGCGCGTCGTCGACCGCGAGCACGATCCGTCGACCGGCCGCCTGCTGTTGCAGCACGTCCACCGCCCACCGCAGGATGCCGGCGGGTGACAGGCCCTGCGGCTGATCGGTCGGGAGCACCTGGATCAGCCCGCCGAAGGGCATCGCGGCGGTGGTGGCGCTGGCCGCGATCGACCAGACGGCATATCCGTCGCGGGGGAGGGCCGCCAGTCCCTCACGCAGCAGGCGACTCTTGCCGATGCCCGCGTCGCCACTGAAGAAGATCCCCCGCCCCTCCGCCCCGGTCATTGCCGCCAGCAGACGGTCGAGCTCATCCGTTCGGCCGACGAAACCCCACCGACTCATCAGGGCAGCATATCGACCGGAATCCGTCCGCGTGCAGACCGTCACGCACCGAAGTTGAGTAGTCTCGTCGTTACTCCTAAGTATCCGAGTTGTTCCGGTCGGGGTCCTCACCGCCCGTACTCTTCCGGTCATCCGGTGCTGTCACCGGACATTTCGTTGCGGCCGGCCATTGCCGGTCGTCTGTCACGGGAGGACGCTTTCGATGAAGCCCGGTCCTCTCCCTGCCGTCGACGTGCCTGACGACATGGCCGGCGCCGCGGGGTTGCCCCGCTGGGGGCGGTTGCCCACCCGGCTGGGGGTGACCGAGCCGGGCCCGGAGGAGCCGCTGGCCGTGGTCGCCATGGGCCCGGCCGGCGCGGGGCGGCCGGAGGTGCTCGCCCGGCTGCTCCAGACCGATCCCGGCATGCTCGGCGTGCCGGCCGGCGGCTGGCTCGTGGTGCGCCACGCCCAGGTGCCGACCCGGGCCGCCTACGTGCCCGGCTACCGCCGGCCCCATTCGTACGGCGCCGACCTGCTGGCCGCCGGGCCGGCGCTGGCGCGTCCGCCGCGTCGGGTCGAGCTGAGCCTGCCCAAGCCGCTGCTGCGGCACTTCAGCCTCGTCGACACGCCGGACACGGATGTCCTCGGCGCGGCCGGCGGGCAGGTGCTGCGTGACGCGGCGGGCAGGGCCGGGGCGGTGCTCTTCGTGATCGCCGCCGACCAGACCTTCACCGCCGCCGAGCTCAACCTGCTCGCCGAGGCTGCCCGGGCCCGCGTCGAGGTCTTCTTCGCGGTCACCGCCGGTTCGGGCGGCTGGGCTCAGGTGCCCGACGGCACGGTGACGACGGAGGACACGGGGGTGTCCGTCGCGCCGGCCGGGGCCGCCGATCCGACCCCGGTGGACCCGGTGGCGGTCACCGTCGAGGCGCACCGGGCCGCACTGCTGGCCGCCGTTCCCGGGCTCGCCGACGCCCGCTGGTTCCCGCTCGCCGGAGGTGACGCGGCGGACCTGCGCCGGGCTCTGGTGGGCTGGGCCGCCGACGAGGGGCTGCGGCGGGCGAGCGCCGAGCCGCCGGTGCTGCCCGGGTCGCACGGCCGGGTGCCGGTGGTGGCCGAGCCGGGCGACTGGTCGGAGCAGCTCGACCGGCAGGCCCGCACCTACTCCCGGCGGATCCGACAGCATCTGGCCCTGGAGCTGGCGAACATCCACCTCCGGGTGGTGCAGGAGATCGTCTTCGGGGCCGGCTGCGCCGGCCTGCCGCAGGTGCTCGACCGGGAGATGGAGGCGCTGTCGCTGCTGGCCACGGCCCAGTGCGACCAGGCGGTGCGCCGGCTCGTCGAGGAGGCCGCCGGCCGGGTCTTCGGCACCCCGCTGCCGGCCGGTGTCGTCAGGCGCCTGCACGCCCCGATGCGCTGGGTGTTGGCCGACCAGCAGGGCGAGCAGGAACTGGACCGCGTCATGCTGGTCACCAGCACCGGGGGCGTGGCGGGGCTGGCCGGGACGGGTGCGACCGATGCCCTGGCGAGCTGCCCGGGCGTGGCGCGCGTCGAGGTGCTCCCGCCGATCGCCGTGGCGCTGTCGGGCGGCTGCTGGCAGCACTGGCGCAGCCCCGGCAACCACGATCCCAACGCCGCCCGGGCCTGGGCCCAGCGCGCGCTGCGCGAGATCGAACTCGAGCTGTCCCGGGAGGTGTCCCGGCGGTTCGAGGTGGTCCGCCTCTCGCTGGACGGGGTGCTCTCCGATGCTGTCGACCACGGCATCCTGCTCGCCTGACGGCGGTCCCGCCGCTGCCGTGTCCGGCCCCGCGCGGGGCCGGACACCACCTGTCGCCCACGCCGGTGACCAGGTCGAACGCGGTGATCCACGCCGGGCCGGCGTTCCGGTTCCTCGGTTCGCCGAATCCGGTGGCACGATGGGGGGCATGGCGGCTCCACAGGTTGCACCCGTCGAGACGCCGGACACCGACGAGGTGCCGGCGTCCGATCGACCGTGGGTGACCATCGTGTGGGACGACCCGGTCAACCTCATGACGTACGTGACCTGGGTCTTCCAGAAGCTCTTCGGCTACAGCCGGGAGAAGGCGGAGCAACTGATGCTCGACGTGCACCACAAGGGTCGCGCCGTGGTCTCCAGCGGGGCCCGGGAGCGGATGGAACACGACGCGTCGCAGCTGCACGCGTACGGGCTGTGGGCGACGGTGGACCGGTCGTGAGCATGTTCCGTCGCCAGGGCGACCGCTACGTCGCCACGTTCGCCGTCGACGAGGTGCGGGTGCTGCGGAAGGTGGCATCCGAGGTGGTGGGGCTGCTCACCGACGGCTTCGACCACTCCGACCCGGTGGTGGGCCGGCTGTTCCCCGAGGCGTACCCGGACGACCCGTCCGGCGCCGCCGAGTTCCGTCGCTACACCGAGGGCGACCTGAAGACCGCCAAGATCGACCAGGCCGGCGCCGTCCTGGCCGCGCTGCCCGACTCCGCCGGCGGCGAGGTGCGCCTCGACGCGGAGGCGGCCGAGGCGTGGCTGCGGGCGCTCAACGACGCCCGGCTGGCGATGGGCGTCCGGTTGGAGATCAAGGACGGCACCGACCTCGGCGAGGAACTGGACGACGCGGTCGCCGAGGATCCGGCCTCCAGCCGGGTGTTCCAACTGTCGGTCTACGCCTACCTCGGCTATCTCCAGGAGTCCCTGCTCAACGCCCTGATCGACTAGGCGTGACCGCTGCCACCTTAAGGTCGCGCCAGGTACGCGTTAGGCTGGAGCACGTGCTGAGCATCGACCGGTCGATCATCGACGCGATCGTCGCCCACGCCCGTCGTGACCACCCCGACGAGGCGTGCGGCGTGGTCGCCGGTCCCGCCGGCAGCGACACCCCCACCCGGCACATCCCGATGGACAACGCGGCCCGCTCCATGACGTTCTACGAGTTCGACTCGATGGAGCAGCTACGCGTCTGGCGCGAGATGGACGACCGGGACGAGGAGCCCGTGGTGATCTACCACTCGCACACCGCGACCGAGGCCTACCCGTCCCGGACGGACATCTCCTTCGCCGGCGAGCCGGGGGCGCACTACCTGCTGGTCTCCACCCGCGAGCCCGACGCGGAGGAGATCCGCTCCTTCCGGATCGTCGACGGCGTGGTGACCGAGGAGCCGGTCCGGATCGTCGACGCGGGGGTGGATCCGCACGCCGTGCAGTCCTACATGTTCGGGCAGAGCCCGGCGACGGTCGACTACGAGTGTTCCGGCCGCTGACCCAGCGCCGCGACACCCGTCCAGTCCCGTCACCTTCCGGCACACCCGATCATCTTCAAGGAGCACGACATCATGGCCATCGAGATTCGCATCCCCACCATCCTGCGCAGCTACACCGGCGGCGCGAAGGTGGTCGAGGGAGCCGGCGACACGCTGGGCGACCTGCTCACCGACCTGGACTCCCGGCACGCGGGCCTGCGGGCCCGGCTGGTGACCGACGCCGGCGCGCTGCACCGGTTCGTCAACGTCTACGTCAACGACGAGGACGTCCGCTTCCTCGGGGCGCTGGACGCCAAGCTCAACGACGGCGACAGCGTGACCATCCTGCCGGCCGTCGCCGGTGGCGCCTTCGGCTTCGCGGCGGCCGCCGCGATCGCCCAGCAGGGTGCCGCCGCGCGTACGGCCGTCGCCGCCCGCTGACGGCGGCGGTCACCATGGCGCGGTACGACAGCCTCCTCGACGCCAGTGGCGGCACGCCCCTGGTCGGGCTGCCCCGGCTCTCGCCGACGGTGCCCGACGGGGCGCCGCCGGTACGGCTCTGGGCGAAACTGGAGGACCGGAACCCGACGGGCAGCATCAAGGATCGGGCGGCCCTGTTCATGGTCCGTGCGGCCGAGGAGGCGGGCCGGCTCCGGCCGGGCGACACCATCCTCGAACCGACCAGCGGGAACACCGGCATCTCGCTGGCCATGGTGGCGAAGCTGCGGGGCTACCGGCTGGTCTGCGTGATGCCGGAGAACGTCTCGGCCGAGCGGGTGCAGCTGCTCCGGATGTACGGCGCGGAGATCATTTTCTCGCCGGCGGCGGGCGGCTCCAACCAGGCGGTGGCCACCGCCAAGCAGATCTCGGCCGAGCACCCCGACTGGGTCATGCTCTTCCAGTACGGCAACGAGGCGAACGCCCGGGCGCACTACGAGACGACCGGTCCGGAGCTGCTGCACGACCTGCCCACGATCACCCATTTCGTGGCGGGTCTCGGCACCACCGGGACGCTGATGGGCACCGGGCGCTACCTGCGCGAGAAGGTCGAGGGCGTCCAGGTCGTCGCGGCCGAACCGCGCTACGGCGAGCTGGTCTACGGGCTGCGCAACATCGACGAGGGCTACGTCCCGGAGCTCTACGACGCCGCCGTGCTGTCCCGGCGCTTCTCCGTCGGCACCCGTGACGCGGTGCTGCGCACCCGGCAGTTGGTGGAGGTGGAGGGCATCTTCGCCGGGTTCTCCACCGGCGCCATCCTGCACGCCGCCCTGGCGGTGGCGCACGAGGCCGTCCGGGACGGCCGGCGCGCCGACGTGGCCTTCGTGGTCTGCGACGGCGGCTGGAAATACCTCAGCACCGGCGCGTACGGCGGCACCCTCGCCGACGCGGAGGAGGCCCTGGACGGGCAGCTCTGGGCCTGACGTACCGTGGCCGGGGCCATCGACGCGTGTCGGTGGCCCCGCCGCGTGTCGGTGCCCCGTCGACGTGGCCGGCCCCGCTCACGCAGCGCTACCGGCAGGCCCCCCGGCTCGTCATGCGGGCCGGACGGGCGGTGCGGCGGGGCCCGGGGCGGGTGTCGCGTTCGTGACAACTTCCAGTGGATGACTCTTGCCGCCGCGCGCGCGAGCGTAGGCTGCCCTGCGTGGCGTACGCGTCGGTAGAGATCATCGACAGAGCGACCGTCGACACGGACGCTACGCAGGGTGACAGTGAGACAACTCGATGCGACTGACTGTCCTGGGCTGCGCGGGCAGTTTCCCCGGCCCCGAGTCCCCCTGCTCGGCCTATCTCGTGGAGGCGGACGGCTTCCGGCTGCTGCTCGACTTCGGCCCCGGCTCGCTGTCCAACCTCCAGCGCTACGCCGGGCTGCACGCCCCCGACGCCATCCTCCTGACCCACCTGCACTGCGACCACATCCTCGACGCCGCGTCGTACGTGGTGGTCCGCCGCTACGCCCCGGACGGCCCCTACCCGTCGCTCCCGGTCTACGCCCCGTCCGGTGCGCCGGACCGACTGGCGACGGCCTACGGGCAGGAGGGCAGCACCGTCGAGGACGTCTACCGGTTCTACGCACTCGAACCCGGCAGCTTCCCGATCGGCCCGTTCGCGGTCACCGTCGACCGGGTCAACCATCCCGTGGAGACGTACGGCGTCCGGCTGGAGCACGACGGCCGGGTGCTCTGCTACTCGTCCGACACCGCGCCCTGCGACGCGCTGCTCCGGCTGGCCCAGGACGCCGACGCCTTCCTCTGCGAGGCGAGCTACCTCGACGGCGTGGACAATCCGCCGGACCTGCACCTGACCGGCCGGGAGGCCGGCGAGGCGGCGACCAAGGCCGGCGTGGGGCGGCTGCTGCTCACCCATCTGGTCGCCGCCTGGGGCAGCGAGGCGCACACAGTCGAGTCGGCCGGCGCCACGTACGACGGGCCCCTCGAGGTGGTCCGGCCCGGCGCCAGCTACGAGATCTGACGGGCCCCGTGCCCGACGCGGGACACCCCGGGACGACCCGATCGGGTCACCGCATAAGGTTCAGGGATGGCGCGACCTGACGGGCGGCGACCCGACGAACTCCGACCTGTGACGCTGGCCCGGGGCTGGAGCACCCATCCGGAGGGCTCGGTACTCGTGGAGTTCGGCGGGACCCGGGTGCTCTGCACCGCCAGCGTCACCGAGGGGGTGCCCCGCTGGCGCAGGGGCTCCGGGCTCGGCTGGGTCACCGCCGAGTACGCGATGCTGCCGAGGGCCACCAACACCCGCTCCGACCGGGAGAGCGTGAAGGGGCGCGTCGGCGGGCGTACCCACGAGATCTCCCGACTGATCGGGCGGAGCCTGCGGGCGTCCATCGACCTGAAGGCACTCGGTGAGAACTCGATCGTGCTCGACTGCGACGTTCTCCAGGCCGACGGCGGCACCCGCACCGCCGCGATCACCGGCGCCTACGTGGCACTGCACGACGCGGTGACCTGGCTGGCCGGGCGCAAGGCGCTGGCCGGCAAGCCGGAGAAGGTGATGCACCGCTCGGTGGCCGCGATCAGCGTCGGCATCATCGACGGCGAGCCCCGGCTCGACCTCGACTACGCCGAGGACGTGACCGCCGAGGTCGACATGAACGTGGTGTGCACGGGCGCCGGCGAGTTCGTCGAGGTGCAGGGCACCGGCGAGGCCGGCGTGTTCGCCCGGAAGCAGCTCGACGCCCTGCTGGACCTGGCCGTCGCCGGCTGCGTGGAACTGGCCGAGGCTCAGCGAAAGGCGCTCGACAACTCATGAACAAGGTGCTGCTAGCGACCCGTAACCGTAAGAAGCTGGTCGAGCTCCAGCGGATCCTCGACGGCGCGCTCGGCGCGCACCGCGTCGCCCTGCTCGGGCTGGACGACGTCGAGGAATACCCGGAGCTGCCCGAGAGCGGCCTCACCTTCGGCGAGAACGCGCTGATCAAGGCGCGGGAGGGCTGCCGGCGCACCGGCCTGCCGACGATCGCCGACGACTCCGGGCTCGCCGTCGACGCCCTCAACGGCATGCCCGGGGTGTTCAGCGCCCGCTGGGCCGGCCGGCACGGCGACGACCAGGCCAACCTCCAACTGGTGCTGGACCAGATCGCGGACCTCCCCGACGAGCACCGGGGCGCGTCGTTCGTCTGCACCGTGGCGCTGGTGCTGCCCGGGGGCAAGGAGCACCTGGTCGACGGCCGGCAGACCGGCCGGCTGCTCCGGGGGCCGCGCGGCGACGGCGGCTTCGGCTACGACCCGATCTTCCTGGGCGACGGGCAGGACCGCACCAACGCCGAGCTGACGCCGCAGGAGAAGGACGCGATCAGCCACCGCGGCAAGGCGCTGCGGGAGCTGGCCAAGCTGGTCGCCAAGGTGCTGCCGCCCGCGAGCTGACAGGCCCCGGCACGAACTGGCCGTCCCGCCCGGGGCGGGCCTGGTCGACGCACGGGCCGATCAGCGCAGCGGCGACCAGGGGAGTGACGACGTGCAAGGGGTGCTGACGGGTTTCGCCGTCATCGGCACCGTCATCGCCGTCGGCTACGGGCTCGGCCGTGGCGGGGTGCTGGGGCCCGAGGCGGCCACCGTGCTGTCCCGGGTCGCGTTCTTCGTGGCGACCCCGGCGCTGCTGTTCGGGACCGTGGCCCGCGCCGACGTCCACGCGGTCATCTCGTCCGCCCTCGTCGTCACCGTGGTGAGCACCACCGCCGTGGCATCGGTGTTCGTGGCCGTCGCGAGGCTGCGCTGGCGGCGTTCCGTACCGGAGGCGACGATCGGTGCCCTGGCCGCCTCGTACGTCAACGCGGCCAACATCGGCATCCCGGTGGCGGTGTACGTCCTCGGCGACGCCGCGCTCGTCGCGCCCGTCCTGATGCTCCAACTGGTGGTGATGGCGCCGATCGCGTTCGCCGTCCTCGAGCTGAGCACGGCCGGGAGCAGGCCGTCGCTCGGCACGGTGCTGCTCCAGCCGTTCACCAACCCGATCACCATCGCCTGCGCGCTGGGCCTGGCGGCCAGCCTGGCGGGCTGGCTGCCGCCGGAACCGTTGCTGCGGCCGATCGATCTCGTCGCGGCGATGGCGGTCCCCGCCACCCTGATCGCCTACGGCATCTCCCTGCACGGCGCGCCCGCGCCCGGCTCCGGGGACACCGGGCGGGACGTCCGACTCGCGGTCGCGCTCAAGACGGTGGTCCAGCCCACCGTCGCCTACCTCGTCGCCCGCTTCGTGCTGGGGTTGCCGCAGAGCCTCGTGCTGGCCTGCACCGTCACCGCCGCCCTGCCGACCGCGCAGAACGTCTTCGTCTACGCGCTCCGCTACGGCAGGGGAGTGGTCCTGGCCCGGGACGCGATCCTCCTGTCCACCGTGGCCGCCGTGCCCGTGCTGATCGGCGTGGCGGTGCTGGCCGGCTGAGTCGTCAGGCGAGCGGCCCGATCTCCTGCTCGATCGCGGCCCGCAGCTCGGGCCCGGCCACCACGGCCCGGGCGGCCTCCATCAGCGGGGCCAGGAAGACGTCCGGCCCGGGCTCCCCGGCGATCCCGCCGAGCGCCGCGACGGCCGCCCGCCCGGCCGGCGACGGGGCGAGCGGGGCCCGTAGCTGGAGTCCGCGTACGGCGGCGAGCAGCTCCACCGCGAGCAGGCTGGTCAGGTTGTCCAGCACGGTGCGCAGCTTCTTGGCCGCGGCCCAGCCCATCGAGACGTGGTCCTCCTGCATCCCGCTGGTGGGCAGCGAGTCCACCGACGCGGGCGCGGCGAGCCGGCGGTTCTCCGCGACGATCCCGGCCGCCGTGTACTGGGCGATCATCAGCCCGGAGTTGACCCCGGCGTCGGGGGAGAGGAACGCCGGCAGTTCCCGGGACCGGGTGACGTCGAGCAGCCGGTCCACCCGGCGCTCGGCGATCGCGCCCACCTCGGCGGCGGCGATGGCCAGGAAGTCCGCGGCGAAGCCGAGCGGCGCCCCGTGGAAGTTCCCGGTCGACTCGACCCGCCCGTCGGGCAGCACCACCGGGTTGTCCACCACCGAGACCAGCTCCCGGTCGGCCACGGTGCGGACGAAGCCGAGGGTGTCCCGGGCCGCCCCGGCGACCTGGGGGGCACACCGCATCGAGTACGCGTCCTGCACCGCGTGCGCCAGGTCGTCGCGGTGCGAGTCCATCACCCGGGAGTCCTGGAGCAGCCGGTGGATGTTCGCGGCCGAGGCCGACTGCCCGGGATGCGGCCGGATGGCGTGCAGCTCCGGCAGGAACGGCCGCTCCGAGCCGAGCATCGCCTCGATGGCGAGGGCGGCGGTGACGTCGGCCATCGTGAACAGGTGCGCGGCGTCGTGGATCGCCAGCAGCAGCATGCCCAGCATGCCGTCGGTGCCGTTGATCAGTGCCAGCCCCTCCTTGGCGGCCAGCTCGATCGGCGCCAGCCCGGCCAGGCGCAGCGCGTCGGCGGCGGGGACCCGGTCACCGGCGGGGCCGAGCACCCACCCCTCGCCGAGCAGCACCAGCGCGCAGTGCGCCAGCGGCGCCAGGTCGCCGGAGGCGCCCAGCGAGCCGTGCTCCGGCACCCACGGGGTGACGTCGTGGTTGAGCAGGTCGACAAGCGCCTCGGCGACCAGCGGCCGGACCCCGGAGCGGCCGAGGGCCAGCGAGCGTACCCGCAGCAGCATCATCGCCCGGACCACCTCGCGCGGCATCGGCGCGCCCACCCCGGCGGCGTGCGAGCGGATCAGCGCGTGCTGGAGTTCGGCCCGCCGCTCCGGCGCGACGAAGGTGTTCGCCAGCGCCCCGAAGCCGGTGGAGACGCCGTAGACCGGCCTTCCGGCGGCCTCGATGCCGTCCACGATGGACCGGCTGGTGGTCATCGCGTCCACCGCGGCCGGATCGAGGACGACCTTGGCGGCGCCGCGCGCGACGGCGAGCACGTCGGCGGGGGAGATCCCGGTGGGCTGGATGGAAACAGGCGTCATCGCGGCACTCCGTTGTGCAGGACCCGGCGGATCAGTGGCACACCCGGCCGGTAGGCCAGGTGCAGGTGGGACGGGGCGTCGAGGATCATCAGGTCGGCCCGCGCCCCCCGGGCGAGCACCCCGACGTCGTCGCGGCGCAGCGCCCGCGCACCCCCGGCCGTCGCGGCCCAGACGGCCTCCGCCGGGGTCATCCGCATCTCGCGTACGGCGAGCGCCACGCAGAACGGCATCGACGAGGTGTACGACGAACCGGGGTTGCAGTCCGTCGCCAGCGCCACGGTGACTCCGGCGTCGAGCAGCCGGCGGGCGTCCGGGTACGGCGAGCGGGTGGAGAACTCGGCCCCCGGCAGCAGGGTGGCGACCGTGTCGGCCGAGGCCAGGGCGTCGACGTCGGCGTCGGTCAGGTGGGTGCAGTGGTCGACGCTCGCCGCGCCCAGCTCCACGCCGAGCCGCACGCCCGGCCCCGGGCCGAGCTGGTTGGCGTGCACCCGCACGCCCAACCCGGCGGCCTGACCGCAGGCGAGGATCGCGCGGGCGTGGTCGACGTCGAACGCGCCCCGTTCGCAGAAGACGTCGATCCAGCGCGCGTGCGGCGCGGCGGCGGCCAGCATCGGCCCGCAGACCAGGCCCACGTAGTCGTCGGGGCGGTCGGCGTACTCGGCGGGGACCACGTGGGCGCCGAGGAAGGTGGTCTCCTCGCTGACCTCGGCGGCGATCGCCAGCGACCGGGCCTCGTCGGCGACGGTGAGGCCGTACCCGCTCTTGATCTCCATGGTGGTGGTGCCCTGCCGCATCGCCTCGCCGCGCAGCCGGCGCACGGTGGCGCGCAGCTCGTCGTCGGAGGCGGCCCGGGTCGCCCCGACCGTGGTCCGGATGCCCCCGCCGGTGTACGGCTGCCCGGCCATCCGGGCGGCGAACTCGACGGCCCGGTCCCCGGCGAAGACCAGGTGGGCGTGGCTGTCCACGAAGCCGGGGAGCACCGCGCCGCCCTCGGCGTCGATCCGCCGGTCGGCGGCCGGCGCGTCGCGGGCCGGCCCGACCCAGACCACCCGCCCCTCCTCGACGAGAAGGGCGGCGTCGCGCCGGATGCCCAGCGGCCCGCCCTCGCCGCAGGTCGGGTCGTTGGTCACCAGCTCGCCGATGTTGTCGACCAGCAGACCGCTCAAGAGGTCACCTCCCCGATGGCCGAGGTCAGCTCGGCCGGCACGTCGACCGTCAGGTGGCGGCCGTCGCGCACCACCACCCGACCGTCCACGACGACCTGCGTGACGTCGGCGGCGCCCGCCGCGAACCACACCCCCACCGGCGGTACGCCGGCCGTGCGCGGACTGTCCAGCCGTACGGTCACCAGGTCGGCGCGGTCCCCCACGGCGAGCCGCCCGGCGTCGCGCCAGCCCAGCGCGGCGTGGCCATCCACGGTGGCCGCCGCCGCCAGCTCGGCGGGGCTGAAGTGGCCGCGTCGGCGGGTACGCAGCCGCTCGTCCAGCTCCACCGCGCGGGCCTCCTCGAAGAGGTCGACCACGGCGTGGCTGTCGCTGCCCAGGCTGAGCGGCAGGCCGGCGTCGGCCATCCGCCGGGCCGGGCCGATCCCGTCGGCCAGGTCCCGCTCGGTGGTCGGGCAGAGGCAGACGCCGGTGCGGCTGTCTCCGAGCAGCGTGAGGTCTCCGCTGGTCAGATGCGTGGCGTGCACGGCGGTCGTGTCCGGGCCGAGCGCCCCGTGGTCGGCGAGCAGTCCGGCCGGGGTGCGGCCGTGCACCGCCCGGCAGGCGTCGTTCTCGGCGGGCTGCTCGGAGAGGTGCACGTGCAGTGGCGCGCCGCGCCGGCCCGCCCACCCGGCCACGGTGGCGAGTTGCCCGGCCGGCACCGCGCGCACCGAGTGGATCGCCGCGCCCACCCGGGCGTGCCCGGCGGCGGGCCTGAACGCGTCGGCCCGCTCCGCCCAGCGCAGCGCGTCGCCGTCGCCGAACCGCCGCTGCGGCCCGGCGAGCGGCTGCCCGTCGACGGTGGCGGTGAGGTAGCAGGTGTCCAGCAGGGTGATCCGGATCCCGGCCTGCGCGGCGGCCTCGACCAGCGCCGCGCCCATCACGTTCGGCTCGGCGTACGGCGTGCCGTCCGGGTCGTGGTGCAGGTAGTGGAACTCGCCGACACAGGTGACGCCGGCCAACGCCATCTCGGCGTAGACCGCCCGGGCCAGGGCCAGGTACGAGTCCGGGTCCAGGCGGGCGGCGACCGCGTACATCCGGTCGCGCCAGGTCCAGAAGTCGCCGCGCCCGCCGTGGGTGTGCCCGCGCAGCGCCCGGTGGAACGCGTGCGAGTGCGCGTTGGCGAGCCCGGGCAGGGTCAACCCGGGCAGCCGGACCGCGTCGGCGAGCACCTCGACGCCGGCCGGCGGGCCGCTCCCGGCGGTCAGCGGCGTCACGTCGGTGATCCGCCCGTCCGCCGTCGCGATCAGCACGTCGGGGGTCGGCGCGGCGCGGTCGGGCAGCCAGGCGTACTCGGCCAGCCAGCGGGTCGCGGTCATGTCGTTCGCCCCCTGTCGAGCTGCCCCGTCCATAGGACCGCCGGATCCGACCGCCCGGGCGAGCGTCGCACGCCACGGTGGCCCCGCCCCGTCGGCGACGCCACCGTGCCCAACGAACCAGCCCGTCCCGGTCGCTGCCCCGTCCGTGCGGGCAGCTCGACAGCGTCCGCGGGACGGGCTGGATAGCGGTGCCCCATCGGTGCGGGCAGCTCGACAGCGTCCGCGGGACGGGCTGGGTAGGGGTGCCCCATCGGTGCGGGCAGCTCGACAGCGTCCGCGGGACGGGCTGGATAGCGGTGCCCCATCGGTGCGGGCAGCTCGACAGCGTCCGGCGGATGGACCGGGCAAGGGCCGCGTCCGGCGACTGAGGCAGACGTGCGAGCGGCCGGCCGGCCGGTCAGCGGCATGTCAGCTCCTCCAGCACCCGGGCCAGGGCGGTCACCCCGGCGGCGCAGTCGGCGTCGGTGGCCGACTCCGCGGGCGAGTGCGACACCCCCGTCGGGTTGCGCACGAAGAGCATCGCCGTGGGCAGGTGCGCCGCGAGCACCCCCGCGTCGTGGCCCGCCCCGGTGGGCAGCACCGGGGCGCCGAGCAGCGCGGCGAGCCGGTCGGCCAGGCCGCCGTCGAAGGCGACCAGCGGGGTGGCCGACTCCTCGGTCAGCGCCAGCTCCGTGCCGTCCCGGCGGGCCCGTTCGGCGGCCTTCGCGCGCACCGCGTCGACCAGCCCCGCCAGCGTCTCCGGCTCGGCGGCCCGGGCGTCCAGCCAGCCGGTCACCTTCGACGGGATCGCGTTGGTGGCGTTGGGTTCCACCGCCACCCGGCCGACCGTGGCGTGGGCGTCCCGCAGCCGGGCCTCCTTGTTCGCCGCCAGCACGGTGAAGGCGTACGTCAGCATGGGGTCGCGGCGGTCGGCCATCCGGGTCGTACCGGCGTGGTTGCCTTCGCCGGTGAACTCGAAGCGCCAGCGGCCGTGCGGCCAGATCGCGCTGGCGACCGCGACGGGCGCGTCGGCGTCGACCAGCGCGCGGCCCTGCTCGACGTGCAGCTCGACGAAGGTGGCGAAGCCGCCGAGCAGCTCGGGCCGGGCGCCCGCCGGCCGGGCGCCCAGCGCCTCGGCGAAGCTCACCCCGTCGGCGTCGCGCAACCCGGCCGCGCGGTCCACCGGGATCTCCCCGGCGAGCAGCCGCGAACCGAGGCAGGGCACGCCGAACCGCGCCCCCTCCTCCTCGACGAACGCGCCGACCACGAGGGGACGAGCCGGCACGACGCCGGCCGCGCGCAGCTCGTCGACGGCGAGGAACGCGCTGACGATGCCGAGTGGCCCGTCGTACGCCCCGCCGTGCGGCACCGAGTCGAAGTGGCTGCCGGTCAACACCGCGTCGCCGGCCGCCGGATCGCCCCACCGGGCGAACAGGTTGCCGTTGCCGTCCTCGGTGACCGGCATGCCCCGGCGGTCGGCCTGCGCGCGGAACCACTCCCGCAGCCGCAGCTCCGGCTCGGTCAGCGCGTACCGCAGGTAACCGCCGCTGCGGCCGTCCCGCCCGATCGGCGCGATCTCGTCCCACAGCCCCCGGAACCGGCCGGCGAGGTCACTCACGGGTTGTCCCCCTCCGCCATCGGCACCCGGACGCCGGTGGCCTCCGCGACCTCGCGGGCGGCGTCGTAGCCGGCGTCGACGTGTCGGATGACGCCCATCGCCGGGTCGTTCGTGAGCACCCGCTCGATCTTCTGACCGGCCAGGGCGGAGCCGTCGGCGACGCAGACCTGTCCCGCGTGGATCGACCGGCCGATGCCGACCCCGCCGCCGTGGTGGATCGACACCCAGGAGGCCCCGCTGGCGGTGTTGACAAGCGCGTTGAGCAGCGGCCAGTCGGCGACCGCGTCGGAGCCGTCGGCCATCGCCTCGGTCTCCCGGTACGGGCTGGCCACGCTGCCGCAGTCCAGGTGGTCGCGGCCGATCACCACCGGTGCGGACAGCTCGCCGGAGGCGACCATCTCGTTGAACCGCACACCGGCCCTGTCGCGCTCTCCGTAGCCGAGCCAGCAGATCCGCGCCGGCAGGCCCTGGAAGGCGACCCGCTCGCCGGCCAGCCGGATCCACCGGGCCAGGGACTCGTTCTCCGGGAACAGCTCCAGGATCGCCCGGTCCGTCGCGGCGATGTCGGCCGGGTCACCGGAGAGGGCCGCCCACCGGAACGGGCCCTTCCCCTCGCAGAACAACGGCCGGATGTACGCGGGCACGAAACCGGGGAAGTCGAAGGCCCGATCGAAGCCGCCCAGCTTCGCCTCGCCCCGGATCGAGTTGCCGTAGTCGAAGACCTCCGCCCCGGCGTCCAGGAAACCGACCATCGCCTCGACGTGCTTCGCCATCGACGCCCGCGCCCGATCGGTGAACTCGGCGGGCTTCGCCGCCGCGTAGTCCCGCGCGTCGGCCAGCTCCACCCCCTCCGGCACGTACGACAGGGGGTCGTGCGCGCTGGTCTGGTCGGTGACCACGTCGATGTCGACGCCCCGGCGCAGCAGCTCGGGGAAGACCGTCGCCGCGTTGCCCACCACGCCGACGCTCAGCGCACGGCGGTCCCGCCTCGCGGCCAGCACCCGCTCGACGGCGTCGTCCAGGGAGTCGGCGACCTCGTCGAGGTAGCGGTCGTGCACCCGACGGTCGAGCCGGCTGCGGTCGACGTCGACGACCAGGCAGGCGCCGCCGTTCATGGTGACCGCGAGGGGCTGCGCCCCGCCCATCCCGCCGCAGCCGGCGGTCAGCGTCAGCGTGCCCGCCAGGGTTCCGCCGAACCGTTTGGCGGCGACGGCGGCGAACGTCTCGTAGGTGCCCTGGAGGATGCCCTGGGTGCCGATGTAGATCCACGAACCGGCGGTCATCTGCCCGTACATGGTGAGGCCGAGCTGTTCGAGGCGGCGGAACTCCGGCCAGGTGGCCCAGTCGCCGACCAGGTTGGAGTTGGCCAGCAGCACCCGGGGCGCCCACTCGTGGGTGCGCATGACGCCGACCGGCCGACCGGACTGCACCAGCATGGTCTCGTCGTCGCGCAGGTCGGTCAGGGTACGCACCAGCGCGTGGTACGACGGCCAGTCCCGGGCGGCCTTCCCGGTGCCGCCGTAGACCACCAGGTCGTCGGGGCGCTCGGCCACCTCGGGGTCGAGGTTGTTCATCAGCATCCGCAGCGCGGCCTCCTGCGGCCAACCGCGGGCGGTGCGCTCGGTGCCGCGTGCGGCGCGGACGGGCTGGGTCATCTCGGGTCTCCTCCGGTCATCCGAGGAACAACTGGCGGCGGGCGGCGGAGGCTTCGAATGCCTCCAGCCGGCGCTGGGTCTCGGCCGGGGCGGCGTCGCAGATGGCCTGGAGCAGCACCATGGCCAGCGTCATCGGTGCGGTGTGCAGGTCGAAGACGAGCTGCGCGCCGACGGCGGCCGGCAACACCACGTCGGCGTGCTCGGTGGCCGGACTGACCGGCGAGTCGGTGATGGCGACCACGGTGAGGCCGGCCGCCCGGGCCTCGCGCAGCGCGTCCAGGGTCTCCCGGGGGTAGCGGGGCAGCACGAAGGCGAGCAGCGCGCCCGCCCCGGCCTCGGCGGCCTGTTCGAGGCGGTCGGTGAGCAGGCTGCCGCCGTCGTCGAGCACCCGCACGTCGGGGTGCACCTTGGCGGCGAAGTAGGCGAAGTACGCGGCGAGCGGGGCGGCGGCGCGCAGGCCGAGCACCGGCAGCGGGCGGCTGGCGGCCAGCAGCTTCCCGGTCTCGGCGATCCGGTCCCGGTCGGCGAGCTGCCCGGCGAGGTGGTCCAGGTTGCCGATCTCGGCGCGTACCGCCTGCTGGAGCTCGTTGCCGGAGCCGCTGGCACCGCCGGGGGCGCCGGCGGTCAGCTCGCGGAGCCGGCGGCGCAGCGCGGGGTAGCCGTCGTGGCCGAGCGCGATCGCGAACCGGGTGACCGACGGCTGGCTGACCCCGGCCAGCTCGGCGACCTCGGCCGCCGACAGGTACGCCGCGGCTGGCGCGTGCTGCACCAGGCAGTGCGCGATGCGGCGCTGGGTCGGGGTGAGCCGGACCCCCTGGAACAGGTCCAGCACCTGCTCGGGGGGTGCCACGTCAGCTCCCTCATTCATGCTGTGACCCTATGCATAAAAACTTTCAGACGGCAAGCCGTCTGTCGGAACACCGGCGGTGCGGCCGACGCGTCGCCCACCGGCACGTGGCGCGACTTGTCGTGGCGTCCCAGCAGGTGTCGGGCCCACGACGGGCGGGCGGAAGCGCTGGCGTCGGCTCTGTAGGATCCGCACGGCGGTTGAGCAGAGGAGTTCGCATGCAGCCGGGAGGTCCCTACAGGTTCACCCACATGCTGGGTGAGTCTCCGGTGGGTAAGGCGTGGGCGGCCATCGACGAGCAGGGCCGTTTCGTCACGGTGGCCGTCCTGGACGCCACCGTCGCCGCCGCCCCCGGTTGGCGGGAGGCGTTCGTCGGGATCGCGGACTCCCTGGCGCAGGCGCCGGACGCCGTGCCCTACGCCTACGCCGACTTCTCGGCAGCCGCGCCCTGGGTGGCCTACCCGGCAGAGGTGGGGCCGGGAGCGGAGAAGCTGTTCCGGGCGCTCGGTGTGGAGTACACCCCGGACCCGTCGGCCGCGCGGCCGGTCTCCGGGGTGCCCCAGCAGGTCAGCGGGGTGCCCCAGCAGGTATCCGGGATGCCCCTGCAGGTCTCCGGGATGCCCCAGCAGGTCTCCGGGGTCCCGCAGTCGATCTCCGGGCCGCCGCACCTGCCGTGGGCGGTACAGGCAACTCCGATCTCCGCCCAGCCGGGACCGTCGACCCCGGACCCGGCCTCGGCCCCGCCGGCGGCGGGCTGGGACGCGCCGACCACCGCGATGCCGGCGCAGCCGATCGCCAACGCGACCCAGACGCCTGCCGCCGCGCCGCCTGGCGTCCCGCCGTACGACCCGTTCGCCGCACCTGATCGCCGCATCACGCCAACCGCGACGCGCCGGCGCCGTGCCGGGCTCTGGGTGGGGATCGTCGCACTGGTGTTGGTCGTCGCCGGTGGTGCGGGCGCCTTCGTCTGGATCGGGCGCGAGGGCACGACCGAGCCGACGGCAAGCCCCTCTCCCACAGGTGTGGTCGAGTCCGGCCCGTCGGGCTGGTCACCGACCGCACGTCCGCAGCAGCCGGGCCTTGAGCCGCCCCGGCCGGGGGACTGGCCCAGGTGGCAGATCTTCGGCAGGGGCGACGCGGTACGAACGCTGAACCCGGAGGGCCTGGGCTTCGAGTTCGCGGCGCCGTCCGACTGGACGTGCACTCCCGGCGGCAGCACGGAGGGGCAGGTCAAGTACAACTGCGGTGCCTCGATCGGGGACAACTCGGAGATCGGCGGCGAGCTGATCGTCCGCAACTGTCCTGACTGCGACGAGGAGCGACGCGACGCCCTGCGCAAGGCGGAGGAGGCGTGGGGGCTGCAGTGGCGCAGCGGTGGGGAGTACGTCTTCCTGGCCGAGACCTTGAGACTGAACGGCACCGAGAAGTACGGCGTTGTCGTGGTCGCCTTCTGGCGTTCGGATCCGGACGGTGCGATCGACCGCCAGCTCGTGCTGCGAATGACCTCGCCGGTGGACTGGATGGACACCATTCGGCGCGTGGTCAACTCCATCCGTGACAACGCGCGCTTCTGACGCCACCTCTATGATGAGCGCGCGAAGCCTCGCTTCGCCCCGGGCCGATCCGCCATCGGTTCCGGACTCCGCCACCGAGGCGTGAGCGAGCCCCCCGCACGACGGCACGACCAGCGCAGCTGTGGCAGCGCCTGGCCGACCAAGGCTGATACGGAGATGTCATGGTCACCGGTACGGCCTATGGTCATCCCCAGGGTGATCCACGCCATACCCCGGCAACCTGGCGCAGCGGCGGTCAGCAGCCAGTTCGGACGTACGTCGACCCGGCTGCCGGCCAGGCCGGCAGGAGCCACGGAGCCCGTGGGCCGGGCCGTCATCGAGCCCCGAGCGTGTTCACGCGCCTGACCCGGGCCGGCCGGACGCTCGCCGAGGGCCTGCGGTCTGATCCGGATCAGCGGATCGTCGCCGGACTGGCGTTCCTGGTGGCGACGCTCGGGCTGGTGCCGGTCGCCCTTGCTCCCACCGAAGTCGTCATCTACTCCGGCGTGGCGACCGGAACGCCGACGCTGTACTCGTACACCATCGCGATCGCCGTGGCGTTGCTGTTGGTCGCGCTGCACACGCGTCGTCGACTCGTCCGCGCCCTCTTCCTGTGGGTGCCGTTTTTCGGCTGGCTGGCGCTGTTCGCCGTGGTCTCCTGGGAGACGTCCCTGCGTACCCTGAGCGGCCTGCTGCACTTCTGCCTGGCGGCAATCGTGTTCGCCATCGGCAGCGCGGCCGAGCGTGCGGACCGCCGGCACTCGATTCTGCTCTGGGCCTTCGCGGCCGTGGCGTGGCTGCAACTCTTCGCGATCACCGCGGCGGTCCTCGGTTTTCCGCTGCGGCGCGTCTCCGGGACACAGGCGCTCGACGTGCTCGGGCGTGCCACGGGCCTGACGAGCCATCCGGGCGAGCTGGCGAAGGTGCTGTTCTTCTGCGGCCTGTGCGCGCTGACCCTGCCGCAGCGGACGGTGCGGCAGCGGTGGGTGGCCTGGGCGACGCTCGGTGTCGTCCTCCTCGGCGTGTCCCTCACTCAGAGCCGCACGGTTCTCGCAGCCGTGGTCTCCATGATCCTCATCTTCATGTTGCTCGAGCTGATGACCGGGCGCTGGCAGAAGAGGTACTTCGTGGTCATCGGCCTTACCGGCGTGCTCGGCGTGGCGTCGCTACCGTGGCTGGTCGAGCGATTCATGGCAGACCCCGGTGGTGGCTCCCGGCAACACCTCATTTCGGTGGCGGTGGACGTGATCCGCTCGTATCCGTGGGCCGGGGTGGGGCCCAACAGCTACGTCGCCGTCGTCGGCACCATGGACAAGCTCACCGCGAGTGGTGTCCCGGTGCACAACGTGTTGCTGCTGAGTGTCGCCGAGGTGGGCATCGTCGGCGCGTTGCTCCTCTGGCTGCCGTTCGTGCGGACGGCGACGGCGGCCACCCGCTCCGTCTTTCGTGTGCGGACCTCGGAAGCGGCACCCAGGGTGCTGGTCAGCGCACTGCCGGGTCTTGTCCTTATCGGTATGACGGGCTGGGGACTGATGCAGGGGCCCTATTTTCTGATGTTCGCGCTCGTGGCGGGCTATTTCTATGCCCGGACGCGGTTCTCAGCCGTTGCGACTGGCAATGGTCGCGACTGAGGCCAGGACACCGGCGGGGCGGCGCACGTCCCTGACGGTCGTGTCGGGCCTGCTGGGGCTCTCCACCCTGGCCACGCGGTTGACCACCCTGGTGGTCATGGCCTTCCTGACCAGAGGCGCCGGCGTCGAGGCCGTCGGCTTCTACGGGATGGCCACGCTCTCCGCGTCCTTCGCCGCCGCCGCGCTCTCCCTCGGCCTGCCGACCTATCTGACCAGGGAAGTCGCTGCGGGGACCGTCTCGCCGCCCGTGGTCGCCCGGATCCACAGCGGCCGTTTCGCCGTGTTGATGGCGGCTGCCGCCGTCGCGTACGTGCTGATCGGCGTCCTGCTTCCCCCGGAAGCGCAACTCGCCTTCTTCCTCATCTTCGTCGCCAGCCTCCTCGAACAGTGGAACGAGACGGCGTGGGTCCTCATCCGGGGCACCCGTTCGGCCTGGGCCGAACCGCTGACGAACACGTCCACCGGCCTCCTGCTCGTCGGCGCGTGCGCGGTCGACGTGTGGCTGCTGGACGGGCTCACTCTCCATGACGCTGCCGTCTACTTCGTGACGACGTCCGTCCTCAGATCGGCTGCCGCAGTTCTCGTCGTGCGGATCCTGCCGTCGCTCCGTGCCTCCCGAGGTGTCCGCTCGGCCCACCACATCAGGCTGGCGCTGCCGTACTTCGCCTCCGACCTCCTCGGTCTCTTCTACTTCCGCGGCGACGTCTTCATCCTCGCGTTCTTCGTGGCCGCCGCGGAGGTCGGAGAGTACGTGTCGGCCGCGGCCATCATCGGACCGGCGATCCAGGTCGCGGCGTCCATGGGCATCGGCGCCCTTGCCTATGCCGCGCCACAG
The DNA here is from genome assembly GCF_040643815.1 of Micromonospora sp. NPDC047074. Classification (NCBI taxonomy): domain Bacteria; kingdom Bacillati; phylum Actinomycetota; class Actinomycetes; order Micromonosporales; family Micromonosporaceae; genus Micromonospora; species Micromonospora sp. NPDC047074. Next base: position 578,413 of record NZ_JBEYVB010000002.1, read on the forward strand.
CGGGCCTCCAGGGCCGCCCAGGCGAACGACCCGCTCACGGTCTTCCAGTTCTTCGGCCTCGCGGGCCAGGGCGCCGCCGGCGTCATGTTCATCGGCATCCCGATCGCGACCGTGGTGCTGTTCGGCGACCAGGCGGGGCGCATCCCGGAACTCGCGATGGTGCTCACCCTGTTCCTCGCACTGCGATTCGCCAACTTCGGTCTGTCCGCCATTCTGCTCGCCCGGGGCCGTGCCACCAGCCGGTTGGTGGTGCTCGTGCTGAGTATCTGCGGCAGCGTCGGACTGAACCTCGCCCTCGACGGCAGGTACGGCGCTTACGGCGCCGCCTGTGCGATGGTGCTGAACGAGCTTGTCGTGGCCGGGTCGATGCTGTGGTTCCTGCGGATCAGAGAACTGGTCTGGCCGGTCCTCATGTCGGTCGGAAGCGTGGCGGCGGCGGCATGGGCGCTCGCCGGACTCCTGGCCGTAATGGAATCCGCCCCGGCGTCCTTCACCATCGGGGGCGTCATCCTTGCTCTGGCTACCGCCAGATTTGTGGCACAACGAAGGGCCGCAGGCCAACTGCGGGCTGCGACGACGGAGGACATGTGAGGGTCGGAATAGTCGGGTGGTTCGGATCGGACAATCTCGGAGACGAGATTCTTCTCCACTCGCTCATCACCTGCGTCCGCGCGGTCAAGGAGAACGCGTCGTTCGTGGTCTTCTGCCCCAACCCGGACCGGGTCGCCGAACTGCACGGCGTGCAGACGGAGCACATGCCCGTGCTGCGGGCCCGTGGCGCCTCGGAGCGCCAGGTCGCGGTGCAGCGCGCGATCAAGTCGTGCGACCTGCTCCTGCTCGGCCCTGGGACGGTCTTCCAGGAGCGTTCCCCCAACCTGGCCTGGCCGGGCACCCTGCCGATGTTCGGCAGGATCATCGCGATGGCCAAGTTGGCGGGAACGCCTGTTGCCACTGTCGGCGTGGGCGTGCGGGAGGGGGGAACGCCGCTGGGTCGTCAGGTGCTTCGGCTCATCGGTGCCTCCTGTGTCGCGGTCGGTGTGCGCGACGAGCGGACCGCGTCGCATTTCGGCTCCGGTGCGGAGGTGATCGGTGACATGGCGTACACCCTGCCGTTGCCCGATCTGGAGCCGGTCGCTCCCGGCCGCCGCTTCGCGCTGTCGATGCGACCGCTCGCGCCCGAACTCGAGAGTTCACTGGTGGTGGCGACCTCCGGATGTGCCGCCCGGCTCCGCCAGGACGGCTGGTCGGGCAGGTTCCTTCCGATGGCCTTCGGTCGTGGCGCGCACGGCGAGGACGACCGCGTCATCTACGAGCGCGACTTCCGCGACCTGCTCACCCTGGACTCGACCCCGTTGGACGGCAGCCGGCCTCTCGCCGGAGCCCTCCGCGACTGGTTGCAGTCGCTCGCGACGAACCAGCTCGTCCTCGGCACCCGCCTGCACGCGGCCCTCCTGGCGGTGGCGATCGGCGTTCCGACGGTGGCCATCGCGTACGAGCGGAAGGTCCATGACGCCTTCGTCGACCTGGGGCTCCGCGAGTACCTGGTGCCGCCGGACGTCGACGCCGAGACGCTCTACCGCACCGCGACCGCGGCTGCCGCGTCCGCCGAGCAGTTCCGGGAGGCCGCCCAGCGGGTCGCGGCCCAGGGACGGATCGCGCAGGGGTTCGTCACGGCGCTTGTGAAGCGGCTGGGCTGATGCGGGTTCTCCTGCTCACCCCGTTCGCGCCCAACGCGCACCACCACCATGCCGCGGCCGACACGATCGTGCAGCTCACACCGCGGTTGGCGGAACAGGTCGACCTCTTCGTCTACTCGCCGGAGCACACGGCGCCAGCCGAGCGGGACGACCTGAAGTACACCTTGTTGCCCGCCACGGCCACCGCTCGTCCGAGCCACCGGGACCGTTTCCGGGTCGAACCGGCATGGCTCCGCCAGGCGTGGCCGCGGGAAGCGACCCGGGAGGCCGCCGAGCTCATCCGCCGGATTCGGCCTGATGTCGTGCACTCGGAGTATCTGCAGTCCGCCGAGGTCGTCGGGATCAGCCCCGCGTCGGTGCTGGGCCTGCACGACATCACCGAGAAGGTGATGCTGGAGTCGTACCGGGCGTCGTCCGGCCTGGAACGGCCGTACCGTCTCGCCGAGCTGCTTCGGACGCGCCGGTTCGAACGCGCGGCGATCCGGCAGGCGGCCGCCGTCATCACCCTGTCCGACGCCGACTTCGCGGTCGCCGCGGCATACAACTCGAACACCGTGCTCGCCCGGCCGGGAATTCACGTCGATGAACGGTCCTGGTCGCCGCCGGCGGCGACGGAGCGACCGCGACTGGTGTTCGCCGGGGCGATGTGGCGACGCGCGAACGCACTGGTCGCCCAGTTCCTCGCGCGCGAGGTGATGCCGCTGGTGTGGCAGAACATGCCGCAGGCGGAGCTCAGAATCGTCGGGGCGGAGCCCTCCGCCGACGTGGTCGGTCTCGGCGAGAGCGACAGCAGGGTGGTGGTGACCGGTGCGGTGCCCGACATCCGGTCGGAGATGCTCGACGCCCACGCCGTCGTCGTGCCGTCGATCGTGGGCGGCGGAGTGCTGATGAAGGTGGCGCACGCCATGGCCCTCGGCTGTCCCGTCATCACGTCGAGTGGACCGGCCGAGTCGGTCCGTGGTGACGCCTCGATGTTGTACACCGCGTCGACGGCCGACGAGACCGCGGCGGCCGTCCGGGCCGCGGTCGAATCACCCGAGGACGCCGCGCAGCGCGGTCGGCGTGCCCGCGCACACATCGAGCGGGCGTTCCGTTGGGACGACACCGTCCGCTCGTACCTCGACGCCTATGGGATTGCGAGTCGACAGTGAAAACCGCAGCCATCATCGTCTCCTACAACTCCGCCCGGGAGCTTCCTGAGAGTCTGGGCTGCCTGGGCGCCCTGCCGGTGGACCACGTCGTGGTCGTGGACAACTCCTCCACCGACGACAGCGTCGAGGTCGCGAAGTCCTTCGGGTATCCGGTCATCTCGCTGCCGAACGTCGGCTTCGGCAAGGCGATCAACGCCGCCGCGGAGACCCTCCCCGATGCCGACGCGTACTTCCTGCTCAACCCCGACTGCCACATCGCCCCCGAGTCCTTCGCGCTTCTGGTGGAGGCCCTGCAGGCCGACTCGAAGTTGGGGGTGGTCGCGCCGCTGATGCGGTACCCGGACGGGCGGTTCGGAATCTCGGCGGGGCCCGAGCCGAGCATCGCGAAGGAGTGGCTGGCGGCGCTGAAGGTCGACCATCTGGTGCCGCGGGGCCTGAAGCAGTATCTGGCTCGGACGACCCTGTTGCGTAAGAAGTTCCAGATGCTCGAGTATCTCGACGTCGAACCGACCGGCGAGGTGCGCGGGGCCGCCTGGGTGTCCGGCTTCTGCATGCTCGTACGGGGTGATGCCTTCCGGTCCATCGGTGGATTCGACCCCGGCTTCTTCCTCTACTTCGAGGACGTCGACCTGTGCACGCGGCTGCACGCCGCTGGCTGGGGCGTCGCGTCGGTCGGGACGAGTGTCGCCGAACACAAGGAGAGCACCAGCACCGCTGCGGTCGGCAAGAACAACCTGTACCGGTCCGGCATGTATGTCTATTTCGCGAAGCATGGCACGCGGAGTCAGCGACTCCTCGCGTCGGCCCTGAGGAGGCTGCCGATTTGAAGATTCTGTTTGTAGCGCCATGGATCCCGGCGTCGGTTCGCCCGCGCAGCCTCGTGATCCTGGAGATGCTCGCCGCCGAGCACGACGTCCGCTTCCTTGGGCTGGTGCACGACGAGGAAGAGACGCGGCTGGCGGAGCTCCTGCCGGTCAAGGAGCGCAACCTCGTCCCCAACCCACGCGTCGGTTCCATGCTGCGCTCCGCGCGGGCACTCGGCACCGGGGTCTCGTTGCAGACGGGGTACGCGAGCCCGAAGGCGCTCACCGACGCGCTGCGGCGTGAGTTGGACGACTTCCAGCCGGACGTCGTGCACCTCAACGTCTTCCGTACCGTCCACCTGGTCGAGGCCTGTGGCTCGACGCCGGTCATCATCGACCTGGACGAGTTCCGCAGCGAGTACTACGAGCAGCTCGCCTCGCACGGGCCCAGCCCCGCCTGGCGGGCGTTGGGTCGCGTGGAGGCACCCCGGATGCGGGCCCGGGAGGACAAGCTGGTCAGCATGGGTGTTCCCCTGTTGCTCTCCGCTCCGTCCCTGCCCGGCCAGGAGCGGCCCAACACCTTCCTCGTCAGAAGCCCCTGCGACTTCTCCGTCCAGCGGCAGGCGGGTCCGGTCGCACCGACGGTCCTGTTCGTCGGTCGGCTCAGCTACGAGGCGAACGTCAACGGCCTCATGTGGTTCGTGCGTGAGTGCTGGCAGGGAATTCGTGACGCCGTTCCGGACGCCCGGCTCCGGATCGTCGGCACGGACCCGCCCAAGGCGGTTCAGGAACTGGTCGGAAACGGCATCGAACTGCACGCCAACGCGCCCGCGGTCGAGCCCCACTATGTGGATGCCGCCGTCGCCATCGCCCCGATCTTCCGGGGTACCGGCGTCCAGTTGAAGCTCATCCAGGCGATGTCGGCCGGCGTTGCGAGCGTGACGACCAGCATGGTGGCCGACCGCGCGGGCGTGACGGACGGCGTTCACGTGCGCGTCGCCGACGACCGGGCCGGCTGGATCGCGGCGGTCAGCGGGCTGCTGTCCGCGCCGGAGACCGCCGCGCAACTCGCCGCCAACGGACGGGAGTGGGTGGTGGCGCACCACAGCTCGGCGGCGGTTCGCCGGCAGTTGCAGGCGGCGTACGCCTCGCTTCCGACCGGCGCAGGGGTCGAGGCCGCACCTGGCCGGTGAGCCGAGCCGCGGATGCCGGATGAGGACGTTGCGCGTCGGCGGGCCCTGGCCCCCCGACGCGCAACATCTTGTCCGTACAGTTCGCGGGGGCAATAGGTCTGTCCCTCGCATTTTGAGTCAAGCTCGGTGGTAATCATCCGTCATATTCGTCGGCCGCCTGGTAATAGGGGCGGGAGGCGTACCCCTTTGGCATTCGCCACCAATTAGTCCGAACGGCTGAGCCGCCGCTGGCGCTCATCGACGAAGATGGGCTGCGTCTGTGCCGAAGGGCAACGTCGTCCGCTGTCCACAGCGGACGCTCATCGTACGGGGAGTCTGGGTGTTTCAAGCTCGTCGAGTTGGTCGGTCGGTGGCGGGGCTCGCGCTCGCCGCTGTCGCGACCGCCGCAACCCTGTCCAGCGGGAGTGCCGCGTACGCGGCTCCGCCGGACGACAAGAAGGTCGCGGGGATCCTGGGTGCCGCCGACCTGGGCGCCATCAAGGACAGCTACATCGTGGTGTTCAAGGACGGCAAGGCCACGCCGGCCGAGGTCGGTGCGAGCGCCACGGCGCTGACCAAGCGGTACGGCGGGTCGGTGTCCCGTACGTACACGCGCACGATCCGGGGTTTCGCGGCGCGCATGAACGAGGCGCAGGCGAAGCGGCTGGCCGCCAGCCCCGAAGTGGCCTACGTCAAGCAGAACCGCAAGGTGTCCAAGAGCGACACCCAGTTGAACACGCCGTCGTGGGGGCTGGACCGGTTGGACCAGATCTTCGCGCCGATGAACAAGCGGTACACGTACCCGAACACGGCGAGCAACGTGCACGCCTACGTCATCGACAGCGGCATCCGGATCACGCACCAGGAGTTCGGCGGGCGCGCCAGCAACGGCTACGACTTCGTCGACAACGACCCGATCGCGAACGACTGCGACGGGCACGGCACCCACGTCGCGGGCACCATCGGTGGCACCAACTACGGTGTGGCCAAGGCCGTGCAACTGGTGGGCGTGCGGGTGCTCGACTGCGAGGGCAACGGCACGGAGGCCGGTGTCATCGCCGGCATCGAGTGGGTCACGGCGAACGCGGTGAAGCCGGCGGTGGCGAACATGAGCCTCGGCGGTGGAGGCAGCACCGCGATCGACGCCGCGGTGGAGGCCTCCATCGCCTCCGGGATCACCTACGCCGTCGCCGCCGGCAACAGCCAGGACGACGCCTGCTCGTACTCGCCGGCCCGCGCGGCCTCGGCGATCACGGTGGGCGCCACGGACGAGGTCGACTTCCGCGCCTCGTTCTCCAACTACGGGACGTGTGTGGACATCCACGCACCGGGGCATCACATCCCGTCGTCGGTGGCCACCAGCGACACCGCGATCGACAGGTACAGCGGCACCTCGATGGCCAGCCCGCACGTCGCCGGCGCCGCCGCGCTGCTGCTGTCGGCGAACCCGACCTGGGAGCCCACCCAGGTGCGTAACGTCATCGTCTACGGCGGTACCCGGCGGGTCGTGCGGAACACCGCCACCTACAACACCAGCGACGTGATGCTGCGTATCGGCACCACCGCCGTGCCGCAGGTCACCGGCCTGCGGTCCCTGACCAACGGCAAGAACGTCTCGGTCGGGGCCGGCGGCACCCAGCCGCTGACCCCCAGCCAGCCCATGAACCAGATGGGCGACCTGGAGAAGTTCACCGTGATCGACGCCGGCAGCGGCTACATCGCGCTCTCGTCCTGGGCAAACGGCAAGTACGTCACCGCCACCGCCGGCGGCACCGGCGCACTGTACGCCAACGGCAGCACCATCACCGACGCCCAGCGGTTCCAGGTCGTCATGAACGGCGACGGCACCACCAGCCTGATTGCCAAGATCAACGGAAAGTACGTCACCGCCCCGTCCGGCGGCGCCTCGCCACTCATCAACAACGCCACCACCATCGGTGTGGCCGAGAAGTTCATCTGGGCCTCACCCGCTGCGGTCGTCGTGCTGCGGGCAACCGTCAACGGCAAGTTCGTGACGGCGGCGGAGGCCGGCAAGAGCGCCCTGATCGCCAACTCCACCACCGCGACCAGCGACTGGCAGAAGTTCGACATGCTCGACATGGGTGCCGACTCCATCGCGCTGCGGTCCCACGTCAACAAGCGCTTCGTCAGCGGGCCGTCGGGCGGCACCCGGCCGCTCATCGCCAACGCCACCGCGATCGGCGCGGAGCAGTCCTTCTGGCTCTACCACTGGGGTGACGGCAACCTGCTGTTCCAGGCCCAGACCAACTACAACCTGGTGCAGGCGCCGAACAACGGCAACTCAGCGCTGATCGCCAACTTCAATCCGTCCGCGGCCGAGCCTGGCCCCTCGACGATGTACACCTACGAGGTCTTGAAGGTCGGCTGACCACCAGCGACTGAGGGCCCCGTCCTGACGTGACGGATCCGGTGGGCCGCCGAGACGCGTGCGATGCGCGTCTCGGCGGCCCTTCCGCGTCACCACGACACTCCGAGCCGGAGCTGCTGGAGTACGGGGCCCCGGGGCTCGCCCGGGTCATCGGCTTCGCATACATTTGCTGGCATGGCCGACGTCTCGTTGCTCCTTCGCCGCGCCGGCTTCGGTCCCACTTCCGCCGAGCTGGCTGCTGCGAAGAAGGCAGGCTACGAGGCAACCGTCGCCGCCCTGACAGCGCCGACAGCGCCGGACGTGGGGGCGCTGGGGGCTCCCATGCCGGGACTCGGCCCGGATCCCTTCGCCGGGTTGCCGAACCCCACTCCCAGCCAGCGGAGCAAGGGGGATGAACAGCGCCGGGAGCAGACGAAGCGGCTCACCCAGTGGTGGCTGCACCGCCTTACGGTCGCGGACCACCAGACCCGCGAGAAGCTGTGGTTCTTCTGGCACGGGCACTGGGCCACGTCGGTCCGGAAGGTGATCCGCCCGCAACTGATGCTCCAGCAGCACAGGACCCTGCGCAGCTCGCTCGACTTCTCGGTGATGGCGCACCGGATGATCACCGACCCGGCGCTCGTCTACTGGCTCGACGGGCAACTCAACTCGCGGGCCGCCCCCAACGAGAACCTCGGCCGCGAGTTGATGGAACTCTTCATGCTCGGCATCGGCAGATACACCGAACGCGACGTGAAGGAGGCGGGCCGTGCGCTGACCGGCTGGAAAATCGACTACGACCGGGGCCGCGCTTACTTCAGCCCTGCCTCGCACGACGGTGGCAGGAAGACCATCCTCGGCGTGACGAAGAACTTCGACGCCCACTCGCTTGTGGATTTCCTGCTCAATCACGAGGCCTGCCCGGGGTTCATCGCCGAACGGTTGTGGTACCGCTACGCATCGTCGACCGAGGTGATTCCGAATTCCACCCGGGCCAACATGGTGCGCGCGTTTCCGGACTCGATGTCGATGCTGCGGACGCTCTTCGGGGACGACGCATTCCAGACCAGCGCCGGCAGGCTGGTGAAGCAGCCGACGGAATGGTTCGTCGGCGCGATGCGGCAATTGGGCCTGCGGCCGGGAAAGCTGTCCGACGACGTGCTGACGTACGCCCTCAACGCCCTGGAGCGGTTGGGGCAGTTGCCGTTCGCGCCCCCGAGCGTCGAGGGGTGGCCCGCGGGAGCGGAGTGGCTGACGGTCGGGGCGGCGCAGGTCCGCCTGAACCTTGCCGGTCGGATCGCCCAACTGGTCTCGGCCCAACGGCTGACGCCGGAAGACGTGGCACACGTCCTGGCGATCGAGACGTGGACCAACAGGACGTACTCGGCCCTGAAGGGCACAACCGATCCGCAGCGCTTGTTGACCCTCGGGTTGGCCAGCCCGGAATATCTGGTGACGTGACATGGACGCATTGACTCGGCGCAAGTTCCTGCTGGCTTCCGGCGTGGTCGGCGGCGGCGCCATCGCCGCCGGGGTCGGGGGACTGGGCCTGGCTGACCTCCTCAAGACCGCTAGTGACGCGGCCGCCAGTGAAGATCACCGCAAGACGCGCAAGCTGGTCATCGTCACGCTGTACGGCGGCAACGACGGGCTCAACACGGTCGTGCCCTACACGGACCGGGCGTACTACGCGGCCCGACCCGAGCTGGCCTACGAGCCTGAACGGGTGCTTCGGATCGACGACTCGCTCGGGTTGAACCCGGTGATGAAGGGCCTGAGTCGACTGTGGGGCGAGCAGCGCCTGGCCGTCGTTCTCGGGGCCGGTTATCCCAAACCGGACCGCAGTCACTTCCGATCCATGGACATCTGGCAGACCGCCTCACCGGGCGGTCCGGCCACCTCCGGCTGGGTCGGCCGATGGCTGGACGGCATCAAGGCCGTGCCGGAGGCCGCGGTGAGCTTCGAGCCCATGCTCCCGCCCCTGCTCGTGGGGGAGACCCGTACCGGGGCCTGCGTGAGTATCGGTGGGCTCAGGTTGCCGGCCGGGGTCACCACGGAAATGGTCGGGGTGCTCGGGCGGCGGGAACCGAACGAATCCGAGATGCAGGCACGGGCGGCGGACGCCTATGCGAATCTCATCAAGATCGACCAGCTCATCCAGGATGCCGAAGCGGTGGACGCCCGGACGGACGCCCCCGTCGCACCGGAGATCACGGCCACGGGCACGGGCGGGGCGAACGTCCTCTCCGAACAGCTCTCCCGGGTGGCTCAGTGCGTCGAGGCCGGGGTCCCCACCCGCGTGTACTCGGTGAGCCTCGGTGGATTCGACACGCACGCGGCGGAGAGGCCCGGCCACGAGCTGCTGTTGCGCCAGCTCGACCAGGCGTTGACCAGCTTCGCGGGCAGGCTGGCACAGACCGAGGCTGGTCGACGGGTGACCGTGGTCGTGTACAGCGAGTTCGGTCGGCGGGTCCGTGCGAACGCCTCTGACGGCACCGACCACGGCACCGCCGGGCCCGTCTTCGTCCTGGGTCCCCAGGTCGCGGGCGGGCTCTACGGGGAGCAGCCGAGCCTGACCGACCTGGATGACGGCGACCTCAAGGCGACGACGGACTTCCGCGACGTCTTCGGTACGTTGCTGGCCTCGGTGTTGGACGCGGATCCGGCACGCTATCTCGGCGGCGGGTACGAGCCGAAGATGCTGCCGCTCCTCGTGCGCGACTGACGCTCTCCCTACTTCCCGAGGCTCAGGATGTCGGCGACCTTGTCGCGGCGGACCGCGTCGTAGAACGGCTCGGTCTTCTCCGGATTCGCGAAGACCACGCTCTCGCTGCCGACCCGCCCGGTGCCCTTCGTCGGGCTGGTCAGGAACGTGAGGTTACCGCTGCGCAGGTTGCGCAGGTCGGTTGCCATGTCCAGCAGGGACATCTTCTCGTCGACCGACACGGCGTTGGACGACGCCTTGACGAACGAGTTCAGCCGCGCCGGGTTCGTGACGATGCCACCGGTGACCGCCCGATCCATGATCGCCCTGATCACCTGCTGCTGGTGCCGGATGCGCGCGAAGTCCCCGTCGGCGAACTGCTTGCGCTGTCGCGAGTAGTCCAGCGCCGCCTCGCCGTCCATCCGCTGCTTGCCCTGGTTGAACGTGCGGAACGGGGGGTGGATCGAGGTGAAGTTCTTCTCCACGTCGACTTCGATGCCGTCCAACGCGTCGATGATCTCCTTGAAACCGGCGAAGTCGACGATCATGACGTGGTCGATCCGTACCGAGGTGAACTTCTCCACGGCCTGCACCATCAGCGGGACCCCGCCCCAGGCGTACGCAGCGTTGATCTTGGCGTCCCGGCCGCCCTGGCTGCCGTCCTTCGACCGGGGCACCGGCACCCAGGTGTCCCGCGGGATCGAGATGAGCTGCGCGCTCGAGCGGTCCTTCGGCAGGTGCGCCAGGATGATGGTGTCGGTACGGGAACCGGTCGTGCCCTCCGGATCGCGGGAGTCACTGCCGAGGATCAGGATGTTCAACGCGTCCTGAGTCACCACCTGCGGACGGCTCTCCTCCGGGACGCCCTCGAAGGCGTCGACGCGTTCGATGCCGGATTCGACCGAGCGGAGGTAGAGCCCGCCCGCGATCATGCCGCCGCCGCCGAGCAATGCCAACACCAGGAAGGTGATCAGGACGACGCGCTTCCACCGGGGACGCCGCCGGTGGCGCTTGTCGCCAGGCTCCGGCTGGCTGCCGGGAGTCTGGGTCTCGGGCTCCGCGTACTGGTGGTGATTGGGCATGGCGTGATGCTACTGATTCTGGTTCCGAACCGAGTACCCCGTCCGGCCGACCCGGGCGTGAAAACGTCCACATCATCGGGCCCGGCCAGCGTTGGTGGACCGTTCCCGCCGGGAGACGGGGAAGCTATTCCCCGCTAAAGGCGGGACCAGTTCCCGCATCCGGGCCGGCGGTGAATGCACGGCAGGTCTGGTAATCCGGCAGCAGTCCCGATTCCCGCGCCTCGGCCAGGCTCGGCGCCGCCGCGTCCCGGGCCGACAGTTGCGGTGACTCCGTCGGCCAGTCGATCGCCAGCTCGGGGTCGAGAGGGTGCACGGCGTGCTCGGCGGTGGGGTTGTACGTGGTGGAGCAGAGGTAGCTCAGGGTGGCGTCGTCGGTGAGGGCGCAGAAGCCGTGGCCCAGCCCCTCGCCGACGTAGAGGGCGCGCCGGTCGACGTCGTCGAGGCGGATCGCCTCCCACTGACCGAAGGTCGGCGAGCCCACACGGATGTCCACGACGATGTCGATGACGGACCCGCGTACGCATGTCACGTACTTGGCCTGGCCGGGTGGCACGTCGGCGAAGTGGATGCCGCGGACCACGCTGCGCGCGGAGACCGACAGGTTGGCCTGGGCGAGTCGGAGTGGATGCCCGACCGCCGCAGCGAGCTGGTCGTGGCGGTACCACTCCATGAACAGCCCGCGCGGGTCGCCGTGCTGCTGGGGGTTGATCTCCCAGGCCCCGTCGATGCTCAGCGGTCGGATCTTCATCGGTGGGTGTCCCCCGGGTGGTGCTCGGCGAGCAGGCCGAGCAGGTAGTCGCCGTATCCGCTCTTGGTCAGGGACTGGGCGAGCGTGTGCAGGTGCTGGTCGTCGATCAGGCCGGCCCGCCAGGCGACCTCCTCGACGCAACCGATCTTCAGGCCCTGGCGTTCCTCAATGACCCGCACGAACTCGGCGGCCTGCATCATGGAGGTGAAGGTGCCGGTGTCGAGCCAGGCGGTGCCGCGGTCCAGCACCGTCACCGACAGTTCGCCCCATTCGCGGTAGGTCTCATTGACCGCCGTGATCTCCAGTTCGCCACGGGCGCTGGGGGTCAGCTTGCCGGCGATGTCCACCACCCGGTTGTCGTAGAAGTAGAGGCCGGGCACGGCGTAGCGGGACCTGGGGCGGGCGGGTTTCTCCTCGATCGACAGCACGCGCCCGGCCGGGTCGAAGTCGACCACCCCGTAGTCCTCAGGGTTGGCCACCGGGTAGGCGAAGATGCGCCCACCGACCAGGTCGCCGTCACCGGTGAGCTGCCGGCCCAGGCCGACGCCGTGGAAGATGTTGTCGCCGAGGATGAGCGCCACCGACTCGTCGCCGATGAAGTCCGAGCCCAGCAGGAACGCCTGCGCGATCCCCTCCGGGCTGGCCTGCGTGCGGTACTCCAACCGCAGGCCCCACTGGCTGCCGTCACCGAGCAGCCGCTGGAACTGGGACTGGTCCTCCGGCGTCGTGATGATCAGGATCTCCCGTACCCCTGCCATGATCAGGGTGGAGAGCGGGTAGTACACCATCGGCTTGTCGAACACCGGCATCAGCTGCTTCGACACGGCACGGGTGATCGGCCACAGCCGGGACCCGGTGCCACCGGCGAGAAGGATTCCGCGCACCGGGGGAGACTACCCGCACCGGCGGGCACCTGAGAACGGCCTCACGGTCCGGCTGTCCTGGTGTTTCGCGTACACTCTACGATCCGTGAGGATCCTCGTCACCGGCGGTGCCGGCTTCATCGGGTCGGAGTACGTTCGGATGCTGCTGGGCGTGCCCGGTGGTGATGCCGCAGGGGTGCCGGCCGTCGAGCCCACAGCGGTGACCGTGCTCGATGTGTTGACGTACTCGGGCAACCTCGCCAACCTCGCACCGGTGGCCGAGGACCCCCGGCTGCGGTTCGTGCAGGGGGACATCTGCGACGCCGCCCTGGTCGACGAGGTCGTTCCCGGCCACGACGTGATCGTGCACTTCGCCGCGGAATCCCATGTCGACCGGTCGATCGATGGCGCCGCCCCGTTCGTCACCACGAACGTGCTCGGCACCCAGACCCTGCTCGACGCCGCGCTGCGGCATGGCACCTCCCGGTTCGTGCACGTCTCCACCGACGAGGTGTACGGGTCCATCGCGGAGGGCTCCTGGACCGAGGACTGGCCGCTGGCGCCGAACTCGCCGTACTCGGCCGCCAAGGCCGGCTCCGATCTGCTGGCGCTGGCCTACCACCGCACCCACGGCATGGACGTCGTGGTCACCCGCTGCTCCAACAACTACGGGCCGTACCAGTTCCCGGAGAAGATCATCCCGCTGTTCGTCACCAACCTGCTCGACGGCGGCACCGTGCCGCTCTACGGCGACGGCGGCAACATCCGGGACTGGCTGCACGTGCACGACCACTGCCGGGGTATCGCACTGGTGCAGGGGAAGGGCCGCGCCGGCGAGGTCTACCACATCGGCGGCGGCACCGAACTCACCAACTCCGAACTCACCGGCCGGCTGATCGAGGCCTGCGGCGCCAGTTGGGACCGGGTCGTGCCCGTCACCGACCGCAAGGGCCACGACCGCCGCTACTCCCTGGACATCAGCAAGATCAGCACTGAACTCGGGTACGCCCCGAGCATCGACCTGGAGCGCGGCCTGGCACAGACCGTGCGGTGGTACCGGGACAACCGGGCCTGGTGGGAGCCGCTGAAAGCAGGCACCACGCCGCTGGTCACCGCGTGAGCCGGCTGCTCGTCACCGGGGCCGGCGGCATGCTGGGCCGGGACCTGGTGGCCGTCCTGAACTCCCGAGGCGACCTCTCCGTCAGGGCCACCACGCGCGCCGAGCTCGACATCACCGACCCGCAGGCGGTGCGAGCCGCCGTCACCGGGTACGACATGGTGATCAACACCGCCGCGTGGACCGACGTGGACGGGGCCGAGACGCAGGAGGAGGCCGCCACCGCCGTCAACGGCCATGCCGTCGCCCACCTCGCCGGAGCCTGTGCCGCAACCGGCGCGCGAATGATCCACATATCCACCGACTACGTCTTCTCCGGCGACGCCACCGAACCGTACGCGGAGGATGCCGCCACGTTCCCGAACAGCGCGTACGGGCGTAGCAAGCTCGTGGGGGAACTCGCCGTCACCCGGCTCCTCCCCGACACCGGTCACATCGTGCGCACCGGCTGGCTCTACGGCGAACACGGATCCAACTTCGTCGCGACCATGCTGCGGCTGGCCGGCCAGCGGGAGCACCTCGACGTGGTCGACGACCAGCGGGGGCAGCCGACCTGGTCGCACGAGCTGGCCGAGCAACTCGTCGCGTTGACCGACGCGGCACTCGCCGGCCGTGCCGCCCCCGGCGTCTACCACGGCACCGCATCGGGCCAGACCACCTGGTACGGCCTCGCCCGCGCCGTGTTCACCCTCCGCGGCCTCGACGCCGACCGCATCCGGCCGACCACCAGCGACCGCTACCGACGCCCGGCTCGCCGTCCCGCGTACAGCGTCCTGGCCCACGACCGCTGGGCGGCAGCGGACCTGCGGCCCCTGGCGGACTGGCGCTCGGCCCTCGCCCGGGCGCTGGACACCGTGTCGCCGGAGGCTTTCGGGAGGTGACCAGCGGCGGCGCGGCCGGTCGGGTCCGGTGCCGGCCGTGCCTGGTCAGCGACCCCCGCCGCGGAACACCTCCGTCACCGTTCGGAGCACGACCTTGATGTCCAGCCAGAGCGACCAGTTCTCGATGTAGTAGTTGTCGAACCTGGCCCGGTCGGAGATCGGCGTGTCGCCCCGCAGGCCGCTGACCTGCGCGAGCCCGGTGAGCCCGACGGGTGCCCGATGGCGCATCGCGTAGTTCGGGTACTCGGCCGAGAACTTCTCGACGAAGTACGGCCGTTCCGGCCGCGGCCCGACCACGCTCATGTCGCCGCGCAGGATGTTCCACAACTGGGGCAGTTCGTCCAGGGACGTGCGACGCATGAACCGCCCGATCGGGCTGACCCGCCGGTCGTGCGCGATCGACCAGTTCGTCTGGGACTCCGTCTCGTCGACCGGGCGCATCGACCGGAACTTGATGACCTTGAACGGCTTGCCGTACCGGCCGATCCGCTCCTGGTAGAAGAAGATGCCGCGGCCGCCGTCGAGGAACGTCGCGACCGCGCAGAGCAGGAGCACCGGGCTCAGCAGCAACAACGCCACCATGGCGAAGAGCGCGTCGGACGCCCGCTTGATGGCCCACCGTGGGCCGGACAGGGTCGTGTCACCGATCTTGACGATCGGGATGGCACCGATGTGGTCGGGATAACCGGCCTGGGACCGGGAACCCCAGAGGCGGGGCACCGCCCAGAGGTCGCAGCGCGAACTGCGGGGCTGGAGCAGGGTTTCCATCAGTGTGGACTCCGGGCAGTCCGGGTCGGCGATGACCAGGACGTCACACTCCAGCAGCCTGACGAGGTGTTCGAGGTTGTCGAGGGTGCCGGTCAACGGAAGCGCCCCGACCCCCTGCCGCGACGGGGCGTCGACACAGCCGACGAACCGCAGGCCGTACTGGGGGTAACGCCGCAGCAGCCGGGCGAGTTCCACGCCGATCGGGCCGCTGCCGATGATGATGGCGTTGTGCTCCACCCACCGGCGCTTACGCGCGGTGACCATGAGCATTCTGCTGACCGCCCGGCCGAGGATCACCAGTACGGCGGAGAGTACGACGCCGCGCATGAACCCGGCCACGTACTGCACCGAGGCGTGACGTTCGGCGGCGATGATGCCCACCACCGCGGCGGCGGCGAGAAGTCGTCCGAAGAGGCTCGGCAGTTCGTCCAGGATGCTGAGGTGACGGCGGGGCCGGTAGAGCCCGCCGGCCGCGAAGATGGCGATCGTGAGGCAGGCGTTGGCCAAGGTCCCGCGCCAGTAGTTCTGGGTCAGCAGCAGCGGGGCGAGCAGCGCGACGACGTCGATGGGAGCCGTCATCATCCAGGCGCGCAGGCCGCGGGTGCTCTTCGAGGCCCGGGAACTGGCGTACGGCAGCACCGCGGTCGTGTCGAGATCGGCGCGCGTCGCGGCGGTCTCCGTCGACTCGCTCGTCAGCCGGACGGAGGGGATAGCGCCGAACGCACCCCTGTCGCCGGTTGGGTGATGCTGGGGTGCCATCGCCTGCTGCGATGGTCCGCCGACGTGCGCGGCCGTTGCAGCCGGGTCACTTACCGTCGGTTGGCTTGACATGGTCGACTCTCCCCCGTGACAGCCCCTGGGCACATCTGACAACCCAGTGGGCGATCGCAGGCTACGACCGGGTTGGCCGCCCCGCCAGATCTGGACCGGCATTTCATGCTCCTACTTTACGGCGGTCAGGTGCATGGGCAGGCGTGCCAGGACGGCCGTGTCGGTCCGGGAGCCCTATCGAGAATCTTCACCGGCGGTTGCGCCCGGTCGCCTGGTAGAACCGTTCACGTGGACGCAACGAAGCTTCGACGGGCCATCGCCCGTACCCCCCTCGCTCCCGTCGCCGCCTTCCCCAAGCGGCTGGCCCGCGTCGCCCGCCACGACGCCAAGGTGCTGCGCACCTCGGTCCGCTGGCTGGTCACCTCCCGGGAGCACCACAACTACACGTACGAGCTGACCAAGCTGAGCCGCCACCACCTCGCCTGGTTCGTCAGCGTGGTCTGCGACGTGCCCGTCAAGCAGGTGCGCGCGTACTTCGCCGAGATCGAGTCGGACGACGCGCTGCGCCGGCACATCGAGTCCGCCACCATCGGTGCCGCCCGCCGGGGCCTGGCCGACAAGCAGGTCCGCTACGCCCGCCGGATCGGCTGGTACGCCATCGTCCGCGCCACCAAGCCGGCGCACGTGGTGGAGACCGGCGTCGACAAGGGACTCGGGAGCTGCGTGCTCGCCGCCGCGCTGCTGCGCAACGCCGCCGACGGGCATCCCGGCCGGGTCACCTCGCTGGACATCAACCCCGAGGCCGGCTACCTCGCCCGGACCGCGCCCTGGTCCGAGGTGGTCGACCTGGTCATCGGCGACTCGATCGCCTCCATCGCCGCCCTGGACCGCCCGGTCGACCTCTTCCTGCACGACAGCGACCACAGCCGGGCGCACGAGAAGCGGGAGTTCGAGGCCGTCGAGGCCAAGCTCGCTCCCGGCGCGCTCCTGCTCACCGACAACGTCACCACCACCAACGTCCTCGGCGAGCACGCGGAACGCACCGGCCGGCGGTTCCTCGCCTACCGGGAGACCCCCGCCAGGCACTGGTATCCGGGGGACGGCATCGGCGTGGCCTGGTGAGGCCGTGCGGGCCGGTGCCCTTCCGGGGCAACGGCCCGCTCCGGCGGGTGGCAGGGTGAGCTGATGCGGTTGAACGCTATCCACACGTACCCCGTGAAGGGCGGCCACCGGCGCGACCACGACGCCGTGGCCGTCGAGCCGTGGGGCCTGGCCGGCGACCGGCGCTGGATGGTCGTCGACGCCGACGGCCTCGGCGTCACCCAGCGGGAGACCACCCGCCTGGTCGCCCTGCGCGCCGCACCCCGCGACGGGGGCCTGCTGCTGCGCGCCGAGGGCCACCGCGACCTGGTTGTGCCCGAGCCGGCGGGCGGCGAGCCGGTCATGGTGCGGACCTTCCGCCACCGGAAGCTGCCGGTGCCCGCGCTCTCCGCCGGCCCGGCGGCGGACGCCTGGGTCAGCACGCTCCTGGGCCGCGCCGTCCGCCTGGTCTGGCTCGCCCGCCCGACCCGGCACATCCCGTCCGGCGACCGCGAGCACGACACCGGTGACCGGGTCAGCTTCGCTGACGCCTATCCGCTGCTGCTGGCCAGCACCGCCTCGCTCGACGCGGTCAACGGGTGGCTCGCCGAGGCCGGTGCGGAGCCCGTGCCGATGGCGCGGTTCCGCCCCAACCTGGTGGTCGAGGGCGCGCCGGCGTGGGCCGAGGACGACTGGGCCGGCCGCCCGCTGCGCGTCGGCGGCGTCCGCTTCCGCGCCGCCGGGCCGTGTGAGCGCTGTGTGGTGACCACCATCGACCAGGAGACGGGGGTACGGGGGAAGGAACCGCTGCGCGTCCTCGGCCGGTTCCGCAACATCCGGCAGAAGATCGTGTTCGGGCTGCACGTCGTGCCCGAGGAGACGGGCATGGTGGCGGTGGGTGACGCGGTCCTGCCCGATTCCCGCTCGTGAGGCGGGGGCGGACCCGGCCGTCGCCACCGGCTGCCCACCCGGGCTTTCGCCCAGCCTGCTTGTCCGACAGGGCGCCCGTGCGGCAGCATCGACCGGCGTGACCGACGGTACCGCTCCCACGGAGGGCCCGCGCGGGCCCGGACGTCGCCGCGCGCCCCGTCCGCGCGCCCGCCGGTGGCTCGCCGCCGGGGGCGTCGCGGGCCTCGCGGCGGTCCTCGGCCTGACGCTGGCCCTGCGTTCCGGTGCCGCCCCGGCCTGCGCCGCACTGCCCGCCGCCGCGCCACCCGCCGCCGGTGTGGTCCACAAGGGAAAGGCCACCTTCTACGACTCGAAGGGCGCCGGCGGGAACTGCTCCTACCCGTCCGCGCCCGCGAACCGGCTCTACGTCGCGCTGGGCCCGGCCGAGTACGCGACCGGCGCGGCGTGCGGCGGGCACCTCGACGTGACCGGTCCGAAGGGCACCGTCCGCGTGCTCGTCATGGACC
Organism: Micromonospora sp. NPDC047074; assembly: GCF_040643815.1. Lineage (NCBI taxonomy): Bacteria > Bacillati > Actinomycetota > Actinomycetes > Micromonosporales > Micromonosporaceae > Micromonospora > Micromonospora sp. NPDC047074. Next base: position 597,033 of record NZ_JBEYVB010000002.1, read on the forward strand.
AGTGCCCGGAGTGCCCGGCCGGGCACCTCGACCTCTCCCGGGAGGCGTTCGCCCGGATCGCCGACCCCGTCCAGGGCGTCGTCCCGGTCAGCTACCGCGTGGTGGTGGACCCGCCGCTGTCCGGCCCGCTCACCTTCCGGATGAAGGAGGGCTCGTCGCAGTGGTGGTTCGCCGTGCAGGTCGCCGGCCACGGCAACCCGCTGCGCGCCGTCGAGGTGCGGCAGGCCGGTGCCGGGGGCTGGCGGCAGGCGACGCGGGAGGAGTACAACTACTGGCTCGTCGCCTCCGGGGCCGGACCCGGACCGTACGAGATCCGGGTCATCGACAGCCGGGGGCACCGGGTCGTCGCCACCGGCGTCCGGCTGGCGCCCGGCCAGGTCCAACGCGGCACCGTCCGGATGTACGGCCGGGGCGCCTCCGCCGTCACCCGCGCGCCGTCGCCGACGCCCTCGGCCCGGCCCAGCCGCTCCGCCCGGGCGATCCCGTCGGCGACCACGTCCTCCGCCGGCCCCGTCGTGGACGCGGCGGTCGAGCCGCGCGCCGCCGGCTCCGCGTCAGCACACGACTGCGCGGGCTGAGGTCGCCCCAGGCCCGGCGCAGGCCGCCGGCGGGGCCGAGCCCGGTGGCTACCGTGGCGGGGCGGTCAGGTCCAGCCACATGAGGACCTCGTCGCGGTCGTCGCCGGGGGAGACCCGCAGCGCGCCGGGCAGCCGGCCGACCTCCCGGTAGCCGAGCCGGCGGTAGAACCGGTCCAGCCCCAGCCCGTCCCGTACGGTCACGTGCAGCGCCTCCCAGCCCAGTTCCCGGCCGAGGCGCTCGGCCTCACGCATCAACGCCAGGCCGTACCCGTGGCCCTGGGTGTCCGGGTGGACCATCACCCGCTTCAGCACGCACCAGTGCGCCTTCAGGTCGAACCGGTTGTCGGAGAAGATCAGCGCGGCGACAGGCCGCTCGTCCGCGTATCCCACCAGGAGCCGGTCCACGCCCTCGGCGATGCCGGCGAAGGTCGGGTCCGCCGTGCGCCGGACGTCGGCGACGGTGACCGGCGGCACGAAGCCGACCGCCCCGCCGGCGTTGGTGACGTCGACCCAGAGGTCGACGATCCGGTCACGCAACTCGGGGGTCAGCTCGGGGTCGAGGACGAAGCGCAGGGTCACGCGCCAATCCTGACGGGTACGGGTCGCGCCGACCCGGGATCGTGACGCGCCCGACAGGGCGCGCGACGAAGGCCGGCCGGCACGGCCCGGGCTCGGTGCGGGAGGGGGGATTCGAACCCCCACGTCCTTTCGGACAATAGGACCTAAACCTACCGCGGCTGCCATTACGCCACTCCCGCCGACCCGCTGAGTCTAGAGTGTCGGGCCGCGCCGGTGGTGGGCCGGCCGTACCGCCGGCCCCGCCGGCGCGGCGTCCTCAGTCGAGCCCGAGGTCCCGGCGCAGCTTGGCGACGTGGCCGGTGGCCTTGACGTTGTAGAGCGCGCGTTCGATCTTCCCGTCGGCGTCGATCACGAACGTCGAGCGGATCACACCGGTCACGGTCCTGCCGTACGACTGCTTCTCGCCGTACGCGCCGTAGGCCGTCAGCACCGCCTTGTCGGTGTCGGCGACCAGCGGGAAGGTGATGGCGTCGCGCTCGCGGAACTTCGCCAGCTTCTCCGGCTTGTCGGGTGAGATGCCGACGACCTCGTAGCCGGCCGCCTGGAGGGACGCCAGCGAGTCGCGGAAGTCGCAGGCCTGCTTGGTGCAGCCGGGCGTCATGGCCGCCGGGTAGGCGTACAGGACGACCTTGCGGCCCCGCAGGTCGGCCAGCGAGAGCCTCTCGCCGGTGTCGGTGGGCAGGCTGAACTCCGGCGCGGGGTCACCGGGGGAGAGGCGGTCGGGCGCGGTCATGGCACGACCCTACCGCCGGCCCCGGCCGCCTCCCGGCGGCACGCCGTCGGCCCGCTCCGACAGGCGTACGCCGTGTTGCCAGATATTGGCAACTACGAGCATGAGAAATAGGCTGACGTCACCGGCGCGGACTGGCCCGCCGACGCGTGGGAGGTCACGTGGAAACCCTGGCGATGCACATCTCGAACGGGATCATCGACGGTCCCGTCGCGGCGGTCTTCGCGGCGGTGGCGCTGGCCGCGATGGCGTTCTGCGTCCTGCGCGGCAGGCGCGACCTGGACGACCGGCTGGCCCCGATGGCCGGGCTCGTCGCGGCGTTCATCTTCGCCGTGCAGATGCTCAACTTCCCGATCTTCACCGCGGGCGTCAGCGGTCACCTGCTCGGCGGGGCGCTCGCCGCGATGCTGGTCGGCCCGTGGATCGGGGCGCTCTGCGTGGCCGTGGTGCTGGTCGTGCAGGCGCTGGTCTTCGGCGACGGCGGCGTGGCGATGCTCGGGCTCAACGTCACCAACATGGCGGTGCTCGGCACCGCCGCCGCGTACCTGCTGATCGCGCTGCTGCTGCGGGTGCTGCCCCGCACCCCGGCCGGCCTCGGCGTGACCGCCTTCGTCTCGGCGCTGGTCAGCGTGCTGGTCGCGTCGATGGGCTTCGTGTTCCAGTACTGGCTGGGCGGTACCACCGACCTGGGCGGCAACCTGGGCAGCCTGGCCGGGACGATGGCCGTGGCCCACGTGCTGATCGGCATCGGCGAGGGCGTGATCACCGCGACCACCGTGGTCACCGTCGCCAAGGTCCGACCCGATCTCGTCTACGCGCTGCGCGGGCTGCGGTCCGCCCCCGCGTCCGCCGTCCCGGCTGTCGGAGGTGCCCGGTGAGGAAGCGTCCCTGGGGTTTCGTCGTCGGCGGGCTGCTGGTGGCCCTGTTCCTCGCCGGGGTCGTCAGCAGCTTCGCCTCGTCCCACCCGGACGGGCTGGACTCGTCGCTGCGGGAGGGCTGCACCTTCGACGCCGACGACAACATCACCGGCGGCAGTTGCCCCGCCCAGCGGGAGAAGGAGCACGAGATCGGCGGCCCGCTGGCCGACTACGGCGTGGCGGGGATCGACAACGACCTGCTCTCCACCGGCCTGTCGGGCGTGCTCGGCGTGCTGCTCACCTTCGCCGTGGCCGGCGGCGCCTTCTGGCTGGTCCGGCGTCGCGGCCCGGGGGAGGAGGTCACGACCGACCGGCAGCCCGCTTCCCGCGGCGTGCCGGGCCGCGAGTAGCGACGGATGGGCGCCGGGCACGCGCACGTGCTGTACCGGGAGCGGACCTCACCGGTGCACCGGCTCCCGCCCGAGGTCAAGATCGCGGCGATGGTGGCCTTCACCCTCGCCGTGGTCGCCACGCCACGGGCGGCGTTCTGGGCCTTCGGCGCGTACGCCATCCTGGTCGCGGCGGTGGCGGCGCTGGCCCGGGTGGAACCCGGCTGGCTGCTGCGCCGGTCGCTGATCGAGCTGCCGTTCGTGCTGTTCGCCGTGGCGCTGCCGTTCCTCGGTGCCGGCGAGCGGGTCGACGTGCTCGGCCTGCGGCTCTCCTCCGACGGGCTGTACGGGGCGTGGAACATCGTGGCCAAGGGCACCCTGGGCGTGCTCGCGTCGCTCCTGCTGGCCGCGACGACGACGACCCGGGACCTGATCCTCGGGCTGGACCGGTTGCGCTGCCCGCAGATCCTGACCCAGATCGCCGCGTTCATGCTGCGCTACCTGGACGTGCTGGTCGGCGAGGCCCGCCGGATGCGGGTGGCCCGGCTGTCCCGGGGCGACGACCCGCGCTTCCTGTGGCAGCTAAGCGGCTTCGCCGCCGGCATCGGCGCGCTCTTCCTGCGCGCGTTCGAGCGTGGCGAGCGGGTCTACCTGGCCATGCTGTCGCGCGGCTACACCGGCCGGATGCCGGCGGTGTGGCAGGGCGCGGGCGTGGCGACGGCCGGCCAGTGGCTGGTCGCGGCGACGGTGCCGGCCCTGGCGGTCACCATCGCCGCCACCGCCGTCGTGCTGACATGATCGACGTCGTGCAGACCGCCGTCTCCCTGGACGTCCGTGGCATCCGGTACGCCTACCCGGACGGGCACGTCGTCCTGCACGGGGTGGACCTGAGCGTGCGGCGCGGCGAACGCGTCGCGCTGCTCGGCCCCAACGGCGCCGGCAAGACCACGCTGGTGCTGCACCTCAACGGCATCCTCACGCCGACCGAGGGGAGCGTGAGCGTCGGCGGGCTGACCGTCAGCCAGGACCGGGCCACGCTCGCCGAGGTACGCCGGCGGGTGGGCATCGTCTTCCAGGACCCGGACGACCAGCTCTTCCTGCCCACCGTCGCCGAGGACGTGGCCTTCGGGCCGGCCAACCTGGGGCTGCGCGGGGCGGAGCTGTCCGCCCGGGTGGACGAGGCGCTCGCCGCGGTCGGCATGGGCGAGCACCGGGACCGCACCCCGCAGCACCTCTCGTTCGGGCAGCGCCGCCGGGTGGCGGTGGCCACCGTCCTCGCCATGCACCCGGAGATCCTGGTCCTCGACGAGCCGTCGTCCAACCTCGACCCGGCGGCCCGTCGCGAGTTGGCCGAGATCCTGCGCGCCCTGCCGGTGACGCTGCTGATGGTCACCCACGACCTCCCGTACGCCCTGGAGCTCTGCGACCGCTCGGTCGTCCTCGACGCCGGCCGGATCGTGGCCGACGGCGAGACCCGGGACATCCTCGCCGACGCCGACCTCCTCTCCCGCCACCGCCTGGAACTCCCCCGAGGCTTCACCCCCACCCCGCCCTGAAACCCCTTCCCCTCCCTCCCCTCCCTCCCCGCCCGCCCCCGCCCGTGGCTGTCATCGTCGATCTTGCACTTGCTGCCCCGACAAACACCGCATACCGCCCAATCCGAGGGCCGAAAGTGCAAGATCGACGGCGCGCGGCAAGCGCGGGGCGCGCGGCGCGGGGGGAGGGGGAGGATCAGGGGTGGGCGGGGGTGGGGGTGGGGTGGCGGGAGGTGGCGTGGAGGCGGAGGGCGCCGGCCGCGGTGGCACCCGCACCCGCCACGAGGACGAGGGCGATCAGGATCCGGGCCGTCGTCGCCGGCCACGGCACGGGGGCGACGGCACGGGCGAAGACGGCGGCGTTGGCCACCCCGGCGAAGAGCGCCAGGCAGGCCCCGGCCAGCGCCAGCGCGAAGTCGGCGGCCGGGCGGCGGGCCAAGGCGAAGAACCCGGCCGCGATCGCGCCGAGCCCGGTCAGCAGCGCCCAGACCTGGCCGCCCAGCAGCCCGGTCAGCACCCCGCCGACGCCCCGCGCACCGGCGTCCAGCTCGCGGCCCACGGTGAACACCACCGCGGCCACCCCGCCGAGCACCAGCAGCCCGCCGAGCCCGGCCAGCGCCCGCGCGCCCGGCCCGGAACCGGCCGGCAGCAGCCCGAGGGCCCCCACGGCGAGCAGCCCGACCGTGGCGACCACCCACCAGACGTACGCGTCGGGCGGCGGCACCCAGTCGAGGGTGCCCCGGATCTCCCCCGTCTCGGTGCCGGCGCGCAGCGGCACCGCCCAGTCCCGCACCCGGTGCTCCCGGTCGGGGGCGGCACGCACCTGCGGCGGCGGCGCCGACTCCCGCCACAGCGCCCGCTGGTCGTGCCAGCGCGCCGTGGTGGAGCCGTCGACCCGCCGCCAGTCGGGGGCGGCAGCCGGGTCGACCTCGGCGGGCAGCCTCGTGTCCCCGGCGATGGTCCGGTTCAGGTACGTCGCGGGGGAGCGGGTGTTCTCGTACACGCCGTCGGGGCCGATGCGCAGGTAGGGCTCGCCGGAGTAGCCGATCACCTCGACGGGACGGTCGCCGGTGTTGGTCAGCTCCAGCCGGGCGCCCGCCTCCACCACCCGCACGGTAACCCCGGGCAGTCCCGGGGTTACCGCGCTCACCTCGGTGCGGTAGTCAGTGCCGTCGGGGGCGTCCGCCCCGTGCGCGGCGGCCGGCCCGGCGACCGCGACCGTCGCGGCCAGCGCACCAGCGAGCACCAGACCGGCACGGGCGAGGGTGCGGATCACTTGCCGGCCGCCTCCACCGCCGCCTTGATCCCCTCCGGGCTGCGGTCGGCGACGGGCTTGCCGTCGATGAGGATGGTCGGAGTGCTGGTGATGTTGGCCTTGCTGGCCTCCTCCGTGACGTGCTCGGTCCACGGCTTGAAGGTGCCCTCCCGCAGGCAGGAGGCGAACCCGTCCCGGTCGATGCCGGCGCCCGCCGCGATGTCGGCCAGCTCGCTGTCGCTGAGCCCCGCACCACCCTCGGGCGGCTGCCGCTCGAACAGCGCCTTGGCGTACTCCCGGTACCTGCCGCCCTCCGCCGCGCAGCCGGAGGCCGCCGACGACCGGGTCGAGTACTCGGTGGTGGAGAAGCGGTTCAGGTAAGCCACCGGGTGGTGGACGACCCGGACCTTGCCCTCGCTGATGAGCTGGTCGAGGGTCGGGCCGCTGAGCTGCTCGAACTGCTTGCACGCGGGGCAGAGGAAATCCTCGTAGACGTCCACCGTGACCGGGCCGGAGCCGGCGACGACCCCGGTGCCTGCCTCGTTCGCGCCGGTCGGCGCGGTGAAGTCGTCGGAACGCTGGCTGGAGTAGACGCTCCAACCGATGAGGCCGGCGATCACCAGGACGGCGACGGCGGCCACGGAGACCCAGAGCGTCCGCTTGCGCCGTTGCTCCCGGGCCAGCTGCTCGCGGACCACCCGGGCGGAACTCTTCTGCCCCTTGCGACTACTCATCCTCGTCCTCCACGGATGCGTTCCCCGCCAGCCAGCCGTCCACCGAGACGGGGGTGCGGGGCCAGATCAGCAGGAATCCGGCCAGTGCCAGGAATCCCAGGTCCCGGAGGATCTCCGGGAGGTAGCTCGGGTTCTGCCCCTCGGCGAGTTGCCCACCGGTGCCGAAGCAGCCGCAGTCGATGGCCAGGCCCCGGGTCCAGGCGGAGACGATGCCCACGATGAAGACCACCAGCAGCGCCGTGGAGACCCCGGCGGTCAGTCGGGTGGCGAGCCCGAGGAGCAGCAGCAGGCCCAGCGCCAGCTCGACGAAGGGCAGCGCCGCGCCGATCACCGTGGCGAGGTCGTACGGCATGACCTGGTAGGCGTTGACGGCGCGGCCGGAGGCGGCCAGGTCGCCGACCTTGCTGCCGCCGGCGATCAGCCACACGGCGGCCAGGCCGAGCCGGGCGGCGACACCGAGCCAGGGGCGGACGACGGGCCAGCGGGCGGCCCGGGTTGGCGGTGCGGTCACGATCATTAGTCGGTCCGCCGCCCGCAACGGTTCCCGCTCATCCGGCGAGGGCGTCGCCGACCGCCTCGACGAGGTCGTTGCGGGCCCGGGCCACCCGGGAGCGGATCGTGCCCACCGGCACCCCCTCCACGGCGGCGGCTTCGGCGTACGACAGGCCGAGCAGTTGGGTGAGCACGAACGCCGCGCGCCGCTCGGCGGGCAGCCGGCGGACCAGGTCGGCGGCGCCGAGCTGGCCGACCGGATCCGGGTGGGGGTGATCGGTCCACGCGTTGGCGGCGAGCCGCTCGCCGAGCCGCCGGCGGCGGACGACGGTGCGCAGGTGGTCGGCGCACGCCCGGCGGGCGATGCCGAGCAGCCAGGTACGCGCGCTGGACCGCCCCTCGAACGCCGGCAACGCCCGGAACGCCCGCAGATAGGTCTCCTGGGTCAGGTCGTCGGCGCTGTCCGGATCGACGAGCGCGGCGGTGAAGCGCCACACCTCGGCCTGGGTGGTCCGGACGAACGCGGCCTGGGCGACGGGATCCCCGTCGCGGGCGGTCAGCGCCCACTCGGTCGCCGGGTCCCGGCCGCCGGCGCCCGTGTCGGCGGGCGGGCTGGCGGCGGAGTTCTCGCGCGGGGCGGGGATCACGACAGTTCAGGTTACGCGGGGCGGCGCGGCCCGGCAGGGTCCTTCGGCCCTTCCATGGCCTGCGCCACGCCGGGAACTATTCGGGTACGCCGGCCGACTATCCCCACATGACATGCGACGACGTACGTGCGGCGCTGTCGGCGCGGCTGGACGGCGAGGATCCACAGGCGGCACCGGCGGTGCTGGACGCGCACGCGGAGAGCTGCCCCGGCTGCCGTGCCTGGCTGAGCCGGGCCGAGCGGGTGACCCGGCTGGTCCGGGTGCAGGCGGTGGCGGTGCCCGACCTGACCGCCTCGGTGCTGGCGGCGGTCGCCGCCGACCCGGTGGCGTCCGGCGGCGCGCGGGCGGCGGCCCGGCGTGCCCGCCGTCAGGTGCTGCGGGTGGCGGTGGCGGTCGCCGCGGTCGCCCAGTTGGCGATCGCGCTGCCGATCCTGCTCGCCGGGCTGGGCGTGACCGTCGACCCGCACACCAGCCGCGAGATGGCCTCCTTCGACGTGGCGCTGGCCGTCGGCTTCGCGCTGGCCGCCTGGCGGCCCGAGCGGGCCCGGGCGTTCGTGCCGGTGGCGTTCGTGCTGGCGGTCTGCCTCGCCGGCACGAGCGCGTTCGACATCGCCAACTCGACCACCGCCGTGGTGCACGAGGTCGGCCACCTCGCCGCGGTCGTGCAGGCGGGGCTGCTGTGGGCGCTGGGACGGGTCAGCGACGAGTCGGAGCGCCGGGCGTCGCCCGCGCTCCTGGCCAACCATGGCTGACGCCGGGCCGGCCCGGCGGGCTTCGAGGGGGACCGGCATGGTCGGAGTCGCGCCGGACGGGCCGCGTTCGAGAGCATTGCCGGCATGAGTGTCGCCAACCACCGTTGGATCGCCCGGCTGATCGCCACCGCCGGCCTGCTGGTCACCGTCGTCGCCCTGCTGATCGCCCCCGCCGGCCCCGCCAGCGCCCACGCGGTGCTGGTGAGCAGCAGCCCGATCGCCTCCTCGGTGGTGCCGAACGGGCCGGCGGAGGTCGTGCTGACCTTCAGCGAGTCCGTGCGCAAGGTGTCGGGCAAGATCCGGGTGATCGCCCCGGACGGCTCCCGCGCCGACCAGGGCGAGCCCACCTTCGAGGGCAGCGTGGTCACCATCCCGGTCGATCCGGACGGGGCGCGCGGCACCTACCTGGTCAGCTACCGGGTGATCTCCGCCGACAGCCACCCGGTCTCGGGCGCACTCACCTACTCCGTCGGCGCGCCCTCGACGCCCCCGACCGACAGCGGGGACGACAACCGCGCCGACCCGGTCGTCGCCAACTCGATCAAGGTCCTCAAGGCCGTCGGCTATGTCGGCCTGCTGCTGCTCGTCGGGCCGGTGCTGGTGCTCGCCGCGCTCTGGCCGCGCCGGCTGTCCCGGCGGGGTCCGGCGCGCCTGGCCTGGGTGGGGCTCGGCCTGCTGGCGTTCACCACCGTGGCGAACGTCGTGCTCCAGGTGCCCTACACCGCCGGCGGCGGGGTGACGGACGTGACCGGCGAGCGGATCAGCGACGTGCTGGGCACCTCCTTCGGCGCCGCGCACCTGGTCCGGCTGGGTCTGCTGGCCGCGGCGGCGTTCCTGGTCCGGCCCCTGATGGCGGGGCCGGTGGAGCGGAGCGACCTGGTCATCCTGGGCGTCCTCGGGGTGGCGGCGCTGGTGACCTGGCCGCTGGCCGGGCACCCGGCCGCCTCGCCCGCCCCGGCGGTCTCCGTCGTCGTCGACGCGGTGCACCTGGGCAGCATGGCGGTCTGGCTGGGCGGGCTGGTGATGCTCGCCGGCTTCCTGCTGCCCCGGGCCGACGAGCGGGAGTTGGGCGCGATCCTGCCGATCTGGTCGCGCTGGGCGGCCCTGGCCGTCTCGGCGCTGCTGCTGGCCGGCATCGTCCAGGCACTGATCGAGGTGGCCACCCCGGGCGCGCTGGTCAGCACCACCTACGGGCGGCTGGTACTGGCCAAGACCGGGCTGTTCGTGCTGGTGATCGCGGTGGCCGCGTACTCCCGGCAGTTGGTGCGCCGGCGCACGGCCGCCGGCCGCCCGACTCCCATGCGGCGGGCGGTCTGGGCGGAGCTGGCGATCACGGCGGTGGTCCTCAGCCTCTCCGCCGTCCTGGTGCAGACCACCCCGGCCCGCACCGCCGGCGCCGACGTGGCCGGGGTGACGGACGGCTACTACACCGCGACCCTGGACAGCCCGAACTTCTCGGTCCAGATCGAGCTGGATCCCGCCGAGCGGGGCAGCAACACCGTGCACTTCTACGCGTACACGAAGGACAACCGGCCCCAGCCGGTGGTGGAGTGGCGGGCCACTGTCGCCCTCCCGTCGGCGGGCATCGAACCCATCCAGGTCCCGCTGCTGCGACTGACCGACAACCACGCCACCGGCGAGATCAACTTCCCGGCGTCGGGCGAGTGGCAACTGCGCATCACCGCCCGTACGTCGGACATCGACCAGGCCACGGTGACCGCCGCCGTGCCGATCAAGTAACAGGAAGGCTCGCACCCATGATCCGTCACCGGCGTTCCGTAAGCGTCGCTGCCGCCCTGGCGCTCGGCGCCGTCGCCACCGCCGTCTTCGGCTTCGCGGCGCCCGCCTCGGCCCACGTCACGGTCAACCCGCAGGAGGCGACGCAGGGCGGGTACGGCCGGTTCGCCTTCCGGGTGCCGAACGAGAGCGACACGGCGTCCACCACCAAGCTGGAGGTGGTGTTCCCGGAGAACGCGCCGGTCGGCTCGGTGTCGACCATGCCGGTGCCCGGCTGGACGGTGGCGGTGGAGAAGCGCAAGGTCGACCCCCCGATCGAGGTGCACGGCAGCCAGCTCACCGAGGCCGTCGCCAAGCTCACCTGGACGGCCGCTCCGAACGCGGGGGTCAAGCCCGGGGAGTTCCAGGAGTTCCCGGTCTCGATGGGGCCGCTGCCGCAGGTCGACACGATGATCTTCAAGACGTTGCAGACCTACTCGGACGGCAACGTGCAGCGGTGGATCGACGAGCCGCTCCCCGGCGGTGAGGAGCCGGAGAGCCCCGCCCCGGTGCTCACCCTCGCCGCCGCCGCGCCGTCGGCCGCCCCCACCGGCCCCGCCGGTTCCGCAGCCCCCCGGGCCGACGATGACGACGACGATGACGCCGAGGGCTCCGGCCTGGCCACCGGGCTCGCCGTCGCCGGCCTGGTCGCCGGCGTCGGCGGCCTGCTGCTCGGCGGGCTCGCCTACTCCCGGACGCGGCGGGAGCCCACGCCGAAGGCCTGACCCCGCACCCGCCCACCGGCCCGTCGGAACATCCGGCGGGCCGGCTGCTTTCCGGGCCCGTGCCGTGGATATCCGCTGATCAGCCGCCCCGCGTCGGTAAGGTCGGCCGGGTATCCGGCCACGGAGGGAGACGAGGCGAATGCGGTTCGTGCGGATGCTTGCCGGAATGGTGCTGGTGACCGTCGGGATCACGGCGCTGCTTGCCGGCGGAGGGCTCGCGCTGCTCGCCCGGCAGGCCGACCCGGGAGGCGCCTTCAGCGCCCGCTTCGAGACCGTGCGTGCCCCGGGGCACGCGGTGGTCGTCCGGGACGTCGACGAACTGCTGCGGACCGAGGCGCCGTTCGCCCGCGCCGGGCAGGCCCGGCTCCGGCTGGATGCCCGGACGCCCGACGGCCCGGCCTTCGTCGGGCTGGCCCCCGCCGACGAGGTGCGGCGCTGGCTCGACCAGGTCCCGCACGCCGAGGTGCGGCGGGTGGCGCTGGCCCGGGGGCCGCTGCCGGTCCGGCTGGAGCAGGCCGGCCCCGCACCCGCCGCCGGCCCCGCACCCGCCACCGCGCCGATCGGCCAGCCCTTCTGGGTACGCGAGGGGATCGGCGCGCTGGAGTGGTCCCCGGCGGAGTTGGCCGACCGGCGGCTGAGCCTGGTGGTGATGCGGCCCGACGGGCGTGCCGACCTGAGCCTGGAACTGCGGGCGGGGCTGACTGCCGGCTGGACCGCCCCGACGACCGTGGGTCTGCTGGCCGGCGGGGTGCTGGCGGTGTCGATGGCCCTGCTCCTGCTCCGCCCGGTGCGACCCCGCGAGGTGGTCTTCGTGGTCGAGCCGGACCAGGTGCCGGTGCTCGCCGGCCGCCTGGGGGTGACCTCGCTCAGTGGTCTCGGTGCCCAGCCGACCAGGGACAGCGACCGCCCCCACGTCGCGCAGCGCCAACTCGCCTCGGTCGGCGTCGGCCCCGCGGAAGCCCGGCCCGCGATCGGGCACGCGCCCGCCCGCCGTCCAGAGACGCTCGCCGACCTCGCCGGAGCCGGTCCGGCGGTCCGGCCGCCCGAGGTGAACCTCACCCTGGCCTGGCCGCCGGTCGCCCCCGGGGAGGACGATGCCCGGGCCAGCGTGGATGCCCAGCGGCCTGTCGATCCGGTCCCGACGGAGAGCCGCCTCCGCCCGGCCGCACCCCGTGCAGACCACGAACCGTCCAACTGACCCCTCGTCGGGCGGTCGGTGCGGGGCCGGACGGCGAACGGCCCTCCGCGCTGCCGACGCGGAGGGCCGCCCTTCACCGGGGGATCGGTGCTACCCGAGAGACGTCTGAGGTAGTTGCACCAGATTAGCGGTGAAGGACGCTACTCGGGAAGACTGTCCTTTTGGCGCGATTTTTCCTCGCCTCGCCGCACCGGTAGGGCCACCAGCAGCAGCAGACTCAACAGCACGTACGTGTTGCGCACCAGGAACTCGTCCACCGAGTCGGTACGCACCGGGGCGACCCCCCAGTCTTGGAAGGTCACCACGCCGTACACGATGAGGGCCGACGTGCCGACGGCGAGCGCGGCCAGCCAACGCCGCCGACGGGTGCCCTCGCGGGTCGCGGGGTCGGCGCTCAACGCCGCGTCCACCAGCACCACGACGGCCGGGATGAACCAGTAGATGTGGTGGGTCCAGGTGATGGGGCTGACCAGCGCGCCGACCAGCCCGGTGAGGGCGAGCCCGGCGAGCGGGTCCCCGGCGCGGGCGGCCCGGGCGGCACGCCACAGCCCGTAACCGGCGACGACCGCCACCAGCAGCAGCCAGTACACCTGGCTCGGCTTCTCCGGCGCGGTGATCCGGCTGAGCAGCCCGAACAACGACTGGTTTCCCGTGTAGTCGGTGCGGCCGACCCGGTCGGTCGCCCACAGCTCGTGGGTCCAGAACCGCCACGAGTCCCGCGGCGCGACCGCGGCGGCGAGCAGCGTCGCGGCGGCGGCCGTCACGCTCGCGACCGCCGCCGCCCGCCACCGGCGGGTGGCCAGCAGGTAGACGATGAAGATGCCCGGAAAGAGCTTGAGCGCCGTCGCCAGCCCGACGCCCACGCCGGCCCAGCGGCTCGCCCGGGGTACGGCGAAGAGCAGGTCCGCCAGGATCAGCACGACCAGCAGCATGTTGATCTGGCCGAAGGTGATGGTCTCGCGGGTGCTCTCGACGGCCAGCACGAGCAGCACCGCCACGGTGAGGGTGAAGACCCGGGGCAGGCCGTGCCGGTCGATCAGCGGGGTGACCAGCCAGCGGGTGGTGACCAGCACCGCCAGCCCGGTCAGGACGGTGAAGATCGTGATGGTGGCGCCGAGCGGCAGCAGCGCGAACGGGCGCAGCAGCAGCGCGCTGAACGGCGGGTAGGTGAAGTAGAGCTCGCCCTGCACCCGGTCGGGCTGGACGTAGTCGTAGAGCGGGTTGCCGGCCGCCCACCAGTCCATCGCCCGCATGTAGATCTTCAGGTCGAAGAAGTCGTGCACCAGGCCGGGCAGGTAGAGCGCCGGCAGCACGGCGGCCAGCGCGAGGACGGCGACGACCCGACGGACCGTACGGCCGCCGGTGTCGTCGTCGGTGACGGCGGGCGGTGCGGCGGGTTCGGCTGGCACGGGGGAAACCCTAGCGGTCACCTCGCGTCGCGGTGCGCGGGCGCGCGGCCGGTGGGGCTGCGCGTAGGCTGTGCCGGTGGCTGATCTTCTCGTCTGGATCGACTGTGAGATGACCGGGTTGGACCTCGGCAGGGACAAGCTGATCGAGGTCGCCGCGCTCGTCACCGATCCCGATCTCAACGTGCTCGGGGAAGGCGTCGACGTGGTGATCCACGCCGACGAGGCGGCGCTGGAGGCGATGCCGGAGATCGTGGCGACGATGCACGCCAAGTCCGGGCTGACCGAGGAGGTCCGGCGCTCCACGGTGACCCTCGCCGAGGCCGAGGACATGATTTTGGAGTACGTCGCCAGCCACGTGAAGGATCCGCGTACCGCCCCGCTGTGCGGCAACTCGATCGCCACCGACCGGGGCTTCATCACCCGGGACATGCCCCGCCTCGACGCCCACCTGCACTACCGGATGATCGACGTGTCGTCGATCAAGGAGCTGTGCCGCCGCTGGTATCCGCGGGTGTACTTCGGCCAGCCGCAGAAGGGGCTGGCCCACCGGGCGCTGGCCGACATCCGGGAGAGCATCCGGGAGCTGGAGTACTACCGGCGGACCGTCTTCGTGCCGCTGCCGGGCCCGGACGTGGAGACGGCGAAGGCGATCGCTGCCGGACTCTGAGCCGCCGGGTGTAACCCGCTGGACGGGGCGGGCGGGGGTGGGGCTATTATTGGTCCGCACCCCGCCCGGGGCGATCGACCGGGTGTGGATTCATCGGGTGTGAACGGCATGGTGGCTGTAGCTCAGTTGGCAGAGCACCGGGTTGTGGTCCCGGTTGTCGTGGGTTCAATTCCCATCAGTCACCCGGTTACGAAGGCCCCCTCCTCGCGGAGGGGGCCTTCGGCGTTTCCGGGCTCAGTTGGTCGGGGTGACCGTGGGCTCGCCGGTCGGCTCCGGGTCGGCCTCGGTCGGCGGCTCGTACGGCAGGGCGCTGCCCTTGACGTACTGCTCCCAGCTCATGTTCCAGTCCGTCCAGCCGTTGCCGTTCTGGAGCTTGCGTTCGGTGCCCTTGACGGTGATCGGGTCACCGACGCGGGTGTTGGCGAACAGCCACGCCCCGTTGGCCATCGACACGTTCACGCAGCCGTGCGAGACGTTCACCCGGCCCTGCTGCCCCTCGGACCAGGGCGCGGCGTGGATGAACTCGCCGCCCCAGGTCAGCCGCTGGGCGTAGTCGATCTTCGTGCGGTAGCCCTCCTCGGGGCCCAGCTCCTCGAAGGTGTCGAAGACCGTCTTCCGCAGCTTCTCGATGACCACCATCGTGCCGCTGGAGGACGGGGTGCTCTTCTTGCCGAGGCTGACCGGGATGGTCTTGATCACTGAGCCGTCCTTCGTGACGGTCATCCGCTTGGTCTTGTTGTCCACCGTCATGATCACCGCCGGGCCGACCTTGACGTCGACGGTGAGGTCCGCCCGGCCGTACCAGCCGCCGCCCAGCGGCAGGCCACCCGCCTGGACCCGGTAGGAGACCGTGCTGTTCGCCTGCCAGAACTCCTTGGGGCGGTAGCGGATCTCGGTCGGGCTGACCCAGTGCCAGATGCCCTCCTGGGCCGGCGAGGAGGTGACCGTCATCCGGCTCTGCACGTCGTCGCGGTAGTCCTCGGGAACGGCCCGGCTGAACTTGACGATCAGCGGCATGCCGACGCCGACGACCTGGCCGTCGCCGAGGAAGCTGCTGATCCGGATCTGCTTGCCGGGCTTCGCCATGGTGGTGAAGGTGCTGGTCGCCGTCGCCGGTCGCCCGTCGTCGCCGGTCGCGGTCACCGTCGCGGTGTACGTCTCGCCGTACTTCAGCGCGCCGCCCGGCAGCCAGCTCTTGCCGTCGGCGGCCAGCCCGCCCTCGACGGCCTTCCCGGCGGAGTCCTTCAGCTCGACGCTGGTCTCCTGCGCGTCCTTCGCGGTGAAGGTGATGCCCGTCGAGGCGGGCACGTCCTTCGCGTCGGCCGCGGGCTCGACGATGGTGGCCGCAGCCTTCGGCGGGGCGGGCTGGTCACCGCCGTTCTGCCAGGCCGACGGCTTGCCCCCGTCGGTGCAGGCGGAGGCCAGCACGAGCGTCACGGCGAGCGCCGCCACCGCGAGCCCATGGCGGCGGCCACCCCGCCGGTCGCCTCGACGCCGGATCAGCTGGTCCTGGACAGCTCGCATGATTCCCTCACAGTCGTGGTTCCCCGATTGCCCATCGTCCCTCACTGACGCACGGGGACAGATACCCGTTCCGAGGGGTGAACCGAAACACGCCGAACGAGATGTCCGAATGCTGATAAAGCTCGGGGCCGTGTACGGGGCGCTCGCCGCGCACAGCCCTGGTCGGTGACGCTGGCCGGGCCGGTTCCGTCAGAAGGCCGACCGGCCCGCGGATGCGGACCGGTCGGCCTTCGTTGCGGTACGGCTTCCTCAGAAGGCCGGGGTCTCGCCGCCCTCGGGCACCGGCACGGCGCTGCCCTTGACGTACTCGGACCAGCTCAGGCTCCACGCCGTCCAGCCGTTGCCCGAGGCCAGCCTGCGCTCGGTGCCCTTGATCGTGATCGGGTCACCGATCTTGGTCTTCCCGAACAGCCACCTGGCGTTCGCCGTGGAGACGTTGACGCAGCCGTGCGAGACGTTCTGCCGACCCTGCACGTGCTCCGACCAGGGGGCCGCGTGGATGTACTCGCCGCCCCAGGTGAGCCGCTGGGCGAAGTCGATCTCCGTGACGTAGCGGTTCGCCGGGTCCGGGTCGTCGCGGGTGTCGAAGACCGTGGACTCCTTCTTCTCCATCACCACCATCGTGCCGCTGGAGGAGGGGGTCTTCTTCTTGCCCAGGCTCACCGGCAGGGTGCGGACCACCTGGCCGTCCTCGTAGACGGTCATCTTCTTGGTGGCGTTGTCGACCTTCATCTCGAACGCCCGGCCGATCTTCGCGGTGGCCGACCGGTCGACGTTGCCGTACCTGCCGTTGCTCAGCGGGATGCCGGCCAGCGCGATCCGGACGGTGAGCGTCGTGCCGGGCTTCCAGTACTCCGGTGCGCGGTAGTAGGCCTGCGTGCCGTTCTCCACCCAGTGCCAGGCGCCCGGCTGCGGCGGGTCGGACTGCACGAACATCCGCCTCTGCACCGCGGCCCGGTCCTTCTTCGGGATCCCCGGGTGGAACTCGGCGACCACCGGCATCGCCACGCCGTAGGTCTTGTCGTCGAAGAGGTAGAGGCCGGAGCTGATCACCGACTTGGGCTTCGCCATCGTGGTGAAGGTGCTGGTGCCCTGGCTGGTCGCACCGTCGGCGCCGGTCGCCGTGACGGTGGCCGTGTAGCGGGTGCCGTGCTTCAACGGCTTCGACGGCACCCAGGAGGAACCGTCGGCGCGCAGCCGCCCCTCGACCTGGTTGCCACCCGAGGTGGTCAGCGTGACGCTGGACACCTTGCCGCCGCCGGGCAGCTCGGCGCTGATCTCGGAGCTGACCGGCCTGCTCTTCGCCCCGTCGGCCGGGCTCACCGTCAGCGGTGGACCGCTCGGCGCGGCCGGGGTGGCGGACCCGTCCGCTGCGCTCGACGCCGACGTGGCCGGCGCGGTGCCGCCGACGAATTCCGCCTTCTTCTGCTCGCTGCCGCAGCCGGTCAGTGCCAGCGACGCGACCAGGCCGAGGGCGCCCACCATCGCCCCGGCCCGCGTGAACATGCCCATCCCCACCTCTGTTCTCGCGTACCTGGCGCACATCGTGCCGCATGGTCGCTTGTTCTCCGTGCCCCCGCGTCGCCGGCCGGCCTGCTTTGTCCCGGATGCCCGTTAAGCTCGACCGAAGGGGGGAGCCGGGGATCGGATTGGAACCCCGCTCGGAGAGCGTGCTAATCTTCTCCCCGTTGCCAGCGAGCGCCGCTAGCTCAACTGGCAGAGCAGCGGACTCTTAATCCGCGGGTTCGGGGTTCGAGTCCCTGGCGGCGCACCAACGATCAAGGCCCTGACCTGGTGGTTCACACCGGGTCTGGGCCTTTTTCGTGTCTGGTGGTGGTGGGTGGTCGCTCGGTGGGTGCTCGGGAGCCGGTGGACCGGGGTGGCGTTGGTGGGACGCGGCGCGGTACTCCGAGACGCCGGTCTGTGGCTGCTGGCGCCGGATGGTCGGGCGGCCGGGGTTGCGGCAGTCGGTGGTGCCAGATCGGTTCGGTGGGCGGTTCCCGGATGGGCTCGGAGCCGCGGTCCGGCGATCTTGGCCAGCCTCATCCTTGCCGAAACGTGCTGGCCCGCGCGCACCGCGAGATGTGCTGGCCTCGCTGCCGGCAAACTGACACTGCACCCGAGTTCTGGATCTGAGAAGGTGTGCCCGCACGAGTCGGACCTGCGTGGACGGAGCCACCGCCGTTGATCATTCTAGACACCAACATCCTCTGGGGCATGAAGCCAGACAGCAGCACCGCCGACCTCCTCCGGGCGCTCAAGGCAGCCGGAGTCCGCGTCGCTGTCCCGTGGGTGGTCTTGGAGGAACTGGCCTCACACCGGGCTCTCGCGTACGCCGAGGCTCACGCAACGGCGACTTCGGCCCTCAATGAGCTGAAGGTGCATGTTCCGTGGGGAGGAGTGCCCAGCCTCGGCCAGGTCGACGCGGAGCGGCACCGGATGCACTGGCGAAACATGTACCGGCAGATGGTCGAGGTCATCGAGCCGAGCGTGGAGGTACTGCGGACCGCGCTCTTCCGGGAGTCCAACGTCCTCGCGCCGTGCAAGCGGGTTGGCCAGAAGGGCCCTAAGACTGGTTCCCGGGATACTGCCATCTGGCTGACGGCCATCGAGTACGCACGTGGCCACGAGGACGAAACGGTCTACTTCGTTAGCGAAAACACGAAGGACTTCGGCGACGGCACGGAGTACCTGGAGCCGATGAAGAGCGACCTCGTGAGCTTGGAGGACCGCTTCTATCACCTCACCGCGCTGGACGCCGTGGTGGAGCGCTTCGCGAAGCCGGCCGAGGTCGACCCGGAATTCCTCCCTGCGCTGCTGGCAGCCAAGGACTCGATCGAACTACTCACGGACGCGCTGTCCGAACATCTGCCGACGTTCGCCCACAAGAACGACTCGGGATGGATGAACGCAGGTCTTGCCCACACCCGACTCGGGGACGGCGAGAACGTGGGGGAAATCCTTGCCGGGTCGAGGTGGCTCTTCTCGCCCTCAGTCACCTTCGGTGGTGTCTCGGACGTGACTGCCCACAGCATCGACGGACAGGACTGGTACATGGCCACCGTCCGGTTGATCGCGTCCGGCTTGATGGCGCTGCCCGGACCAAACCTCATCCCCGCGGCGAACGCTCTGGAGGCCCGCGTATTGGTGACCCAGGACGAGACTGGCGCACGCCCGTCGGTCCTGCGATGCAAGCCTCCCCGTGCACTTACGGCCGAGGAAGTCAGCCGGGTTCCGAGCACGGAGGTCAACCAAAGACGGGAGTTGGCAGCGCGATTCCTATCCAACCAGCCGTCAAGGCAAGCCTCCCCCGCGACATCAGAATTTCCGCAGCCCGGCTCGCCAATCGACCTTCTCTCTACTCTGTTCACGTGGGCCGTCGCTGCCTGGACGGTGCGGGATACGTTGAAGTAGCACCTTCCCATGGAAATCTTGGGCAATGTATCCATGGTGACCGATGTGTGGTTGAGGCTGCCGGACAGACTGGATGGCGGGTCGTTCCTATAGTGCAGTCATGCGATGCACAGCACCCAGTCGGGGCCACCGCACCTCCAGCGGTGCCGCCGCGTGTCCCGTCCATGGCCGATCGTCGTCCCGGTCCTACACGTCCTACCCGTCCCCGTCCAACTACGCTTCGTCAAGCTCGTCCCGCAGCGGAGGCGGAAGCGGGTCCTCTGCGGGTGGCGGTGGGGGTCGGTCGACGCGGCCTCGGTGGTCGCCAGCTAACTCGCCCGTTGCCTACACCTCGGACGAGGTCGCGGCGCTGGACCGCTACCGCAGCAAGGTCGAGGCGGTAGGACCTCGAGCCAAGTCGTACGACCTGTTCCTCTGTCACGCCTGGGACGACCGGCGTGGGACCGCGACTGAACTGCACAACCTCCTCGAAGCCGAGGATGTGTCGGTCTGGTTCAGCGAGAAGGACATAATCCTCGGCCAGCCGTTCATGCGGGAGATCGACAAGGGTCTGGCCAAGACGCGCATCGGTCTCGTGCTCATCACGCCTGCACTTCTCAGGCGCGTCGAGAGCGGCGGGGTGTCCGAGAAGGAACTCTCGGAACTGCTGTCGCGTGACCTGCTGATCCCTGTCGCGCATGGGGTCACTTACGAGGAGATTCGGTCGGTCAGCCCGCTCCTCGGCTCCCGCAACGGGCTGAGCACAGAGGAGGACTCCCTAGAGAGCATCGCCAAGAAGATCGCCGAACTGATCGCCGTGTAACGTACCGGCGCTACTGGACGAGTCTCCAGCATTGCCTTCATGTTGATCAGGACGCGGAGTGTCGTGGGTCGGGTCAGGACCGGGTTTGCGTATCGGCTGCGCGTGGGTGACTGGAGTCAGAGGGTAGCTGCTCCAACGGAACCACAGCGTTGCTGTATGAAGCCCTTCTTGCGCAATCAAATACATAGATAGTCTTGCATCGGAAGGATCGGGGTACCAGTCACGTGGCCGTTCGGCTCACGGTCGATGTGCATGTTGCGCCGAGCTTGTGAGGAAGTCGAGAGGGGCGCAGTGCTCCAATACTTCGTTCACGACCGCGCTGAGCTGGCCGTATGCATCGAGAAAGCTCGCGCGTAGGTCTGGGCGGTGGGGCCAGACCCGAGTGGCGAGTCGTACGAGGTCGCGGGCGGGTAGGTCGTAGCGGGTGTGCTCGAAGTCGATCAGCCTGACCACTCCGTCGTCGCCGTAGATCATGTTTCGGGGCATGAAGTCGAGGTGGCATGGAAGGGCGGGCAGCGGCGCCAAGTCTCGGAGGGCTCGCATGTGCGCGCGTAGCTCGGCCCTGCGGGCGGCGGTGATGCGGTCCCCGGCTCGGTGGATCCAGTACTCGGCGCGGTCTGCGAGCCAGGCCGTCCAGTCTGGTTCGAGGCGGGGCGGTCCAGCGGCGTGGAGTGTCTTGAGTAGCTGTCCTGCCTGCCGGTAGGCGCTCTGCTCAGCCTCGAGGTCGAGTTGCCGCTCGGTGAGCGCTGCTCCCGCTACCGCGGTGATGACGATGGCCGGTGGGTCGTCAGTTATCGCGAGCAGTCGGGGTGCCCTGTCTCCGAGGGCAGGAACCCAGGTCCGGTAGGCGTGGACCTCCTGGTGGTGTCGCTCCAGGCTGCGATGGATCTTGACAACGACGTCTCCATGAGCGGACGTCGAGGTGCGGAGCACGCGAGTGCCAGCGTGCCCGGGGTGCGAAGTCACGGGCTTGGCGTCGGCATCGAGGAGCCGTTGGCAGAGCGCGAGGTGAACGTTGACGTCAGCCATGGCGGGGTTGGAGGTGTCGGGTGTCGTTGTGGCTGACGAGTTGCCAGATGGTGCGGCCGAAACGGTTGGTCGGTCGCTGCCACCGGGCGATGGAGGCATGGTCGGAGACGAATCCGAGCCGCAGGCAGGCGTTCCGGGGGAGGCTGAGGAGCAGGTTGTGGGCCGCTTCGACGGTTTCGCCGTGAGCGGCGACGAGGATTCGTTCACCCTCGTGGCGGGCGAGGATCTTCTGCAGTGCTGTGGTCGCCCGGTAGAGGTACTCGTTCCATGTCTCGGATCCGGAAGCGTACTGGCGGTCTGGGCTGTGCTGAGGTGGCCCCTGGAAGGAAGTCTTGATGTCGACCCAGGGTCGGCCGTCGGCATCGCCGTGGTCAGGGCCGCGGAGGTCCGGGTCGATGGTGGCGGGCATGTGCAAAGCTTGAGTGATGATCTCGGCGGTCTGGGTGACGCGGAGTCGGGATGTGGCGTAGAGGGCAATGTAGGGCTGTTTGGCGTGTTCGGCGGCCAGGCGGGCGGCCAGTAGCTCCGCCTGGTACCGGCCGAGGTCTGTGAGGCCGGTGCAGCCGTGTTCACCGCCGACGATTCCGGCGACGTTGCAGGCGGCTTCGCCGTGGCGAGCAATGACGAATTCGGTTGTCGGGGCCATTCGGGGGTTCCTCCTCAGGTCGGTTCGGTGAGGAACGGGTCCGGCCAAGGCCGGACGGTGGGCCAGGGGTGCCGGTATCCGTTGCGGCCGAGATATCGCAGAGTCAGCAGGTGGTGCAGCTCGGCGTACCGTTTTAAGTCGGCCGAGCTGCAGATCTGAGGCGCGACAGCGACGCGGTAGGCGCGCAGACAGCGAGTGATCGATTGGTCAGCGAGGCGGCCGTAGGTCATGGATGCGGTGACCAGGAGGCCAGCCAGGTCGTAGCCGAAGGGAGCGAGTGTCAGGTCGTCGAAGTCGACGACAGCGAACTCGTTGCCGTTCGCGAGGTAGTTCCGAATATTCGGGTCCTTGTAGAACGTCACGGGAACCGCGGTTCTGTCGAGTACGGCACCAATGACCGATCCGTGGGTGCCCGCCGCGGCAGCGGCGCGGTGTAGCGCCGCCTGACGCGGGCTGGCGAAGTCGGGGATCACGAGTCCGGTCGAGGTGGTGTGAGGTCGGTCCAGGTGGGCGGCCCGAAGCTCATATTGGTGGGCGGCAGCGTGAAGACGGCCGAGTGCTGCAGCAGCTCGAGGAAGATCTCCGACGTCCGGTGCACGCCCCGACAGCCGTTCGAACACGAGATGCCGGGCACCCCGCGCGACGAGCGCGGGCAGGCGTACGCCGGAGCCCAGGCCGGCCAGCCAGGCGTGGTGGGCGGCAGCGGCGGCGCAGCGTTCCGGGTCGTCGTACCGCTTGACGAAGAGAGCACCACTCACGGCCGCACCGCCACGGCGAAGCTGACGGTGGATCGGGTTGTGTAAGGCGGTGCGGACAGGCGCTGCTGGAGGGCCGCGGCGAGAGTAGGGATCCCGCCGGTCAGGGTGATCCGGTATTTGGGTGTGGTGATGAGGTACCGGGCGAGGTGCGTGGCGTCCACGAACTGGAAGACGTGTTCCTCGTGCTGGACGTCGATGACGGTCAGGTTGGTGGCGACGATGGTATGCAGGTTGCCGCTGTGGAAGCTCTCGTAGAGGCTCGGTCGGCTGGTGACATGCGGGTCGAGTCCGGCGGCGTGGACCAGATGGTCGAGTTCGGCGTAGCTGTCCAGGGACTTGGTGACCAGGACGGCGGTGCCGCCAGGGCGTAGGCAGCGGGCAATCTCCGCTACAGCCAGATCCGGCGTCGGCGAGTGGTACAGGCAGAAGGCGGCAACCGCAGCGTCGGCCACGCTGTCCGGCAGCGGCAGGTGGTGGAAGTCAGCGCAGACCACTGAGCCCAACGGGCCAGCGTCGCCGAGGCGGTCGCGGGTGGTGCGGAGAAGCGCGGTCGAGGCGTCGACGGCAATGAGCCGGCGGGGCCGGAGCCGGTCAGCCAGGCGCAGGGTTGTGGTGCCGCGCCCGCAACCGATGTCGAGCACGGCTGCCCCGGCCGGGACCTGGGCGGCGAGCAGGTCGGCGATTGTGTCGGCAGCGTCGCTTCCGCTGATCTTGGCGCGATGCAGCGCGCGAGTTCGGTCGGCGAGCCGGCCGTCGCCCTGGTAGAGGTCGCCGTGGACCAGCGTGGGGTCAAGAAACGGGTTGGCCGACATTCGTCGCCTCCCGTTCCGCTGCGGTCAGGTCACGGGCTGATGCCCTTCGCGGACGCGTTTGATCAGTTGGGCGGCCTGACGGCGGCTGGTGAGGGTGATCAGGTGGACGTGTGGTCCGTGTTCTCGGATGAGGTTCTGGACTCGCGGGCGCATGGTGCGCCGGTAGCCGAGGATGTAGCGGACGAAGTTCCAGGTGATGCGGTCGTAGACGCCGTCCTGGTGGTGTTGCCCGCCCCGGTAGCGCCAGCGGCGCTGGGCGATGCCCCATAGGCAGGTTCTGGCCGGTAGGTCGAGGAAGATCACGGTGTCGGCGGCGGCAAGCCGAATCGGCAGGGTACCGGCGTAGTTGCCCTCGATGATCCATCGTTCGCCAGCGACGAGTTTCTCCTGCTGGGCGGCGAACTCGTCCTGCGGTAAGGGGCTCCAGTGCTCGTCGTAGTAGGTCGCGTCGAGGTGCGTCAACGGCGCGTCGAGGATCCGGGCCAGCTGGCGTGCGACGGTGGACTTGCCGCTGCCGCCGCAGCCGATGATGGCGATCCTGTCCATGCTTCTCCAGGGTAGAGGTGTGGTGCGCTCGTCCGGTGGTGACACGGTGGGTCATGACGGCACCGACCAGGGGTGATGTAGCAGGTAGGTGAGCACCTCGAGCTGGGTCGAGAGTCGGAACGGGTCGAGGTGCCTTAGGCACCCCGCGATCAGGTTGGCGTGGTCACCGGTGCCGGCGATCTCGCTGAGCCAGCCGATGCGGTGCCGCACGTCCGTGGCGTCGCGGACGATCAGTGACGAGGGAACAAGGGCGTCGGCGCCGCGGACGTCACGAGGCAGCAGGGGCACGCAGCCGGCGAGGACGGCCTCGAAGATCCGTTGGGTCATCTGTCCTGCTTCGGCGTACCGGGCGGGAAGCAGCAGGACGGTGGCGAGCGCGTCGGCGTAGATCGCGGACACTCTGGGGAACGGAACGCGGCCGATGAAGTTCAGATCCGGCCAGCGCCTGGTGTCGGCCCACTTGCCAGCGATCAGGTGGGGCAGTTGGGCGGCGGCCGGCGCGAAGTAGGTGTCGAACGCGTGGTCGCGGTCGTACTGGTTGCCGACGTAGACGAGCGGAATCCGGCGGGGCAGGGCCGCCAGCGCAGCGGGGTCAGCGGCGTCGATGGCCGTGTCGGCGACCGGGAAAAGCAGCGGTACCGCGCCCGGAGTGGGGTGCAGAGCGGGTTCACAGACCGTGGTGTTGCGGGCACGGCGGAGGAGGTCCGTTGCGGACAGCCGGCGGTCCTTGTCCCACAGGAGCGTCGGGGTGCCGGCCTGGTGGGTGTAGTGGTCAAGCAGTTCGACCTGTCGGTGCAGGTCGCAGGTGTGGCCTGGTCGCCCGCAAACGGTGGTGTTACGACCGGGAATGGGCCAGCGCCATTCGAGGAACAGTGCGTCGAGGTCGGGCAGGCCGACGTCCCAGCGGTAGTGGCCGGTGAGATCGTCGCCGGCCTCGCAGAGGTCCCGGTTGGGTTGAAGGAAGACGATGTCATGGCCGGCTGCACGTAGCCCGTCGACCAAGGTCTGGCGGTGGCTGCGACCTCCGTCCGGGGTGTCGGTGATGCCGGGGCCGAGGAATCCCCAGAAGCTGTAGCCAATTCTCACTTGGTCACCCACCAGCCTTCGATGAGCAGCGCGTCCAGGCCGGATTCTGTGAGGCAGTCCATAGCCATGTCCGGTGTGCCGCAGATCGGCTTGCCTTTGATGTTCAGCGAGGTGTTGATCAGCACGGGGTGGCCGGTGAGCTCGCCGAAGCGGGTGAGGACGTCGGCGAGGAAGGGGTGTTGCTCGCGGGTGACGGTCTGGACTCGGGCGGTGCCGTTGACGTGCACGATCGCGGGTAGCTTGTTGCGGGTCAGCTCGGTCACGGGAGCCGCGAGCGACATGTACGGCGACGGTTGGCGTAGCCGGAAGTAGTCGGTAGCCCTGTCGGCGAGGACGACAGGGGCGAAAGGTCGGAACGGTTCGCGGAACTTGACGGTGGCGTTGAGCCGCTCGACCACACCGGCCTCCAGGGGAGAGGCGAGGATCGATCGGTGCCCCAGTGCCCGTGGGCCGGCCTCCAGCGCGCCGGTGAACAACCCCACGATCGCCCCGTCGGCTAACTGCCGGGCCAGATGTTGGACAGGTTCGGCGGGTCGGCTCGCGTGGAGTCCCGTGCGCGGTGCTGCCGGTAGTGCCAGGTCGGGATAGGTGGGGCCGAGGTAGCAGTGGTGGCGGAGGCCGGTGGGTGGGCGGCTGGTCACGTCGAGCCAGGCGTGGGCGGCGGCGCCGATCGCGGTGCCCGCATCGCCGGGGGCGGGCGGTACGTGCACCACGTCGACGATGCCGGCCTGGGCGATGAGGCCGGCGCTGACGCAGTTCATCGCAACTCCACCACCCAGGCAGAGCAGCCCGGAGGCGGTCAGCCGGCGGGCCTGCGCGGCGAGATGCAGCATCACCTGCTCGGTGCGTTCCTGCAGCGCAGCGGCCAGGTCGGCGTGCACAGGCTCTACCGGTGCGGCCGGCGTGCGGGGCGGGCACGTTGCGGCGGTGAACGCGAGCGTGACCCGGCCGTAGCGGCTGGCGAGCACCCGCAGGGCGATCAGCGCTGGGTCGAGGGTGAACCCGTCGGTGGTGAGCTGAATCGCCCGGGACATCAGCTCTCGGAACCGGGTGGGGTCGCCGAGGGCGGCCAGCGCCATCACGGTGCCTTCCTCGTCGCCGCGGCGCCAGCCGAGGTGCTCGGTGACGGCACCGTAGGCGTAGCCGAGGGAGGCCGGGTCGTCGATCGCGTGCGCCAGGTCGAGGCTGAGCCGCGAGTTGCGTTGACGGGCGTGCCAGGTGGTGGTGGTCTGCAACTCTCCGAGGCTGTCGACGATCAGGACCGCCGCGTCGTCCACACCGGCGGCGGCAAAGGCGTACAGGGCATGCGCCCGGTGGTGCGGCACCGGTTGCAGTCGAGCGCGCGGGAACCGCGCGGCCAGGTCTCGCATCCGGGCCTGGTAGCGGCGGTGGACCGTGGTGAAGCTACGAGCCCGTGGTACGGCTCGAGCGCGGCTGGCCGCCTGCCGTAGATGACTCGGCAGTTGGCCCAGTGCTCCCAGGTAGCGGCGTCCATCGAAGTTGTACGCCACCGTGGTCACGTCCGATGGCGACAGGCTGGCCTCGCCGAGCAGCCAGGTGACACCGTGTGCCGGGTAGGCCTTGCTGTGCTTGACCCCGTCGAGCCGTTCTTCCTCGACGAAGCCGACGAGATGGCCGTCGACCAGCAGTGCCGCCGCCGAGTCATGCGTGTATGCGCACAGCCCGAGCACCACATCCGCGGTCATGCCAACTCCGTCGAGACGAGAGCCGGCCGCGTGAGGTGCTGATACCAGGCGACAAGGGCAGCGCCGAGCGGTCCCGGTGTGTCATGGGCGAGCTTGCGCGCCAGGTCCCGCTGGCCAAGCTTCCAGGTCCGGTAACTGATAAGCACTTGTCCGAACGTGTCCCACGGGGTGCCGTCGGACAGGTCGCCGTCGCCACCGATGATCTGCGCGAGGACGGCGTCCAGGCTGGGCCAGTCCACGCCGAGCGGATCCATCTCGGTGACGGTCGGCTCGTGGTGGAGGCACTCAGCGGCGGCCGGCGCGTGCTCGGCGTACAGGTGCAGTGAGTCAATGTGGTGGTGGTACTCGCCGACCTCGACACCGAGCCAGCCGGCCATGAGCTCCTGCAGGAGCGTGGTCGCGAAGATGTCGTACGGGAACCCGAGCCACAGGTCCTGGCTGCGCATGGTGGTGTGCATCTCGAGCCGGCCCTGCCGGATCAGGAACCGGTACCCGAGAGTGCACGGCACATCCCGGTAGCCGCGGTGGTCACGTCCCGGGTCATAGATCTGCACGACGGCCTGCCGGGAGTCCCGGTCGGCCGTCAGCTTCCGGACGACCGCGTCGAGCTGGTCGAGGCTGCCGCCCCACCGGCGGATGCGTGGCCCGTACGCGCCCTGCAGGACTCCGTCGTCCGCGTAGCGGCGCAGGTTGTCGTTGAAGTCGAAGATCCACGGGTCGTCCGAGCCGGAGAGGATCCACAAGGCCTCGGCGACGGCGAACGCCGGGTTGATGACGCGGGTGGGAGGCACGGAGACCAGCCGGCGCCGAGGGTTGGTCAGGCACAGGTGCGCGCCGATGACCTCGGTGGTCATCATGTCGCGCGGGCAAGCCATGCGACCGTTGAGGAGTACTGCCTGGCAGGCTGCGGTGAACAACTCGCTCGCGGAGTCCGCTGTCAAGACGATCATGAGAGGCTTCCTTCTAGGTCAGGAGGTGAAGGCCGCGAGCCGGTCACGGGAGAGATTGACCAGCCAGGAGGACTGCCGGGCCATGCCCTCATGCAGGCCGACGGTGGGCCAGTAGCCGAGCAGTCGGCCGGCAAGGGTCAGGTCCGCGGACGTGGCGGGAACGTCACCGGGCTGTGCGTCGGCCACCTGAACCGGAATGTGGCGTCCGGTAACCGTGGACGCCTCCTGGATGGCGCCGCGCATGGACACGCTCGCGCCACCGCCGACATTCACAACAGCGGAGCGTGTATCGATGTGAGCGGCGGCGATCGTCGCGGAGACCACGTCGGTGATGTAGGTGAACTCCCGCCGTTGGCTGCCGTCGCCGAACAGCGTGACCGGCAGGCCGGTATAGGCCGCGAACAGCAGCCGGCCGATGGCCATGTCGGGTCGCTGCCGTGGGCCGTACACGGTGTAGTAGCGCAGCGCCACGACGCTGAGTCGGCTGTCGGGGCGACGGGCGTAGGCCAAGCACAGTTGCTCGGCGGCGAGCTTGCTCACTCCGTACGGCGAGACCGGGCTGGTCGGGTCGGTCTCGCGGCTGGGTCGCTCCGCCGGGCCGTAGACGCTGGACGACGAGGCGTAGACCAACCGCCGTACGCCGGAGCGGGCGCAGGCGTCGAGCAGCCGGTGGGTACCGAGCACGTTGGACTGGGCGTAGTCGTGGAACTCTGTGCCCCAGGAGGGCCGGACCCCTGGCCGGGCGGCCAGGTGAAACACGATGTCGCAGCCTTCGAGAGTGTCATCAAGCCGGTCGGTGGCGAGATCACGGCAGAGCGGTGTGAACAGCGGATTGCCGGCTGCGGCCGATAGGTTTTCGTCCGCGAGGGCGTCCTGGCCGAGGCGGCGGCGGTCCAGGCCGACCACCTGTATGCCTCGGGCCAGAAGTGCGTCGACGACGTGCGAGCCGATGAAGCCGGCCGCGCCGGTCACCACCACCCGCGCCGTCACCGGCGGCCACCGGTAACAGCTGGTTGCGACAGCATGCGCTGCCACACGAAGGTGAGCAGGAGGGGCTCGGTCTGGGAGACCTTGGCCCGGCCGGTCGCCGGTATCCGGGGCTGCACCGTCGGACCGGGCCCGTCCATGGAGGCGTGCCGCGAGACGTACACGGTCATGGCTTCACCGTCCGACGAGTTGCGGTTGATTCCCGCTGGTCGGTCCAGTCGTGGCGGGCCCGCCGAAGCGCCGACGGGCCCACCGTGGTGAGGCGGCGGCTAGGAGCACCCCGCCGGTCACCCGTCCGCGCAGCCCCGATGGCAGCACGCGGGCGGGGAATCACCCTCACGACTGCACCTCCGGCCGCCGCTAGAACAAGCGGCGCCTGCTTGTTGATCGTCTTGTCCGACTTCTTCACCGTGAATCCCCTGGTGTCGATGACATTGGGTTGGTGAGCTGGAGCCGCCCAGCAGCGTCCGTCGATGCTCGTCAACAGCGAACCGTCCAGCGAGACCGATGGGTACCGTCCACGACCCGTCCGCTCGCAACCAGGTAGTGACGGCCCGTAGCGGAGATGGCTAACGTGACCGTCGTCAACAGAGGACGTACGGAGGTGCTGGCATGGCCGGACGGCGCTACCCCGCCAATCGGCGGCTAGCGTGGGAGAGGCTCCAGCGGGGCTGGTCCTACGAGGAGGTCGCCGAGCGCATCCGCACGGAGATGAGCCATGCCGGGGAGACCGATACCGGGCTCAACGCCAACACTGTGCGGCGGTGGGAGACCGGTGAGCGGTGGCCTGACCCGCGCTACCGCAAGCACCTCGTAGCCATCTTCGACAAGCCGGCCAGCCAGCTCGGTCTTCTCACCCCCGACGAGCTGGCGATGCGCCCGCAGGCGGAGACACTGCACGAGTTCAGGAGGTTGTGGGAAATGATCACCGGAGGCGACGACATTGGCTGGGACCGGGCAACTGTTCTGCGCGCGTTGTTCGGCGCCAGCATGCTTCCCCTGGTGGCACCCCTGCTGTCACTCGATCCGCAGGCCGCGTACGCCCAAGCCAAGGCCATAGATCCAGACGCGTACGCCGAGATCGTGCGGTGCCAGCGCACGCTGTACTGGACCAGCCCCGCCCGGCCGCTCTACGAGGCCGCGTACGCCCACACCCAGCTCGGTAGCGGACTCGTCCGTGCGGCCACCGGCACCAGCCGGGCGACCCTCGCCAGCGCTCTCGCCGAATCGGCGGTGCTCACCGCACGACTGGCGTTCTTCGATCTCAACCAGCCCGCCGTCGCGCAGCGCTGCTATGACGTCGCCCTCGCCGCCACCCGTGAGGCCGGAGACCACGCCCTGGCCGCCGCCGTCCTCGGCCACATGGCCTTCATCCCCGCCTTCGGACGCGATCCGGCCGCAGCCCGGTCACTGATCGACGCGGCGCTCCAGCACACCTGGCACGGCGTCAGCCCCGCCGTCCGCTCCTGGCTGCACTGCGTGGCCTCGGAAGTGGAAGCCCGCGCGGGTGCGGGAGCGGCGAGCCGCCACCAGATCGATCTCGCTGCCACCGCGCTCGAAGCGCGTCCCGAAGCGCCCGCATGGTTCGACTACTACGACACGGGCCGGCTGCACTGCTTTGCCGGCTACGCGGTCCTCGCCGCTGGCGACCATGCCGAGGCCGCGCGCCACCTGACCGAATCCCTCGCTGGCTTGACCGCGACAGGCGCCAAGCAGCGCAGCGTCGTTCTCGCCGACCTTGCCTTGGCGCACGGCAGCGACGGCGACCACGCCGCCGACTACCTCAACCAGGCCCTGGACGCTTTGCACACCGACTGGTACGGCACCGGACTGGAGCGGGTCAGAGCGGTCCGTCAGGTACTCGGCGACAGCCGGGCAGGCGGCCAACTCGACGAACGTATCGCCGCCCTGGCGACCAGCCGGGCGGCTCTTCCGGGGAGTTAAGCTGCCGACGCATTGTGCCTGCGTACCAGCTCGGGCAGCTCCGCCAGCGAGTCGAGCTGGAAGAGGCAGCGGTCGCTGACGGTCTTGTCGTCGAGGATGTGCCCCCATGGGCCGCGCCTCACCAGGGCCGTCGCGAGCCCGGCGGCCTGTGCCGGTCGGATGTCGTTGTCCAGCCGGTCCCCGACGTAGAGGACCTGGTCGGCGGGGCAGCCGGCTTCGGCGACGACGCGGTCGAAGAACGCGGCCGAAGGTTTCTCGACGTTCCAGCCGTCCGAGGTGCCGATCACGTCGACCGGCAGGTCCAGGGCGCGAAGGATGGTCTCGGCTCGGGCGGTCTGGTTGCCGGCCAGGCCGACCTGCATGCCCAAATCCCGTAGGGCCGCCAGGCAGGGCCGGGCGTCCGGGTAGAGGTTCTCCTCGGAGAAGTGTTCCGGCTGTCCGGCGTCGGTCCGGCGTTGCCGCTCCTTGGCCAGGTCGAAGCCGGGCTGGAACACCTGAAACGTCTCGCGGTAGTCCAGGCCGCGGCCGATGACGGCGCCGAAGACGGCCGAAAAGGTGTGCCGTGGGACGCCGAGCCAGTCGGCCCAGGTGCCGTACTCCCGGGACTCGTCGACGATCGTCTCACCTACGTCGAAGAACACGCTCGAGATCATCCTGGGATTGTGCCTCTCGGGCTCAGGCGGATCAACGTCGTGCCGCGGTGCGGCACGGGCGTGCGATTGCCATCCGACGCGAGGTCGTCGGCCGCCTCGTCGCATCGCGGAGCCAGGATGATCCGGCCGAGATCCATCTGTAGGACGTGATGACAGACCTCCCAACCACTGGCGTCGCAGGATCGCCCTGGCACTGATCGGACGATCTCTGATCTGTCAGAACCTCAGCTGGCTGAGGCTGACGGCGTCGGCGAGCATGAGGGCTTGTGTCCGTCATCACAAGGCGCTACGGAGAATGGTCTGCTTTCGGTCGAGGGCGTCCATATCGGCCGGCTCTCCGGTAGGTGTGTTCGACCGGGACGGTCGGGTCGTGGGGACGCTGGGAACCGTTATGGCAGGTAGCGGGCCGGCGAGGACGGTCCGGCACGGTGCCTTCTCGAGGGCGTGCCGAGGCGGTCGATCGTCGGGGTTGACTTGCTTGACAGCGTCGGTCTGGTCGAGAGGTACTGGAGAAACGTTCCCCTTGCGGCGAGCTTGTTCGCCGGGCCGACTGGTCGATGAATGGGCGCCCGTTAGGGCCCTTCCTCGTCGTTGTGGCCTGGTGCGCCGGTCCGGTCGTTGGGGTGCCGACCGAGTGACAGGAGGACCGCCATGAAGGATCTTCTCCCGGCGGGTTGAGCCGACGCCGGTCCGGCCGCAGCACGGTGTGCTGCGTGACCGGAGGGAGTGTCCCTGTCCGAAACGGTGCTCGGGCGGTTGCCGGAAGCGGATGTGAGCCCGCCGGTTCGCGTCCCCGTCGCTGTTCATCTTCGTGTCCACGATCGTGCCTGTCACGGTCGTGGCGATGACTGCTGCTCTGACCCGTCTTGGGCCCCTTCCATGCGCTGCACGGAATGTTCGTTGACACCTCAACAGCGATTAACAGCGCGACTTCCCTCGCGCGGTCCACCCTGCCGGACGAACCCGCGACCCGGCAGGCGACCATCGCCGGCCGACTTCGCTCCGGTGCGAACGCGATGCACATGGCGTCCGCGTTTTGCCACGAGCGCCGTGGTCCACGGCGCCGTTCAGATCTTTGCCAAGGAGTACCCGACGTGTTGTTCCACGACTTCCGCATCGCCTCGGGATTCGGCCCGGCGGCGGTGACAGTTTCCGGCTTGGCCCCCGTTCGAGGGTCGGGCTTGGCGTCAGCGTTGACGTCAGTCTTCAGCCGGACCCCCGAACCGACCCCCTGTTTCCTCTCACACCGCAGGTCAGCCCGGCTGTCAGCGCCGTTGGCTTGTCCTGCGACAGACCCTGCCTGGTCTCGGGTCTCTCCCCCCGGGGCTGGCATTACCTACGCGGGAAGGAGGTGGTAGCCGGTGGATGATCCGGTCCTTCGGGTGCAGTCCCAGTTGACCGGTCGTGACCGTGTGCTGCTGGGCTGGTTGTACGACCACGGCGTGTTGACGTCGTTCCAGCTCGCGACCGCCTTGTTCCCGTCGTTGGACTTCTGCCAGCGGCGGCTGCGGACCCTGTACCGGTTGCGGTTGGTGGCCCGGTTCCGGCCGCAGCGGGCCGATGGCGGCTCGTATCCGTACCACTACGTCATCGACCAGCTCGGCGCCGAGGTAGTCGCCGCGAGTCGGGACGAGCGTCCACCGCGGCGGGACCACGCCCGGGTGGAGCGGCGGCGCTGGACCTCGACCCGCAGCCTCGCCCACCGCCTTGGGGTGAACGGGTTCTTCACTGACCTGGCCGGGCACGCCCGTACTCATCCGGGTACCGGCTTGGTGGAGTGGTTGCCGGAGGCGGTGTGCCAGCGCGCCGGGACGTTCACCAGCCGGCAGGATCCGGGGCTGGTGCGGGCGTATCAGCCGCGGGTCCGCCCGGACGGCTACGGCCGGTGGGTCGAGAACGGTGTCGAGGTGCCGTTCTTCATCGAGTACGACACCGGCGCCGAGCAGTTGTCGATCCTGGCCGGCAAGGTGGACGGCTATCAGGAGCTGTTCGGCACGATCGAGCGGGCGTGGCCGGTGCTGTTCTGGCTGCACTCGGCCGCCCGCGAGCGCAACCTACGCCGCGTGCTGGCCGACGTGCCGCTGGCGGTGCCGGTCGCCACCGGGGCCCGCGACCACGCCGCGACGACGGGCCTCGGCCCGGCAGAGGCGGTGTGGGCCATGGCCGGCCGGGAAGGGCAGCGGCTGCGGCTGGCCGACCTGGCCAGGTACGCCGTTGACGTCTCCAGCCGGGCGGGTGAGGCCGCGTGACCGGCGACGGCACGACAGCGGGGGACAGTACCTCCGCGGCGGATCGGACAGCAACGGCCGGCGTCTGCCACGGATCTGTCGTGAGCAGCGCGGTCGGCGCTGACAGATTCCTGGGAGCACCAGTCGTTTGCTCCCGCAGCGGCGGACCACTTCTCGCTCCGGCGTCCGCGTCGGGCGGTCCGCGACCGGTGTCCGGCACCCGTCTCGACTGTTGTCCGAAGCCGGGTCGGTCCGCCATCCGGTCCCGCCTCCTGCGACTGACGGACGAACCGGAACCCCTGTCCGGGGTCGGGGAGGTGATGGGCCACGACAGCACCGATCCCTGACGCGGACACCAGTCCGCGCGGCAGTCGCGTCGAGGGCGCCGTCCAGGTCGTCATCATGCTGGCCATCGGCGGCGCAGCCGGAGCGGCCAGCTTCACCCACGTCCACAACGTAGCCGCCGCGCACGGCCAACCCGGCTGGCTGGCCTGGGCCGACGCGATCGTCCTGGAACTGATGTCCATCGCCTCCGGCCTGGAACTCCGACGACGCAAACGCGCCCACACCCCCACCGTCTTCCCCGCCACCGTGCTGGCCTGCGCCGTCACCCTGTCCCTCGCGGCGCAGGTCGTCGAGGCCGAACCCTCGATCATCGGCTGGGTCGCCGCCGCCGTACCCGCGCTCGGATTCCTCGTCATGGTCAAGATCGCCCTCGGACGGACCAGCACCGCCACGCCCGCCAACACCGCCTGGACGGTTGGGGACGGCCGACGGGATGAGGCCGGGCGGACCGTTCCGGACAGCGGACTGGACGAGGCGACCCAGTCCGCTGTCACGGCGGGGGAGCGGCGGTCCCGGACCCGGACCGTCCGCATACCGGATGCTCGTCGCCGACACGGCGGACGGAACCGGCAGCGAGCGGACCGGGGACGGTCCGCGCAGCCGTCCGGCGACGTGGCCGAGCTGCTGCCCGCAGCGCGCAAGGTCCGGGACCGGCTCTCCGCGGACGGGCAGGCACTGACCCGGGCGGCACTCGCCGAAGCCCTCCGCGCAGCCGGTCACACCGTGTCCAACACCCGAGTATCCGAACTCCTCAAAACCCTCAAGGTCGAGTCGTCGGCACCACCTGAGCTGATCGCGAGCCCGGCCGTGCCGACCAACCCGACGCCACCGCCTCTGTCACCGGAGCGGCGCAACGGTGGCGGAGCAGCCACCCCTACGCCGGTCGACCCCGACGGGAGCACCCCCCTCCTACCGCACAGCCATCCATCTCATAACCAGGAGAACCCTGATCATGAACAGCCCCACGAATCACGCTGACCAGACAACCCGCACCACGACCGACAACACCACCGCGCCCGGCATCGGGGAGGTGTGGACGATCGAGCGCATCCGTGCGCTCGGCGTGACCACCACCCTCGCCACCACCGCCTCGGTGCTCGGGATCAGCCGGTCCCAGGCGTACCGGCTCGCCGCCGCCAACCAGTTCCCCATACCGCTGATCCGGGCCGGCAGCCGCATCATCGTCCCGGTCGCCGGCCTCCTTCAGCTCCTGCTGGTCGAGGACCCCGCTTCGACCGACGACCAGCAACGACTTGAAGCCGACGCGAAGGTGAGCGTGGATGTGATGACCCCGCCACCAGCGGATTCCACCCGACACCGCCGGCGGCACCATACGAAGCATCCAGGAGACGATGAGTGAAGGGATCCACCTTCAAACGCTGCGGCTGCCGCGACAGCGTCACGGGCCGGCGACTGGGACGCTCCTGTCCCCAGCTACGCCGGCCCGGCGGCGGCTGGTCCCGCACTCACGGCCACTGGCACTGGCAGATCGAAATCCCCGCCCGCGCCGACGGCACCCGCCGCCCACTGCGCCATGGCCCCTACGCCACCCAGGCCGATGCGGACGCCGTCCTGGACCGCATCCGGGCTGCGCTCGCCGTCCCCGATCCCACCGACCCGCACACCACCGTCAAAGACCGGCGACCTGATCGAAACCGCCGTCAAGACCGGCGCGCCCGTTCCCACTCCGGACCAGGTCCGGCGGGCGCTGCACCTGGACATCACCCCGACCGAGTTGCCCACGATGGAGGCGTACCTGACCGACTGGCTCGCCGGGCGCAAAAACATCAAGGCAGGCACTTTGCGCTCCTACGAAGGGCACATCCGGCTGTACCTGATCCCGCACCTCGGCCACCTGCGCATCGACCGGCTCCGCCCCAGCCACATCGACGCCATGTACGACGCCATCGCCGACCGCAACACCACCATCGCCGCCCTGCGCGCCAGCCGCGACCCCGCCAAACGCGACCAGGTGAAGAATCAGCGGATCGTCGGGCCGAGGACCTTGCACGTCATCCACGCCACCCTGCGCAAGGCCCTCAACGACGCGATGCGCCGCCACCGCTACATCGACACCAACCCCGCCCTCATGGTCGAACTACCCACAGCCCGACCACCCAAGCCCACCGTCTGGACCGACCAACGCGTCAAAACCTGGCGCGACACCGGCAAGACCCCCAGCCCCGTCATGATCTGGACCCCCGAACACACCGGCAGATTCCTCGACCACACCCACGACGCCGGCGACCGGCTCTACGCCCTCTACCACCTCATCACCTTCACCGGACTGCGCCGAGGCGAAGCCTGTGGCCTGCACTGGGACGACCTCGACCTCGACGCCCACACCCTCACCGTCCGCTGGCAACTCGTCCAATACGGCTGGGCCACCGCCATCGACACCCCCAAAACCACCGACAGCGAGGCCGCGGTCGCTCTCGACACCGAGACCGTCGCGGTACTGCGCGCCCACCGCACTCGGCAAAACCGCGAACGTCTCGCCGCCGGTGCCGCCTGGACGAGGACCGGACTGGTCTTCACCACCCCGGCCGGCGGGCGGCTACACCCCGCCGACGTCACCGATCACTTCCACCACCTCGCCGCTCAAGCCGGACTGCCACCCATCCGACTCCACGACCTCCGGCACGGCGCCGCAACCATGGGCCTCGCCGCCGGAGTCCAGATGAAAGTCATCTCCAACCGGCTCCGCCACTCCAGCCCACACTTCACCGCCAAGTTCTATGGCGACGTTCTACCCGAGCTCTCCCACGCCGCCGCCGAAGCAACCGCATCGGTCGTCCCACGACGCCGTGCCGCGACAAAGGCGACGTAATCCGCAGGCTGTCTGGCCGTTATTGGCTGCGCTGACCGCAGCTAGTCAGTCGCTGAGGCGGCGGAGTCTCGCAATGAAGCCGTCGATCTCGGTGAGCTCCTGAGCTTGGTGGCCTCGGTATTGCCGCACCGCGTCACGGAGAACGATCGCGGCGGCGTACGCCTGAGGGAACCGTTCGGCCCCGGCCTCCAAGCGCATGATCCGGGCGAGCGCGTCGAGATGCCGATCGATAGCTTCCTGGTCATGCGCTTCTGGCTCGTGCCGTACATACGCGCCGAAAGCCGCAAGGGCCGCCGTGGACTCGCCGAGTTCCATGCGGCACTGCGCGGCGTAGTACCGGCATTCCTGGATCAACGTGTCGTCCGCGCCGTTCCGATCGCCCAGAGCCGCGCCAACCCGCTCGAAGAGGGTAGCGGCGCTACGGAACGACCCGCCCAGGTAGTACACGTGGGCAAGCGAGAGGCTCAAGTCCTGGGCTGCGGTATCGTCCGCCGCCCGCGCTAAGGCATCCCTGAGCAGGTCTGCCGCCTGCGCGAACTGACCCGCCTCTGTGAGATTCGCGGCGCGGTCAACTGCTTCATCGCATTGATCATCGGTCAACGAACTGCTCTCGGCATGAGGCTGAGCAGGGGCGACGGTGTCTCCTGCGGCGTGGTGTGCCCACCCGCCGAAGGGTCGGGTGAACGGCCGGCAGGGATCCAGGTCTCGGCCATCTGAGGCCAGGAGCGGCAGAGTGCCCGCCGGGGTGCCCTTGAGCGCGTACGGGAGCAGCGTCTCATAGACGGCCGCCGCTGCGAGCCGCTGCTCGGACTCCTTCGCCAACATGCTAAGCAGCATTCGCTCGATCTCTTTGGGCACCTCGGGGCGCAGCGCCCTGACAGGCGGCGGCTCACTGTGCACATGATGCCAGAGATAGGAGCGGTCGTCCGAAGCGGTGAAGGGCGTGCGTCCAGTGAACAGCTCGTAAAGCACGCATGCGAGGGCGTAGATGTCTGCAGCCGGGCCAACCGTGTTGGCGAGGCTCTGCTCCGGTGAGATGTATGCGGGGGTGCCGACCGTCATGCCCTCCTGCGTGAGGTGAGGGTTCGTCCCCGCGCCGAGGAGGGCGGCTACACCGAAGTCGAGGACCTTGACTACCCCTCCAGGGGTGAGCATCAGGTTCGCCGGCTTGATGTCGCGGTGCACGATGTCCCGGCGATGGACCTCGTCCAGCACAGAGGCGATCTGCGCGCCGATGGCTGCCACCCACACGAGTGGTAGCGGATCATAGTCGTAATCTGTGTCCGAGATCAGGGTTGAGATTTCACGCCCTTTCAGGAGTTGCATGACGATGTACAGCTGACCAGTCAGGTCATCGACGCCCGTGTCGTAGACGGCTGGGATCCCAGGGTGGTCGTGGAGATCGGCGGTGGTACGGACCTCACGCAGGAAGCGCTGGCGCCTCGTTTCCAGCGCCTCTTCCAGTCCCACCCGCCCAGCCGGGTACTGGAAGGACGACCGCTCGCCGCGCATCAACTTGACCGCGACGCGCCGGTTCAGCCGCTCATCGTAGGCCTGCCAAACATCGCTCATGCCGCCGGAGCCGATCGGTTCCCTGAATCGGTAGCGGCTGGCAAGCACCCTCACCGGCCCCGCGCCGTCCTGTACCGACGTTACGACCCCCATCGGTTTTCCTCTCGCGGCGAGCGATGCACTGATCGATTGTGAGGCCTACGGCATCGCCGGGTCTATAGGCCGGTGGACGCCGCTCTTCAGTTGGGCAGCGCGCTCGGCGGTCGCCCGCTGGTCGGCCGCCCGCCGGGCCGGGCGGCGGATGAGGTTGTATGACTGAGCCGTTGCCACCTTTCTGAACAGGCGATTGACATTTTCGTCGTCGAAGTAGCGGACCAACAAGGCGTCATTGGACTGCGCCTGCTTGATGACGAAGCCGTCCATGTCCTTGGCGAGCTCGCGGCCGTAGGTGTCCGAGTCTTGGGCCAAGGCCAGCTTTTGCATGTCCGGGTCCTCGGCGATGGTCACGACGAGCTGGCCGAGTAGGATCTGGTCCGCGGTGGTTAGCCCAGACCCGTGCTCCTCATTCAGCTCGTCAATGATTTCCATGAGAGGCCGCTCCTCGACCTCCGGCGGGGCACCCGCTGCCTCCGGCACCAGTCCAGGCAGAATCTGAGCCCCGACCGCCTCCAGTTTCAGCTCTGGGGTGCCCGTCTGCTGCACCCGCATGTGGCTGGGCACAGTCTCCCCTATGTCGGCAGCGGCTGTCCCAATACGGCGGGGCAGCCGCCTCAGCAGGAAACGCCCGTACTGGAAGAGCCGTTCGAGCTCCTTGCTGTCGAAGCCGATGACATGCGACAGCCAGCCGTATGCCTTGACATACGACTCCAGCGCTCGTCGGAACTCCTCAGCCTTGTCCGGCTCCTGGGCAACCAGCGCATTGAAGCGGTCCACGGCCGGGGCGGTGTAGTGGTACAGCTTGGCGTGTGCCTTCCTGACCTGCTCCTCGCTGGCCCGGCCACCGTCGAGAGCCTCGAAGTACGCCTTGACGAGGGCGTCCATCTCGGACTCGACGAGCAGCTGGTAGGCCATCACCTCGTCCTGCCGGTCGAAGAGCAGGTTGGGATCGGTCAGCTCGGTCAGCGACGCCTCGTAGTACTTCTGGAAGGCGTCTAGGATCACTTCAGGCTTGTTGGCGAAGTCCAGGACAAACAGGTCCTCCTGGGACTTGAGGGGATGAGTGCGGTTCAGCCTGGACAGTGTCTGTACGGCGGCAACGCCGGCCAAGGGCTTATCGACATACATTGTTGTTAGTAGCGGCTGGTCGAAGCCGGTCTGGTACTTTTCGGCCACGACCAGGATGCGGTACTCCGGCTTGGGCACGGTCGGGGCGTTCGGGTCGTCTGCGCGTACGTAGTCGAAGCGGCCCGGCAGCTCTTTCTCCGGGAAGCCATTGAGCTTGGACTCGGTGTACTCGATGCCGTCGACCTTGACTACATCTGAGAAGGCCACGAGAGTGCCGCAGTCGGTCAGACTTCGCTCCTCGACGTGGCTGCGGATGGCCTGGTAGAGACGTACGGCGTGCTCGCGGCTGGGAGTGACCACCATGGCCTTGGCCCGTCCGCCGAGCTTGGCCGCGGTGTGAGATCGGAAGTGGTCCACGATGATCTTCGCTCGCGAGGCCATCGAGGCGTCTGATAGCAGGGCGGCGCGCACCAGCTTGGCACGGGTTTTGCGCGGGTCCACCTGCCGTTCGGCCTCCTCGGCTGCCGCCTGCTGCAACTTGAAGTAGGTGGTGTAGGTGGCGTACGTGCCCAGGACGTCGAGGATAAAGCCCTCCTCGATGGCCTGGCGCATCGAGTACACATGGAACGGCCCGTACTCGTCGCTGTCTGGAACCGGGACGCCGAAGAGCTGGAGCGTCTTGGGCTTGGGTGTGGCGGTGAACGCGAAGAACGACATGTTCGGCTGCTGGCCGCGCGCCAGCGCCTCAGCGGTCAGCGGGTCG
The DNA here is from genome assembly GCF_040643815.1 of Micromonospora sp. NPDC047074. Classification (NCBI taxonomy): domain Bacteria; kingdom Bacillati; phylum Actinomycetota; class Actinomycetes; order Micromonosporales; family Micromonosporaceae; genus Micromonospora; species Micromonospora sp. NPDC047074. The sequence continues at coordinate 637,115 of NZ_JBEYVB010000002.1, forward strand.
CCGTTCTCGTCGATAGTATTTGCGCCGAGGGCCTTCTTCAGCGCCCCTGAGCCGTCCCCGCCCTGCGAGGAGTGCGCCTCATCGATGATCACGGCATAGCGCTGGGTACCGAGCCCGCCGACCTTCTTCAGGATGTACGGAAACTTCTGCAGTGTTGTGATCACGATCCGAGCCGTTGACCCGGTGAGCGCCTCGGCGAGCTGAGTAGAGTCCTCGTCGATCCGCTGCACCACGCCCGGGGTGTGGGTGAACTGGTAGATGGTGTCCTGAAGCTGCTTGTCCAAGACGCGACGGTCAGTGATGACGATGACCTTGTCGAACACCGGCTCATTGGTAGCCAGCCCCTTGGCACGGGCGACCTCGCCTAGATGCGCCGGATCCTCGGGAGTGTGCAGGGAGGACAGTCCGTGCGCCAGCCAGGCGATGGTGTTGGACTTGCCGGAACCTGCTGAATGCTGGACCAGATAGTTTTCCCCGGCGCCGTGCTGAGCCGCGTGTGCGGTGAGCTGCCGCACAGCGTGCCACTGATGGAATCGGGGGAAGATCAGCGGCTGGGTGTGCGCGCTGCCCGGACGGTACGACGGAGCCTTTCCGGCCTTCGCCTGTGCGTCTTCGATATGCAGGAACCGTTCCAGCAACTCCAGCCAGTTGTCCCGCGCCCAGACCTGATCCCACAGGTACGACACCTGGTACGTCTCGTCGGTCCCGGCGCGGCTGGGGTTTCCTGCGCCGCCAATCTGGCCAGGCCCGCCGGAACCCATGTTGAACGGCAGGAAGCGGGTCTTCGTCCCTGTGAGCCTGGTGGTGAGGAACGCCAGTGTCGGGTCGATGGCGAAGTGCACCAGGGTTCGTTTGGCGAAGAACAGCTCCTTTGGGTCGCGGTCGGTGCGGTACTGGCGGATTGCGTCCTCGGCGGTCTGCGGGTGCGCAGTGGTGTGGTTCTTTAGCTCGGCGGATGCTAGCGGTAGGCCGTTCAGGAAGAAGGCCAGGTCGACGGACTTGGCCGGTGTCTTCGCGGAGTAGTGGAACTGCCGTACGACGGTGAGCCTGTTGGCGTTGTAGTTGTCGAGCGCGCCCACCGCGAGGGTGTGTGCCGGCCGGAAGTATGCCAGCTTGAACTTGACCCGTTGGTCGACGACGCCGTGGCGAAGCACATCGAGAACGCCGCGAGAGTCGATCTGCTGGGCGATCCGCTTCGCAAACCGCTGGATCGAGAGCTTCTCGCCAGCACCGTACTCCGCTTGAAGCCTCAGCCAGGCGTCGTTCTGTGCAGCGCCTAGGAAAACAGCGAGCTCGGAAGTGTCGATACCAAGCTCGTGGTTATAGGTGGTGGCCAGCCCTCGCTCCCAGCCACGTGCGAGGAGGCCGTCCTCGACGGCAATCTCAAAGGCCGCCTCGTCGTCAACGCGGCGCGGACGCAGGGTCAGGGTCACGGCGGGTTGCCTCCTTCGAAGCTGCGGGCAGGAGTTCTACGAACTTAAGGAGTTAGGCGGTCGTTGTACGGCGGCGCTCACATCGACCTGTCCGGTGACGGCCGCAGTGATGAGCGCCTGGCGGCGTTCATCAAGAAGCTCTCCCCGATTCCGCAACAGTGCTGATTGCCTCTGCCAGCGTTGCTCCTCTGCATGCAAGTTCTCCACAATGAGTCTTTGATGCTCTTCGTTCGGAATGGGTATCCTGAGTTGCCTGATGAGTTCCTGGCTGAGATTCGGCTGTCCTGCACCGACTGCTAGCGTGATGATGCCGTCTTTATGTCCCCGGAACCAATAGTGGGCAAATTCAACTGAGATTTCTCCGATGGGGATAAGTGCACAGCATGCCTGGTTCAGGCAGGCGTCAATGCCAAGGATGCCAACTCGACCTTTCGTGGCGCCTTGCCCGTAGAGGGCAACGATAAGTGATCCGGTCGGGTAAATATTCAGTGCGGAGAAATCGGCGAGCGCTTCCTCGGTGACGCTCTTCTCTGTGTGCGAGACGAGCCCATCGTTAAGATCTGCACTGTTTACCCATGAGTGCGGGCCGTTGAAGTAATTTTCGTTGCTCGACGTAGGTGTGGTTCCACTTCCAGTGCAAAACTCGTGACTGATCTTGCCTAGGCGCCACTCATGGTTCATTCTCGGCATCCAGACAACTCCGGTAGGAATGCTAGGGCCGATGCCAACTGTGGTCTCTTGGCGCACCAATTCCTTAAACCGCTCAGCCATAAGTGCGACCTGGCGAGCCGTCGCCTCGCGCATCCTGTCGATGCGGGTGGTCTCGGTGTCAAGGAAGTCGGCGATCCGACGCTGCTCTTCTAGCGGTGGTAGTGGAACTGGGGCATTGCCCAAACGGTCTCTGCTGAGCTCGATCTGGTTGGTTGCGCCAACAACGAGCGCCGCACTGGCATAATCCTTAAATGCTTTTGAAGCCAACCAATAGAAGGCGAACCGAGGATGCAGCTTTTTATCCGTCGCTCTGGCGACTGTGATGTGGCCGTCAGCCACGCAAGGAGAATCGTCTGGCGCACCGATGAAGTAGCCGACGCGGCCCAATGTGCCAGTGCCTGTGGAGTTGATGAGTACGTCATTGGGGAGCAAATATCCCTTGAGGTGCCTCGGGTCACCGTCGAACTCGTGGAATCGAGTCCGGTTCCAGTTCAGACCAGCCGCCTGATTTGCGGCCTGACCGATAACACGCACCTGACCGTCATCGACATACGTCGGCGCTGCCCCCCGGTTGAGCAGTGAAGTAACGTGTTTAAGGGGAGCGGACGACCATGATTTCGGAAGGGAAACACCGAGAACTGAACTCACTGCGTCACCCCACCCAGCAACGCTTGGATCTCGTCCTCAAGTGACTTTAGTTCCGCATCGATCTCCGCCAGGGGGCGCGGTGGCTCGTACACATAGAAGTGCCGCGTGAAAGGAATCTCGTAGCCAACCTTGTAGCGTTCGGTCGTCTTGCTCTTAGGGTCTTTGAGCTCGGCGATCCACGCGTCACTGACGTGCGGCTTCACCTCCGCCTCAAGGTATTCGTCGATGTCCTGCGCCAGCGGGACGTTCTCCGCGTCGCGCAGTTCAGGGTCGTGCTCAAGCTGCTTGCCCTTTGCGTACTGCACCTCGCCCTTGGGGTCGCGTACGCCGACCGCGTCTCGCAGCGCCTTCTGGAAGGAAGCCGCGGAGGGCCAGAGCAAGCCGGCGGTGTTGACGGCCTTGTGCAGGGCGTCCCACGCCTCCGCTTTCGTCCGCCACACCTGGCCGAGCAGCGGTTTGAGTGCGTCCGCAAACTCCCGCTGTCGCCTAACCAGTTCCGTCGGATCGGTCGTCTTCTCGCCGAGGACCTTCCCGAGGGCGGCTGAGTCGGCCAGCTGAGCCAGTGTGTCCTCGGTGACCTCGAAGCGGAGCTTGAGGGGACGGTCGACGGTAATGCGCTTGTAGCCGTACTCCTCGTTGCGGAGGATCTTAATTTTGGCGTGATCGGGGTGGTTCTCGTCCGCTGCGATCTGTTCGGCGTCTCGGTACATAGCGCAGACGTGGCGGATTTGCTCCTCGGAGATCTCTTTGCGCTTCTCGCCGAGTGATTTCCGGCGCTTGACCCACTCGCCCCGTGCGTCGAGGAGAATGACCTTGCCCTTACGCTGCTTGGGCTTGCGGTTAGAGAGGATCCAAAAGTACGTCGAGATGCCGGTGTTGTAGAAGAGTTGGTCCGGCAAGCCGACGATGGCCTCAAGGTAGTCCTGCTCCAGGATCCAGCGCCTGATTTCGGACTCTCCGGAGCCCGCGCCACCGGTGAACAGTGGGGAGCCGTTAAAAACGATTGCGATACGCGAGCCGCCGGTCAACTCGCCCTCCTCGGTCCTCGACAGCGGCTTCATTTTGCGAAGCATGTGTTGGAGGAAGAGGAATGATCCGTCATTGATGCGGGGCAGTCCGGCCCCGAACCGGCCGGCGTAGCCCTTCTCTTCGTGCTCGTCCCGCACCGCCTTCTCGGACTTCTTCCACTCGACTCCGAAGGGTGGGTTGGCCAGCATGTAGGTGAACTGCCTGTCTTCGAACCAGTCGCGGGTGAAGGAGTTGCCGAAGCGGATATTGTCGGCCGCGTGTCCCTTAAGGAGCATGTCCGAGCGGCAGATGGCGTACGACTCTGCGTTGACCTCCTGCCCGTAAAGGTTGACCCTCGTGTCCGAGTTCAGGTCTTTGATGTGTTCCTCAGCCGTAGCGAGCATGCCGCCCGTGCCACAGGCCGGATCGAGGATGTCGATGACCTGACCGGGGCGAACGAATACCTCATCGTCGGGCCCCAGTAGAAGTTCGACCATGAGCTTGACGACCTCGCGCGGGGTGAAGTGCTCGCCGGCGGTTTCGTTCGAGGCGTCCGCGAATTTGCGAATAAGCTCCTCGAAGACGTAGCCCATGTCCGGGTTTTTGACACGTTTCGGGCTGAGGTCGATTTCTGAGAACTTCTGCACCACCTGGTACAGCAGACCGGCGTCGTTCAGGCGGTCGATCTGGATGTGGAAGTCGTAGCGGTCGATGATCTCGGTAGCCTCCGGGGAGAAGCCCCGGATGTAGTCCTTGAGGTTGGTATAGACGTTCTTGTCATCGCTGCCGATGGACTTGAAGTCCTGTTTCGAGACGTTGTAAAAGGGCAGGCCGGCCGTGGCCCGGAGCAGTGCGTGCGGGCGCTCCCCCGTGTACGACTCGGCGCGGTCGCGGACCGCTTGGCGAGTTCCCCTCTCCTCCAGCACGCAGTCGAGCCGGCGTAGCACTGTGAGCGGCAGGATGACCTTGGCGTACTCGGATCGCTTGTAGTCCCCACGCAATAGGTCGGCCACCGACCAGATGAAGTCGGCCAGTTCCTGGTTGGTGTCGCTCACTTGCCACCTTCTTGTGTCACATCAGGCGCGAGAGCGCCGTTGGTCAGTCCGTCGTAGGCCAGCCGGGCAGCCCGGTCGACCATCTCGGCAACTTCTTTGATCCTTCGCTCGAGCTCGCCCAGCTCGCGGAAGACCCTTCCGTACAGGCGCTGCTGTTCGATATCCATCTGCGGCAGTTGACCGCCACGCAGGTCAGCTCGGTGCGTGCCAGTACCAGAGGTGTTGCGGCGAGTGTTGCTGGCGCTACGGAGGAATCCGCGCAGATAGTACGTGTCGAGCTGGTCGCTGGTGGAGATAGCCTCGCCGTCCTCCATGCCTACCAGCCCTGCCTGGACGAGGTCACTGACCTCGACGACGCTCAGCTCGTCCATCGTCCCCACGCCGGGGCCGGGGGGCAGGGCCGGGAGCAGAGCGGCAAGTTCGCGCAACTGCTGTTCGAGTGTCCGGCGCAAGTCTGCGTACTCGGCGGGGTAGTCGGGATGATCGGCGGTGACGTACGCGGTGGGGCTGAGGTCGACGTCATCGCGGAGCAGGTGGATCAGGGGAACGTCGGCGACTTGATCCGGAGCCGGGTCAAGGGGGCCATCGGGGTCATTGGCCGTGAGGTCAACCATGCGTACGAAGCAAACTTCGTCGCCTGACATGGCAGGGCGGCGGAGTTCCCACAGCAGTAGCGGCAGGTTGTGGCTGGTCGCGAGGCCAGCGGGGAGAGCGGTAACCGAGACGAGGAGGCCTCGGCGTACGAGTTCGGTGCGGATCCGGCGACCGCTCTTGCGGTAGGCGGCGGATGATGGCAGCGCGATAAGCGTGCGGCCTCCGGCCGCGGTGTGGAAGTAGCAGTGCTGGAGCCAAGCGAGGTCGCTCTCTGCGCGCGATGGGACGCCAAGTTCCCAGCGCGGGTCGAGCAACAGATCCTCGCGTCCCCAGTCGGGTTGGCCTAATGGTGGGTCACAGACGACCAGTTCGGCCTTCAGGTCTGAGACGCGGTCGTCGCGGAGTGAGTCCCCGGCCTCCAATCGGGCTGGGGGCCCGTCGGCGAAGCCGGTGCGCAGCCGGGCTAGGCGGAGTAGAGCGGGTTGGGTGTCTTGGCCGGCGAGCAGGGTCGTACGCGGGCCCGCCACTGCAAGCAGGAGGGAGCCAATACCGCAGGCGGGGTCGTACGCCTGGCCGTTTGCCGTGCCCGCGAAGTGGGAGAAAGCACGGACGAGTCGGGCCGAGGAGACGGCCTGAGCGCCGCTTCGGCCCACGGATGCGATGTACCGACTGATCAGGTCCTCGAAGAGCTGTGGCGCGGTTCGCTCATCCACGAGCCGGTCGACAACGTTGGACAGCTCCTCCGGCAGCACCCCGGACTCGGGCTCGCCTTCGTTCAGCTTGGAGCCGATGCGGGCGAGCGCCGCGGTCATGTCGTCGCCGTGAGCGGAGCGCAGGGACTGCCAGAGGGCGACTTCGGGTGAGGCACCGCGCCCTTTGCGCTGGCCCGTGAGCCACTTCTCCACCTCCGAAAGCGAGAACAGCGGGCCTGCCGCCGTTCCGCCCTGGGGCGTGGGGAAATCATCGTGGCGCCGTCGCCAGTTTGCGACGGCAGCCCTGGTTACACCCGCGAGTCGTGCGATCTGCGCGGCCGTGACCAGGGGCGCTGAAGCGGTGTCCCCGTCAGACATGGGAGCGAGAGTACACGGCCGCAATCGTTACGTAAAGCTGTGAACCTGTTGACAGTGCTAACGCTCTGATGTCACTCTTTAGTCGTCGCGGCGAGTGCTCGCTCCACGTGATGACCGCTGCGCCATTGGTTGTATCCCGTATGCCGTTTCCTGCCGCAAGTCGCCCGTGTGACCGCGGCCCCCATCGGCGGCACCTAGCGGGCCGCAACCTGACTTTGCTCCCCCTGCATGAGCCGCTCCACCCCATCGAAGATGCCGATGCTTCGGCGAAAGGTGACAGCCGTGGCCCGCAGCAAGAAGCCCCCCACCACCCACAAGGCATCCCTATACCGCATCAGGACCCCGGAGGGTCATGACCTTGATCTGCGCACCATCGTTGCCGAGCACTACCTGACCCGCGACGGATTCAAGGCCGCCCCTTTCGACCACGACGGTCTCCAGGGCCTCCTGGTCACGGGCACCATCGCCCGTGGCCGAACCAACTGGTGCGAGGTCGCCGAGTCACTCACAGGCCTCGCCGTTCACGAGGAGAATCGCACGGCTGCTGGACTGTTGCTGGTCCGCACTCGGCGATTCGTCTACGCCCTTACGTACGGCATGGGCCATCTCATGATCGAATCGGCCCGGTTGGACTCCGGCTTCGGCCTGGAGTTCGCCATCCGCTGCCTTGACGAGAACAGCATCACTCTGGTCCGTCACCACCTCATGGATGCCCGCGGTCGCACCGACGAGAACATTGCGACGCGCGGCGAGCACATCCGTGGCTTCGGCATCGAACGGTTCGGTGACATCGTCAGCAAGATCACCGGGACTGTCTCCGACATCCCCCTCACCTATGCCCAGGACGGCAGCCGTTCTGCTCGAATCACCGGAAGTGACAACTCCATCAAGCTTCCTCTCGCCCGCACCCCTGCGGAGCTCATGAGCGACCTCTACGCCATCGAGAACGTCTGTGACCAGCCCGAGCCGCTCCCCGGATTCGACCTCGTGGCCCGCGTCCGTTCTCTCAAGGGCAGAGGCAAGACCGAACTCGTGCGACGCCTCGATCTCAAGCTCGACGAGATGTTGGCCAACTCGGACACGCCACGCATGGCCCTGAGCGCGCCGAGCGAATGCCTCGACCGCTTCGGTTTCGCCGACGCCTTCACCATCTCCAAGGGAGCGACCACGGAAGCCGTCGAAGAGCTCGAACTGGACCACCTCCTGGCCTTCGTGCGCGACCTGCCTGCCGGAAGCCGCCTGCAGACGCTCAAGGACATGCGTGTGCAGATGTTCAGTGACCAGGCCGCCGAGGAGACGATCAGCCGCAAGGTCGCGGCGCACCGCTGGCTGACGGCGGAAGTCGTGGAAGCTCCTGCCCACTACTTCTACTGGCAAGGTGTCTGGTACGAGGTGGGAGAGGAATACCTCAACGCCTTGGAGGACGGCATCCAGGAACTCCTCGACCGCCCCACCGGGATCATCCTGCCGCCGTGGCCCAAGGGCGAGAATGAGGGCTGGTACAACGAGCAGGCTGCGAAGCAGCCCGGATATGCGCTGCTCGACAAGAAGACCGTTCGGACCAAGAAGTTCAGGGGTGGCGGGTTGGAGATCTGTGATCTCGTCGGCCCCGAGGGCCAGCTCATCCACGTCAAGAAGGCTGACACGAGCACCGCCGACCTCAACCACCTCTTCGCTCAGGGCCGAGTCTCCGTCGAGGCGCTCCGGTACGACGCGCAGGTACGCGAAAAGTTCCTCGCCCGTCTCGCCGAGACTAGGTCGCAAGGCTCGATCATGGATGCGCTCAGGGCACCTACCGTTGTCTTCGCGATCCTCCTCAAGGGCGGGAAGCCCATCACCGTCGACTCCCTCTTCGCTTTCGCCCAGGTCTCGCTCCTCCAGGCGGCTACCGCGCTCCAGGGCATGGGTGCCACGGTCGAAGTCGTCGCGATCAGACGCTAACCCCAATATCGGAATCACATACGGGTGCTCCGTGGGTGCTCGGTCGCCGTGGACAGGGTCTGCGTCGGATGGATCGTGCGGTACGTCCGGCCGGTAGGACCAGCCGAAACCTGCCGGTGCGTGGACCGATGGGACGCCCAGGGACTGCGAAGCATGGAGCAACGCCGGCTCTTAATCCGCGGGTTCGGGGTTCGAGTCCCTGGCGGCGCACCAGCAATAAAGGCTCTGGCCTGGTGGTTTCCACCCGGCCGGAGCCTTTTTCGTGTCTACGGCGATGGCTGGGTGCTCGTCGGATGCTCGGGAGCCTCCGCCCCCTCCTCCTCCCCGCGCGCGGCGACAACTGCGGAGCCTTGATGATCAGCGATATGCGGCCGCCTGCAGGCTGAAGAACTCGGCGTACATCCCGTTCAGCGCCAGAAGCTCGTCGTGGCTGCCGGACTCTGCGATCCGCCCGTCCGACACGACCAGGATCAAGTCAGCCATCCGGACGGTCGAGAACCGGTGTGACACGAAGACCGTGACGCCTCCGGTACGGATCCCCACGTCACGCGCCGCGTCGGAGTACCGATCGAACAGGGCATGCTCGGTCAGCGGGTCCAAGGCGGCGGCGGGCTCGTCGAGCAACAGCAGCAGCGGATCGTCGCGCATCATGGACCGGCTCAACGCGATGCGCTGCCACTGCCCGCCCGACAGTTCAGCGCCGTTGTCGTAGGCCTTGCCCAGGTAGGTCTCCAGGCCGTTCGGCAGCCGGTCGATCACCTCCTGCGCGTCTGCTCGCCGGACCGCCCGCTCCACCACGCCTGGTTCGTCGAGTCGAGGCAGGTCACCGAGGCCGACGCTGCTTCTGGCCCGCAGCTCCAGCCGGATGTAGTCCTGGAAGCTGGCGGAGATCCGTTGGCGCCATCCCAGCGGGTCGAGCCGCCGCAGGTCGGCGCCATCTATGGTGATCTCGCCCGCGGTCGGCCGGTAGAACTGGCAGAGCAGCTTGACCAGGGTGGACTTGCCGGCACCGTTGTCGCCGACGATGGCCACGATCGTGCCGGAAGGGATGCGCAGGCTGAGGCCTTGCAGCACGTCGGTATCGGTGCCGGGGTAGCGGAACGTGACGTCACGCAGCTCGATGCCGTCGGTGAGTACGGCGGGCGGTGTCTGGACAGCCGGCGGGCCGGGTTCCGGCGGCGTGGCATCACGGATCCAGCTCAGCCAGCCGAAGGCGCGGGCGTTGCGTTGCAGCGCCTGGGCGAGCGCGACGGCGCCGGCGGCTTGCGCGTTGGTTTGCACGGCCAGCGTGATGGCGAGGACAACGTCGCCGACGGTGCGCTCGCCGCTGATAGCGGCGCGGACGACCAGGACGATGGATCCGATGTACCCGAGCGCAAAGATCAACTGGCCGGTGAACCGCAGGGCCGCGCCGGCACATTCAGCCCGGCGCAATCGGCTGTCCACCTCGCGGCGGACCACCCCATGGCGGCGGCGGAGCTCTCCGCCGAGCCCGAAGAGCCGAATCTCCTTGGCAGCGATCGAGCTGAGGGCCAGATCGAACAGGTGCCAGCTCATGCGGGTGGACTCGGCGGTCAGGAGTTCGGCACGTTCCAGCCGCTTCTCGGCCAGCCGCCCGGCGATCAGCGGGGGGACACCGAAGACCGGCAGCAGGAGCAGCCACGGCTCGATGCGGGCGAGCAGCACAGCGGTCAGGGTGATCTGGGTGAGTAGCACCCCGATCGTCAGGACGGTCTGCACGCTCTGGCTCAGCGTCCACGACTGTTGTCGGAGCAGTTCGAAGCGATCTGCGGCGTCCCGCCGTTCGTGCAGCGCCAGCCCGACCGGCCCGTGCGCCAGGTCGCCGAGCTGACGTTCGGTATCCTGCTTGTGCAGATCACCGAGCTCGAAGAAGAAGATGTGGGCGAAGTGCTCCATCGTCAAGCTGAGCAGGACACTCACGGCGGCGGCGGCCGCTGTCCAGACCGCGACATCGGTCCGCCGGTCGAGGGCCGCGTCGACTGCCACCCCCAGAAAGAGCGCCAACAGGGGGCCACTCACGGCGCCGAGCATCATCAACAGGGCGGCGGTGATCAGCCTTCCCGGGCTGAGCCGCCACGCCGAGGCCAGCGTCGCGCCGACACTGCGCAGCATTCTATTCACTGCCTTCTCCCTCTTCCTCGGTGAACCGCGCAGCCTGAAGCCGAAACAGCTCCGCGTAGCGACCGTCGAGGGCGAGCAGCTCTTCGTGGGTGCCTTCCTCGACGACGCGACCGTGTTCCAGCACGACGATCCGGTCGGCACGGCGCACCGTGGAGAACCGGTGCGAGATGACCACGCTGGTGACTCCCCGTGTCAGGTCGAGAAACCGCTCGAAGAACGCCACCTCCGACCGCACGTCCAGGTTGGCGGTCGGCTCGTCGAGGACGAGAATGCTGGCGCCACCCTCGACGGCGACGAGAGCGCGGGCGATCGCGATGCGCTGCCACTGCCCGCCGGACAGCTCGGCGCCGCCGGCGTACCGCCGCGACAGTGGAGTCTCCAGGCCGCGGGGAAGATGATTGACGAATTCCGCCGCGCCGGCCTTCTCCAGGGCAGCCCGGACCACCTTGTCGGCACGCTCCGGCTCCGTGAGCATCTCGATCGCGCCGAAGGCGACGTTGTCGCGTACTGGCAGCTCGAAGTGGGTGAAGTCCTGGAAGATCGCCGCAACCCGGCGCTGCCACGCCGTGGCCGGGAAAGTCCGGATGTCGACGCCGTCAGCGGTGATCGCCCCGGCCGTCGGTTCGTAGAGCCGGGCCAACAGTTTCACGAGGGTGGTCTTGCCTGCGCCGTTGAGGCCGACGATCGCCAGCGACCGGCCCGCCTCGATGGTGAGGTCAAGGTCGTTCAGCACCGGTGGCCCGCCCGGGTAGGCGAAGGACACCTTGTCGAATCTCAGCACCGTCCTGGGCAGCCCAGCCGGATCGCCCCTGCCGCTCTCGGTGGCGCGGGCGTCGGCTTCGCTCATCCTCTCGATCCGCTCCACCGACCGGTAGGCATTGAGGCCCTGCTCGGTCGCCACATCGGACTCGGCGATGAACCCGCCGATCCTCATGGCGGCCAGGGACGCCTGGAATACGAGTATCAACCCGCCCAAGCCGAGCAGTCCGGCTGCCGTTGCTTGGGCCGCTCCCGTCAGCAGCGCGCCCAGCAGCACGAAAGCGACAAGAACATAGAGAATGTACGGGCCGTGGAACAGCCGACGCCGGGCCCGCCAGACCGGGAGCACGGCGTCCATGGCGGCCGACGTGTACTCCTGCTGCAACCAAGGTAGAAGGCCGAAGACCCGCAACTCCTTCGCCGCCGCGGGCTGGAGCAGCATGGTGCGGAGATATTCGCTGCGGCGCCGCAGCCGGGCGGTGCTCCGAAAGACCTCCGTGAACACCGACAGGCCGAGCCGGTAGCCGAAGCGGATCGTCAGGGCCGCGACGAGCAGAGCTGGCCCGGCCCACCACACGAAGGCGACCGACGTGATCCCAGCGGCGAGCACGGTCTGTAGGTACCGCGAGATCAGCGCGATCTGACCGGCGCCCGCGGCACCCGGCGACCACATTTCGGTCCGCAGCCGGTCCTTCGCGTCGGCGACGTGATCGAGCAGCTCTGGATTCTCCATGACGGCCACGCCGCCGCTTGCTTGGGAGGCCGCCATCAGCCGGTCACGGACGAGGTCGTCGAGGCGACGGCGGATCAGGTTGCCGAGCAGTTCCTGTACCGGCAGCAGCAGCTGCACTCCGAAGAACGCGGCCGCCGCGATGATCAAGTTGGTTCGAAGATCGCTCCAGGCCACCGACCCGAGCCCGCCGGATACCGCGTCGGGCACTCGGGCGACCACGGCTGAAGTGGCGAGGATGAACGCGACCGGCAGGATCCCCGCGGCGATCTGGATCATCACGGCGGACGAAACCAGCGGCCAGCCGGCATTGGGCACCAGGTGCAGGATTCTCATTCGCCCGTCAAGGCGCGACCTGTGGCCTTGAACAAGTTCCGCCCACACAGTTCTCTCGTGCATCGTCACCACCAGGCGCCTTCCGTGCGGCTGTGAACCCTATCGGCGCATGGCAAAGCCCTGCACGTGTCGTGCCGACCGAGGCCGGCAACATCGACGACTTCGGTTAGCGCATGCGACTTCATCAATTTCGTGACGTAGGGAGGTTTAGGCATAGACGTTCAGCGAAGCGTGTCGGAACCGTCCCCAGCTCTGCCTACGCGACAGGAGCAGGGAAATCGTCCTCAACCTGAACACGTGACCCAGTAAAGGCTGCGGGGGTCGACCTTGCGCACATCTCGAACTGCTCGTAGGTATCGGTCCAGTTGGCGCCGACCGCAGGGTTGAAGATCGGCGCAAGCATGGCCTGCAGGATCACCTCGGGAGCTTCCTTGTGCAGCGCGATGAACAGGCTCAAGTTCTTTAGCCAGCCCTCGTAGACAGGCTTGTTGGGGCTCAGAGGCGGCCCTTGATGGTAGGCGAAGCTTTCTTCGTCGAAGACGATCTGCGTGCCGGAGCGCCCCAGCCTGTACCCCAACTCGGAATCCTCCAGGCCCCATCCCCGAAATTCCTCGTTGAACCCGCCGACGCGCTTGTAGTCGACGCTCGGAACAGAGACGTTGCAGGTGAAGAACAGGTGCCACGATGTCTTCAGATCACCACCGAGATCGCTCAGGCGACCCAGCAGGTCCAGTCTGATGTCGCCCTTGATCAACCCGCCTAGGAATTCCTCGGCGCCGTCTTCCATGAAGCGATCGTCGAACGCTTCCGGAGCCCGCAGGTATTTTCTGAAGCCGATGACAGCCTTTTTCTCGGGCATGACCCGGTAGTGGCGGAGATGCCGATCGGCAAATGTGGGCGGAACCAGTTGATCGCCATCGACAAAAATCAGGATGTCGCCCGTCGCCTCTTCCGCACCGCGATTTCTCGCGGCACTTCTCGACGACGTCGCGGAACGAGGCAGATGCAGGTAGCGGAACCGGGAGTCGGCTGTCATGTGATACTGCACCGTCTCTGCTGTCGGGTCGGTCGATCCGTCATCGACGATGAGCACTTCGAGGGAATCGGAGACAGCCAGCTTCTGTGCGCGGAGCGTGCGAAGGCATCTGTCCAGCAACGCGGACGAGTTGAATGTCGGCACAACGACGGATGCCTTCATCGACGGTCTCCATTCCAGATCAAAAGCCGGAATTCCCAACGTGGAAGCCGAGCATCAAGTTGCTAGAAGTTCGATGTCGAACCGCCGGCCCGACAGCCGACGACCGACGGCGCTGCTGTCGGTTCAATCCACGGTTCCGCCGCGGTCAGGTGACCCGGTCGCGCCGTCCCCTGAAGCGTGCCGGGATTCCGCGCGCCAGGTGCACCCGTCGCCTGCCTGTTCGCACGACACCGTGACGTCCGATTCGACGTAGCGGGCGGCGATGGCGGTGTTGAGTTCCTGACAGTACGGACATGGTGACGCGAAAGTCAGTTTGACGCCGGCGCTGGCGGCCTGTTTGCGGTACCGCAGGATTCCACACTCGGCGTTGCGCAGGACGGTGCCAGAGGGCTGGGGCTCGCTGGTCACTGCCGAGTCGTAGAGCAGCAGTTGGCGCTGTAGCCGGGTCATGAAGTGGACGGTGGCAGACTCTCCGGCGGGCCGCTGCGATCGCAGTAGGTCCGCAGTGATGCGCGAGTTCGCCTGGATCCACGCGGACACGCCCTCATCGCCGTGCACGCCGAGGATGAACTCTTCGGCGGCCGCCTGGGCCTCGAAGAACCGCTGGCGCCAGAGATCGACCTTGACGGCGGGGTCGAGGGGCGCAGGGTCACTGGTCATGGTCGGTGTCCTTGCCAGCGTCGAGCTCGGCGAACACCTCTTGGGCGATGCGCAGCCCGTTGTTGGCGACCGGCCAGCCCCCGTAGTAGGCGAGCTGAATGATGATTTCGACGATCTTCTCTCGTGGCATCCCGAGGTGCAGGGCGGCACCGATGTGGCCGCGCAACTCCCAGTCGGTCCGGGCCAGGGTGACCGCGGTCAGCGCGATCAACTCGCGCTCCTCGACGCTCAGGTGCGGGCGGGTCCAGATCTCACCGAACAAGTGATCGATGGTGAGCTGCAGGAAGTCGGGGTAGGAGCCTGGGCGGGGTTCACGGCCGAAGACGTGCTTGAACATGGCCTCACCCCGCTCATGTCGGGCAAGCGACTGGTCCATCGATCACTCCTTCGTGTTGCCAGGTGGCCTGTCGGACAGTGGTGAATTCCTACGACGCCACGAAGGCGACGAGCAGCGGTACGGCGCAGCCAGAACCAGACCCACCCCTGCGCGCGAAGGCTGTGTGGAGGGCAGTGTCCCTGTCAGGTCTCAGAGGATGATGCTGAGCTTTCCGTGTTCGTAAAGACTCTCGTGGTCGAGCACCACGAGACGTCTCCGGACCCGGAACGACTCGCCCTCGACGGCGAGTTCGAGCCGGCATTTTCCGACGTAGGAGTCAGAGCGCCCGTGCCCGAACCGGTACACGACGACATTCGCCGTCACATCGAGGTGCGTGCCCCGATCAGCCAGAATCTCCACGTTGCTGATCATCCGATTCGTCCGCGACCGGGGATTCTCGCACCACACCTCGCCGTTGAGGAGTTGCTCGACCCGCTGGCGCAGCCGGGCGGCGTTGTCGTCGATGAGCCCGAGCGCATCGGTCGACCCGCCCCGGACGTCGGTAGCCGGCACCAGGTAGCGGATGTCGTCGGTCAGCATCTCGTCGTACCACTCGCGTAGGCGCCACTCGTCGAGCAGCCGCGCCTCACGGAAGAGGAACTGGCTCACCCGGTGCCATAGCCGCATCTGGGCCGTCTCGTCGACCGCCGGCTTGGTGTTGATCGTGTCGGTGGTCATCGCCGTTGCGCCCCTTGCCTCTCGGCCCGTTGAGTGACGTGGTGAGCTTCCTCGTGGTCGTCGTCGCCGTGGTGCATCAGCCGGTCCCACTGCCGCCAGAACTCGCGGGCCGGGAGTTCGTCGGTGGTCTCGGGGACATCCTTGGCCATTCCGCGTGACAGGTCGGAGTAGCGGAGCGTGCGATTGAGGTAGCCCCGTTGACAGGACTCGATGATCTCGATGTCGTCGGGGGTGGCGAAGCCGGCGGGACCGAGGAAGGTCAAGTAGTGACTCTTTCGTAGTTCCCGGATGTCCGGATCCTCGTCCTTGGGGGCCAGCGCGACTGAGGTGATGGACATCTGGCCGGCGCTGACCGGGTCGATCTTGCGGATGGTGATCCCGATCGCATCGATGATCATCAGATTCGGAAAGATCATCAACGCCCGATTGGCGCCGGTGATCCGTTGAGCGCGTTCGGCGCCGAACCGTTCGACGAACCGTGCGGCCGTCGCCTCCATCCGTGACCTGACCTCGGGGGGGAACATCGGCGTCCAGTAGGCGAGCGGTCGGGCTGCCGCCGGCACCAACTCATTGGCGCCATGCCCCCGCCCGAGAGCGCGGGCGGAGCCGCCTCGTCGTCGCGGTGCCATTGTCCCAAGCGACTCGATGTAGCCCACGTAACGCTTGTGCAGGGCGCGGAAGTGGTAGATGTCGACGCTGTTCTCCATCATGAGCTTCCAGTTGGCCCGAGCCCCGTGCAATTGCGCACCTTGGATCACCTCCATTCCCACTTCGGACTGGTCGGCGATCAGATCGAGGTACTCCGTCGCGCCCGCCAAATGCTCGGTCAAGGTGCGTGGCTGCTCGGGATCGAAGGTCGCGAACACGAAACCCCGGTAACTGTCGCTACGGTGCCGCGACAGGCCGAAGTCGGACTTGCGGAAGCCTGGGCCGTACCCGTCCGGGAGCGGAACTCCGACCAGGTCCCCCCGGTTGGAGAATGTCCAGTCGTGGTACGGGCACCGGAACGACCTGGCCTGCCCGGCTGACTGCGAGCAGATCAGAGCCCCGCGGTGCGGGCAGCTGTTGGCAAACACCCGAATCACCCCGTCGGAGCCGCGCGCCATGACCACCGGGCGCCCTCCGACGTCACGTGACACGTAGGAGCCCGGCGCGGGCACCTCCGATTCGTGCCCGACGTACAACCAGCAGCGATCGAAGATCTTGGTCATCTCCTGTGCGGCCACGTCGTCGTCCGTATAGGCCCGGCGGTCCACCCGGAACGAGAAACTCTCAGGATCATCGAAGACGATCCGATCGCCCACCGGCCGCTGCAGTTCTATCGTCACTGCTCCCCCTTTCGCTGTAGCTTCTCGCCCATGCTGATGACCAGTTCTGCCGTGCGCGCGGCCGAATCGCCGCACTCGGGCTGCGCCGCGCGCAGCCGCGCCCGGTAGTCCCGGCCCGGATCAAGCAGATTGGTGACAGCGTCAGCGACCGCATGTTCTGTGACGTCGGCCGGCTCCAACGCCGTCCCGAAGCCCGCGGTTTTCACGAAGTGCGCCTGAATAGGCTGATCCACGGCCAGCGGGATCACCAGCATTGGCGTCCCCGCCCGGATCGACTCCGCCACCGAGTTGTAGCCGCCATGGGTGATGAACACATCGGCGCGCTCAAGCACCTCACGTTGTGGCACGTACGGGGCGGTGAGTACGTCAGCGGGCAGCGCGAGTTCCTCAGCGAGATCTCCGACTGAGGCGATCACCTGCGCACCGGTCTTCACCGCCCCCATGATCACCGTGTGGAGGAGGTCGGGCCGCCTGAAAAAGATCGTGCCGAAGGAGACGAACACCAGCGGCCGGCCGGGGTCGATCTCCTCCAGGCCGGGAAAAGCGACCTCGTCGCCGCGCTCGCCTGCCGCACCCGGCAACCCGACCAGCTGCACACCATCGTCGGTGACCGCTTCATCCCCGACGAGCGAGGGAATCGTCGGCATCAGATTGAGAATCGGCGAACGCGCCGAATGGGTCCGGGTCGACCACAACACTCCGCGCTTGGTCAGATAATCGCCAACCTGTTCGTCGTACAGCCAGCGACCCTGCCGACGCTCCCTTGGGCATACTCCGCCCAGATTTGCCCATATCATTCCGTACGGCACACCGGACGCCTGCGCCCCGGCCATCGCTGCCGCCAGTACCGGCAGCGAATCGAGCAGCGCGAAGTCCGGCGCCGTCGCCCGCAGCGCATCAGCCACCTGGTCCGCCACCGGTGACGACTCGAGCATCGGACCGATCTTCGCTGGATCGTCGCTCCACGGCGCCATCTGGACCTTCCCGACCATGTGGACCTCCACCGGGCCCAGGGCCTGGCGACGCTGCTCGCCGAGTGCGCCACCGTCCGCAGACAACAGCAGCAGCACAACCTCATTGCCGGCGGCTTGGAGCGAATTGACCACCGGAATGTACGGGTTGAGGTGACCATGCTGAGTCGTGGTGAGGAAGGCGATGCGCACTAGATCTCCGATTCATGGGAAAACGAACGGGCGAACTCACGATCTGGCCTGGATCAACCGCCTCGGGCACGAATGCGACACCCGGCCTTCAGGGGCGAGTCGAGACCGCTACGCACGACTGGCAGATCTCCGCCACGCAGGCGCGCAGGCACGCGAGAGCCGCACGGCAGGCGAAGGATCCATCGATGACCAGATACTCGAACAAAGTTTTACGCTCTCCCCACGATCATTGTGGGGACGCGGCCCGATCTATGTATCCTGCTCGAAACAAACTTGCTACAAGGGGCTCACCGTCTGCGCTGAGGCGACTGCGGAAAGTGTGCCCGAAGGCTTGATCAATGTCAATGCTCTGATGTTGTCGGTGCGCCCGTAACGCCGCTGACTTTGCCCGGACTCCGCCTCGACCTGCGGCACGCGGGTCCGATTCCTCCATAGCGAAGGCGTGGAGGTCGTGGGCTTAAAGCCCTTCCGGCCGAGTCGCCGGATTTCATGCAATTTCTTCCCCCTCGTAACGTGGAGGCCAGAACTTGAGGGATAGAGGTTAATGGCTGAGACGAGACGCCGGTTTGATCCGGAGTTTCGCGCGGGCGCGGTCCGGATCGTGCGTGAGACCGGGAAGTCGATCGCGCGGGTAGCGCGTGATCTGGGGCTCAGCAGCGGCACCCTGGCCAACTGAGTACAGCCCGATCGTGCCGCTCGTGGCGAGGCCGCTGCCGGGCAGCTGGCCGAGGACGAGCGGGCGGAGCTGGCGCGGTTGCGGCGGGAGAACGCCGAGTCGGCGATGGAGCGTGATGTCCTCAAGCGACCCGTGGTCCTATGGGTCAAGGAAGCGACGGGCCGGTGAGCGTGGCCGCTTTCATCTCTTCCCAGAGGACCGGGCGTGCTGTGCCGCACGCGCTGGCCTGTCGGGGCGTTGGGGGTGTCCGATTCGTGGTTCTACAAGTGTCGGCGTACGAAAGAGTCTTTCTCATCCTGGTAGCGGTCGGATTCGGTGCGGTGCAGGACGAGGATCGCCTGCACGATCGCGATGGCTCGGCGTGGGCAGCAGCGCAACATGGCCAGGATCCTCCAGGTCTTGAGGGTGGCGATCGCCCGCTCACCGCGGGGGCGGATCTTCGCGTGGGCGCGGTTCACGGCCGAAGATCCAGAATGTCGGGTACGCCCGCCGCGCCGATTTCCCGTCGTCGGAGCAGGTTCAGCAGGTCCTCCTGCCTGGGCTGGCCGAACGCCAGCCGGTACATCACCAGGTCCGACTTCAGCCGGTCGAATTTCGCCTGATCGCGGCTGAGCGGGTACGGCAGGACGTGCCGCAGATTGCGGTGACCAACAGGAGGATTGCTGTATCGGCAGTGGCCCAATGATCAGGTGTGGAAGCTGCCCGAGGGCGGCATCGCCCGGCGGCTGGCCGACCTCGGTGCCTGATTCGGCTCATGCCTCCGATGCTGTGATGCACGTTGGAGTCAGGGTGCGATCAGTGCTGCCGGCCGGCACCTGCCGTGCTTCCATGCGCCGTCAGCGGGCAACCATGGACGTTGCTTGAGCCATATGATCAGCGGCACGGCGGCGCCGAGGCAGCAGGTACGCATCCGGCACGACGCAATCGAGGAAGGACAGGGGCGCGGGGTTCTGCAACGCCGCGCCAACGGGGAGGTACGGGTGAAGTACTCAGTGAAGGTGCTGACCGCTGCCGCGGTGCTCGCGGCGACGGTGGCGATTCCGGCGGCGCCGGCCGCCGCGGCCGGCACGGGCTGGTGGGCCATGTCCGGCTACCTGGCCAGCAACAGCGCATTCAATCCCAACGAGACAAGCGTGACGGTGCCGACCGTCCCGAACCTCAAACTCAAGTACACCGGCACCCCGGCCCGGACCGGCCAGCGTGCACCGGTCGTCGCCGACGGACTCGTCTACACCCAGGACGACCTCGGCGTCACGGCCACCGACGAGGAGACCGGCGCGCAGAAGTGGCGCTTCGAGCCCGAGAACTTCCGGTGGCCTTCGCGGCTCGTCCACACGGCCGGCCAGCTCGTCTTCTCGGTGGACGACAGCGGCCCCATGCCTGGCGCCGACTCCAGCCAGATCTTCGTGCTCGACGCTATGACCGGGGCGGTGGTCCGGGACTTCGACGACGATGGCCGGGTTGTGCAGATCCTCGTCGACCGGGGCGTCGTCGTGGTCTCCGGCGAAAGCCGCTACAGCAGTGACACGCGCGCGTACCGCATCGCCGACGGGCAGCTGCTGTGGCAGAGCGGCCTGTACATGAAACAGCCGGTTTCGGCGAACGGTCGCGTCTTGCTTTCCGGATACGATGGGAACGCCGGACCCCTGAGGAGCACCATCGTCGACATCGTCACCGGCGCGATCATCCACACGACTGAGCACCGTGAGTACCGGCCGCTCGCGGCGGACGAGGCGGGGACCAAGTTCTACGTCGGGTGGGGGCACAGCCTGCAGGTCCTCGACGCGACGACCGGCACCCTGACCTGGCTCGCGTCGGACCTGCTCCCGAGGTTCGCGGTGCTCACCCCGACCAGGCTGTACGTCACCTCCGGCGAAGGAACCGTCTCCGCGGTGAACCGCAGCACCGGTGCCACGATCTGGAGCCGGAGCATTCCGGAAAGCGAGTACCAGCGGGCGATCGTCGCGGGTGGTGTCCTGTACGTCACGGCCAAGGGCGACCGGGTGCACACTCTGAACCCGGTCGACGGTGCCCCGCTGAAGGCGCCGGCGTTCACCGGCGCGGTCGACCAGCTCGTGGTCACCTACGGCAGGGTGTACGTCACCGACGGCACGAAGCTGACCGTCTACGGCCTCTAGCAATGCGGTGCTGAACGGCGGTTGACCGGATCTCGCGGTCAACCGCCGTTGCTGTCTGCGCGGTGTGGACGGTGACCCGTCGGTCAGCGCGTGATCCGCACGATGTCGCGCATGACGGCCGGGTAGTCGGTGATGATGCCGTCCACGCCGAGGTTGACGAACCTGCGCATGTCCCGGCCGTTGTTGACGACGTAGGGATTGATGCTCATGCCGAGCTCGTGCACCCGGTCGACAAGAGCCTGGTCGGTGAAGGCATTGCCGGGGTTGATCTGGTCGGCCCACCGGCTGGCCTCGACCAGGACGTCGTCGGTGGGGCGCGTCTCGAACAGGAGGCCGACCGGCACGTCCGGCAGCAGCGTGTGGATGTCCCGGACGGCCGGGACCCAGAAGGACTGGATGACCAGCTTGCCCGTCGCCAGCGCCCACGGCAGGTAGCCGGGGATGGACTTCAGTTCCGCCACGATGTCGGCCTCGATGCCCGGGTACAGGAGCGAGCCCTTGATCTCGAGCAGCAGGCCGGAACGGCGCTTCAGCGCGTCGACGAACTCGCGCAGCGTCGGCACCCTCTCCCCGGTGAACTCCGGCGCGAACCACGATCCGGCATCCAGCTGACGAATCTCCGCCAGCGTGAAGTCGTGCACCCAGTACGGCGCCCGGTCGGGAAACACCTCCTCCACGTTTGTGGTCCGCGACAGCTTGTCGTCGTGCATCACGACCAACTCGCCGTCGGCTGTTCGGCGTACGTCTGTCTCGACGAAGGTGGCGCCCTGCGTGACGGCGAACCTCGCCGCGGCGATGGTGTTCTCCGGCGCGGAGCCGGACGCCCCGCGGTGGGCGTAGTCGACGACGGCCGGCCCCTTCCGCGAGTGGGCGGGCGCGGCCATGGCGGTCTCCGCCGTGGGCACGGTGGCCCCGCCGGGTACGGCGACGACGACAGCGGACACGGCTGCCGCGAGTACGGCGATGCCGACTCGGACGATGTTGCGCACAGGGTTCTCCTCAGGTTCGTGCGGTCCCTCGGCCAGCCATGCTGATCACCTGCGGTGTTGTGGGAGTGGCCGGAGGTTGAACGTCCGGCCATCGGGTAATGATCATCGAGCCGGCCGCGCAGGCACCTGGCCGCTGAGCGCTTCCGACCGGGTCTGCCCTGGCGGGATGGGCTGCACGGCCTCCGCCACACCTTTCGGGCGCGTTGCCACCCGATACCCCGCCATCCGCCTCTCGGTCTTCGGTCCAGCGGGACGAACGGTTCGTGTCAGTGCGGCTTCCTACACTTCCCCGCCATGGCGACGGTGAGTTTCGTGGACGAGACAACGGCAGGCGATCGCACGCGGGCGCGGCCTCTGAATATCTTCGAGGAACGGCTGGCGCTGCGTGAGGTGATCCGTCGCCGCGTCCTCCAGGAGGTCGCCGAGCACAACGCCCGACAGTCGCAAGTCTTCTGCGGGCTGGTGCAGCCGGGTGATGCCGAGCGGACGCTCAACGGCTGGCGGTTGCCCAGCCCTCGGCGGCTGGATGCCGATGAGCAGTTCGGGCGCGCCATCGACGCGTTCGGGCGGAACGGTTTCGTGGTGCTCGTCGACGACCGCCAAGTCGAGGAACTCGACGCCGAGATCGAGTTACGCGACGGCGTCGAGATCTCTTTTCTCAAGCTGGTCCCGCTGGTGGGTGGCTGATGCCCGCCGCCTCCGAAGACACCCGCTATCTGGGCATCCTGGCGTCCCGACTGCTGTCGCGGCAGCCACCCGAGAAGCAGCGGGCCGCCGCGACGGACGTCCACCGGTTCCTGGAGTCGCTGGGCCGATCGTGGTCCTGCTGGGAATGTGACGACTTCGCCGCGCTGCTCACGTTCGCTCGGCAGTCCGGTGTTCCGGTGCCGGCGGCCACGGTGGCGACCGCCCGACGTAGCGTCCTGCTGCACGAGTACCAGGCGGCGGGCCTGGCCGAAGCGGTGGCCGCGCTGGAGGGACCGTTGCTCAATCCCGGCGAGGCGTGGGCCGATGCCGTGCTGGACGCACTGACCGCCGCCGGCCCTGGCTGGCACCAACTGCTGGCGCACGCGCTGACCGCCACCGGCGGCAAGCCGACCTCCCGCTGGACGGCGCGGGGGCGGACCCTGCTGGCCGAGGTGGGCGTCGGAGCCTACCGGGAGAGGGTGGTCGGGTGGTTGGCGCTGGTCGGTCGGCAACGCACGCTGCCGGTCCAGGACGACTACCGGGGGCACGACATCGGGCAGGCGTACGACCCGTACAACGCCAACGCGCTGCGCGGTCTGGTCTGGCTCCTGCCCTCGGCCGGCGGCGCGGACGGCGCGGACGTGGCCCGGACGCTCGGCGCTCTGGTGGAGACGTCGCTGCGCAAGGTCGCCGGCATCGGGCCACGTAACCCGAAGATCGCCAACGCGGCCGTGCACGCGCTGGCCGACCTCGACGGTGAGCATGCGCTGGCCCAACTCGCCCGGCTGGCCGGCCGGGTCACCTACAAGGGAACGCTCAGCCAGCTCAACGCTGCCCTGGACCGGCGGGCGGCGGCCATCGGGCTGTCCCGGGAGGAGGTCGATGAGCTGGCGGTGCCCACGTACGGGCTCAGCGCGGTGGGTCTGCGGGTGGAGCCGGTCGGCGACGTCACCGCCGAACTGGCCGTCACCGGCCCCGCCGTGCGGCTGGCCTGGCGGACGGCGGCCGGTCGGTTGGTGAAGTCGGCGCCGGCAGCGATTCGCCGGGAACACCCCGACGCGGTACGCGACCTGAAGGCGACCGCCAAGGACGTGGAGAAGATGCTGGCCGCGCAGGCCGAGCGGCTCGACCGGCAGTTCCTCGCCCAGCGCACCTGGTCGTACGCGGCCTGGCGGCTCCGGTACCTCGACCACCCGCTGGTCGGCACGTTGGCCCGACGGCTCATCTGGCTGGTTGACGGGGACCCCTGCGGCTGGGCCGACGGCGCGCTGCGCACCGTCGATGACACCCTCGTCTCCCCGCGCGACGACGTGACGGTGACGCTCTGGCACCCGATCGGCCGCGATGTCGACGAGGTGCTGGCCTGGCGACGGTGGCTGGAGCGACACGAGATGGTGCAGCCCTTCAAGCAGGCTCACCGCGAGATCTACCTCCTCACCGCCGCCGAGGAGCGGACCGGCGTCTACTCCAACCGGTTCGCCGCGCACGTGCTGCGCCAACACCAGTTCCACGCGTTGGCAGCGGTCCGCGGCTGGCGTAACAAGCTGCGGCTGATGGTCGACGACACCTACCCGCCCGCCAGCCGCGCGCTGCCCGGCTGGGGGCTGCGCGCCGAGTTCTGGGTGGAAGGCATCGGTGACGAGATCACCGGAGCCGGCTCGTACCTGTACCTGAGCACCGATCAGGTGCGCTTCTATCCCGAATCGGCACCCGAGCACAGCACCCAGGCCGGCGAGGGCCGCTACACGCAGTGGGTGCCGATCGGCGAGCGCCCCGTCGACCCGCTGCCGCTGGACCGGATCCCGCCGCTGGTGTTCAGCGAGGTCATGCGCGACGTCGACCTGTTCGTCGGCGTGGCCAGCGTCGGCAACGATCCCGGCTGGCAGGACGGTGGGCCGGCCGGCAGGTACCGCGAGTACTGGCAGTCCTACAGCTTCGGGGAGCTGTCCGCCACCGCCGAGACCCGCCGCGAACTGTTGGCCCGGCTGGTGCCCCGGCTCGCCGTGGCCGACCGTTGCGCTCTGGACGGACGATTCCTGACCGTCAGAGGTGACCTGCGCACCTACAAGATCCACCTGGGATCGGGAAACATCCTGATGACTCCCAACGACGAGTACCTCTGCATCGTCCCGAAACAGGCCGTCGAACCCACCCAGGGGCCGGTATTTCTCCCATTCGAGGGCGACCGCATGCTGGGAGTGATCCTGAGCAAGGCACTACTCCTGGCCAGGGACGCCGCGATCACCGATCCGACCATCGTCTCCCAGATTCGGCGCAGGCTGTCATAGAGGTACTTCCGGTGCGGTTCGCGCAGAGGCAGCGAGGTCCACACGGCGGCCCGGCACGGCGGACGCTCCCACCCGGCGGACCGGGTGGGAGCGTCCGTGTGGCGCTACCTGTTACCGGAGCTGGTAGGCGCGGGTCACGGTCTGCTCGACGGTGTTGCCGTCAGCGTCGGTGGCCTGCACCCGCAGCGACACGAACCCGTTGGTCGCGGCCAGCTTCGGGTGCCGGATGGTGGCCTCGAACTGCCCCGTCCGGTCGCGGTCGACGTCGGCGGACTGCCAGGTCGCGCCGTCGTCGTAGGAGACCCACAGCTTCGCGTCCCGCACCGCCGGCCCGGCCAGCCCCTTCGGGTGCCGGACGGTGAGGCCGATGTCCATCCGGGAGTCGGCCCTGGCCCGGTTGTTGAGATCGACATCCACGTCGTAGTCGACCGACAGCATCGGCACGGCGTGCCGGGCGTCCGCCTGCTGCGAGTGGAACGTCCAGGCGGTGTTGACCCTGGTGGAGGTCGTCCACCAGGCGTCTTCCCGCGCCACGTCGAGCGCCACCCGGTACTCGGCCCGCTCCGGCACGGCCGGGAAGGCGAACGTGGCGAAGTTGGCGCCGCCGAGGAGTTCGCCGTTGCGGTGGACGGTGGTGCGGATCTTGTCGGTCTGGACGACGTGCGGGGTTTGCGTGTGGTCGGCTCCGACGTCGAGCAGCGCCGAGGCCTGGACCACCACCACGTCGCCGTCGCGGTAGGCCGCCTGCGCCACATCCGGCGGCAGCGCCGTACGGACCACGGCCTCGTTCCAGGTCCGGGACAGCCGCTGGCCGGGGCGCAGCACCGTGACCGCCTCGGTCTGCGCCGACCCGCCCACCTGCCACACCGGGCCGAGCTGCGTGGCCTGCCTGGTCTGCAGTCCGGTGCTGACGTACTCGGTCCGGGTCGCCGGCATGATCAGCCGGTCCGGGCTGCCGAACGCCGTGTACTGTCGCGGCGCCCAGATGTACCGGATCTGGCCGCCCTCGGTGCCGTTGGCCGAGGCGTGGTACGAGGTCCGCAGGGTGGCCAGGTCGTTCTCCCGGACCCGGTACCGCTGGTTCGCCGGCAGGCCGCCCTTCTCCACCTGGAGCAGCTCGTAGGCGTACGGGCTGACCGTGATCCCCTTGAACTCGACCGTGACCCGGTCGCGGCGCAGCCGGTCGAGCAGTTGCCCGCCCTGCGTACCGGAAAGGGTCATCGCCGGGATCGCGGTGGGGACACGGGTCCAGAGGTCGATCCCCCACCGCTCGGGGATGTTGTTGTAGATGATCACCGCCGCCGCGCCGGCGGCGACCGCGTTGGCGAGTTGCTGCTGGGGGGTGACGGCGGCGCTGCGCTTGACCAGCGCGGTCTTGCCCCGCACGGCGAGCCCGGCGTACTCCTCGGGGGTGCCGGTGCCGGCCGAGACCACGTCGAGCCGTCGGGTGCCGTCGAACCGCACCGATCCGCCGTTGCCGCCGAAGTAGGCGGCGTCCAGCGCGGTCGCGTTGCGGCCGACGATCCGCGCGGCCAGGTCGGGCGCGGTCAGCGTCAACCCGACGTACGCCTCCAGGTTGTCGTTGGTCTGCTCCGTGGGGATCGAGTACTGCGCGGTCTCGCCACCCGACCACATCTCGAGGCCGTACCGCTTCTGCTGGTCGGAGCTGTAGCTGTTGAATCCGAGCCGGGTGCGGTCGGTCTTGGTGGGCTTCGGCGTCCGCATGGTCACCGCGGAGGCCTTGCGCCCGTCGAAGGTGATCGTCCGGTCGCTCGTGATCGACACGTTCGGCAGGATGCCCTGGGTGTACTCCCAGACCCGGTTGTAGTCGGCGCTCGGGTCGGAGATCCCGGCGTGGAGGGTGTACTCACCGGCCGGCAGGGACAGCGTGATGTTCCCGTCCGGATCCGGGTACAGCACCTCGGGCATGGCGAGTCGCTGGAAGTCGAAGAGCCGCACCTCCGCCGTGGCGAGCGCGGGCGCCTTGCCGTCCCGACCGACGACCTTGACGTCGACCTTGAACCGTTCCACGTCCTTGACCAGGCCGACAGCCGTGGAGACCACCGTCGTGCCGTCGGCGGAGACACCGGCCAGGTGGGCGCTGTAGGTGCCGGTCGGCACACCCGTGGGGTTCATGGTCACCGGCACCGTGGCGGTGCCCTTCGCCGGTACGGTCACCGTCTCGGCACCGAGGCTCAGCAGCCCGGTGGGCAGGTCGGCACCCCGCAGGGACAGGGCCAGGGTGACCGGCTGGTCGCCGTCGTTGGTGTACGTCACCTGCTTGGCCACCGGCGTGGTGGCGTCCCACTGCACGGTGCCGTAGTTGACCACGCCGGTGCCGAACACGTGCTGCTTGACGGCCCGGGACACGTCCACCCGGCCCGCGCCCTGGCTGAACACCGGGGCGCTGGGGTGCGCCTTCGCCGTGCTGATGAGCTGGGCCTTGAGCCGCTCGGCGGTCCAGTCCGGATGCTGTTGGGCGAGGATCGCGGCAGCACCGGCGACGTGCGGGGTGGCCATCGACGTACCGCTGGCCGAGGTGTGGTGCTCGTCGACCACCGTGCCCATGTCGGTGCCGGCGGCCCGGGCGGCGACGATGGCCACCCCGGGTGCGGTGATCTCGGGCTTGATCGCGCCGTCGCCGAGGCGCGGGCCACGGCTGGAGAAGTCGGCGACCTCGTCCGCGTCGTCGACCGCACCAACGGTCAGCGCCGCGTCGGCCGTACCCGGGGAGCCGAGGGTGCGCGCGCCGTTGCGGCCGTCGTTGCCGGCGGCGATGGTGAACAGGGCGCCGGTCTCGGCGGTCAACTCGTTGACGGCCAGCGCCAACGGGTCGGTGCCGTCGGTGCCCGGGCCGCCGAGGCTCATCGAGACGATCTTGGCACCAGAGCGGGCCGCCCACTCCATCCCGGCGATGATCCCGGAGTCGTAGCCCGCACCGCCGTCGCCGAGCACCTTGCCGATCAGCAGTTGCGCGCCGGGCGCCACCCCCTTGTGCTTTCCGCCCGAAGCCGCGCCGGAGCCGGCGATCGTCGCGGCGACGTGGGTGCCGTGGCCGTGGCCGTCCTTGACCTCCTCACCGGAAACGAAGCTCCGACTGTCGACGATCTTTCCGGCGAAGTCCGGGTGGCTCGGGTCGATGCCGGTGTCCAGCACCGCCACCTTCACCCCGGTGCCGTCGAGGCCCGCCGCCCAGGCGCCGGGCGCGCCGATCTGGGGCACGCTCACGTCCAGCAGCGCCTCGGCCTTGGCGTCCAACCAGACCCGGTCGATGCCACCGGCGAGCTGCGTCCGCGCCGTCCCCGCCTGCGGGCCGTCGTCGTCGATGGCCTCCCAGAACGCCTCCGCCTGCTTCTTGTCCGCCGCCACCGCCGCGCCGTTGATGCTGGTCAGCGACCGGAGCACCTGGCCGCCCGAGGGGGCCGCCGACCGGGCGGCGACACCGTTGCCCCGGTACCGCACGATCAGCGGGATCGACCCGGTACGCGCGTCGTCGTACCCCTGCTCGATCAGGCCCGTCACGTTGAACAACCGGCGGTCCAACCGTCCGGCCGTGATCAGCGCCTGGGCCTCCTGGGGCAGGACGTAGATGTCCTCGCCGACGGTGGTGATGGTGGTCCGTCCGTTCGAACCCTCCTGCCCGTTCACCGCCACCGCGGTCGGCTGGTTCGCGCCGCGCGTCACCGTGACGACATCACCGGTGAGCAGGGTGACCTGGTTGATCGTCTGCGCGGACGGGGGGACGGTGGTCACACCGCCCTGAGCGGCCCGCGGCTGCCCCTGGGCCGCCGCACCCCCGCCCGTCGCGACGAGCGCGGCAGCGACGGTGACGCCCAGCAGCGTCCGTCTACGCCATACCCACATCTCAATGACTCCCCTCTACCGACGCCGTAGGGCGCCCGGTGATCGAACAGCCTGGTCAAGGTGCCGCCGGCAGCGCTACGGTGCAGCCTGGCGAGCACCAGACATGTCGGGTCCTCGCCACGGGGCGGTGCCTTCGCAGGGGGACCGTCCGGCTGCCCGATCCCACATGCCGAGTACCTGGTCAGCGGGCCGATGGCGGTATCCGAGACTGGTGCGGCGCACGGCGGCACGTGGGAGGGGCGAGATGCTGGGTGGGTTCGGCATTGACGAGCGCGAAGAGGCGGTCTACGTCGAGATCCTGCGCCGTCGTCAGACGACTGCCGCCGAGGTCTCGGACGTTCTGAGCATGGCTCCCGAGACCGTCGGTGACTGCCTGGCCAAGCTCGTCTCACTCGGCCTGATCACCGGTCACGACAACGGAATGCACACGGCGGTGGCCCCGGACGTCGGGCTCGGCGCACTGATCGTGCAGCGTCAGGCTGAGCTGCAACGGGTCCACGGCAGGCTGGCGGAGCTGGTCGCGGTGTACCGCACCGGGTCGTCCTGGCTGGCCGGTCAGGTGGAGGCGATCACCACGCCGGAGCAGCTCGCCACGTGGATCGACACGATGGAGCGGGGCGCGCAGACGGAGATCGTGGCATTCTTCCGACCGCCGTACATCCTGAATCCCGATCTGGAGACCTTCAGCAGGTTCGCGCCGACGTACCGCTACGTCTACGAACGCAGTGCCTTCGACGATTCCCGGGTGCCCGAGGAGATCAGCGGTTTCCTGCGGAGCGGTTACGAGATCAGGATCGCGGACGCCCTGCCGAACAAGATGATAATCATCGACCGGCAGGCCGTCCTCCTGCCGATGCGCTCCGACCAGACGCGTATGCACCCCGGTTTCCTGCTGATCCGTGGCGAGTCTCTGGTCCGGTTGCTCGTCGACCTGTTCGAGCGGGTCTGGGCGGTGGCAACACCACTGCGGGTCACCGCCGCCGGCCTGGTCGACGGCGTGCAGGTCATGGACGAGGTCGACATTCTCCTGCTCACGCTGCTGTTGTCCGGGCTGCCGGACAAGACGGTCGCCGGCCGGCTCGGCACCAGCGAACGCACGGTGCAACGCCGGCTCCGTCGCCTTATGGAGTTGACCGGTGCCAACAGCCGGATGCAACTCGGCTGGTACGCCGCCCGATCCGGTCTCATTCCACTCTGACGGTCACCCGCTCGGCTCGGCTGCGGGAAAAGGCCCGGGCCGAGGCGGCCGACGGGTGTCCAGCCGGGATTCGAGAAACAGTTCCGGCGTGACGAACAATCGAGTGTCGACAAACTGTCCGGGGCGCCGTGCGGGTGCTCACCTGCCAGATTCGGCGACGTCCAGCAGGGCCCGCACGGTGGCGTCGACGGGATCGGTGTCGGCGGGCACCAGGCGCAGGACGCGGTGCGCGGGTGGGGAGATCGGGATGGCGGCCAGCGCCTGGGCGCCGGTGAGGGAGAGTTCGGGAACGACGGTCACGCCGAGTTGCTCTCGGACGAGGGCCAGCAGGGTGGCCATGTCCCGGACCCGGCGGTGGGGACGCAGCGGCTGCCCGGCGGCGTCGTACATCCGGCGCAGCAGGGGTTCGCAGCCGTTGTCGGACATCAGGAAGGGGTCGTCGGCCAGGTCGGCCAGGGTGAGGGTCGGCTGGCCGGCCAGGGGGTGGTCGGGGTCGACGACCGCGAGCATGCGGTCGCGGTGCAGCACGACGCCGCCGCTGCCGGGGGCGGTGTCGTCGTCGAGGTGGGCGATGACACCGGCGTCGACGAGCTTGTCGTCGAGCCAGGCGCGGACCTCGGAGTCGCTGCCCTCCAGCAGGACCACCGTGACATCGGGTAGCTGCTGGGCGAAGGCCGCGATCACTGCCGGGAGCAGTTGGGCGGCGCTGGGGAACGCGGCCAGCCGCAGGCGGCGACGGTGCTGGTCGGTCGCCGCGACGGCGATCTCGGTGATCCGCTCGGTGCGCTGGACCACCTCGCGGGCGTGACCGATGATCTGGCGGCCGTGGGCGGTCAGGCGCACCCCGTCGCGGGTGCGGGAGAGCAGCGGCAGCTGTAGTTCGCGTTCCAGCGAGGCGACGACGTGACTGACCCCGGACTGGGTCAGGCCCAGTGTCGCGGCGGCCCTGGTGAATCCGCCGGTGTCGACGACCGCCACCAGCGCCCGCAGTTGCGCCAGGTTCATGACCCTGCCTCATGCTCGTACGCGTCATACGTGTTGGACTTGTTCACTGTCGCGCCCGCACAGTAGCGCCCGTGACAAGCTCCCGTCTTTCCGCCGCCAGGTCCAGGACCGGAGGTGCGCCGGTGCAGGACCTGCTGATCCTGATCGTGGTGGCCGCCCTGTGGGGCGCCTCCTTCCTGTTCATCCGTGTCGCGGTGCACGATCTCGGGCCGGTGGCGCTGATCGAGGCGCGGGTCGGGCTGGCCGGGCTGGCGCTGCTCGCCGTCGTGGCGATGCTGCGCCGGCGCCCGGCGTGGCGCGATCGGCGCCGCTACCTGATCCTCGGCGCCCTGTCGGCCGCGGCACCCTTCACCCTGATCGCCGTGGCCGAACTGCACATCACCGCGTCGCTGGCCTCGATCCTCAACGCGACCACGCCCCTGTTCAGCCTGCTGCTCTCCGTCGCGTGGCTGGGCGAACCGCTCACCCCACGCAGGCTGCTCGGCGTGCTGCTCGGCGTCCTCGGCGTGGGTGTGCTCGTCGGTCTCGGGCCGGTGCGTGTCGACCCTGCCCTGGTGGCGGCCGTCGCCGCGAGCCTGCTGGCGGCCCTGCTCTACGCCGCCGGCGGCATCTACGCCAAGCTCCACTTCGTCGATACCGCGCCGATGACGGTGGCCACCGGACAACAGCTCGCCGCCGCCGTCCTGCTGCTGATTCCCACGCTGCTGCTGCCGCCCCCGCGCGTACCCGATCTCCCGGTCGCCGCCGCGGTCCTGGCCCTGGCCCTGGCCTGCACGGCGTTGGGCTTCGCCCTGTTCTACCGGCTCGTCGCCAGGCTCGGCCCGACCGGCGCACTCTCGGTGACCTTCCTCGTGCCGGTGTTCGGCTCGGCCTGGGGCGCGCTGTTCCTCGACGAGGAGGTCACGCCCGGCACCGGTCTCGGCCTGCTCATCGTGCTGGGCGGCGTCGCCCTGGTCACCGGCGCCGCCGCCCGCCGCAAGCCATGAACACGCGCGGCCGGATCCGGGCTCTCCTCGCGAGCCGGACCGGAGACCGCCAGCTCAGCCCGTGCCCTCCGGCGGCGACACCTCGCCGTTCCAGGAGCGGACCACGTACCCGCCGGTGAGGTCCTGGAGATGCCCCTGCACCTCGATCAAGGTGTTGATCTCGTCGAGCACCTCGTCGAGATCGTCGAAGCTGACCTCGAACCGCCTGTCGAAGGCGGCCATCTCGGGCAGGTCGTACGCGTCGGCGACCTCGGCGGCCTCGGCGGCGACCTGCGGCCCCGCATCGAAGGTCACCAGCATTTCGGGACCGTCGGACCACCGTACGGTGAATCGGTCGTCCTCCTCGGCCACCACCATCGAACTCAGCTTCCGCACGGCGTCGACGAGGGTGGCCTGCCCGGCGAAGTAGACGTGGAAGTGCTCGGCGTCCAGGAACTGCGACAGCGTGAGCCTGGCCCCGTCGAAGACGGCGACCGCGGCCTCGACCCTGGACTCGGCGTCGACCAGCGGCAGGCCGAGTTGCGGGTCGTAGCCGGCAAGACCCGTCGCCTCCGCCACGACGCCTCCGATCCGGTACACGCTCCGGACCACCGACTCGGCCTGTGCGCCCGTGTACCAGTACGGCACATTGACGGCAGCCTCGCCCGGCTCGACGCGGACGGTGATTCCGCTGGCCTCGTGCGTCAGTGTGCGGGCGTTGCCGTCGGTGAGCACGACCACCTCGCCGACGACGTCCCGCACACCGGCGACGATCCTGTCCCACGCCTGGGAGTCGAGCGGCTCGTCGGTGGCCTTCCGCTCGCTGTCCAGCGCCTCCTTCCAGGTCTTGCCGACGGGCTCGGGTAGCAGAACGAGATCGAAGCTCATGGCCGCAGACTAGTGCTCCGACGCCGGTCGGCACCGCCCCTCGGGTCGCGGGGGCCGTCGAAGGGGTCGTTCCGGCGGCGCCGCCTGCGACGGCGGCGCAGATCGTGCAGGTTGCTGTCGGCGTGCAGGCGGAGCGGCGCTGGTCACGGCGTCCGGCGGGTGCCTGCTCCCGCTGTGGTAGAAACGCGCGGTGATGCGGTTTGTGCTGCTGGGAACGCTGGAGGTCCAGATCGCAGGCGTGCCGGTGGCACTCGGCTCGGTCAAGCAGCGACTGCTGTGCGCGGCGCTACTGCTCGAGGCGAACGAGGTGGTCAGCGTCGACCGGTTGGTGGACATGCTCTGGGACGAGCCACGACCCGCCTCCGCGATCGCAAACCTACGCACCTACGCGCACGGCCTGCGGCAGATCCTGCGCGATCAGCCCCACGGGCCGAGCCGGCTGCACACCCGCACGGGTGGATACCTGCTGGACGTACGCGACGGCGAGTTGGACCTTCACGACTTCGAACGGGCGGCCCGACACGGGCGCGACGCCCTGGTGGCCGGGCGGGCTGACGTCGCCGAGTCCAGCCTCGAGCGCGCGATCGGGATGTGGCGTGATCGGCCCCTGGCTCCCCTGGTGCTGTCGCGGGCGCTCGCGCAGCGGGTGGGCCGCCTGGAAGAGCAGCGCGTCCTGGTCGAAGAGGACTACATCCAGGTAAGACTCGATCGCGGTGTGTCGGCGGAGCTGATCGGCCGGCTCCGCGAGCTGCTCGACGAACACCGCTTCCGGGAGCGTAGCTGGGGCCAACTGATCACCGCGCTGCACCGGACCGGAGATGTGGCAGGCGCGGTGGCGGCATACAAGTCAGCCCGTCAGGCGTTGACCGAGCACACCGGATTGGATCCCGCGCCCTGGCTGGAGGCCATTTACCAGGAAATCCTGCACCGTGATGCAAAGCTGTCGGGGAGCGGACCGGGACCGGCCGCGCTGGCGGCACCGAGTCAGCTTCCGCCCGACACGCACCCGTTCGTCGGACGCGACGAGGAACTGGCAGGGCTCGCCAAGGCCCTGGAGGCCCGGCACGGATCGAACATCTTCGTCGTGACCGGGGCGGCGGGCGTGGGGAAGACGGCGTTCGCCGTGCGCTGGGCCCATCGCGTCTCGTCCGCCTACCCTGGCGGGTGCTTGTATCTGGATCTGCGTGGCTTTGATTCACGCGGGGCGCCCCCACTGCATCCCCTGGCCGCCCTGCGATATCTGCTTCGCTCGATGGGAGTGCCCGCAGCCGAGGCGCCGCATGACGTCGACGAGGCTTCCGCCATGCTCCGGACACTGCTGACCGAGCGCCCGACCCTGCTGCTGTTGGACAACGCCCACGATGCGGCGCAAGTGCGACCGCTGCTGCCCGGCACGGGGAGTTGTGTGACGGTGGTGACCAGTCGCAGGCGGCTGGCCGGTCTGGTGGCGAGCAACGGAGCGGCATCGGTGGAGTTGCCGTTGATGCCGGCGGCGGACGCCGTCCGCCTGCTCGAACGCATGTTGGGCGACCGGGTACGCCACCACCAGAGTGCCGCGCACCGCCTGGCCGCGAACTGTGCCTATTTGCCGCTCGCGCTACGCATCGCGGCGGCGAAGCTGCTGCGTGACCCGCACCTGAGCGTCGCGGACTATGCGGACGAACTCGCCTCTGGAGACACGTTTGCCGCGTTGGCCACGAGCGACGACGAGAATCGTGCGGTGAAATCGGCCTTCGGCGTGTCGTACCGTGACCTGCCGAATGCCGTCCAGCGACTGTTTCGCCTGCTGCATCTCACGCCCGGTGCGGACTTCGACCTCAACGCCGTGTCCGCGCTCGCCGGAGTCTCGAAGGCGGTGGCCCGCCGGCTTCTCGAGCAACTGTGTGAGGTGTACATGGCCGTGGAGTACCAGCGCGACCGGTTCTCGATGCACGGTCTGCTGCGGCACTACTCTCTCGAGCGGGCGCAGTCCGCCGACACTCCGGCCATGCTGGCACAGGCGGCACGTCGGCTGGTCGACTTCTACACGGACACCCTGCGTGCGGCCGGCCCGCTGTTCATGAAGCGTCGACACGAGTTGGCCCGTCGGTCGATTCATCCACCGCCGGAACCGTTGCGCTTTCCGGACCGCGACCGCGCCTTCGCCTGGCACGACCTGGAACGGCACAACTTCGCCAACGTCGTACGGAGCGCGGCGGCGTACGGGTGGCACGAGGCGGCGTGGGAGCTGGCTGACGGCATGCTGGCCTACTGCGTCGTCCGGAGGCACTGGCTGGAGTTCAAGTCCGCGGTCAGCATCGGGCTCAAGTCGGCGGAGGCGGTGGGCGACGACGACGCGGCCGCCAGCATGCACAATCTGCTGGGGATCATCGCCAAACAGAGCGGCCGATTCGGCGACGCGTTGTTCCACTACAACCAGGGTCTGCGGCTGGCGACGGCGATCGGCGACGGCCGCCTGGTCGCCGCGTTCCACGTCAACCTCGGCGGACTGGCCATCACCCAGGGAGACGCGGTGACGGGCGTCGAGAACCTGCGGCAGGCACTCGCCGACCCGGACTACAGCCACGATCCGGCTCACGCGACCATCACCTACCTCAACTACGGCTGCGCTCTTATCGATCTCGATCGGTTGGATGAGGCGTACGAGAGCCTGACGCGTTCGCTGCGGCTGGCCGAACAGGCCGGTGACGACATCAACGCCGGCTACGTCCAGCACAACCTTGCCGAGATCTGCCTACGCCGTCATGATCCCGTCGCCGCACGGTCACACGCCGAGGAGGAGTTGCGGCTCGCCGAACAAGCAGGTGATGTGCTGCGTCGGGCGGTCGCCCTTGACATGCTCGCCTCCTGTCGGCTGTTCGACGACGCACTGGTGTCGATCAGCCTGTGGAAGGAAGCGCTGGACACCTATCGCACTCTGCGTCACCGGCTCCAGGCCGGTCTCGATGACTGGATGAAACGCCTTCGGCTGGACATGCCGACGACCGAGGCGATTCGCCTCGACGCTCGGCGGCGTCGGCTCGCCCGTCGAATGATCTGAATCCAACCTCAGTGAGATTTTGCAACGGGTCCCGTGCCGGCTTTCCGAAGCTTGTTTCGACTACGGATGCGACCTCCGTACGAAAGGGCGGCCTGAGCAGCCGCCGCCAGCAGTCGCGCCCGGAGTCGGCCGACGGGGAGGAAGGGGCCCTCGCTGACGCGTAGCGTCAGCAAGGGCCCCTTCCTTACACGATCAGTTGATGCTCACCACTGTGCCGGTTCCGTTCGGGTACTCGATGTAGCCCGTGTGCCGCCCGGCGGGCACGCCCGACCAGTTGGCGGTGACCGTCAGCGGAGTCCCCGGGGTGACCTTGGGCTTGTCGGGGGAGACCGTCAGGTTGCCGACGCCCCCCGTCCCGGCGATCAGGTTCGCCTGCACGGTGAACGGCGTCTCCGTGGTACCCGGCAGGTTCTCGAAAGTGAGAACGTAGACGGTGTACACGCCGGGTACTGGCGCGGCAGTGGCGAACCGCTGCTCGGCGGATGGGAAGCCGGAGCTGTCCACCAGGCTCAGGACCCCGTCCGTCTCCCGCGCGATGAAGTACAGCAGGCCCGCCTGCGGGTTGTCCGAGCGTACGGTGAACTCCACCGCCTTCGTGCCGGCCGGCACCGTGACCGCGTACTGCTTACCCCAGATGTCCTCGGGGCGTACCGTGCCGGGCAGCAGCGGCCCCGCGACCATGCCGTAGGTCCTGATCGGGAACTTCGTGAGCGCCGGAGTCACCTCGAAAGAGGCGGAGCCGGCGGGGCCGGTGCCCCGGATCTCGGTCGGCGCGATCATGCTCTGCGGGGTCACCACGATCGGGCTGCGTACGGCGGTGCCGCCACCCGTCCAGGTCAGCGAACCGATGGTCGGCACGCCGGCGGGGGCCGTCCTGAGCTCCATGGAGACGGTGAACTCCTTGGTCTCGCCGGCCTTCTTGAAGTGCAGGGTGGAGGGGCTCACCTTGACCTTCAACCCGGGCAGGTCGACCTTGGCGTGGTAGTTGCCGGGGGTGACGGCGGTGACCCTACGGGTGACGGTGTGGGTGCCGAAGAGCTTGCCGACCCCGATGGACGGGTAGTTCAGGTCGCTGCCCCGGATCGGCGTGACGCCGGAACCCGTCCGGTAGCCCAGCCCTTCCAGGTAGCCCAGCCAGTCCTGCTCGGACGCGTCGTAGACCAGGCCGGGGTCGAGCATCCGGGTCGGGTCGACGTGGCCCGCGCCGTGGGCGAAGACGTCACCGCTCGGCGCCCCGGTCGCGGTCTTGGTGGCGAAGGTGGTGGTCATCATGGCGGACTTGACCCGCGCCGGCGACCAGTCCGGGTGCTTGGCGAGGTAGAGCGCCGCCAGACCGGCGATGTGCGGGGCGGCCATCGAGGTGCCGGAGTAGAAGTCGAAGTTCTTGCCCTCGGCGCCTGGCGGGGCCACCGCCGCGAGGATCGCCACGCCGGGAGCCGCGATGTCCGGCTTGAGCAGGTCGGCGTGGTTCAGCGACGGCCCGCGCGAGGAGAACGGCGCCACCTGGGGGTACGGCATGCTCGGGCCGGTCGGCAGCAGGGTGACCTGTGCGCCGGCGGTCGCCGCGTACTCCTGCACAGCCTGGGTGTCGGGCCAGTTGACGTGCACGGTGGGCACGCTGTGCAGGTCACCGCTGAGGTCCTGGTCGCTCGGGTTGGCCAGCACCATCCCGACGCCGCCGGCCCGCGCGACCTCGGCGGACTTGATCGGCCGCAGGACGACACCACGGAGACAGAGGACGACCTTGCCGGCGACCTTGGCCGGGTCCAGGCTGCCGGTCATGCAGTTGTCCGCCTCGACATCTCCGACGCCGGCGGCCCGCGCCGCCCGGGAGGAGATCAGCGGCTTGGGCCCGAACGGGGCCGCGACGGTCGTGCTGGTGCCGTTGAACCGGGCGCCGTTGCCCAGCTCCACGCTCGCCGGGTACGGCTCGAGGGTGCTGGCGGCCGTCGTCATCGCCCACGGCACGGTGTTGTCCAGCGTCGACGCGGATGGCCCGGAGTTGCCGGCGGACGCGGCGACGAAGACGCCCGCCGCCGCCGCGTTGAGGAACGCGAGCTGCGTCGGGTCGTCCGGCGACGACTCCCTCGCGGTGCCCACCGAGTAGTTGATGACGTCGACGCCGTCGGCGACGGCCTGGTCGATGGCGGCGACGATGTCCGACGTGTGCCCGTTGGTCGTGCTGTCGGTGGTGCCCTGCCAGAGCGCCTTGTAGACCGCGATCTTGGCGCCCGGCGCGACGCCGGAGATGTTTCCGAAGTCGACACCCTGCTCGGTGACCGGGACCGCGGTGTTCCCGGCGGCCGTGCCGGCGGTGTGCGTGCCGTGCCCCTGCGCGTCCCGGGGCGAGACGTAGTCCTTCCGCTGCGCGGGCGGGACGGCCCGCAGCCAGGACTCCCCGAAGTACCGGGCGCTGATGACCTTCTCGTTGCAGAGGGTCGCGGCGAACTGCTCGCCGGTCTGGCAGGTGCCGGTGAACGTGCTGCCGTCGGCCTTGTGCATGACGGTGGTGGTGCCCTGCAGGTACGGCCGGTACGGGGTCGGCCGCCGTGGGCGGGGTCGCGCCGAGAGCCGGCGCGGTGAACGACGTGCTCTCCGGCCAGATGCCGGTGTCGATCACGCCGACGACGACGCCCTTGCCGGCGTTGACCGTGCCGCCGAGCGTGGACCACACGCCCTTGCTGCCGGAGAGACCGAGGAAGTCAACGGAGTTGCGGTCGTTCGTAATCTTGTGCAGCTGGTCCGGGACCACGGAGACCACGCCACCCGTGACCAGCAGCCGCACCGCCTGCGCCCGGGTCAGTTCCGCGACGAAGCTGTTCGAGGCGACGGAGTAGCTCCGGAGCGCCTCGGCGCCCACGCTGCGCGCCACCCTGGTGTGCCTGTCCCTGAGGTGGCTGCGGTAGCGCTGGGCGTTGGCGGCGCCCACGTCCACCTTCCTGCCCTTGGCGGGCCTGGTGCCGGCGATTCCGGCGACCCCGCCCTCGTAGGTCGCCAGCGGCTTCTCGGCCAGGGTGACGATGTAGGTGGCGCTGCCGCCGGAACCCGAGGGCAGCAGGGTCGGCGACGGCGGAGGCACCGGCTGGGCGGACGCCGGGACCGGGCTGATCGTGATCGCGAGGGCCGCGGCGACTATCGCCGCGCCGTACCGGGCGGTTTGCTGGATCCTGCGGGCCATTGCTCCTCTTTGGGGGGTTTGGAGACGAAGACAGCCTGCCCACACTGGCAAGATCGCCAGGTGGGATGGTGAGTAGTGAACGTCTCAGCCCGGAAGAAGTCGAGATATCTTCATGACGTCTTCGGTCACGTGGCGAATGGCGTCACGCGCCAGAGGCGCTGGTTACGGGCAGGTGGGATGTGCGGAACGATCCGGTGCTGGGTGCGTTGGGCGTCAGCGAATTCGACGAACAGGTCTACCGTCTCCTGCTGGTTCAGCCCGACCACTCACTGTCGGAGAGCGCCGGCGCCCTGGGCGTCAACCCGGCGCGCGTGCGCAGCGCCGTCACCCGACTGAGCAGGCTCGGCCTGTTGAGACGGACGGCACCGGGCAGGTACGAGGCCTCGGGGCCGCAGGCGGCACTGACAGCGCTCGTCGCCCGGCGCCGGCTGGAGACGGAAGCGGCGCTGGACGGCGTGCAGGCCGCGGTCGCGGACTTCGCCCAGTTGTTCCAGACGGCGCGGCTGCGTGATCCCGGGCGCTGGGTGGAGGTGCTGTCCGGCCGGGAGACGGTCAACCGCCGGGTGGACGAACTCCTCCGGTCCGTACGCACCCACCTGTGGGTGCTCGACCGGCCGCCCTACATGAAGCATGTGGACGGTACCCCCGACACGAACGAGGCGGAGATCGCGGAGAGCGAGGACCTCATCGCCAGAGGGGTGGACATTCGCACCGTCTACTGCCCGGAGTCCATGGGGCGCCCGGGCCGCTTCGAGCTGCTGGTCAGGCTCGCCGAGGCCGGTGAGCAGGCCCGGATGCTCCCGAGCCTGCCGTTCAAGCTACGGATCATGGACCTGCGGGTGGCGGTGGTCTCGCTCACCGGTGGGGCCTACGACAACATCGCGCTGATCCACCCCTCGGGGCTGCTCGACGCGCTGGTCGAGCTGTTCCAGGCGTACTGGGGCCGGGCCACGCCGCTCGTCGGTGCCCATCCGCCGGTCGACGACAAGCCGAGCGACGAGGACCTGCTGCTGCTCAAGATGCTCAAGGCCGGTCTCAAGGACGAATCGATCGCCCGTCAACTCGGGGTGAGTGCCCGTACCGCCACCCGCCGGATCGCGGGCGTCATCGAGCGGCTGGGCGCCACGACCCGGTTCCAGGCCGGCGTCGAGGCGTCCGCGCGCGGCTGGCTCTGACCCCGTCTGCGGTGCGGGGGACTGGTCGGCTCGCCGGTCCGCTGCTCGGGGGGCTCATCATCGACAATCTCGGCGACAGGTCGCTGTGGTCGGCGTGCGCCGTGCTGGGCACGGTGGTGGCCGTCGGCTACTGCCTGCTGCGCGGTCCGTTGCGCGCGACGTTGCACCCGACCGCGCCCCCGGTCGGCGCCCGCGAACGGGAACTGGCCCACGAAGGCCAGGGCTGAACCTGTTCGCCGGCTCTCCGGTGGCGCGCCGGGCGGTTCCGTGACCCCCGTGGGTCGCCGGTGGGCGGGCCCCCACCGGCGACCAGTTCGGGGTGTCAGCGGGCCGGGCGCGGGGTGAGGAAGAAGGCCAGGACCGCTGCGGCGACGGCGATGACGGCGCCGGTGGTGAAGCCGCGGGAGAAACCGGTGGTGCTGGTGCCCGCGATGCTCGCCGCGGCCATGCTCGACACGACGGCGGCACCCAGCGAGGCGCCGAACTCGTGGAAGGTGCTGACGATGCCGGACGCGAGACCGGCCTCGTGCGGCGCGACCTGGCCGAGTGCGACGGCGGAGGCCACGACGAAGAGGACGCCCGTGCCGGAGGCGGCGACGCTCACCCCGATCACGAGGGCCACGGTCCCGTCGACGGCGGCGGGAACAGCCATGCCGGCCGCGGCGACGAGCAGCCCCAGGACGCCGAGGGTGCGTGCCCCGATCTTACCGATGACGCGGCCGGCGGCGTTCGCGCCGAGCATGGTGGTGATCGCCACGGGCAGGAAGAGCAGCCCGGTGAGCAGGGCGCCGTAGTCCCGGTGGTTCTGGAGGTAGAACGTGCCCAGGAAGAAGACGGTGATCATCAGCGCGGTCGCGACGAGGATCAGCAGCGCCCCGGTCGCCACCGGCCGGCGGAGCAGGAGTCGTACGTCCATCAGCGGGCTGGCGGCGCGGCGCTGGCGGAAGACGAACGCGGCGTAGAGGAGTACGGCGGCCGCCAGTAGCGCCAGGATCGTCGGGCTGCCCCAACCGATGTCGCCGGCCCGGATCAGCGCGTAGATGAGCGAGCCGGTGGCCGCCGTCACGAGTACCGCGCCGAGCAGGTCGAGTCGGGCCGACGCACCGGTGGGCGCCTGGGGCGGAAGCTGCATCCGCAGGGCCACCAACAGGATGACCCCGATCGGCACGTTGACGAAGAACACCCAGGGCCAGCCCGGTCCGGCGGTGAGCAGGCCGCCGAGGAGGACGCCCAGCGCCGCGCCACCGCCGCCGAGCGCCGACCAGATGCCGAGCGCCTTGTTGCGCTCGTCGCCGTCGAAGATGGTGACGACGAGGGACAGCGCGGCGGGGGAGAGGATCGCGGCGGCGACGCCCTGCCCGATACGACCGCCCAACAGCATGGGGCCGTTCGCTGCCAGCCCGGCGACCAGGGACGCGACGCTGAACAGCAGCAGACCCGCGAGGACGAGGCGCCGGGCTCCGAACAGGTCGGCGGCGCGGCCACCGAGCAGCAGCAGGCCGCCGAAGGTGAGGGTGTATCCGCTGACCACCCAGGTGAGGGTTTCCCGCTCCAGCCCGAGATCCGCTCCCATGTGCGGCAGCGCGATCGCGACGACGGTGACGTCCAGGATCAGCATCAGCTGGGCGATGCCGACGAGACCCAGGATCCGCCAGCGCTGCGGGTGTGGGCTCGGGGTCGCGGGGGCATCGGTCGCTGTCACAGGTTCTGCCATGGCTGCCGGGCTCCTCCACTAAGTTGAACGGTAGTGTTCGAGTTACGCGATCACGTTAACTCATACACGACTGTTCGAGTTAGGGGAAGTTCCATGACTCGCCCATCGGCCAAGTCGACCCGCCGGGCTGACGCCCAGCACAACGTGGAGAGGATCCTCGACGCGGCGGTGGCCTGCCTCGGCCGCGACCCCGACGCGAGTGTGAGCGAGATCGCCCAGGCGGCGGGGGTGGGCCGGGTGACCCTCTACGGGCACTTCCCGTCCCGGGACGTCCTGGTCGAGGCCGCGCTGGCCCGGGTGCTCGCCGACGGGGAGAAGCTGCTGGCCGGCCTCGACCTGACCGGCGACCCGCAGGACGCGCTGCGCGTACTGGTCGGATCGAGCTGGCTGCTCATCGCCCAGTCGAGCGCGCTCCTGGAGGCGGCGCAGGCGTCGTTGCCTCCGGGCCGCGTGCACGAACTCCACGCCGGGCCGGCTCGGCGGGTCGACCAGCTGATCCGCCGCGGACAGGCCGAGGGGATCTTCCGGACCGACCTTCCGGCCAGTTGGCTGACCAGCGTCCTGCACTACGTCATGAAGGGCGCCGCCGCCGACGTGGCGACCGGGCAACTGGACCGGACGGAGGCGCCCCGCCTCGTCTCCGAGACGGTCCTCGCCGCCTGCCGCGCCGGCGGCTGACGAACGCCCCGGGTGCCGTTCGCTGGCGCCGACGGCGGCCCCGCCGTATCGTCGCGGTTCGATAGGGCGGGCGGGTGCCGCCCGGCGGTCGCAGCGGGGACCGGTCCCACCCGGCTCACGACGTGCCCCGACGCCGCGGCCAACCCCTGAAGCGAGTGAGAGGTGTGACGGTGACGGAGCAGAACGACGTCGCGTTCCGGGTGGTCGTGAACGACGAGGAGCAGTACTCGATCTGGCAGGCGGACCGCGAGGTGCCGGCGGGCTGGCGCGACGCCGGTCGGACGGGCACCAGGCAGGAGTGCCTGGACCACATCGAGCGGACCTGGACGGACATGCGGCCGCTCAGTCTCCGCGACGCGCTCGCCGCAGACGACGGGGCGACCACGGAGCCCCTCCGGTAGGACCGGCCACCCCTCCGGCCACCCCGCGCCGCCACCCCGCGCCGCCACCCGCGCCGCCACCCCGCGCCGCCACCCCGCGCCGCCACCCGCGCCGCCGCCCGCGCCGTCGATCTTGCAGTTTCGGCCCTCGCTTCGGGCGGAATGTGGCTTGTGCCGGGGCAGAAAGTGCAAGATCGACGAGAGGCGGGGTCGGGGGGCGGGGGTGGGGTGGGGTGGGGTGCCGGCTATGCGGAGGCCTGGTAGGTCGACTGCATCTTGTGCGAGAACCACTCACCCACGGTCACCTGGTCGAGCCCGGATCCGGCGCTGGTCGGTGCCAGCGGGCGCATCGGCTCGATCGTGGCGTCGTGGTTGGGCAGGTAGAAGAAGGGGATGGAGACACGCGAGGGGGCGTCCGTCCCCTCGGGGTTGACCACCCGGTGCACCGTCGACTTCCACCGGCCGCCGGTCCAGAACGCCATCAGGTCACCGATGTTCACCACGAAGCTGCCGGGAGTCGGGGGCACGTCCAGCCAGTCGTCCTCGCCGCGCATGACCTGGAGCCCGCCCAACTCGTCCTCCACGTAGAGCACCGTCAGGCTGCCCCAGTCGGTGTGCCGCTCCCGCCGCAGCACGCCGTCGTCGGGCGTGGGGTAGTAGTAGTTCGCGATGATCAGCGACACGTGGTCGTCGAACTTGCTGTCGAAGAACCCCTCCGGCAGGCCGAGCGCGAGCGCGAACAGCCGCATGATGTCCGCCGACAGGTCGGTCATGGCCGCGATGTACTCGTGCCAGACCGCCTTGAAGCTGTCGTCCGGCCAGATGTTCGCCGCCTTCCAGGTGGCCGGGTGCGTGCCGAGCCCTGCGCGTTCCTCCTCGCTGCGGTCACCTGTCACGTGCGCCGCGAACGCCTCGTACGGGCCGCCGGGCCGGCGGAGTCCCGCCACGCCGGAGCCACGGTTCGCGCTCCTCTCCTTCTCCTCCTCCGGCTGGGTGAAGAAGGCCTTCGTGGCGGTGTACATGCGGGACACCAGGTCGTCCGGCACGCCGTGCCCCACGACGGTGAAGAACCCCGAGCCCTCGCACGCCCCGCCGACCGCGGCCGCGATGGCCGCCCGCCCCTCGGCGGTGCCGCGATCCGACAGGTCGATCGTCGGCACGAAATCCTGGACCACTACGGTCGTCACAATTGTCCGCCTCTCTCCGGTCGCCTCCTACATTGATCGAAGCAATCATCGGTCATTGGCCGGCAAGTGTCCGAGACTCCGTACGGCCCGTTTGGGGTAATCGGTCGCCACACCTCTCGGTAATGAAATGTTGAGGGTCGAAGACATTCACATGCACGATTGCGTCGTGGGGTACGAGGATGAGCAGCGGTTGCAGATGGTCGGGACACTCGCCGAGATGGCCGTTCACGGTCCCGCGGCACTGACGGCCGGCGCGGCGCCGGGCGCCGGGCGCGGCGAGACCGTGCCGGCCCCGCTGTCCGGGGACGCCGTGACCCGGCTCGTCGTCGACGCGCTGGGCGCCCCGGTGGAGCCGGCCGTGCGGGCGCTCGTCGCCGCGGCGGGCGGGCACCCGCTGCTCCTCGCCGAGCTGCTGGAAGGCGTCCGGGCGGAGGGGGTCGTGCGGGGCACCGGGCGGGCGCGGACGCCGAAGCGGGTCCAGAACCTGGTCCGGGCCAGGCTGTGCGCCGCGCCGACCGGATCCTGGCAGCTCATCCGGGTGGCCGCCGTGCTCGGCCGGGCCTGCCGGCTGGCGGAGCTGGCGGCGATGACCGGGCGGAACACCGCCCAGATGTTGCCGGAACTGGACGCGCTGCTCGATGCCGG
Source organism: Micromonospora sp. NPDC047074 (assembly GCF_040643815.1). Lineage (NCBI taxonomy): Bacteria > Bacillati > Actinomycetota > Actinomycetes > Micromonosporales > Micromonosporaceae > Micromonospora > Micromonospora sp. NPDC047074. Next base: position 681,640 of record NZ_JBEYVB010000002.1, read on the forward strand.
CCTGCTGCACTGGGTGGGCGACGACCTCGCCTTCCGCCACGAGCTCGTGTGGTGGGCGGTGCTCGACGCGCTGCCGCCGGCCGTGTGGCAGGCGCTGCGCGCCGACCGCGACCGGCTGTGCCGGCGACCGGCCGCGTCCGGCGCGGGCGAGCCGGCGGCCGAGCCTGCCGACCAGGCCCCCGTCGACCGGGCCTCCGTCGACCGGGTGCACGGCGACCGGGTCTCTGCCGACCGGGTCCACGCCGACCTGCGGAGAAGGATCGCGCTGCGCGCCGCGCCCGGTGTCGGGGACCGCCGCGGCGACGGAGGCGGCGCCTGGGAGTCGTTCAGCGGCGTCGAGCGGGCCATCGCACGACTCGTGGCCGAGGGCATGACCAACCGGCAGATCGCGACCCGGGTACGGCTGTCGCCGCACACCGTCAACTACCACCTCCGTGGCCTGTTCCGCCGGTTGGGCATCTCCTCGCGGGCCGAGCTGGTCCGGCACGTGCCGGTCTCCTCCGCGGCGTAGGCCCGGCTCGTGCCGGTGCGCCTCGCGGCGTAGGCCCGGCCCGTGCCGGTGCGCCTCGCGGCGTAGGCTGGACCTCACTTCACGCATTGTCGCGACATCGCGTTTCTCCGCGCCCTTCATGTCGAATTCGACGGCGGTTCCAGCGCGCCCCGAGGACTACTCTGATGAGTAGTGCAAATTCTCCGAGCGTGCTCATTCTGGTAGTCGGGGGAACCGGCCCGAGGCAGTAGTGTCCCTCATACCGAATTTCGTTGGGTCAGTGGCAGGTAAATCCACGGGTACGACCGTGCTCACACCCGAGGGAAAATATGAACATCCGTACGCAACCGTGTGTCCACGAACTTATCGCCGTCCGCGCGGCGTCGCAGCCCGACCGGATCGCGGTCGTACAGGGCGACGCGCGCATCAGCTACGCGGACCTGGAGAGCCGGGCGAACGGGCTGGCCCGCGGCCTCGTCGACCAGGGGGTCGGCGCGGAATCCGTGGTCATGCTCCACCTGGAGCGCTCCATCGACGCCGTCGTCGGCCTGCTCGCCATCTGGAAGGCGGGCGCGACCTACCTGCCCGTGGATCCCGCGCTGCCGGACGGCCGGGTCGAGGCGTTCGTGAAGGAGACCGGCTGCACGACCGTCGTCACCCACGCGCGGGACGTGGCGCGGTTCGCCGACCTGCCGGTCACGGCGCTCACCGCGGCCGACGCGGCCAGCGCCGCGACCGCTCCGGCGGTGGCGGTCGGCGGCGCGGACGCCGCGTACGTCATCTACACGTCGGGCTCCACCGGTACGCCGAAGGGCGTGGTGGTCAACCACGAGTCGCTGAGCTACCTGTGCGGCGAGTTGGCCGCCCGGTACGGCGTCACCCCCGAGGACCGGGTGTTGCAGTTCGGCGCGCTCTCCTTCGACACCTCCATCGAGCAGATCACGGTCGCGCTGCTCGGCGGCGCGACCCTCGTGCTGCCCGAGTTGAGCTGGGCGCCCAGCGAGCTGCCGGAACGCCTGCGGCACTACGGGATCACGGTGATGGACCTGACCCCGGCGTACTGGCGGCGGTTCCTCGCCGAGGTCGCCACGGGAGCCGGCGAGCTGCCGGTCCGGATGGTGATCGTGGGTGGCGAGGCGGTCAACGCGGAGGACTGCCGCACGGCGCTGGACCTGATGCCCGGGGTGCGGCTGGTCAACGCGTACGGGCTCACGGAGACCACGATCACCTCCTGCCTGATGGACGTGACCGCCGACGTGCTGCCCGACCGGGGCGCCGCCCCGGTCGGCAGGCCACTGCCCGGCACCACCGTGTACGTCCTCGACGAGCACGGCCGGCCGGTCGCCCCCGGCGAACGCGGTGAGATCCACATCGGTGGGCGCGGTGTGGCGCGGGGCTACCTCACCGAGGACGTCGGTCGCTTCGTGCCGGACCCGTTCGCGCCCGCCCCCGGCGCCCGGATGTACCGGACCGGCGACCTGGGCTCCTGGACCGCCCAGGGCAACCTCGAGGTGGTCGGGCGGATCGACCGGCAGACCAAGATCCGTGGCTTCCGGGTGGAGCCCGGCGAGATCGAGGCGACCCTCGCGGCGCACGACGGCGTCGACACGGTCGCCGTCACCACGTACGAGCACAACGGCCAGCGGCGGCTGGTCGCGTACCACACCGGGCCGCAGCCCCCGGACGCCGCGCGGCTGCGCGAGTTCGCGGGCCGCCACCTGCCCGACTACATGGTGCCGACGACGTTCGTCGCCCTCGACGAGCTGCCGCTGAAGGCCAACGGCAAGGTCGACCTGGCCGCGCTGCCCGCGCCGAGCGCCGCGACCGCCGCGTCCGAGGGGGCGGACGACGCCCCGACCGACCTGGTGGAACGCGGCGTCGCCCGGCTCTGGGGGCAGGTGCTCGGCGTGCCCCGGGTGCTGCCGGACGACAACTTCTTCGCGCAGGGCGGCAACTCGATCCTCGCCGCCGAGCTGCTCGCGAAGGTCCGGGGCTCCTTCGGCGTACTCATCACCCAGGTGCGTCCGCTGATCCGGCTGCTGCTGGAGGACGCGACGCCACGCGGCCTGGCGCGGGCGGTGCGCGACGCCCGGGAGGGCACGCTCGCCGGCGACGACACCCGCAAGCGGGTGGACTTCGCCGCGGAGACGCGGCTGGACGTCCCCGTCCGGCGCGACGTGCCCGAGGAGCCACGCTGGCGGGACCCCCGGCACGTGTTCCTCACCGGTGCCACCGGCTTCCTGGGCATCTACCTGTTGCGGGAACTGCTGGCCACCACGGACGCCGTGGTGCACTGCCTCGTCCGTGCCGACGGGTCGGAGCGCGGCCTGGCCCGCATCCAGGCCAACGCGCGCCACTACTTCGGCGACGACCTCGCCGGGTACGCGGCGGCGGGCCGGATCGTCGCCGTCCCCGGCGACCTCGCGGAGCCCGGGCTCGGCCTGTCCGAGGCGGCCTTCGACGAGCTGGCCCGCACGGCCGACGTCATCCACCACCCCGGCGGGGCCGTCAACTTCATCTACCCGTACTCGCACATGCGGCCGGCGAACGTTGACGGCACCCGCGAGATCATCCGGATGGCCGCGCGGTACCGCAACGTCCCGGTGCACTACACCTCGACCATGGCGGTGGTCGCGGGCTTCGGCACCGCCGGGGTCCGGCACGTCGACGAGGACACCCCGCTGGCGTACGCCGACCACCTCTCCGTCGGGTACGTGGAGAGCAAGTGGGTGGCGGAGGCGCTGCTGCACCGGGCGGCGGAGCAGGGGCTGCCCGTGGCGATCTACCGCGCGGCCGACATCTCCGGCGACCGGGTCAACGGCGCGTGGAACACCGCGACCGAGATGTGCGCGATGAAGAAGTTCGTGGTGGACACCGGCACCGCCCCGGTGGCGGAGCTGCCGCTGGACTACACGCCTGTCGACGTCTTCGCCGCCGCCGTCGCGCACATCGCGCGGACGTCCCGGCCCGCCGGCGAGGTCTACCACCTGACCAACCCCGGAAAGGTCAACATCTCGGTCCTCGTGGAGCGCTTGCGGGCGCACGGGCACGACATCCGCGAGGTGCCGTGGGCCGAGTGGCTCGACGAGATGGTGCGAATCGCGGTCGAGCAACCCGACCACCCGATGACGCCCTTCGCGCCGCTGTTCATCGACCGCTGCGCGACGGGCCAGATGAGCGTCGCGGAGATGTACCTGGAGACCACGTTCCCCGTCTTCACCCGCACCAACGTGGAGGACGCCCTGCGCGGCAGCGGCATCGAGATCCCGACGGTGGACGCGGAGATGCTCGACCGCTACATCGGCTACCTCACCCGCACCGAGTTCCTGCGGGCCGCGTGATGGGCTGGGAGACGCTCGACCTCGACGCCGCCCCCGGCGAGGGACCCGTCGCGTTCGGCGACGACCTGTCCCCGGCGACACTGCTCGGCGCCTACCGGCGAGGGTTGTTCCCGTTCCCGGCCGACACCGAGGAACGCAAGATCGTCAGCGAGTTCACCTACGCGGGCGACGTCGCCGCCGGGCGGATCGCGGTGCTGGCCGGCAGCGTCGACCCGTACGCGGTCGCCTGGTGCTCGCCGGACCCGCGCCCGGTGATCCTGGTGGACCGGGCCCGCATCCAGCGCAGCCTGCGCCGGCAGTTGCGCAACAAGGTGGAGTGGACGACGACCCTCGACGTCTGCTTCGACCGGGTGGTGCAGCACTGCCGGGTGGGCCGCGAGCCCCGGTGGCTGACCGACCGGCTCGTGTCGGCGCTGCGCGAACTGCACGCGGCGGGGCACGCCCACAGCGTCGAGGTCTGGGAGGGCGACGAGCTGGTCGGCGGCACGTTCGGCGTACGGGTCGGCGGCGTGTTCAGCGCCGACTCCCAGTTCGCCCTGCGCAGCGGCGCGGCGAAGGTGGCGGTCGCGTGCCTGGTGCGGCGCGTCGCGGACAGCGGCGGGGTGGCGGTCGACGTGCAGCACGACGGCGAGCACGCGAAGCTCATCGGCGCCGTCCCGGTGCCCCGCTCCGAATACCTGGCGCTGCTGCGCGAGCACGCCGACGACGACTGCGCCATGGCCGCGGACCAGCTGCCCGCGCGCAGCCTGGCCGCCTGACCGACGGAGGTTACCCGTGCGCGTGCTGACCCTCGCGGAGCGACCGGACCTGCTGGACGGGATGCTCCACATGGAGGCCTCCTGGCCCGAGTACATCCCGCCCGAGCCGATGGTGGTCGGCTGGGCCCTCGACCGGTATCCGCAGCACCAGCTCGTCGTGCTCGACGCCGACGACAAGGTGGTCGCCCGCGCGGCCGCCGTGCCGTTCGCGTGGGACGGCGACCCGGCGAGCCTGCCCGACACCGGCTGGGACGCGGTGCTGGGGATGAGCATGCTCGACACCGCCGCCGGCCGCGACCTCACCGCGCTGTGCGCGCTGGAGATCGCCGTGGTGCCGGGCATGCAGGCCCGGAACATGTCGGGGCGCGTCCTGGCGGCGGTGAAGGACAACGCCCGCCGGCACGGCTACCGCGACGTCGTCGGGCCGGTCCGGCCCAGCGGCAAGCACGCCGAGCCGCACGAGCCGATGCCCGGGTACGCGGCCCGGACCCGCGACGACGGGCTGCCGACCGACCCGTGGCTGCGCGTCCACGTCCGGGCGGGCGGGGAGGTCCTCCAGGTCTGCCCGGCCTCCATGACGATCTCCGGCAGCCTCGCGCAGTGGCGCGCCTGGACGGGGCTGCCGTTCGACACCAGCGGACCGGTCGTCGTGCCGGGTGCCCTGACCCCGGTCGCGGTGAACGTCGACCACGACCACGCCGTCTACATCGAGCCCAACGTGTGGGTTCGACACCCCCTCGCGGAAAGGCATGACTGATGACCAGCACTGTTCCGGCCACCCTGGCCTCCAAGATCCGCAACCGGGCCGCGCTGATCGAGATCATCGGCGGCTACATGGCCTCGCAGTCGCTCGCGCTCGCCGCCGAGCTGAAGCTCGCCGACCACATCCACGACGGTCGCGTCACGAGCGCGCAGCTCGCCGAGGCCACGGGCACCCACGCGCCGTCGCTGCACCGGCTGCTGCGGACCCTCGCGGCCATCGGTGTGCTGACCGAGCCGGCGCCGGGCGAGTTCCGGCTGACCGAGGTGGGCGACCAGCTGCGCACCGACTCGCCGAACTCGCTGTGGGCGTTCACCCGGTTCTTCACCAACCCCACGCTCTTCTCGTCCTGGCAGCAGGTGCGGCACTCCATCGAGACCGGTGAGTGCGCCTTCGACCACGTGCACGGCCGGAACGCCTACGTGCACCTCGCCGAGAACCCCGAGCTGTCCGCGCTGTTCAACGTGGCGATGGGGCAGGAGTCGAGGGCGTCCGCCCAGCTCGTCGCCGACGGGTACGACTACTCCGGTGTCCGTACCGTCGTGGATGTCGGCGGCGGCGACGGGACGCTGCTCGCCGCGATCCTCGGCACCCACGCGCACCTGACAGGAGTGTGCTTCGACAGCGCCGCGGGCGTGGCCGAGGCCGCCGGCGTGCTCGCCGCCGCCGGTGTCGCCGACCGGTGCGAGATCGTCGCGGGGGACTTCTTCTCGTCGGTCCCCGGCGACGGCGACCTGTACATCATCAAGAGCGTCTTCCAGGACTGGGACGACGACAACGCCCGGAAGCTGCTGACCACGGTGCGCGCGAACATTCCCGCCGACGCGACGCTGCTGATCGTCGGATCCGTGCTGCCGGACACCGCGAACACCGACAACCCGGTGATGTTCTACACGGACATCAACATGCTGGTGACGGCCGGCGGCCGGGAGCGCACCGAGAGCGAGTTCCGGTCCCTGCTCGCCGAGACCGGCTTCACCGTCGAGTGGTGCGGCCACGGCGCCGCGGGCCCGCTCTCGCTGATCAAGGCCGTGCCGGCGAGCTGACCCCCACGTCGAGGACCGGGCCACGTGCGCACCCGCTTACGCGAGTCGAACGTGGCCCGGTCCGTGTCCCGATCCAGACCCACCCGCGAAACGGGGAGGCACTGATGTCCAGACCGAGTTTCGGCGGCGAGCTCCTGCGCGGCAGGCTGCGGCTCGACCTGCTCGATCCGTTGCCCGACGACGGGCTCGACGCCGACGCCGAGGCGTTCCTCGCGCGGCTGCGCGCGTTCTGCACGGACAAGGTGGACGGCCGGCTCATCGAGCGCGAGGACCGGATCCCCGACGAGGTGGTCGACGGCCTGCGGGACCTCGGCGCGTTCGCCATCAAGCTCCCCCGGGAGTACGGCGGGCTGGGCCTGTCGGGGGTCTGCTACCACCGGGCTCTGATGATCGTCAGCACCGCGCACTCCGCGCTCGGCGAGCTGCTCGGCGCGCACCAGGCGATCGGCCTCATCCAGCCGCTGCGGCTCTTCGGCACCGACGCGCAGAAGCACGAGCTGCTGCCGAGGTGCGTACGCGAGCTCTCCGCCTTCGCCCTCACCGAGCCGGACATCGGCAACGACCCGTTCCGGATGCGGACCACCGCCACCCCGACCGACGACGGCGACTACCGGCTCGACGGGGTGAAGTTGTGGACCACCAACGGCACCATCGCCGACCTGATCGTGGTGCTGGCCCTGGTCCCGCCGTCGGCGGACGGGCCGGGCGGGATGTCCGCGTTCGTGGTGGAGGCCGCCGCGCCGGGGGTCACGGTGGAGCACCGCAGCTCGTTCCTGGGCCTGCGCGGCCTGGAGAACGGGGTCGTCCGGCTGGACCGGGTCCGGGTGCCGCGGCGGCACCGGATCGGTCCGGAGGGGGAAGGACTCCAGGTGGCGCTCGCCGCCCAGGACACCGGCCGGTTGTCGATGCCCGCCGTCTGCGCCGCCGCGGCCAAGTGGAGTCTCAAGATCGCCCGGGAGTGGTCCGGCGTCCGGGTGCAGTGGGACCGGCCGATCGGCGAGCACGAGGCGGTGGCGGGCAAGATCGCCTTCATCGCGGCGACCGCGTTCGCGCTGGAGGCCATGGTCGAGGTCTCCGGCCGGCACGCCGACGCCGGCCTGCTGGACACGCACACGGAGGCCGAGCTGGCGAAGCTGTTCGCCTCGGAGCAGGCGTGGCGGATCGCCGACGAGCTGATGCAGATCCGGGGCGGTCGCGGCTACGAGACCGCGGAGTCGGCCGCCGCGCGGGGCGAGCGTGGCGTCCCCGTCGAGCAGCTGTTCCGGGACCTGCGCGTCGGCCGGATCTTCGACGGGTCGAGCGAGGCGCTGCGGGTCTTCGTCGGCACCGACGCGCTCGCCGACGAGGAACGTCCGACCGACGGGCCGGACACGCCGTTCGCGCCGCCGTCCGGCTTCGGCGTGCTGGGAGGCCACCTGTCGTCCGTCGCCGCGACGTGCGCCGAGCTGGCCCGGCACCTCGACCGCGGCCGGGAACGGTGGGGCGAGGCGGTGGCGCAGCGGCAGTTGTTCCTCGGTCGGGTCGTGGACGCTGCCGCCGAGCTGTACGCGATGAGCGCCGCCTGCGTGTACGCCAAGGCGCTCGGCGGCACGGCGGTCGCGCTGGCCGACGCGTTCTGCCGCCAGTCCCGGCACCGGGTGGCCGTGCTCAGCCGGGGGCTGTGGGCCAACACCGACGCCGACGACGTCGCGGTCGCCCGACGGGTGCTGGGCGGCGACTTCACCTGGTTGGAAGAGGGCGTGCTCGACGCGTCCATCGAGGGGCCGTGGATCGCCGAGCCCGTACCGGGGCCGGCGACCCGCCCGAATCAGCACCGAAAGATCAGGAGGTGACCAGTGGACGGGTACGTCGCAGAGCTGGTGGCACAGGGCCGGCAGTCGTTGGAGTTGGCGCCCAACCGGTTCCTGGAGCAGTTGGAACGCGGTGAGGTGTCGGTCGACCGGCTGGCCGCCCTGGCCGGCGAGCTGCACCACCTGGTGTCCAGCGACCGGAGCAGTTTCGCGTTCCTGGCGGCGCGCTTCCCCGAGCCGTTGTTCCTGGCGATGGCGGGGGCCGAGGAGGAGGCGCTGCGGCTGCTGCCGGACTTCGCGGCCGCGGTGGGCCTGGGGGAGAAGGAGCTGCGGGCGCACGAGCCCCGGCCGCTCGCCCAGGCGTACCCGAACTTCATCGTCCGGACCGCCGTGTTCGGGCCGCGCGCGGCGATCCCGCTGGCGCTCCTGGTCAACGTCGAGGAGTCCGGCGGGTTCTACGCCCGGGTGGCCGACGCGCTCCAGGCGCGGTACGGGTTCTCCGACGTGGCGGTCGCCCACTTCCGCTACTTCGCCGAGACGCCCGACGAGGTGCTGGAGCAGGCGGCCGAGGTGGTGTCGACCGGCCTGGCCACGGGCGACGACCCGGCGGAGGTGCTGCGCGCGGCGCGGATGGTGCACGCGTACGAGGCGGTGTTCTGGGCGACGATCCTCGGGTGACCCCCGGCGTCGAGGTGGACCCACCCGTCAGGGCAGGTCCACCTCGATCCGGCGGTCGATCCGGTCCTCGATCCAGGTGCTGGTGTCGACGAGCCACACGCGGTCGACCGTGATCTGGTAGATCCGGTGCTCCGCCGGCGGCAGCAGGGCGGACACGGGCAGCGTGTACTCCGCCCGGCTCGCGTCGTCCGGCAGCAGGGCGTCGTAGAACACGCCGTGGTGCGTGCGCACCTCGTCGGCGGTCAACTCCCGGCAGGTGCCGGTGAACTGGGCGCCGTCGACCTCGGTGAGCCCACCGTCGCCGGTGACGAACAGGGCGCCGCTCACCGTCGGGCGGGCCGCCACGTGCCTGCTGTGCCGGGACTGTGTCGCGGAGCCGAACAGGAAGCGCAGCGGGTCGGGCAGCCACGCGTACTGGAGCACCGACGTCCACGGCTGGCGTTCGGCCGACACGGTGGACAGGGAGAGGTACTTGGCGTCGGCGAGGACGCGGTGCAGCCGGTCGACGAGGTCCATGGTTCAGCTCACCTCCGCGAGGGACGCCCCGGCGACGTCCGCGATCCTCGGCCGGGCCAGGCGTACGTAGTCCCGCGTGTCCAGGGCGATCGACATGTCGAGCCGGGCGGCGTTGAAGTAGATCTGCGGTTCGTCCAGCAGCCGGGGGTCCACCACGAGTTCCAGGTCGTCGCGGAAGCTGAACGGGATGATGGTGCCGCTGACGCAGCCGGACAGTTCCTCGGCCGTCTCCCGGGTCGCGAACGACGCGTAGGTGCCGCCCCACAGCTCCCGTAACGCGTCGAGCGCCACCAGCCGGTCGCCGGGGACGACGGCCAGCACGAAGCGGTTCACCTTCTTGCCGTGCTTCACCCGCGCGACGATGCACTTCGCCGCCTGGGACAGCGGATGGCCGCGCAGCCGGCTGGCCGGGGAGGTGACGCCCTGCGGTTCGTGCGGGATGAGGCGGAACCTCGCGCCGTGGGACGCCAGCAGCGCCGTCAGCCGCTCGTACGTGGTCATCTCCCGTACTCGTAGAAGCCCCGGCCGGACTTCTTGCCGAGCAGGCCACCGGCGACCATGCGGGCGAGCAGCGGCGGCGGGGAGTAGAGCGGCTCCCGGAACTCCTTGTAGAGCGACTCGCCGGCGGCGGCCACGATGTCGAGCCCGATCAGGTCGATGAGGCGGAGCGGTCCCATCGGGTGCGCGCAGCCGAGCGTCATCGCCTTGTCGATGTCGGTGATCGACGCCATCCCGGACTCCACCATCCGGACGGCCGAGATCAGGTACGGGATCAGCAGCGCGTTCACCACGAAGCCCGCCCGGTCCTTGGCGCGGACGACCTGCTTGCCGAGCACCTCGGTGACGAAGGCGTCGACCGTGTCGACGGTGCGCGGATCGGTGCGGACCGAGCCGACCACCTCCACGAGCGGGAGAACCGTGGCGGGATTGAAGAAGTGGATCCCCACCACCTTCTCGGGCCGGTTGGTGACGCCACCGAGCTGCACGATCGGGAAGGACGACGTGCACGAGCCGAGGATCGCCTCCTCGTCCTCGACGACCTTGTCGAGGGTGGCGAACACGTCGAGCTTGACCGACTCCTGCTCCGGTGCGGCCTCGATCACCAACTGCCGGTCGGCGAAGTCGGCCAGGTCGGCGGTGAGGGTCACCCGGGCCAGCGCCGCGTCCCGGTCCGCCTCGCTCAGCTTGCCCCTGTCCACCGCCCGGTCGAGCGACGTGGTCAGCCGCGCCAGCCCTGGCGCGAAGGAGGCGGGCCGCGACACCGCGACGAGCACGTCCAATCCGGCCCGCGCGCAGGTCTCGGCGATCCCGGCGCCCATGACCCCGCACCCGACGACGCCGACCCGGCGAATCCTGTCCATGTTCTCTGCCTCCGCACACGCGTTTCACATAATGGTTTGTCGCGGAATTCGACGAGTAGGGCGGGATCGCCGCTCCCTGACGAGTGTCGTGGCAAGGACGATAGGGTGGATCGCCGGTCTATCGCAATGATTTGCGCCTTTGTCCAGTCGGATTCGTGGCGGGTGCGAGAAATCTGTTACCCGACAGTTCCCGATCGACGCTTACCTTTCTCTTGTTCCCTCAACATCGTAGGAGGCGCACTATGGTCGACTTCAGCGCTGCCCCCACCGCCCAGATCGACAGCCGCGGCGGCAAGTGCCTGTACGCGCAGATCGACGAGTTCCGCGCGGCCGGCCCCGCGGTGGCCGTCGAGCTACCGGAAGGCATGTTGGCCTGGTCGATCACCCGCGGGGACGTGGTCCGGCGCCTGCTGACCCACCCCGGGGTCTCCCGCAACGTCATGAAGAACGTGCCCAGCTACACCCCCGGCGAGATCAAGTGGCTGGCGCCGTGGGTGGACGTCCAGTCCATGTCCACGGCGGAGGGCCGCGAGCACCAGCGCCTGCGGCAGCTCGTGGCCCCGGCGCTGACCCCGAAGCGGATCGACGCGATGCGCCCGCACGTGGAGCTCGTCGCCCGCCGGCTCCTCGACGACCTGGCCACGGCCCCGTCGGACGAGCCGGTCGACCTGCACCTCACCTACTCCCAGCAACTGCCGACCAGGGTGATCTGCGACCTGTTCGGGGTGCCGGACGACCTGCGGCCCGAGGTGCTGCGCATCCTGCGCGTGGTGCTGAACACCGACAACGTGCCGGAGGAGGAGTCGGCCGCGGTCTACGTCGACATGAACGTCGCCATGCGTACGCTGATCGACCTGAAGCGCCGCGAGCCCTCGGACGACCTGACGAGCTTCCTGATGGCGGCCCGGGTGGAGGGTGAGGAGCCGCTCAGCGAGCAGGAGCTGGTCGACATGCTGCTGCTGCTCATCGGCGGCGGCAGCCAGACGACCGTGACCCTGATCGACCACACGGTCCGTGAGCTGCTCGCCAACCCGGACCAGCTGGCGGCCCTGCGGGCGGACCCGGCCCGCTGGCCGGAGGCGGTCGAGGAGGCGCTGCGGGCGCACTGCCCGGTGGCGGCGCTGCCGATGCGCTGGGCGAAGGAGGACATCGACCTCGGCGAGGGGATCGTCATCCGGGCGGGCGACGCCATCCTCATCAGCTACCTGGCGCACGGCCGCGACCCGGCCGTGCACGAGAACCCGGGCGTGTTCGACATCGATCGGGAGAACAAGGAGCACCTCGCGTTCGGGGCGGGCCCGCACTTCTGCCCCGGCGCCCGCCTGGCCAGGCTGGAGGCGGCGGTGGCGGTGCCGGCGCTGTTCGAGAGGTTCCCGAACCTCGCGCTGGCCGTGTCGCCGGAGGAGATCCAGCCGCTGCGCTCGTTCATGGCGAACGACGTGGCGTCGTTGCCGGTGCTGCTGCGGCACCGGTAGGCGGCACACCCGGCCACCCCGTGCCCCGGCGTGGTGGCGACGCACTTCAGGCGCGGCAGTTTCCGACGGCTCACCGGCCGCCGGAAGCTGCCGCGCCTGAAGTGCTCGAGGCACCCAGGCGGTACGACCGAACACCCCCGGGTCCAGGAACGACGCCTGCCCCGCGCCTGGCCCTCACCGCCCACCCGCGCGTGGCCCTCACCGCCCACCCGCGCGTGGCCCTCACCGCCCACCCCGCGGTGCAAGATCGTGCTCGATCCTGGATCGAGTGGCCTCTCTGTCGACTGATGCCACTCGATCCAGCATCGAGCACGATCTTGTGTTTGACGGTGGACGCGTGGCGGAGCTGCCTGGCCCGGTGTCGATCAGCCGTGCGCCCATGCTGTCCCGGGGTCGTCGCGGCGGTGCGAGAAGCACGGGTGGGTTCAGCTGGCGAGTGCGGGGATTTGGATTTTGGTGTCGTGTTCGAGGATGCGGTGTTGGAGTTCTTGGAGGCTGCGGCCGGGTTCGAGGCCGAGG